>OY764574.1:0-102834 GCA_963668285.1 uncultured Lewinella sp. | reverse complement strand
ACTACGGTACTGATCAAGAATGACGGCCGCGGTACTTACGCCAACCTGGAAGGATTTTTCAGCATCGTCACGCACAAGGGGGATTCCATTGTTTTTAGCGCGCTGGGGTATGACGATGCCACGTACGTCGTACCGGATACCCTGCAAGACGACAAATACAGCATCGTACAGTTGCTGACGAAGAACGACATCGATCTCCCGACCGCCATCGTCTTCCCCTGGCCGAGCCGTGAGCACTTTAAGTTAGAATTTCTGGCGATGGACGTAACCACCGAGCTGCAGTCCATTGCTACGGATAACCTGAGCGCCGACAAGCTGGAGACCTTGCGTGAGACACTACCCCGGAGCGGTACGGAGAACGGTAGCTACTACCTGCGACAACAAGCGCGTCAGACGTATTACCTTGGGCAAGCACCACCCATGAATATCTTCAACCCAATTGCCTGGAAGCAATTTTTCGATGGGTGGAAACGGGGTGATTTTAAAAAGCAAAAAGATCGTTAACTTGGCCTTGCAGGGTGCCCGGCTCGCCTTTTGGCCGGCCCTAATCCGCACAACTATCTAATTAACCGTTCGTTAGAGCAAGCATGAGCGATCATAACAAGCCCGACCTTCCCCCTCAGTACAGAAAGTGGTTGATTGCCGGGGGGATTTACCTAAGCTTTCTCCTCGCCGTCGTCGCTATCGAACCCATGGCTGGCTTGGCACTCTACCTCTTTAGCGCGCTGGTCGTATTCATCGCCCTTATCATCTACATTATCCAACAAGGTCGCTTACCGCTCTCCCCCCGCCGTAAGGCCACCTTCGCCGATCGCCTGCGTACCCGCCTATCGGACGCCGAGCGCAGGGAAGATAAATTTCGCGACGAGGCCAATGCCATCCTGAAGAATATTCGTGGCCTCGAGGATAACCTCAGCAAAAATATCAACCCCTCCGCCGAAGACCGACAGCGCGCCGAAAATGTAGTCGGTGCCCTGCAAGCCGAATTCGACCTGCGCCATACCAAAGCTCTCTTCTTCGCCGACTGCGCCACCCGGCTTCGCCAGTTACTGGACCGCCACCAACTCAACGAAAGTATCAAGGCGGGGGAAGCTCAACTAGTACAACTCCAGTCGACCAATTTTGACGACGAAGCCACGGTCGAAGAAGCCCGCCATCACCTCGAACAGGACAGCGTACAACTCGAGGCACTCGCCGAGATCTCCCGCGGCGTCGAGCATTATTTCGATACTACGCAGGCGGAAGAACTCCGAGTCAGGCTAGAACACCTTCGCAGCAAGATTCTTCAGCAGACGCAAGCCGGCGGAGCTGAGAAAAGTTAGTTCAACGCTTGCACAGCTAATTGCCTTCGCACTATCTTTGCAGCCGCTAAGGCTGGAACGCCACGCTTAGCGAGCGCATTCGCGCTCCTGATATGCGATAGACAATTTGTTTCGCAGTACTTCGCGCTCTTAATATAAGAATCGCATATCGTCTATCGCATATCGAGCCGCTACGAAGTAGCAGCGACCCTAGGCCCGTTCGTCTATCGGCTAGGACGCCAGGTTTTCATCCTGGTAAGAGGGGTTCGATTCCCCTACGGGCTACTACCGGAACGCTTGCGGCGTTCCTGATACGCGATAGACGATTTGCTTCGCCGGCTCGCCACACTACAGAGCAGGCATAGCCGCGAAGAGAAGCGCGGTAGCCAAATCGTATACCGAGAATCGCATATCGTCTATCGCATATCAAGCTGCTACGAAGTAGCAGCGACCCTAGGCCCGTTCGTCTATCGGCTAGGACGCCAGGTTTTCATCCTGGTAAGAGGGGTTCGATTCCCCTACGGGCTACCACCGGAACGCTTACGGCGTTCCTGATACGCGATAGACGATTTGCTTCGCCGGCTCGCCACACTAGAGAGCAGGCATAGCCGCGAAGAGAAGTGCGGTAGCCAAATCGAGAATCGTCTATCGCATATCGAGCCGCTACGAAGTAGCGGCGCCCCTACCCCTTCACAATGCTGAACTAATCTGGTTCGAGAGCGCTAATGTCGCTTCTCGAAAGCACCTCGTGAAGCCATGATTAAGGCTTCAGGATCGAATTATTGTTAGTTTTACACTAAGTAGTTAAATTTGGCCGCTGTTTTCACGGTTTGGGCTCAACATGGCTCCTCCGGGTTCGTTCCTATACTTTATCCCACAGCGGCTACCCCCGGGTCTTCGGGGGCGCGCGAAAGCAGCTTCGAACAGCCGCCGTGACTTACGCATAACCCCCATTAGACTATGGCAAGAATTGCAATCAACGGTTTCGGACGTATCGGCCGAATTACCCTTCGTAACCTGCTGGAAAAAGGCCTCGACGTAGTCGCGGTCAACGACTTAACCGACAACGCCACGCTGGCCCACCTCTTCAAATTCGATAGCGTACAGGGCAACTTCGCCGGTGAGGTGAGTGCCGACGAGACTTCCATTACCATCGACGGTAAGAAGATACAAGCCCTCAGCCAGCCCGACCCGAGCAAACTTCCCTGGGGAGATCTGAACGTCGACGTCGTATTGGAATGTACCGGCCGCTTCCGCGACGAAGCAAAGGCGCAACTCCACATCGACGCAGGTTGCCGCAAAGTGCTCATCAGCGCCCCCGCCGGTAAAGGCGATGTAAAGACCGTCGTACTCGGTGTAAACGACGAAGTTCTGGACGGCTCCGCTAACATCATTTCCAACGCGAGCTGTACGACCAACTGCCTTGCCCCCCTCGTCAAAGTCCTGGACGACTCATTTGGCGTCGAAGAAGGGTTGATTACTACCGTTCACGCCTACACCGCCGACCAGAACATTCAGGACGGCCCCCATAAAGACCTTAGACGTGCCCGTGCGGCCGCGATCAACATCGTGCCTACCAGCACCGGTGCCGCTAAAGCAGTCGGCCTCGTCCTCCCCCACCTGAACGGTAAGCTGGACGGTGGTGCCATGCGCGTACCCGTACCCACCGGTTCCCTAACCGACCTGACCATTAACCTCAGCCGGGAAGCTACCCTCGAGGAAGTAAACGCAGCCTACAAAGCGGCGGCGGAAGGCCCGCTCAAGGGAATCCTGGCTTACGTGACCGACCCTTACGTAAGTAGTGACATCGTCGGCAGCAAGTACTCCAGCCTATACGATGCGGACCAAACCAAGGTCATCGGTAAGCTGGTAAAGGTCGTTTCCTGGTACGACAACGAAGCCGGTTACTCTGCTCGCCTCGCCGATCTTTGCGAACGCATCGCCAAGCTCTAAGCCACCCTTACCACCCGCTATTTGTTGCAACCATGTACGGCCTGCTCTCGTGTAGGCCGTACGTGGTATTGCCCGTCCATATTTCGAAACGATCAACCCCATGGCTTCCCTAAAAAATCTCAACGTAGGAGGAAAAAAGGTCCTGCTTAGAGTAGACTTCAACGTACCCCTCGACGAGAATAAAAAGGTCACCGACGATACGCGCATCGCACGTGCCACCCCCACCATTACTTATCTGTTGGAGCAGGGCGCGGCGGTCATTCTGATGTCACACCTCGGGCGGCCCCAAAAAGAGAAGCTGGAAGACGGCAGTATCGACTACGACAAATTCAGCCTCGCCCCGATCGTCGAAACCCTCGAAGACCGAATTGGCTGCCAGGTAACCTTCGTAGAGGACACGATTGGTGAGAAAGCACGAGACGCGGCGGCTAAGCTAGAGCCAGGGGAAGTCCTTTTACTGGAAAACACGCGCTTCTACAGCGGCGAGGAGAAAGGAGACGGCGACCTCGCCGAAGGCATGGCAAAACTGGCCGATATCTACGTCAACGACGCCTTCGGCGCAGCTCACCGCGAACACGCCTCTACGGCCACCGTAGCGAAGCACTTCGACGCGAGCCGCAAGGCTTTCGGCTTTCTGATGGAAGCGGAGGTAGAGGGTGCCAGCAAACTACTGGAAAGCCCCGACCGCCCGGTCACCGCCATCGTAGGCGGAGCCAAGGTCAGCGATAAAATTCTTCTCCTCGAGAAGCTTTTGGACTTCGCGGACAATGTCATCATCGGGGGTGCCATGGCCTATACCTTCAGCCTCGCGAAGGGCGGAAAGGTAGGTAACTCATTGGTGGAAAAAGACAAGACGGATACCGCCCTGCGGCTGCTAAAGAAGGCCGAAACGACCAATACTAAAATCTACCTCCCGGTCGATACCGTGGTCGGCAAGGACTTCGCAAACGAAACGCCCAGCCAAATTGTCAAAGCCGGCGAAATCGGCGACGAGTGGGAAGGGCTCGATATCGGCCCGGACTCTATCTCCTTGTTTTCCGAGGTAATCGCCAATAGCAAATCTATTCTTTGGAACGGCCCCATGGGTGTGTTCGAAATGGCCAACTTCGCCAAAGGCACCAATGCAATCGCCAAAGCCGTAGCGAATGCTACTAAAGACAAGGGCGCTTACAGCCTCATCGGGGGCGGGGATTCGGTATCCGCCATCAATCAGGCGGGTCTGGCCGACGATGTAAGTTTTGTCTCTACCGGTGGCGGCGCGATGTTAGAGCTGCTGGAAGGGAAAGAGCTACCGGGCTTGAGAGCTATCCGCTCTTAGTACCTTCTAATAAGGCCAACCGCGCGATTAATCCATGACCTCCCTCCCGACGTTCAAGGGGGTATGGAACTCGAAGTCTCTCTGGGGCCCGGCACCGGCACCACCGAATTACCGATAGATCTGCTTTCCCAATCGGCCGGAAACGTAGATGCCAAGGACCCGCTCTGTCCTATCTACCCGACCGTCCTCAGCCTGGACTTACTGTTCAAAGAGGTAGAACGACTGATCGAGAGCGGTGATTCAGGCATCCGCTTTTTGGGGGAGGAGCTGCTACGGCGCGTTGCCAAATTCCCGGAATTGCGGGGGCCGATAACGCATCTAGGTATGCTGGATGAGCACCCCGAGGTTATGGAGCTGCTGATGCTTTTCATCATCCCGCCAACGATGCGTGAAAAGGCTTTGTACAAATTCAGCCGCCCGTTCAATTTCAACCCCATCTACCTAAGCCCGGCGATGCAACAGTTGGTTTCCGCTACTGACGCCTGCTATTCATTTACGGGGGGTATGGCGGAGGTCGTCAGCCGCCACTACACGGTTGTAGGTGCATTCATTCTGCGTGAGCTTTACGGCGTCGACATCGAAGTCATGCCCACCACCATGCTCACCGTACCCAATGCCGCGACTGGCCTGGTAGATTTCTACAAACCTGATATGATGGACGACTACCTTACCGTAGTCGTAAACGGGGAAAAACCAGCGCTTACACAGCAGGACATCAATCGACTGCTAAAAAATGTGAGCGACACGGCACTCTGGCAGGAACTACTGCCGATTGAGAAGTTTGAGATTCACGGTCTCCATATCGCTTGGTTGCATGAGGTCACCGCCGAGGAGGCACTCAGCCGGATCAAACACCACCTGATCAGTAGGGACGCTATTCTAAACGTGGATCGCATTAAGGAGCTCGCGGAAATCGTTCGTATCCACTTTAAGAACCCCTCCCTCCGGTTGGGGCTTGCCGCGGTCGACTACCCTACCGATCGCTCCATAGACCACGAATATCGGATTCGCTTCAACTTGCTGGCCGAGCACCAACCCAAACTAACGGGCGAAAACTTCGTCGGCAGCATCTACGAACGCGCCTTTCGGGCTCGCAATACCCTGGTGATCGAAGACCTGACCCTCATCGAGCAGCCTACTCACCTCGAAAAATGCTTACTGACTGACGGCATCAGAAGCATCCTGATCGCCCCGCTGCTCGACCAGGATGGCAACGTAGTGGGCCTGGTAGAACTCGGTTGCCCGGAGCCTTATGGGCTCAACAATTTCATGGAGCTCAAATTTCGTGAGATTCGCGATCTCTTCCGTACGGCCATAGAACGCAGTCGGGAATACATCGACAATCGCCTCGAAGCGGTTATGCGCGAACAGTATACCAGCTTGCACTCGAGCGTGGAATGGAAATTTACCGCCGCCGCCTACGACATACTACAACAGCAGGAGCAAGGCAAAACGCCGGTCTCCCCAGCCATCGAGTTCAAGAACGTCTACCCACTTTACGCCCAGGCGGACATCGTCGGAAGCAGCGGCATCCGAAACGCCGCGATCTATCAGGACCTGTTCGATAATCTGCGGTCAGGGCGTTTCTTTCTGGCACGTGCCCTGGAGTTGGTGAGCTTCCCGCTGATTCAGCAGGTACTACAGTCCATCGACGCTACCCTAGTAACTCCGGTAGAAGAATTCGACAACAGCCACGAAATCCGCTTTACCGAGCTCATCCACCATCAGATCACCCCCCTGGTTCATGAGCTTCAGCGGCAGCATCCGGAATTACGGGAGCTAGCCGATCGGTACCTGAGCAAACTGCACCCCGAGCTCGGCCTGTTCGCACGGATCCGCTCCGATTATGAATCCAGCGTACACCGCATCAATCAGGAACTGTCGGACTTCTTTACGGAGCGTGACCTCATAGCCCAGGCAACCCTGCCCCACTACTTCGAAAAATACAAGACGGACGGTGTCGAGTACGAAATCTACGCCGGGCAGAGTATTTGCAGGGGACAGACGTTCAGCGACATCCACCTTCGTAACCTTCGGCTTGCACAATTGATCGACGTAGTAGAGGCCTCCCGGCTGGTCGATCGCGTATGCGAAGAACTGCCGATGCCACTACGTACCGCGCAGCTGATTTTCGTGTATTCCACCCCGTTAGACATTAAATTCCGTATGGACGAGAAGCGCTTCGACGTTGAGGGGGACTACAACATCCGCTACGAAATTCTTAAAAAGCGGATCGACAAGGCCACCATATACGGTGGAGAAGAACGCCTTACGCTGGCCGACCACGTATCCATCGTCTATCTCCAGGACGCCGACCGCGAAGAATACCTCGGTTACCTAAACTACCTGCGGCAATCGGGCTACTTGGACGGCACCTACGAAGAATTGGTGCTCGACCCGCTACAGAGCGTTAACGGCTTGCGGGCGCTACGCTTCAAAGTTAAACTGTAGCTCAGCCAGCGAAAATTCGCTTACGATTCTTTGTGGGCTGCTAGTCAAGGGCTTATCTTCGCCAGCGAATTTTCGCTAAACCTTTAACCTTACCGATCATGTCCGCAGTTATCGACGCTGTACGCGAGCTCCGCGGTGGAGAGTTTCTCATCACCGATGCCCCCCCGTCATCTACCTTCACCCCGGAGGAGTTCAACGAAGAACAACTGATGGTCCGCCAGATGGTGCGAGACTTCATCCAGCAGGAAGTCTATCCTAATCTGGATAAGATCGAAAAGCAAGAGGATGGTATCGCCCCCCGCTTACTGGAAAAGATGGCGGATTTGGGCCTACTCGGCTCGCACATGCCCGAGGCATACGGCGGTATGGAGATGGATACCAACACTAATACGCTGATCTGCGACGTAATGGGCGGCAGCTCCGGTTCCTTCACGGTTTCCTTCGCCGCGCACACGGGCATCGGTATGCTACCAATTCTATACTACGGATCGGAAGCGCAAAAAGAAACGTGGCTCCCTCGCTTGATCTCCGGTGAGTTGAAGGCCGCTTACTGCCTTACGGAACCCGGCTCCGGCTCCGATGCTACCGGGGCTAAGACGGCGGCGATCAAAGACGGTGACCACTACGTGCTGAACGGCCAGAAAATGTGGATCTCCAACGCCGGCTTTGCGGACGTATTCATCGTCTTCGCCCAGGTTGACGGAGATAAATTCACCGGTTTCATCGTACCGCAGGGTTTGGAGGGGTTGACCCTGGGTGCGGAAGAAGATAAGCTAGGGATCAAAGGCAGCTCGACCCGGCAGGTGTTTTTCGAGAACGTCCGCATCCCGGCGGAGAACTACCTCGGAGAGATCGGCCGTGGCCACCTCATCGCTTTCAACGTGCTGAACGTTGGCCGATTCAAGCTACACGCGCTATCCGTCGGCGGCGCCAAGCGGTGTTTGAGCGTAGGTATCCAGTACGCTAACGAACGGGTACAATTCAAACAACCGATTGCCAATTTCGGCGCTATCAAGTATAAAATCGCGGAATCCGCCATCCGCATCTTCGCCGGCGAGAGCGCGCTCTACCGCGTCAGCCAGCAGATTCAGGATATGAATAAGGGGCTACAGGCCACCGGTAAAACGTTCGCGGAAGCCAAGCGCCTCAGCGCCGAGGAGTACGCCATCGAGTGTGCTCTGCTTAAGTTCCTCGGTTCGGAAATGCTGGACTACGTAGTCGACGAGGTAGTACAAGTCCACGGCGGCATGGGCTACAGCGAAGAAACGCTCGCCCCCCGCATGTACCGCGATAGCCGCATCAACCGCATCTACGAAGGCACCAACGAGATCAACCGCCTCCTCAGCGTCGATATGCTGATGCGCCGTGCTATGAAGGGTGCCCTCGACATCGCCACCCCGGCCTGGGACGTACAGAAGGAACTCGCTCGACCGGAGGACACCACCGTTCCGAAAGGTACCTACGGCCAGGAGCGTAAAGCCGTCGGGGACTTCAAAAAGCTCATCCTTATGATTGTCGGTGCGGCCGTAAAGGCGCAAATGGACGGTAAGCTCAACCTCAAAGAGGAACAGGAGATCCTGATGAACCTCGCCGACATGCTGGCGGATTTACTACAAGCGGAATCTACCCTCTTACGCATCGAAAAGCTCCGCGATCAGCAGCTTGGTACCCAGCCGCAGGAACTATACGACGCGATTTTGCGCGTCTTATTCCACGACGCGAACACCCGCATGGGGGGTACCGCACTTGATGCGATCGCCAGCTTCACGGAAGGTGAGCTGCTCCACACGTTCGTGAAGGGCATTCGCAGGTTTACGAAGTACCCCCCGCAAAACGTCAAAGCGCTGCGCCGGGTGGTCGCTAACGACCTGATCGCAAAGAATCAGTATGCTATCTAAAGCCGCGGTCAAAATCGGCTAAAACGTAAATCCCTCACCAACTTTTGTCGGTGAGGGATTTTTAGTGCACGCCCTTACTATTAAAGGATCGGAAAACTAGTCGTTATTCAGGTATAGGGAGGAAGCACCCGGGTACGGTACGGAGATTTTAGGGGCTACGTCACCGACATCGTCCAGCCCGAAGGTCAGGATCATCCCGCCGTTCGCGGCCCGCTCGGCGACGTAGATGTCTTCGTTCCGTTCGTCGTAAGCTACGTCGACCGGGTTACCCAGGGTAGTACTGGCACCGCCAATGCGGGTGTAGTTCGCCGCGGTAATCGTAGAATCAGTCAGGGTACTGAAGTTACGGATGACGATAATCGCTCCGTCATTATCGACGGCGGCATCTCCGATATCGGTCAGGAGCATAAGATCGCTATCACGATAGTACTCCAAACCGTGGGTCCGTACGATGCCTTCGACCTGTATCGACCGGGTAGGTACGACTACGGAGCTATCGGCGGCGGAGAGGAAATCATCGAAAATGGCGATAGAATCGGTATTGTCGATCACCGCGTACAGGATAGTTCCATCACCCTGGATACCCCAGACATTGAAGGGGGCGGTGTAGGTAAGGGTGCGGGTAATGTTACTACCATCGTCTTCGAAGACGACGAAGCGATCGTTGTCGTCAGCATCGGTATCGTCGTCATCGTCTTGGGCGACCACGAAGCGGTTGTCACCCATGCGGGCAAGTCCGCGGCCGTTGCTGAAGTCGCCGGCGGCGGAGACACGGTTTACGTCGACGCCCTCATCGTCGTTGATGTCATCCAGCACGTCCTCGTACTGGACGAGGCTTCCGTTGCTGCGATTGACCTGGTATACGATGCCTTCGTCTTCCTTGAAGAAGATGCCATCGGCGTCGGTACCGGCGGCAGTGAAGGTCATGGTCTCCCGGTCCGACTCCGAATCACGTGTATCGATGACGCCGACGGTTCCGCTGGTATTGGAAGAGATGAAGAGGGTCCCGTCGTTACTGAGGTCGATACCGAGTACGTCATCGTCTTCACAGGCGGAAAAAGCAAAAAGGGTGGTCGCCAGCAAGAGCAGGTGCATCTTGCTGTTAGGCAGATAGTTAAACATATAAGTTTATTTTATGGAGTGATAGTTCTTAACGCAGGGTTGGCTCTAGGCGTGCACTTATCTCTATATCGTATTCTTAACGTGGGTTGTTGTATTTCCGCAGTGTTTAATGCGCTCGGGTGCGCGCGATTCGGTCTAACAAAAAGCCCCCGATACCGTGTGGTACCGGGGGCTTTAGCAGTGGCTTAGCGCCTTTATAGAACACTACTTTCGCGCTAGTAAAACATCACTTTTTGCGCCGCAATACCTTCGTCGAAGCGAATACGCAAGATGTAAGTACCGCGGGTCAAGCCGTTCCGCTGTAATCGGTAGGTTGAGCTGTCGATACGCCCTTCATGACGGACTTTCCGGCCATTCACGTCATAGACGGTCACTTCACGGATGGTGTAGCTATTATCGGCACTGATCGTTTGGTGGTCGGTGGCGGGGTTGGGGGATATCGTAAGGGCGATAGCGCTTTTGGACAGTAGCTCCTCGACCGGTACCAGAGAGGGCGCACAGTCTAAACCTAGCGCCTCACAACCTCTTGGAATGAAGATCGCCATCGTAGTATCGATGTAGGCATTGGCTTTCGCCGGGCTCATATCGGGGTTGGTACGTAGGCTATTCAGGTGCAGGGTATCGGAATTGTACATCGTACCGAGGCGCATGTTTACTACCGGGATGGTAGCGTCCAGCGTTGCCTTATCCCAGTAATCCCAGGGGCCTGCCTGGAGGCCTGGAAGGCGGAAGGGATACATGTTGTCACGGCTCAATGGGATGGATTGCCCCAGGTAGTCGAAAGACACGCCTTTGTAAGCCTGATTGATGAGGTTGACCGCGAGTGGTAACGGGCCGTATACGTCGGGGTCCAAATTCTCATTGACGTTCGCGGCGGCCAGAGTATCATTCCCCCCGGTCGTGTTCGCTTGCCGGACGATCTCACTGCTACCGTGTACGTTGACGACGAAGTTACGGTTGGTTGGAACGATGACCGGGCCGTTGGCAAACGGAGCGAATGGATCGGACACGACGTGCAGGCCGATAACGGCCGGCTCGCTGCCCTTACCCTCTACCCAGACGGTATCACCTAGGGCACCGCCCATGGTAACACCGAGCGCGAAGTCAGAATCGTAACCTGGGTGGTTGACTCTGTTGAGCGGACGTTCGTCAAGACCAAGAGGACCACCAACGAGGGAGCTATCGACGAAAATGTTACCCGTCTCGCTGTTGAACCACTTATCTTCATTGAGCTCCGAGTAACGATCCAGGTAAGCGGCCGTGTTCACGTTGTAGCCGCCGGTGCCTAAACCCCACACGACGATCTTGCTTGGGTCTACACCGTATGGGTTATCGTCTTCCGCTACGCCTTTTTTGATCCAGCGGATGGCCGTGTGCGCATCCTGACCGCCACGGTAGGCTGCATTCAGAAGGGTACCCGTCCGGATATTCTGACTGCCAAATGGGTTCCAACCCGCACGGTAGGTAGCGGCGAAGACCACGTAGCCGCGTTGCGCCAAACGGGTAGCGATGTTTACCACCGCGCTATCGGAGCGGGCTCCGGTGATTCCTCCGTTGAGGTAGGGCGGTAGGAAAGAGCCGGTATGCATAAGAATTACGGCGGGGCGATTGGTGCTATCGTCGGCTGCGGGTTCGTACACGTCCGTCAGTAATGGTTGTAATACCGGCATACCGGTAAGTATGCTGAAGTTCTCCGCGTACACCACGTCGGCCGTTTTCTCGATGGAGAACATAGGGTCTACGTACCGAACCTGGGCCTGTAGGCTGGCACCGATGAAGAGCACAATTGATAGTAGGGTAAAGCGATTTAACATAAGAACGATTTTAGAGCAATTGATAAATAGTTGCGTAAGATTATTTCAGGATATAGGTCGCCGATACGTACGCAAGTCGACCGATGCGCGGGCCACCGTAAACCTGGAATACCTCATTATCCAAGACGTTTGAGGCACCGATCTTCACGGTGGTGCTTACGGGTTTGAGTTCAAAGTTAACCTGAGCGTCCAGCAGGCCATAGGCGTCTATGAAGCCGGTGAACTGAGGGGACCCTTCGAAAAGGAAGCCATCAACCCACTTATAGGCGATGCTGAATCCAAAGTCATTGATCAGGCTACCGACCCGCAGCGGAACGTTACGGCCGGAAAGCCCGATGTTGTACTTATGCTCCGGCGTATTGAAAGCGGGGATGATCGGATCTTCGGTAGCCGTATTCAGTCGATTGAAGCTGTAGTTACCATTAAGTGAAAAGTAATTCGCAAAGTAGTAGTTCAGGCCTACGCTGAATCCTTGCGTAGTCACTACGTCGGTAGCGTTAGCACTAACCCGATAGACTTCGGCGTCTACTATACTGCCGGTGAGGTTATTGAAGCTGGCATCTACCCCAATATTGAAGCCGATGAAGTCATTGTAGGTACTATAGTAATAGGTGGCGTCGACGTAGAGCTTTTCGAACAACGTCGTCCGAACTCCGGCCTCTAAGGTGCGCACCTTCTCCGGTTGGATGGGTGCGATGTCGAAGAACTCTTTGTCTTCCTCCAGCCCGCTATCGAGAAACTCCAACAGGCTGGGTACGGTGATGAGATCCTGAAACCCATCCAGGTTGCCGAGTAGGGTAGCCCGGCCTACGTTGTAGTTCAGGTACTGGTCGTTCAGCGTCGGGTTACGGATGGCGGAGCTAAAGGAAACGCGAAGGGTCGTTAGCTGCGAAGGTGTATAAACGGCCGATGCGGCGGGGCTGAATAGCAGATCGAAATTCTCGTTCTTATCCATTCTCAAGCTTCCCGTCAGGCGCACTTTATCGCTGAAGTTGTACGCACCGCCACCGTAGACGCCGAACTCATAGTTGGTGATCTTACGGCCCATCGTATCCAGAAGTATCGTACCCTGCGAGTTGGGCGTGTACAGTCTGCCGTTGGCGCCAACGGTGAGGTTTAGGTTGTTGGCGCGGTCATCTCCCAGGACCCGATCGAATTTCTTCTCGCCGTGTAAGTGGTAAAGAGCCGACCGATCGAAAAACCGGGTACCACCTTCCGTCGGCAGTCGGTTGATGATGTCATTAAAAGCGGCCTCGAATTCAGGGGTCCCCACTTCCAAAAAGTCGCTCGTGCCGAGTAGCTCACTGGCAGTGTTAGCAAACCCTTGAGCTTCCGCGTGGCCCTGGTCCAGAATTTCCCTCACATCCGGCTGGGCGAAGAACACTTCCCGGGCAGCCCGCAACCCATCGGGGTCACCCGGGAAGTTTCTGGGGCGTGGAAAGCCTTCCAGCCCGGAGAAGCGGTTGAGCACGTTCTGTTGCCAGAAGTTAATGTAGGGTGCACTCCAGCGCTCTTCCGGCGCCGCCCGTTCCTGCAGCCGCAAAGCGGTAAAGTAGGGGTCGTAGGTATCGCCCGCATCCTCGTGGGTAGCGTACGCCCGCACGAACCAATCACCCCGATTACGCAGCTCGATCCGGTGCTGATAAAACTGAATGCCACGCAGGCTGAATCGGTTATCCCCCTGGTATACGGTCGTCCCGGTACTGTAGTTGCTCGCCAGCAGTAACTCGGTACTCTCAAGCGTACGGTCGGGCTGTAAGCGAAAGTGGACGGCTGCACCGACCTTTAGATTCTCGGAGTCGTAGTCTACCAGGTCCTCTTCCTTGTATCCGCGGCGGTGAACGATACCGATTCCGGGGATGGACGAATCCCGGAAGTCCAAACTGGTAGAATATTCATCACCGTACACGTTGACGGCATCGAAGCCGCCCGGGTTGTCCACCGCGCTGGGTGTCCCAAAAACCGGGTCGAAGTTATCCGCCACCCAGTCGTCCGCCCGAAAGCCGAACAGATTCACCTTATAGGCCATCCACTCCTTACCGTCCTTATTCTTAAAAGCATCCGCCCAGCGAAAGCCGCCCTCGAATAAATTTCGCTCCGCCACCTTCAGTTGCGCCGATAGCCCCTGCTGCAAAAACGGATCCTTCGTCTCCATCGCAATCACCCCGTTAAAGGCGTTCGGGCCGTAGAAAGCCGAGGAGGCTCCGACGACCAAATTCACCCGGTTCACATCCAGCTCCGAAGCGCCGAGGAAGTTACCCAAAGAGAAGTTGAGCCCCGGGCTCTGGTTATCCACCCCGTCGATGATCTGTAACGACCGAACGGGGTTGGTGGAGTTGAAGCCACGCGTGTTGATGATCTTGAAGCCGAGGCTGGCGGCGGTGAGGTCGACGTCCTTCAGGCTACCCAGGCCGTCGTAGAAGTTGGCCGCGGGGGTTTCTTTGATGGCAATGGCATCCAGGGATTCTACCGTGAGGGCCGCTTGCCGCTGTTTGTCGCTGATGCGTTGGCCGACGACCTCTACCGTTTCGGTAGTGATCGCGTCGTCACCCAACCTGACGGTGAGGTTTTGATCGGCGTCGGTCACTTCGATTTCCGTAGGGGAGAAGCCGATGTAGCTGAACTGCAGGATGGTGGGCAGGCCGCTAACGGTCAGTTCCCAACTACCGTCGATGTCGGTGACCGTACCGGTCGTGGTGCCTTTGGCCAGCACGCTGGCTCCGATGAGTTCTTCGCCGGAGGTACCGTCCACAATTTTACCCCGCAGAGTAACCTGGGCCGCAAGGGCACCGCAGAAGAGGACGCCCAGTAGCGTGTAAAGGAGTTTTTGGAACCGCATATGTCTATAAGGCTACAGGCTACATGATCGGTCAAAGGGGGACGCGCCGTCCCATCCGGCTACCTGCTTAATTATCCGAGTATTGAATGTCTACTATGGTACTGCACAATCACCACAATAGGTTTAGTAATAAGGTGGGGTAAATTTAGTGAAAATTCGCTGGGGAAACACGTAAGCCGCATTTTGCTTCGGTTTTGTCGGCGGTAGCGTACTACCTATTCCTGCTATTTGCTCCGTAAACTTCGCACCTGCGTCCTCGCAAAAATACAACGAACATGCCCCGGCAAGAATCGCTTATGCTGACATGGCAACAATCGTTAATTCTACCAAAGGCACCGTACTCATTGGCGGCGGCTCCGGCTTCATCGGCTCGGCGCTCTCCCGCCACCTGGCCGCCATCGGCTACGGCGTGCGCCACCTCAGCCGCACCCCCTCCGCTGACGACCCTTACGCGACCTACAAGTGGGATACCGAAACGATGTCGCTCGACCCCGCCGCCCTCGAAGGCGTCGATTACGTGATCAACCTCGCCGGCGCCGGCATCGCCGATAAACGGTGGACGAACGACCGCAAACAGGTGATCATCAAAAGCCGCACGGCCACTACCGCACTGCTGGCTACCGCCATTGCCACCGCTACGACCAAGCCGAAACTCTACCTCTCCGCCAGCGCCGTCGGCTACTACGGCGACCGCGAAGACGAGATCCTGACCGAGAACAGCGAGCCCCGCAACGGCTTCCTTTCCCGCAGCTGCATCCTCTGGGAAGGCGCGACCAAAGCCATCTCCGAGCAAGGCGTGCCGGTATTCATCAACCGCACCGGCATCGTGCTGCACCCCGACGGCGGGGCCCTACAAAAGATGGTCCTGCCCCTGAAAGCCTACGTGAGCAACTACTTCGGTAGCGGCCGCCAGTACTATTCCTGGATTCACCTCGAAGACATCATCCGCGTCTACAGCCACGCCATAGAAAACAACCTGACCGGGGTGTACAACGGCGTTGCCCCGGCCCCCGTCCGCAACATCGACTTCGCCCGCACGCTCGGCCCGGCGGCCGGCAAATCGAAGGCCGCAGTCATCCCCGTACCCGAATTCGCCCTGAAAATGGCCTTCGGCGAGATGTCCCACACCATACTCGACTCCGCCTACGTCACTTCCGAGAAGTTGGAGGAGACTGGCTTTGCCTTCATGCATCCGGAGTTGAGCCAGGCGCTGATCGATCTTCTACGGGAGTGACGGGTAGAATGAGTGGATGAGTGGATGTCGGAATGAGTGGATAGGCGGCACATCATCCACTCATCCACTCATCCACTCATTCAGAGGCCCACTCACCCAAAACCCGCTCATCCCTTCTCAACCAGGTACTTCCAATACCGCTTCGGCACGTGCTGAACGTGTAGCTCCTGGTTGCGCCGTTCGGGGATGTCAACGGCTTTGAAGTAAGCTTTCCAGAGCTGCTGATAATCCGTTTCGCCGGCGGCCAGTAAGTCTTCGGTGAGATGGCGGATGCGCTGGTTGCTGTCGTCGGTGAGGGTGATGAAGCTGGCTTTTTTAGCCGCCTCGTCCCAGTGCAGGCCGTAGCGGCGGGTCGTATCGTAGATCATCCAGGGCATGGCCGGGTAGCGGGCCGCGAAGTGCTCGCCGAGGAGGGGCAGGCAGTTGAAGTCGGGGTTGATCAGGGCGACGTAGAGCCCGTCCGGCGTTTCCTGGAAGCGGACGAAAGCGTGCATCCGGTGTACCTCGCGGCCCATCTGCTGGTGAAGGCGCTGGAGCTGACGGACTTTCTCGTCGGAAGCATCTTTACGCACGTCCAATTCGCTTTCGAACTGCCGGCGCGCGTAGTGCAGGAGGAGCCGTTCCGTACCGGGCTGCTCGGTCAGGAATATCTTTCGGAGCCACTCTCCCACCCCGGCGGCGCGCTTTTCCAGGCCCGCCAGCACGCGTTTTGCCTCGGCTTCGTTGGTGGTGATCGCTACCGGCCGTGCAAAGAGCTGCTCCTGGTAGCGGTCTTCGGGCACGATGTCGGCATCGAGCTCCCGGCGCGCGTAGGCCTGAAAGATGGCGGAGCACAGGCCCGGAAAGGAAGCATCGTAAGTATAGGTGACTATCGGAGGACGATTTTCTCGGTGGCGCCCGCCTCGGTACGTAACAGGTAGACGCCGGGGGGTGCGCTCAGGGTAGTCGACCGGCCCCGGCCGTGTCGGAGGAGGCGGCCGTCGGCGGTCCAGACCTCCCACTTTACATCGTCGGCAAGGCCTTGGAAGGATATTTGCGAGAACGCAGGTGCGGGGTTCGGAAAGACGGCAAGGCGGTCGGGGCTCGGGAAGAGCTCTACGGTCCGGACCTCACTTAAATGCTGACCACCATTCGCATCCAACTGACGGAGACGGTAATAGTGCGTCCCCGCACCGGGGGAAGCGTGGGCGAGCGAATAATCGGTCTTACCGGGCTCCACGAAGGCGATCTCGGCAAAGTCGTGCCCACGCTGCGCGTGCTCGACCGACCAGCCGGCGTTGCCCGCCTCCCCGGTGATCGACCAGGTCAGGAGCACGTCTTTGCTATCCGCCGCCGCATTCCACGCACGGTAAGTAACCGGTAGGCCCCCCTGCCCGTCGTAGCGGATGACGTACAGGCCGGTGCCGGTGTCACTGGCCAGGATGTTGCCGGAAGGCAGGTAGGGGTAAGCCCCCCATACGCCCTTAAAACCATACCGGGTAGAGTTCGGCGTCGTATCGTAGTAGCCTAAGCGAGTGGGGTTGGTCGGGTCGTTGATGTCCCATACCTGCACGCCATCGTCGTAGTAACTCAGCACCAGCAGGCTGTCGCCTAATATATAAGGATTGTGGGCGACGCTGTTGGTGGCCGCCGGGGCGAGGAGGGTGGAGCGGAACAGGCTGGCTACTTCCATATCCGCGGGGTCCTGCACGTCGATCATCTTGACGCCGGTGTCGAGGGTCTCGTCGCACAGCGCCACGTAACGCCCGTCGGCGGTACGCCAGGAGCTGTGGTTGTACCCGGCTTCTTCGTAGCCGGCCAGGATGCCGACTTCCACGGGCGCCATCGGGTTGCGCATATCGTAGACGTACATCCCCCGGCCCTCACTGTTGGCGTACAGGGTATCGTTGACTGCGTAGCCGTCGTGTACGTACCCCCCCGTCAGCCTACCCGCCCCGCTGTTGATGCGTACGGGGTTCGTGGGGTCGGCGAGGCTAAAGATTTGCACCCCGTTCCGTTCCGTATTCGTCCCGAAAGCATAAAGCTTAGGCGGGGAGACGGTGGTGTCGATCGTAATGTTGTGACAGATAGCAAAGTCAGCCTGGGAGGAGTACACGACAAGGTCTTCGGTCGGCGTGTTCTCCAGGTCTCCGAGGTCGATGATCTGCAACCCTTCCCTGGTATCCAGGTCTTCCACGCAGTAAGCGTAGCCACCGTACACCTTGATGTCGCGCCAGCGCGTGCCCGAGTCAACGTAGCTGTTGACCCGGTGTAGCTCGATGATGTCGGCCGGGTCCGTCACGTCCAGGATGATGAAGAAATTGCGGGAGCCGATGATGGCGTACTCCTTACCGTCGGCGGCGTAGCCCCATACGTCCGAGTAATTCTGGATGGAGGTATCGTCCCAGATACCGAGGAGGGTCATGTTCTCAGCGGTTTGGGCGCTCAGTAAGCCATTCACGGATAGTAAGACGTAAACCAGTAGCGTTCGTAATTCCACGGTGCGGGATATTTTCTGAGGGCACACCAAGGTACGACAAGCGTGTATGGATAACGGAATGCCCGCCCACTCATCCACACGCCCACTCACTCATTACGACTAACTTTAACGCTCCCGTGTAATACATTTGAGCGAAGCGGCGTTTGAAGGCTCGCAATTACGCATGTAACCTATGCGGACTTCACCCGGAGTTGCCACCATTCAAACGTTGTTGCACCAACTATTTTCGGCAACTCTACAAACCACTCCTGTATGGCTATCATTCAGAATAATCCCACCCCCTCGCCCAAGTTCACTCCCGGTCCGGAGCCGACGCCTAACCGCACGCCCTTACTACTGGGTGTCATCGGCTTCCTGCTGCTTGCCCTGATCGGCATCGGCATCGGTTTCATGAACCGCGGCTCGGAGAACGCCCAACTTACGACCGACCTCACCGAAATGACGGACTTCAAGGTCGCCGCCGAGAAGCAGTACTACGAATCACTCGCTGAACTGGAAGAGATGCGGGGGAGCAACGAAGAGCTCAATGCCCTGATCGATCAGCAGAAGGAGGAACTTCGCGTCCAGAAAGACAAGATCGAAGGGCTTACCCGCGACAGCCGCAACCTGGCCGCCGCCCGCCAGGAGCTGACCAAGATGAAGACGCAAGTCACCGGCTACCTCACCGAAATCGACGACCTCACCGCCGCCAACGCGGCCCTGACCGAGAACAATCAGCGCCTTACCAGCGAACGCGACCTACTCACCAGCGACTTGCAGGTCAGCCGCGATGAGAACCAGACGCTCAATAGCGAGCGCGCCGTACTCGTCAGCGAACGCGAACGCCTCACCTCCAACAACCAGGAGTTGAACCGCAAAGTGGGCATCGCCAGCGTCCTCAAGACGAACAACGTGAACGTCGTCGGCCAAAAGCAACGCAACAACGGTAAGTTCGTCGACCGCCGTAACTCTAAAAGCGTCGATCGCCTTTACGTCTGCTTCAACAGCCTCGATAACGCTATTGCGGAGACCGGCGAAGAGACCTTCCAGGTACGCCTCATCAACCCTACCGGTGAGACGATCCAGATCGACGCCGCCGGCTCCGGCGTGTTCACGAGCGCCGAATCCGGCGACCGCATCCCCTACACGACGGAAGTTTCCTTCGCCTTCGATGGCGCCGCCGCGAGCCACTGTGCCGCCTGGGCGCAGGAAGGGCAAAGCTATCAGGAAGGCACCTACGTTGCGGAACTTTACAACAAAGGCTTCTTCGTAGGTACGGGGACGGTAACGCTTAAGTAATTCGGCAAGCCACCCGGAATGAAAACCGCCCTCCCGAGCTAAGGCTTGGGAGGGCGGTTTCTTTTTGGGGTGGGTACTAAGATCGGATCACTTTCCGGCTAGTTTATCAGAGCCAGCCTGAAGCGCGCCGGCCAGTGCGTTCAGCCCCGGTGCCTTACTGCTCATGCCACGCGTTTCGTTCGCTAATGACCCTAGGACGTCTGAGACCTTGCTGCCATTGATGTTCTCCTGCATGAGTTCATTTTTGAGGCTCTTCAGGCCGTTGACTACCTTGTCGGAGCCGTCGACGCTGCCGAGTTTGCTGATCCAGCCGTCGATGTTATCGGTTGCCGCGGAGGGGGGCAGGGCGGTGATGTCACCACCGGCGGACTGCACGGCGTCTACCGTCGTTTTCAGGTAGGCGGATGACTCTCGGGATGCGGTGGTAGCCGCACCGGCGGCGTCGTCCGTCATTCCGGCTGCCGTATCTCCCATGGTGTCGGCGGTTTCGTTGGTCTCTCCGCAAGCCGCGAAGAATAGGGCGATCATTAGAATTGTTAGAATACGCATAGTATGGATGTATTTTCCAGCATAACCGAAGGGTAGAATTTATGTTGCGGTTTTTCTGGAAGCCAACGCCACCGGATCTTCCAAAACCCGATGGCCATTTTTGAGGTTCAGACGCCCAAAGAAGCCAGGCATGAGCAACATCGAATCCCTTTTCACCTACACCGCTACCCAGTACGAGATGGTGGATCACTTCTTGTCGATGGGTGTAGGAGCGCACTTCGCGGCCCTCATCTTCTTTATTTTGACCAGCCGCTTCGTGGCCCCGCGCTACCGCACCGCAACGGCCCTCTCCTGTATCGTGATGGTATCGGCGGGGACGATCCTCTACGGGCAATCGGGCCTCTGGGAATCCGCCTTTGCCTGGAACGGGGCTAACTACGTACCGGCGGAAGAGACGTTCACCAACGGCTACCGCTACGTCAACTGGATGCTGACGATCCCGTGTCTGCTCACTCAGTTGCTGATTGTGCTCAATATTCGCGGGCACGCGCTGTTCAAAGACGCGACCATGCTGATTTTACTCGCCTGGGGTATGATACTGACTGGCTACGTCGGCCAACTCTACGAAACGACGGACCTCACCGCCCTGATGATCTGGGGGGCCGTCTCCACCGTTTTCTTCGTTGGCATGAATTGGATCGTAGGTACGCGCCTCTTCCGCGGGGCGGCAGCGATGCCCGTTACCGCCGCGCCCGCCATGCGCAAAGTTTTCTGGTTGATGATGTTTGCCTGGACGCTCTACCCCCTCGCCTACCTCGTCCCTTACGTTGCCTCCAGTGCCGAAGGCGTAGTCTGGCGCCAGGGCTTATTCACCGTTGCCGACGTGAGCAGTAAGGTAATCTATGGGTTGATGATCACCTACATTGCGCTGCTGCGTTCGGCCGCCGAAGGCTTCGAGCCCGCCCTCCGGATGGTCGGCAAGGATTTTCGCGAGGACGCAGGTGCAAGGCATCTATAATTGGGCTTCCGCCCGATTATAGATCTGGTAAGTAGCAAAGATTTCCCCCCACCCGTCCGCAAATACCCCTTTGCTTCCGCCCGGCCGTCTGAATTATGCTCCGCCACTGCGAACCTGGCACCTGCGGGCTCGCCCTAATCGACGTAAATTTAGCGCCATGCAAGCCCTGCACCGCCAATTAACCGACTCTTTCGGCGTAGTCACCCCCGACGGTAAGGAACTTACCGAGGAAGAATTCCTGCAACGCCTGGCGGACGCCGTCGACTACTGGATGCAGTACCGGATGGAAGAGTTGATGAGCCTTTGCTATACGCTCGACCTGGACGAAGGGGGCGTAGCTCAGGCTTTTCACCCCGCCGCCACCGCACCGGCCAACGTCGGGCTTGCGCGGCTGCTGTACGACCGGCAACGGCAGCGGCTCATCACTAAGCAAACCATCAAATCCCCCCCCGTCGACGATGCGGATGCCTGGTAGGAAGTTCTTCATCCCCCTCGTAATTTTGCTGCTGTGGTTCGGGGGGCGGGCGTGGTACTTCTCGCCCTCGGTAGAAACGGGAGCGGCGGCGGCGGACTTTACCGCTCGCACGGCTGGCGGACGGCAAGTACACTTGAGCGAATTGCGGGGTAAAGCGGTGTTACTGGACTTCTGGGGAAGCTGGTGCGGGCCCTGCCGGGCGGAAAGCCCCGAACTGGTAGCCCTGCACGAGGCTACGCAAAATGACCTTACCATCATCAGCATCGCGCTGGAAAAAGACAGCACCCGCTGGCAGCGCGCCCGCACGCAGGATGGGCGGATCGAGCACAAAAACTGGCACCAGGTCATGGAGCGGACCAATAGCCTAAAGTTTCTCTCCGGTAAAATTGCGGACCTTTACGGGGTTAAGCGCCTACCCACCAACGTACTCATCGGCCCGGCCGGAAACGTGATCGGGGTAGACGTAAGCCTTGATGCTATCAGGACGCCGATCGAATAAGCGATTTGTACGTAGCTGCCTCACGAAAGAAACTTTTTATGATCCGCGTTTTACTGTTTTTACTGGGGGCTTCCCTATCCTTGAGCGCCCAGCGGTCGTTCAACTCCCCGCTCCCCATACTACTGATCGATACCCTGGAAAGTGGCATCCCCAACGAGCCGAAGGTCACCGCCAGGCTCCGGGTGATCGACAACGGGCCGGGGGCCACTAACAGGTCGACGAACCCCGCCAATGGCTACAACGGCCTGATCGGCATCGAGCTGCGCGGGTCCAGCAGCCTCAACTTCCCGAAAAAAGGCTACGGCTTCGAAACCCGCAACGAGGACGGAAGCGACCGGAAGGTTTCCCTGATGGGCTTCCCGGAGGAAGAAGACTGGGTCTTGCACGGGCCGTACAGCGATAAAACCTTGATCCGCAACGCCCTGGCTTACCACCTGGCCGGTGAGATCATGGCCTACGCCCCACGCATCCGCATGACGGAGGTCATCCTCGATGGTAATTATCACGGCGTCTACCTCTTTACCGAAAGGATCAAGCGGGATAAGAACCGCGTCGACGTCGCGAAGCTCAACCCGGACGAGGTGGCGGGGGACGACCTCACCGGCGGCTACATCATAAAGATCGACAAGTTGACCGGGGAAGACCTCAGTGCCCCCTACCCTACTTACTTTACTTCCCGCTTTTACCCCGCCACCGATGCCTCCGATGCACAGCGGATACGCTTCGTGTATCATTATCCGAAGCCCGAGGACATGGTCGCCGAGCAACGCACTTACATCGAGGACTACGTCGACGGCTTCGAGACCGCCCTGTTCGGCGCGAATTTCAGCGACCCGGAGACCGGCTACCAAGCGTTCGTCGATCTACCCTCTTTCATCGATTTTTTCCTGCTGACGGAGCTCTCGCGCGACGTCGACGGCTATCGCATCAGCACCTTCTTTCACAAGGCCAAAGACAGCGACGGCGGGAAGCTCAGGATGGGGCCGGTATGGGACTTTAACCTCGCCTTCGCCAACGCCAACTACTGTGACGGCAGCAATATAGATGGGTGGGCGTACAACAGCAGCCGCCGCTGCCAGAGCACGAGCAACCACGTACCCGCCTGGTGGGACCGGCTGCTGGAAGATCCGACCTTCAACACCGAAATGCGTAAGCGGTGGCAGGAGCTGCGCCAGGGGCAGTGGTCGGACGAGGAACTGGTGGCAACGGTCGATTCGCTCTGCGGGAGCATGGGCCCGGCCGTCGACCGTAATTTCGACCGCTGGCCGGTACTGGGCACCTGGATCTGGCCGAACAACGTCGTCGAAGACACCCACGAGGAAGAGTGCGACTACCTAAAAACCTGGCTGCAGGCACGAGCCGAGTTTATGGACGACGAGCTCTCCATAAGCGTCAGTACGCGGCAGCCGGAAGCCGGTGCGACCGCCCGCCTCTACCCGAACCCGACCACGGGCGACGTATTCTTCGATACCGACCCCGCCAACCCGGTCGTGAGCGTAGGCGTGATGGACGCCATAGGCAGAGTGACGCAGGCCGGCTCCTCGCTGGTCGATGGTCGCTACTTCCGGCTGGGCGGGCGGGCCGCCGGGGTCTACTTCCTGCAGGCCCGCTTTCGCAACGGGGCCACCGGCGTATACCGGGTGGTCTTGCGGTAACTCACAGTCAAGCCTATGCGTGACGACATCGACCCTCGCTACGACTACGCCGAGGCCCTTTCAGGCCCCATCCCGGACTACCTGCTGGAGGTCGAACGGCAGACCTTTCTGAAGACCCTGGCCCCCCAGATGCTGAGCGGGCGGCTGCAGGGGCGCTTACTGGCTATGCTCTCCCGGCTCCTCCGCCCCCGGTCCATCCTCGAGGTCGGCACCTTTACCGGTTATTCTGCGCTGTGCCTGGCGGAAGGCCTGGCCCCGGAGGGTCGGCTGCATACCATCGAGGGAGACCCGGAGATGGCTTTTTGGGCGCAACGGCATTTCGCGGCGAGCCCCTACGCGCAACGGATCGCGCTGTACACCGGGCAGGCGACCGAGGTGATCCAGACCCTGCCGCAGACCTTCGACCTAGTATTTCTCGACGGCGATAAGCAAGGGTATGTCGGCTACTTCGACAGCCTGATCGAGCGGCTGCGCCCCGGCGGCCTGTTGCTGGCGGATAACATTTTGTGGGACGGACGGGTACAGGCGAGTGGTAAAAAAGACCCGGACGTACGGGCGCTGCGCGCGTACAACGATCTGGTAGCGGGGGATAGGCGGGTAGACGTGGTCGTATTACCGCTGCGCGATGGATTGAGTATTGCGCGGAAGCGCTAGGAGCCAAAAGTTGTAGTCAAGAGAATGGCCCGGCGAACTACTGGCGAAATAGCTTATCTTTTGGATTAATTCAACCTTAAGCTACCCCATTCATGCAGCGAAGAAACTTCCTCCGTACTACCTCTACCCTGGCCGCCGGTATGGTTGCCGCACAGGCATCCGCCCTTACCGCCTGGCGCACGACCGCCAAGAAGCGGGTCGCACTGGTCGGCACCGGCATCCGCGGCAGCTCGCTTTGGGGGAAAAACCTGGTGGACAATTACGGGGCGTACGTCGAGTTCGTCGGGTTGAGCGACATCAACCCCGGCCGCCTGGCCTACGTGCGGGAGTACACCGGGGCGAACTGCCCGACGTTTACGGATTTTGGGGAATTACTCACCACGGTGAAGCCGGAATGGGTGGTCGTTACCACGATGGACTCTACCCACCACGCCAAAATCATCGAGGCCATGGAGGGCGGTGCCAACGTCATCACCGAAAAGCCCCTCACTACGGACGCGGATAAACTGCGGGCGATCCTGGCCGCTAAAGAGAAGACGGGGCGGGAGCTACTCGTAACGTTCAACTACCGCCACGCCCCCCAGGCCACCCGCCTCAAGGCACTACTTGCCCAAGAGCGCGTCGGAAAGCTCACGAGCGTTGACTTCAATTGGTACCTGAACGTTTACCACGGCGCGAGTTACTTCCGGCGTTGGCACGGCCTACAGGAGTTCGGCGGCTCGCTTTGGGTGCATAAAGCTACCCACCACTTCGACCTGCTGAACTGGTGGGTCGGAGGCCGCCCGGTCGAGGTAAGCGCCTATGGCGCCCTGGAGCATTACGGTAAGAACGGCCCCTTTCGCCATACCCACTGCCGGACTTGCCCCCACCAACAGGACTGCAACTATTACTGGGACATCACCAAGGAGGAGCGCCTCATGGATCTCTACGTAAAGCACGAGGAGCACGATGGTTACCTCCGCGACGGCTGCGTATACCGTAACGAGATCGACATTTGGGACAAGATGTCCGCCCAGATCAAGTATGACAATGACGTGGTGGTCAACTATTCTCTAACCACCTACTCCCCTTACGAAGGCTGGCGCATCGGCTTTAACGGCCACGACGGGCGGATCGACTCCTGGCAAGACATCCCCTACCAACAGGGGGAGTACACGGCCGACGAGCAGGCGGACTTACACGCCAACGAGTTGGTGCAGAAGCTTGACGAAACGCCGACTTCTTACGAGGAGATCGTCGTTCATGACAACTTCAAAAGCGAATCCGAGCGCATCAAAGTACCCAAGTTCCGGTACGGCCACGGCGGCGGAGATGCCCGGATGCTGGACTACATTTTCGTCGACCCGGACAAAGCCGACCCACTCGACCACATGGCGGGGTACGAATCCGGCGCGGATAGCGTACTCATCGGCTTCGCGGCCCGCAAGAGTATCGCGGAAGGGAGGCCGGTGCGGATTGCGGAGCTTTAGGGCGGGCTTTGCCCTTTAGCGGGTAGTGCTCAGCGCACCTACCCGCTACCCCTGAAGTGCGGCGACCTCTTCCTCCTTAGGCAACCCTTGAACGCCATTTACCGTGGTATACTTAAAGCTCAGTTTTTTATCCGGGTAGATGTAGCTGAAGGCGCTTTGTACGGCCATCGTTCCTTCGTGGAAGCCGCAGAGGATCAGTTTGAGTTTGCCTTCGTAGTGGTTGATATCGCCGATGGCGTAGATACCGGGTATGCCCGTGCTGTAGTCGCGGGTATCGACTTCGATGGCATTTTTGTGGATCCGGAGCCCCCACTCCGCGATGGGGCCGAGCTTGGGGGCTAGGCCGAAGAGGGGGATGAAGTTGTCGACGGCGACGTTCTCCATTTCGCCGGATTTGTGTTTGACGGTTACGCCTTCTACGTGATCGTCACCGATCAAGCCTACGGCCTGTGCGTTGGTGATCAGATTGATGCTGCCGGACTGCGCTAGTTCCATCACCTTCTCGACGCTATCCAGGGCGCCCCGGAAGCTGTCGCGACGGTGAACGAGGGTCACTTCTTTGGCTACGTCGGCCAGGAAAATGGTCCAGTCGAGGGCGGAGTCGCCACCGCCGGCCAGCAGCACACGTTTATCGCGGTAAACCTCCGGATCGCGGATGACGTAGGCGACACCCTTATCCTCGAATTTTTCGATATTGGGGATAGGAGGTTTGCGGGGGGTGAATACCCCTAAACCGCCGGCAACCATGATGACCGGTGCGCGGTGGACGGTGCCTTTACTCGTGATCACCTGATACATCTTCTCACCGACTTCCTCGATGGATACCGCCGACTCTCCGAGCGTAAAGCCGGGGTTGAAGGGTTCGATTTGCTTCATCAGGTTATCGACCAGCTCGCCCGCCAGTACGGTGGGGTAGCCGGGGATGTCATAGATGGGCTTTTTGGGGTAGATCTCCGTCAGCTGCCCGCCCGGTTGGCCGAGGGAGTCAATTAGATGACAGCGTAGTTTCAGTAGGCCCGCTTCGAATACGGTAAATAAGCCGACCGGCCCCGCGCCGATGATTAAGATGTCTGTTTGGATCACTTTTTTAGAATTTTAGTTTTTTAATGTTGGCCCGAAAGTCTAATGCACTAACCGGCCAAAGGGGAGCGGCAGCGACCGGCTAACCGACGTGCAGCCCGCACTCATCCTTATCCTTCCCGGCCCAGCGACCGGCGCGGCCCTGGCCAGGGCGGGTGCAGTGGTGGCAGCCGATGGAGCCGTAGCCTTGCGCCTCCAGGGGGTGGCGGGGCAGGTGGTCTTTCTCGAGGTAGAACAAGAATTCACCTTCGGTGATGTCGATCAGGGGGTGGAAATGAATGAGACCGTCGACTTCTTCGAAGATGCGCATCGCGGCGCGGTTCATGGTTTGGTAACTGTGTACGCCGGACATCCACACGGTGTGTTGCTCCTTGACGCCCTTTAGGGGAAGCACCTTATTGTAGTGGCAGCAGCGGCTGGGCTGGCTATCCCACATCTCGGCTTTCAGCGTGAGGGCGTGACGCTCAGGGTCGGGGTGGATCTCGACTACTTTCAGGCCGGTTACTTCGCTGAGTGTATCCTTGTATGCCAGGGTTTCCGGGAAGTGGTAGCCCGTATTGAGCATGTGCACTTTCTGCCGGTCGTTAGCCTTACTGACGAAGGTGAGCATGACGACCGATTTGGTACCGAAGCTGCTCGTGAACAGCACGTCCTCCACGGGAAAATACTGATAGAGGCGGTCGAAGCGCTCCGGGAAGTCGAGGGGCCCGAACTCCGCGTTGAGGGCGTCGATGTCCGTTTTTAAAAGAGGCTTGGGGTTGTTAGACATGGTCAATGCTTCGGGCGGTTCAAATGGTAGCGGAGTGGGGCGGTGCGGCTTCGGTTTCTTCCCCCTCCTTTTCGGGGGTGGATGCTAACAAGCTACTGGTCACCCGGTTGAGCTCACGCACTTTCGTCTGGAAGTCGCCCGTCAGGCGGTCGCGGAAGAGCTTTAGGTTATCGAGCAGGCTGGTGGTTTCGAATTCGGGTAGCTCTGCCTCCAGCCACTGGCGGAAGCGCTTGGCGAAGGTGGGGCTCTGGCCGTTGGTGCTGATGGCTACCTTCAGCGGCCCCCTCGTGACGATGCTGCCCAGGTAGAAGTCACACAGGCTGGGCGTATCGGCGATGTTGGCCGGGCGGCGGGCGGCTTTGGCGGCTTTCCAGACGGCGCGGTTGACGTCGGTGAAGTTGGTGGCCGCGACCACGAGGTCGGCCCATTCGACGTCACTGGCCTTAAACTCCCGGGCGAGGTACACCACCTCCCCGCCGGTAGCCGTGCGGTAGTGGCCCGCGTGCCGCGCGTCTTCCTTTGCCTTTTCCAGTATTGCCGCTACGTTCGATGCATACACCCCGGCTGGGTGCGGGGCTAGAGGGACGTTAGCGTGCACGTCGTCGCCCTCGTAGGATTCAAGCAGTTCTTTGAGCTCCCCCCCCATCCACGGCGCGATGACGATCACGTTGGCGTTGGGGCTAGATTTGAGGATGAAACGCAACTTCTCCTCGCCTACCTCGCCGGCACCCACTACGAGCATCACCAGGCGGTCCAAACGGAAGAAGGTCGGGTACAGATGGTTCATGCGTCGGTATTCTTTACTGCCGTCAAAACGCGCTCCCGGAAGTCGGGGTGCTGCGCGACCGTATGGCCTAGGACAATGATGCCGGGGCCTTTGTCGCGCTCGGCGAGTACGCGGCCGGCGATATCGTCAACCCGGCCGACCCAGCAACGCTCGTTCGGGCGGCTACCGTTCTGGATGACCATCGCGGGCAGGTCGCCCTTCCCTTCGGCGCCCCACAACGCACAGATCTGGTCGATGCGGCCGAGGCCCATGAGGATGATCACCGTGGCGTTCGAACGCGGCGCGAGGAAGAGATCGTCGCTCAGGCCACCGTTGCGGGTGTGCGCGGTGAGCACCCAAAAGCTATCCGCGTACCCGCGGCTGGTCGGGGCGACCCCCTGTAATTCGGGTAGGCTGATACAGCTGCTAATGCCCGGTACGACGACCGTCTCGACGCCCTGACTTTTGGCGTAAGCGATCTCCTCCTGCCCCCGCCCGAAAACGAATGGGTCACCACCCTTCAACCGCACGACGTGCCCATATTCCAACGCGCATTCGACGATCAACTGATTGATCTGCTCCTGCTTTTTGTAATGGCACCCCGCCCGTTTACCGACGAAGATGCGCTGGCAGTGCGCCGGCGTCTCCACCAGTAACTCCTCGGCGCTGAGGGCGTCGTACAGCACCACGTCCGCCTGCCGTAGCGCCTTGAGGCCTTTAACGGTGATCAGGTCGGGGTCGCCGGGGCCTGCGCCTATCAGGGTTAGTCTTGGGGTCATGGCAGATTGTTTGTTGGTAGGAGTTGATCGCCGATCAAGCATCACCATTCACGCTGCTAAGCTTTGTAATATTCGCCTATAACCTTCTTATCCAACTGGCTTTCCCGTTCGCGAATAGCTTTGGAAACAAACGCGCGGGCATCCGTGAGATACGTGGTAACGAACTCAAGCGTCGGGGTTTGCTTTTTGATGCGTAATACGAACTCCTCGAAGGGCATCGCTTCACTAAAGCGATCGCCGAAGTGCTCGGAAAAGTCGCGAAGAATGCCAATGTGGGTGTTGCATTTTTTGTCTTCCGCCAGCATGAGCGCTTTGGCAGCGGTGATCATGGCGGTGTAGGCGTGGTAAGCCGCGTCGGGTAAAGCGCCAGCCTTAAGCGCTTCGCCGGAAGCGATGACTTTGTTGCTCGCGTCGTTAAGGATGGCACCTATGACGTCGAGACTAACCCCGGCGCATTCGCCTACGCCGATCTCCTGGCGGTACTCGTGGTCCTGGCCCCAATCGTAGAATTCCTCTTCCGTGATGGTGCTGGAATCACCCAGTGGCTTGAGGACGTCGTAGAAGTAGCGTTTGCCCTGGCGGGCTACGTAGTCGTTGTAATACTCCCCTTCTTCGGCGTTGGCCTTGTAGTCGTGGAACAGGTCGCGCACCACCTGGGGGATGCGGCGGGTGGGCACCTTGATCACCTTTTCGGCAACGAAGCCGCGGCCATCGTCCGTGATACCACCGCCGACGACGACCTGCATGGCGGGCGCGATCTTTTTACCGACCCGGATGCTGGAGCCATGAAAGCCGATGTTGGCGGCCATGTGCTGACCGCAACCATTCATGCAACCGGAGATTTTTATGCGGATGTCGTCCTCGGTGACCAGCTCGGGGAACTCCTGGCGGATCATCTCTTCCAGCACCTCCGTCAGACCGGTAGAGTTGGTGACGCCGAGGGCGCAGGTATCCGTGCCGGGGCAGGCGGTGATGTCGGCGGTAGTATCGTAGCCGGGCAGACCCAGGTTGAGGGCGTACAGGCCGTTGAAAAGGTGTGGGAGCGCACTCGGCGGTACGTAGCGCAGGATCATGCCCTGCTGAACGGATAAGCGAATGTCATCACTGGCAAACTCCTTGATCAGGCCGGCAAGCAGCCGAGCCTGTTCGGCTTCGAGGTTACCGAGCGGGATGCGGATAGCAACAGCTTTGTAGCCACCCTGCTTTTGCTCGATGACGTTCGTCTGCAACCATTCGGCGTAGAGCCCGGGGTGCAGGGCGTCGACCGTCGGGAAACTATCGGCGGGCACCTCGCCGAGGGCGGGGGACTGGCTTTCGTCGATCTCGACCGTCTGGTGCTCCAATGAGCCGAGTTCTTCTTCGATCAGGGCGATCAGTTTCTCCAAGCCGAGTTCCTTACGGAGGTACTTCATGCGGGCCTTCATGCGCTTTTCGCGTTCGCCATAACGGTCGAATACCCTCAGGCCGGCTTCCATGAAGGGGATGATGCGGTTGGCCGGCATAAACTCGTAGGCCACGGGGGCGATCATCGATACGGCACCCAGGCCGCCGGCCAGCAGTACCTTAAAGCCTTTGATCCCATCCTGAATTTTCGGGATGAAGCCGAAGTCATGGAAGTAAGTAAAGGCGCTGTCCTTTTCGCTGCTGGAAAAGGCGGGTTTGATCTTGCGGCCCATTTCCTGACAGATCGGGTTACGCAGGAAATACTCGAAGCTAGCCTGTACGTAAGGGGTTACGTCGAACGGCTCGTCCGGGTCGACACCGGCCAGGGGGCTGGCGGTGATGTTTCTTACGGTGTTGCCACAAGCCTCGCGGGCCGTCATACCGGCTTCGGCCAGCTCTTGCCAGATCTTCGGGCTGTCGTTGAGTTTGACGTAGTGCATCTGCACGTTCTGCCGCGTAGTGATGTGCAGGCGGCCGTTGGTGTGGCGCTCCGACATATCCGCCAGGGCGATCAACTGATCGGGCGTGATATGGCCGTACGGGATCTTGGTGCGAAACATGTGCACACCCAGTTGACGCTGACCGTACACCCCCCTCGTGAGGCGGTAGTGCTTAAAACGATCCTCGTCTTCCTGGCCGCGCTGATACTTATAAATGCGGTCGATCAATTCCTGGATGTCGGCCCGCGCCGGGGCATCGATGTGATCGAGTTGGGTAGTTGCTGCGGAAGTCATACACAAAACTACCCGCCAGGTGACGTTTCGGTCGACTTAACGTATGAAAGAAACAACCTACAAACGAACAATATTTTACAACAACTACTTGTACGTCAGCTAAATACGCATAACCATATCCGTCATAAAATAAAACCTTAACATATTTAAAACATAGTAATGCGTTATTTTAAGCTAAGTCCTCCGCCGGGCGCGCCGCTTCGGTGGGTTGATTCAAACGAATAACAACAACAGCGTGAGTACCGCCCCCCCTGCCGCGAAGAGAAACCCTTTGCGCAAAATTGGCCCGCTCGGCATATACATCCAAAATGCGGACACGACGAAAAACAGCAACGACAGGCCAAAAAAGATATTGAGAAAATAGAGCGGGTCGTTCGTCGTCGACTTGTGTAAATGCGTCATCTGCTTGAGGACGAAAGGCAGTTCCATCTTAGTCTGCTCCGCCCGCCCGGTAGCGCGGTCGTACTTACCCTTCGCGAAGTAGACCATCTCGTCCTCACTTCGCTCCACCTCGAAGTTTTTGATCTTCAGCGCCTCTCCGATCGCCACATCCGCCAGCCCGGGGGCAAGGTCGGTAGTGACGACTATCTCCTGTTTGAAGGTATCGCCCTTTCTGAAGATGAGCACAATGCCGCTGATGGCATACACGGCCATGATTCCGGCAAGAAAAAAACCTAAATAGCGGTGGTAAATCCGGGCACGGTAAGCGCCTTGGCTAGGCTTAGACATTAAGTAGGGTTATTCGTTCGCCGCAAAGATGAGAAATCCTGACCTTTATTTAGAGTTGGTCAAAATAAAAGTGGGTCATCCTTTTGTTAGAATGCAGTACCGAAGCCTACGGAGATGAGCGCCGACTCCTCCTCACTCCACCCCAGTAGCGCGCTCAGGGTAAAGCGCTTGCTTGGTGGGACGAGATATACCCCACCCCCGTAAGCCGACTTAAAACCATTCGGCCCGTCATCATTCTGAATGATTCGCCCCCGGTCGTAGAACCCGCGGATGCCAAAGGCAAATGGCAGCAGGCGGCTACGTACCCGCGCCAGCGGTATCCGGATTTCCGTGTTGTAGAAGAAGTAGCCGTCCCCCGTAAAACGATTCCGTTGGAACCCCCGCAGGCCGTTCGCCCGGCCGATCGACGGCCGCTCGTAAAAAGGTGGCCGCCCCGTGCTTGCCGCCCACCCCGTCCGGAAGCTGACCCCGACCGGGAAGCGGCGCGTGCTTACGTGAATCTCCGCCGCTACCTTGGTGACGCCGAAGTTCTCCGCCCCCTCACGCCCGTACGCCTGCTTGTGGCTGGCCTCGAGTAGCACCCCCTTCGATGGGAACCGGGGGTGATCCCGCAAATCCAGCACGAATTCGGGGCGGATGAAGGCGTACTCGAAATTCCCGTCCCCGTAGAATCGTTCTTCCCGGTCCAGAATGGTATTCTCCCGGTCGGTGGTCTTATTGTTTTGGTAACCGAACCATAGGTTGAAATAACTATTATCCGCATAGCGTCGCCGCAGCCCCAATTGGGCGTCAAAGTGATTGAGCCGAACCAGGTTAAAGTCATTCCTTTCGGTATTCGGAACCAGCTCGCTGTTGTTGCCCAGCCCGAAGAAGAAGTTGTAAAACTCCGGAAAGCCCGCCCGCGAGCTCACCACGATATCCGCGTATCGGATTACCTGCCCGAATTCGGCGCTGGCTTCTACGGCGAGGTTGCCCAGCGCGCCGGCCTCGACGAAAAGCCGGTAGCGTTTCGACAACTCGCGGCGGCGGAAGTTGGTCCGCAGGTGCTGTAGCCCGAAGCGCGCCTGCACGCCACTATAAGAACTGAAACCCAAGGATGCTACCGGCCCGGTCTTGTTCTCGGTAAAGGCCGTCCGGTCGTAATAGTACAGCTCCTGCCGCCAATCCCGCCGGAACTCCAGGCCGATATTTCGGGTATTGCCCGCCACCGTTTTATCGTACACCTGCGTCTTCCCCGCCCGACCGTCCGCGTCGACGTATTCGTCCTCCCCTTCCCCCCCGACGATCCGTACGCGGATGCGTTTGCCGACGGGGCCCACGGTCCGGAACCGGTCGTCATCTCCCAGGCCGTAGATCCGGACCTCGTTCGTTTCCCCGGGCAGAAAAGTACGGTCGTAGAGCACCTTGCCGGCACTCTTACCCTTCACGTCCGTGCTGGTCACCCGCAAGCTACCGTCGTCGAAAGCCTCGAGTAGAAAGGCTTCCTCGTCGTTCGTCCCGACTACGTCGACCGTCCTGGCGTTCAGCTCGTAAAAGTCGTCCGCTACCTCCAGTAGCGCATCCCGGCGCTTGCGCAGCATTTCGTAGAGCTCGTCGTGTGCTTCGGTGTACCGCGCTACGTCCTTCCTATCGGCGGGCTGAGGGGTGCGGTTGATAGCGGCACGCAGTACGCTATCCGGCAGAGCGGCCCGGAGAAGTCGGGCCTGCTCCCGAAAATGGCTTCGGGAGAGCGAGCTCAGTAGTAGGCGGTCCATATACCGGCTCCGCTCGGTCAGCCCCCCGGCGTCGGGCGTTTTGCCACTAAAGTTCTCCAGATGCGACACGCCCTTCGTAGCCAGCCAGGGCAGGATGCCGTCGAAGCGGGAAAATACGTTGTCTCGATCCATCGGAATGGGCCGAATGCGCGCCACCTCATCTACATCGCCCTCCGTACCGTACTGCGCCCACAACCAGTTCTCCTCCTGCTTGGCCCAATCGCCGATCAACAGATCGAAAAGCCGTGCCCGTAAAAATTCGTCGTCGTCGATCAATACCTCCTGGTCGTCGTAGCGCTCGCGAAACAGTTCGAAAGTCTTCAGGATCTTGTCCGAACCGAAAGTACCCGGCCGGCCGGTCAGTGTATCCCGGCCACGGGGCAGCACCAGTAGCTTTCCTAATAAGTTGCCGAAGAGGGGGTTGTAATTGGCCAGCTGCCTACTGGTGGCGAGTTGATAGACTGAGGGAGTGGTGTGCAGGATATCCAGCCGATCCAGGAGCGGGGCGACGATGAGCGCGCCATACGGGTGGGTGGCACTGGTTTGGTCGCGCACGGCATCCCCCACCAAGGTATTCTGCAACTCGTAATTAAATGTCCGCGCCGGGTCCTTATCGACGGACCGGAACAGGTAGGTCTGCCGGTTCTTTGCCAATAGCTTCAGGGCCGTTTCCCCCCGCCCGCCGGCCTGACGGTCCGGTATGAGATCGAGGGTATCGGTGTTCAGATCCAGTACGGGGTAGCGCACCGGCGTAGCCCAGACATCGCGGTAGTGCGCCCCCAAAAACAAGCGACCGATTTTGCCGCGGACGTACTGCGGGCCGGCGGCGGCAGTAACCGAATCTACGGGGGCGGCGGCGGTCGATTCTTCCATGCCGCCAAAGGGGCAGGGTGGGAAGGCCGGGTTGACGTAAGTGGTGTCCGCACCTACCGCGCAGGGTGCATAGTAAAGGTTCTCGGTGCGGTCGACGCGCCCGTCCCGTGCCAGGAAGTAGCGGTAGATCACGGAGCCGTCTTGCTCGAAGGTAACCTCCGTGATGCCCGCCTCGCGGCTGGTATGCCTGGCCGGTTGGTGATCGGCCACCCACTTTCCATCATCCGCCGCCCCGGCGTTGATGATGTGGTTACGCCCGAACCCCAGAAGCTGCTGACTCCGGTCCTGGGCCCCCACGAAAAGTAAGCCTTCGAACTGGCTATTATAGCTATTGAGCTTATTGACGTACGCCCGAAAGCGACGGTTCGTCAGCTCGTCCGGCGTGCCGATATTCTGACGGAACGAAATACGGAAGCTGCCATAAAATGGTGGGGTGAAGTGATCGCGTACCGGGAACTTGCCGCCCCGCCGCCCCTGGCTCGCCGGGGGGTAATGCCCGGCAATAATGACGTTGTGGTCCTGGTTCTCTTCTATCTCACTCAGCATCTCGTCGTACGAGATCGTCGGGTCCGAAAAGTCACAGTCGTCGTCAGCTGGAACGGGTTTATCGAAGGGGTGGTTCCACCACTGGGTATTGACCAGCAGCAGTTTTACGGAGGGGGATAGATCGACGGATTCCGGCCCGGGGCAGCCGTCCATCAACGGCCACCGCAGGTTGCCCAACTCCTGGGCGGTAAGGAACTGTTCGAGCGCACGTACGCAGCGCAACCCGTCTTTGCCGGATTTATCCCAGTCCCGATCGCCCGGTACGGCGTAAAAGGTAGTGGCAGGGTGCCGGCGGATCAGGTCGAGTAAGGGCACTACGGTCGGGAAAGCCCCCCGGCCGGCCGAAGGGTATTCAAGCATAGCCTCAGTGCATTCCGGCACGTAGTCCCCAACCAGTAGTACGCTCGCTTTTGGCCCGGCGGCCTGGATTCGATCCCCCAGCGTCCGATAATATTCAGGGGTCGCATCCGCCGTATTGCCGGCGATCAACAGGCGGACCTGCGCAGACAAACCGAACGGTAGGGCAAGGAGGAGAAGTACCCGAAGGCAATGGACCATGGCGTAAAATAGGACGCACTAAGCGTACGCTGTTAAAAGCACCCCTAATTGCCGCGATACGCAGTGTCACGCCAGCTTCCGATTCCGGCATTTAGGCGAGGCTACCCCGACTAAGTACGGTATGCGGGCGAGGAGAGTAGAACGCAAAAGTGAAGGAAAGTAGCGCCTGCTTTACGGCCTTCGAACGCTGGAGTTCGCGGGCAAAGCCGGTGCTTCGGCTCCGCCGGGGTGACGATCGGTAAGATCCACCGTCATAGAGGCCCACGGGTAGTTTAGCCTCGGTGCTGACCTACCGCCCTTCCGTCCAATCCTTACGTATCTTGCCGCCGTATGTCAGAACAATCCAAAAAGTACATCACCATTCACGGGCATTTCTATCAGCCCCCCCGCGAAAATGCTTGGTTAGAAACCATCGAAGTCCAGGAATCCGCCGCCCCTTATCACGATTGGAACGCCCGGATCAACGACGAATGCTACGCCCCTAACGCTACGGCCCGCGTCCTCTCCGACCGCAATCTGATCAAGTCCATTCGCAATAACTACGCCGGCATAAGCTGGAATATGGGCCCCACCCTCCTTAGTTGGCTGGAGGAGCACGACCCGGCCACCTACGCCCGCCTACAGCAGGCCGATCGGGATAGTCAGAAGCGCTTTGCCGGCAACGGTAGCGCCATCGCCCAGTCCTACAACCACATCATCATGCCCCTGGCCAACGCCCGGGATAAGCAGACGCAGATCAAGTGGGGCGTGGCCGACTTCGAACACCGCTTCGGCCGTATGCCCGATGCCATGTGGCTTTCGGAAACCGCCTGCGATACCGATACCCTCGAAGCGCTGGTCGACAACGGCATCAAGTTCACCATCCTGGCCCCGCGCCAGTGCAAGGCCGTCCGTAAGATGGGTGAGCACCACTGGCACGAAGTGCACGGCGGCGTAGATAGCCGGCGGGCTTACCGCTGCCCCCTTCCTTCCGGCCGTACGATCGAACTATTCTTTTACGACGGCGGGGTTTCCAAGGGGGTCGCTTTCGAGGGCCTCCTCAACGACGGCCGCTCCCTGGCTAACCGGCTAATGAACAGCCTCGACCACGACGACAGCATCCAGATCGCCCAGATCGCTACCGACGGTGAAAGCTACGGCCACCACCACACTAAGGGGGAGATGGCCCTGGCCTCCTGCCTCGACCACATCGAGAACAACCCCGACTTCGAACTCACCAACTACGCACGCTTCCTGGAGCTGCACCCCCCGCAGTGGGAAGCGCAAATTCACGACAACAGCTCCTGGTCTTGCGTACACGGCGTAGAGCGGTGGCGGAGCGACTGTGGCTGCCATACCGGCGGCGGGCCGGGGTGGCACCAACGCTGGCGCGCGCCCCTCCGTGCCGCCCTGGATGCAGTACGTGACCGGCTCGTCATCATTTTCGAAAGAGAAGGAAAGGAACTATTTAAGGATCCGTGGGCAGCCCGGGATGCTTACATCACCCTGGTGCTAGACCGCTCGCGGGAGAACGTCGACGCCTTCCTCGAGCAGCACGGTAGCTTACAAAACGCGGATGAGAACCAGCGTGTAAAAATGCTTCGCTTGCTCGAGATGCAGCGACATTGCATGTTGATGTACACCAGCTGCGCCTGGTTCTTCAATGAAGTGACCGGTATCGAGACACTGCAAGTCCTGCAGTACGCCAACCGTGCCCTTCACCTCTGTCAGGTAATCACCGGTTGGGATTACCACCCCCGCTTCCTCGAAGCCCTGGAGAAAATTGAAAGCAACGTCCGGGAAAACGCCGCGGTATCCTACAAAGAGGCGGTCGTTCCCGCCCGCGTCGGGCTGCACCGTGTCGGCATGCACTTCGCCGCCAGCAGCCTCTTTGAAAAAAATATGGAAGACCTGGAGCTGTTTAACTACGCTTCCGAGATCCATTCTCTGCGTCAGGTACGGGCGGGGGCCTACCGCCTTTCGCTCGGCAGGATGAACATCCAGTCGCGCATCACCATGAGTGCGTCGACCTTCACTTTCGCCGTACTCTATCTCGGCCAGCAGACCATCATCGGCTCCCTTCGCAACGACATCAGCCGGCAGGATTTCGATGCCGTAGCGCCCGACCTGGAGCGCGAGTTCCGTAGTGGCCACGTCGGTGACGTAATTAATAGGATGACGGCGGGCTTCGGCTCGGAAACGTTCTCCCTCTGGAACCTCTTCCGCGACGAGAAGCACCGCATCCTCAATATGATGACGGAACGGACGATGACCATTGCCGCCAAGAACTTCAACGACGTTTACTACGACAACTACCAGCTGATGGGTTCCCTGATGGCCAACGACATCCAGTTGCCGGATGCCTACCGTGCCGCGATCCGGTTCACCCTCCACCGGCGTCTGATGGAAACCCTATCCGCGACCGGGCCGGTGGATGGCGTACGTATGAAGCGCATCGTCGGCGACTTCATACACTGGAAACACGAGTGGAAAGAAGACGCGATAAAGCTGAAAAAAGCCGCCGAGGATAAACTTCGCGAGCAAGTATACACCGCCTTCCAAGCTAAGCACCTGTGGGCGGACGTCCGCGCGTTCATCGAATCCCTCGAACAGCTGTCACTGCGCCCTAATTTCTACCGTTCCCAGACGGCATTCCTGGATAGCTGGACGCCACGCTACGCCGCCGGCCTCTCCCAGGAAGCGCGGGATGCGGGCTTGGCGGTCGCGCGTGCCCTCGAACTCGAGCTGGGCTACGAAATCGAACGCGCGACCTCAACCTTACGCGTAGCCTAAGGTAATGGTGGCCCCGCTGAAGATCGCCCTACTGGCCTTCCCCCGCCACCCCGTCGCGGAGCCTTACGCGGGCGGCCTGGAAGCCCACACCCATCTGCTGGCCCGTGGCTTGCGGGAGGCTGGCCACCGGGTCACCCTCTTCGCCCATCATGCTTCGGACGTCAGCTTCCCGGTAACCCCCTACGCGCCGGCCCCCCTTAATTTCTTCGGGGATACCCGTTCGGTAGCCTCGGCACTGCGCGTGCTGCGGTCGGGGGGGTACGACATCGTCCACAACAACAGCAGTACCTTCCTCCCTCCCCTCTTCGCCGGCAGGCTGCCCATGCCGGTGGTTACTACCCTGCACACCCCACCCTATCGCTCCCACCGCTGGACGGCCGCCTGGAGCCGCCAACCTCCCCGGCATACCTACGTCAGCATCAGCCACCATCTACAGGAGGTTTGGGCACCGTTGATCGGGGCGAGCACGGTCATTTATAATGGCATAAAACCTGCTTCTGAGGGCGGTCATGCCGCCACCGTGCATCCGAAGGAAAAATCCGCCATCTGGTTCGGTCGCATCCACCCCACCAAGGGTACTCATTTGGCCATCCTGGCCTGCCGGGAGGCTGGCTATGCGCTCGAGATCGCCGGCCCCGTCGGTGACGACCGCTACTTTACTGAGCAGGTAGCCCCTTTACTGGACGACCGTATTCGATACGTAGGCCACCTGCGACAATCGGACCTCGTGGTGAAGATCGCCGCGGCCACGATCGGGCTCATTACACCGACCTGGGAAGAACCCTTTGGCCTCGTGGCCGCGGAAATGCTGGCGTGCGGCACTCCGGTGGCTGCCTTCGATAGCGGGGCGCTACGCGAGATTCTCACGGAGGACTGCTCCGAGATCGTACCCGCACCCGACTACCTGGCATTAGCGGCCGTACTGGACCGGGTTGCGCGAAAAAGCAGGCAGGCGGCCAAATCACGCGCCGCTGAGTTCAGTGCCTCCGCGATGGTGTCACACTATCTGAGTCTATACCAACGGACTATTTTAAGTTTCAACAAGTGAACGGAAGTTTTTTGTTACGCGAACAGAACGTGTCAAACGGCTATTCTACTTAGCGTAATCTATTTACGTTCGCTACCCCGGCTTTTGCTACGGTAGCGGATATCCCAACTGATACAGCATAAAAATTTCGAGCACGGCGATAGGCGTACTGAAATTTCTATGCCGTATTAGCTCTAACCAGCATTAACACCGTATGAAAATCGCAATTATCGCTCACCTTAAATTTCCAATTGTCGAGCCTTTTCACGGTGGGTTGGAAATGCACACGCACATCCTCACGGATGAGCTACAGGAGCGCGGCCACGATGTCACCCTCTTCGCCCTGCGGGGGTCCGATCGGAGCTTTAAGGTGAAAGAGCCACAGCTATCCGCCGTAAAAATGGGTCTAGGGAAGGATCTCTTCGAAGGTGAGCCCGATTTCCATACGTCTTTCGTTGACAAGATGCACGCCTATATGGACATTATGCGGATGATCTCGGAAGGGGGGTTCGATATGGTGCACAACAACAGCCTGCACTTTATCCCGCTGGCGATGGCGCACACCTTACCCTGCCCGATGGTGACGGCACTGCACACCCCGCCCTTCCCCTCCCTGCAAAGCGGGGCCCTGCTCGCTCGAACTTACTTAGGCAACCACTTCGTAGCCGTAAGCGAAAGTCTGGGACGCGACTGGTCGGATTTCGTCAACAGGTATCAGGTCATCTACAACGGGGTGAACGTTCGCGCCTGGTCCTTTAGCCCGGATCCGGAGCCCGGAACGGCGGTGTGGATCGGCCGTTTCTGCCCTGAGAAAGGCCCTGAGTACGCCATCGAAGCGGCTCGCCTTGCGGGTTACAAACTCAAGCTTGCCGGCTCGATCTACGATCAGGCGTACTTCGACCGCGAAATCGCGCCCCGGCTCGGCCCGGACGTGGAATTGGTCGGCCATCTCGACCACCAGCAACTTTGCGAGCTGATCGGGCAAGCGGAGGTCGGCCTGTTCACCAGCGTGTGGGATGAACCCTTTGGTCTCGTACTCACCGAGATGCTGGCCTGTGGTACGCCGATCGTATCCTTCGACAGTGGTGCCGCCCGGGAGATCGTTTGCGATACCTGCGGCGTGATCGTACCGAAGCGTGACTTCACCGCCATGGCGGAAGCCATCCCCCAAGCAGCCGCTTTGCGGCGGATGGACTGTCGGGAGCGGGCGACGGATAACTTCCCCATTCAGCACATGGTGAGTGAGTACGAGCAGCTCTACCAAAAGCTAATTAAGACCAGCGCCCAGGGGCAGGCCGCCATCCCCTCCGCCCATGTCGCTTAACCTGCCCCCCCGGCCGGAGCTCAGCCCGGTAGCTTTTTACGTTCACCACCACGGCAGCGGCCACGCTACCCGCTGCAAACAGCTTGCCGCCGCCTGGCCCGACGAGAGCCCCATTCACGTGTTCACCTCATCGCCGGGGTATTTCACCGGGTGGACCAAAGGCGAAGTGCATACCCTCCCACCCGACGTCGATGAGGGACGGGACCCCGCTCGGGATATACTTCACGATCAGGTGCTCCACTACGCGCCTACCGAGGTACCGTCCGTCAGCCGTCGGATGGCGTACTTGTCAAACTGGGTAGCTATTCACGACCCTAAGGTGTTCATCGTCGACGTATCCTGTGAGATCGCGCTGTTCCTCCGCCTTTGCGGGGTCAAGGTCGCCCTGATGCGCCTCCATGGCTTCCGCCGGGACCCCGCCCACGTCGCCGCCTTCCAGTTAGCGGACCGGCTTCTTGCCCCCTTCCCCCCCTGCCTGGAAGACCAGCATACGGAACAGTGGGTAAGGAACAAAACAACCTACCTGGGCATGTTCAGTCGCTACGACGGGCGGAACGAGAACAAAAAAACCTCGCTTCAACGAATCTGCCCCTCAGTGGCAGTTGCACCGGATACGACACTAGTCACGGTAGTCAACGGTAGCGGTGGCACGAAACAAAGCGTTAACTACTGGGAGGACGTAGCCCAACGGAACCCCGAATATCACTTTCTACTGCTTGGCAAACTGAACGGGCGGACTAGCGAGACGCAGAACCTCTCCATCATCGGCTACGTGCAGGATACCTTTCCCTACCTGAATGCAGCGGACATCATCGTAGGCAGCGGCGGCACGAACACCATGAGTGAAATCGGCGCCGTGCAGGGTCGTTATCTAAGCCTACCGGAAGAGCGCCCCTTCACCGAGCAGTTGTGCAAAATGCGGGCACTGGAACGGTTCGGCCTTACCCGCGCGATCCGGCCGGACGTACCCGCCGACGAATGGAGTAAATGGCTACGACGAGCCGGCGATCTACGACCGGATCGCTGGCGCCGCGTTCAGCGGTCGACGAATTTCACGGAGGCCGTTCGGCAATTGGCGCAGCGCTATTCAGGCGAAGGGATCGGTACTCCGGTGCGCCTCGACGGTGCTGGCAACGGGTAAACGAACCAGATCGAGGGATTCATCCGACCAATCAACGTGGCCGGTATCGTGGAAGGCGCCTAACCAGCCTTCCATCGGCCACTTACCCCACTTGCGCCGGAAGGCTTTCGCGTTTACTACGATGTCTTCCAAATGATTAAAGGGGGGGCTACACGTCTCGTGGTGTTGGTGAAAGCACCGGGCATCCGCCAAATAGAAGGGTACATCGGCTTTTCTGGCCGCGAAGGCAAAGTCGGTATCCTCCCCCCCGTACCCGGTAAAGTTCGGGTCGAAGCCACCAATTCGGGCAAAGGTTTTTTTGTGTAAGCCGAAACAGAGTGACCAAAACAAATGGTAATCGGTGCTAGAGACGAGGCCGCCCTGCGGCACCGGTGGCCGGCGGGGGTGGGGGACGGCCAGTGAGTCGAGCTGCCCGTACGTCCAATCTTCACGCGCGCTATCCGCCGGCAGGTAGTGGGCCGTGCCCATTACGAGCGCATCCGTTCGTTCGACGCTATTGACCATATCGGCCAGGAAGTCGGGGGCGGGGATGCAGTCGACGTCCAGAAAAACCAATAAGTCGCCTTTCGCCAGTTCCGCGGCCTTATTCCTTGCTTCGGCGAGCGGTAGGTGACTGCCCTCAGTTCGGATGACCCCTTGTCGTAACGGGCAGCCTACCGCGGGTAAGTCTTCGGCCACCCCCTCGTTCATGTGTACGATGATGATCTCGTGCGGCAAGAGAGGCATCCTGGCTACGCCACGAAGCAGGTTATCCAAGTGGCGCTTACGACCTTTCACGATGGTGAGCAGGCTAACGGTCATCGTCAGTATTTTCGATCGACTACGTAGTTGACCAGTGCTTCCAAAGCATCACGGGAGGGGGAAGGGGGCAGCTGGTGCAGTAGTTCAAAGGCCTCATCTCGGTAACGGTGCATAGCGGCTTCCGCGTAGGGGATACCGGCGCTGGCGTGCACGAAGGCAATCACCTCCGCGACTTTATTCGGCTTATGGGCGTACTTCTTGACGAGGCGGATGATGCGGCGGCGCTCCCCCGGAGCGGCTTGGTTAAGGGCATGAATAAGGGGCAGCGTCATCTTCTTCTCCTTAATATCGATGCCGAGGGGTTTGCCGACCTTATCGGTTCCGAAGTCGAACAGGTCATCCCTAATCTGGAAGGCGATGCCGATTTTTTCGCCGAAGTCGTGCATCAGTCGAAGGGTACGCTCATCCGTAGTGGTGGAAGCTGCCCCGGCTTCGCAGGCGGCCGCGATCAGGCTGGCCGTCTTTTGCCGGATCACGTCGAAGTAAACCTGCTCGTCGATGTCCAGCCGGCGGGCTTTCTCGATTTGCAACAGTTCCCCTTCGCTCAGGGCCTGAACGGCGTTGGAGGTAATCTCCAGAATGCGGTACTGTTTGTGCTTAAGGGCTATCAGCAGGCCTTTGGACAGGAAGTAGTCGCCGACCAGGACCGCTATTTTGTTCTTCCAGAGTGCGTTGATGCTAAAGAAACCACGCCGTTCGTAGGATTCATCGACGACGTCGTCGTGAACTAAGCTCGCAGTGTGGAGGATCTCAATCAGAGAGGCGGCTACGTAGGCATTGTCGTTGATCTCACCGCAAGCCTTGGCCGATAAGAATACGAACATCGGCCGCATCTGCTTCCCCTTACGGCGGACGATGTAGTAGGTGATCCGGTCCATAAGGGCCACGGGGGAACGCAGGGTTTCGCGGAAGCGCCGTTCGAAGTTGTCCAGCTCCCGGGCAATCGGCTGTTTGATCTCATCCAAGCTCCGGGCAATCGTCATAGTGCGGCGGTAGGTGCTGGTAAAGGTAACCGGTCAGACCCGGAGAAGGTCGACCGGTGCCCGAGTAATTTTCACTCTTTTCTGAAAGTTACCGGCCTAGCGCAATATGACGAGTTTTTCCAGCTCTCCGTTTACCACGTTCTCCCCATCGCCGCGCAGGCGCACCTGGTAGAGATAGACGCCCCGCGCTAATTGCTCGTCGAAGTCATCCAAGCCATCCCACGGGATGCAATTGTCGATTCGAACGGTACCGTCACTGAATGGCAGGAAGCCTTCGATGGTCTTCACCAGCTTACCGGTAACGGTAAATACCTGAATCAATACGTCCACTTCCTGACCCACCAGAGTGTGGTCGAACTGGAAGCACGTTCGGGTAGTAAAGGGGTTGGGGTAGTTCAGTACGTGCGTTATTTCATCGGCCCCGTCCGCCGCTACAATGAACTCCGCTTTAGTTTGTGCGCTGTTATTCGCTACGTCCCAGGCCCGGACGGTGATGGTATGCGAGCCGGCCTTCAGATCGAACAGCGGGAAGCGTACTTTGCCGCTACGAAAGTCATCCGCATCCGCCTCGTAGTAGTCGTTGAGGACGATTGGGTTGCGGGTATCTTCGTCGAGCACCGCCTCCAGATCGTGGCCGATGCTGTTTCCGGTTACGTTGATCCCGAGGTCGTCGGTCAGGTGAACGAGTAGCGTGGGGTCCGCATCGACGGTGCCTCCGGTCACGAAGTCCTCATCGTCCAAAAACACCTCCACCACCGGCCCTTCGTCGTTGGGGACTACACCTTCCTCCGTACCTCCTATGACCAATTGATTATAGAAGCCGGCGGCATCCGTAAATGCGCGCGTATCGGCGGCGTAGTAACTTATTTTACCCGCGCCGAATTGGTAGTCTATGTCGCGGGGTACCACGAATTCGAAGGAAAATTTACCATTCGTTACCGTGGCCCGCCCCCGGAATACGGTATTACGCTGCACCTCTACCTCAACCTCGTTGGAGCCCACATCCTGCCCCAGGGTAGTGACCGTGTCGGGTTTATCGTAGATCGTGGGGAATACCTGACCGTTGAAGTCTTCCAGCAGGTTGCCTTCGAGATCGGTTACCTCCCCGCTGATCTTCATTTGCTGTAGCGCTCGGACGGTATCGGTACGGGCTGCCTCGATGGGCTGGTCGTCTACCATGGTCGTGCGTACGGCGTGCTCGGGAAAGGCGATGGTCATTGCCGGGTCACCCAACAGCGTAAACTTGCGGGTATTTTCGGTACCCCGGTTGAGGTTAGGGCTCTCGGAGGGCGTGGAGATGTCGTTCTTCGCAATACGGATAACGTCCCCCAGGGTACGCCAACGGCCGTTCTCCCGCTCCAGCATGGCTTGTACGGTTTTAGTAGTAAGCTCGAAGTTACGGGTAGCGAAGACCGGGCGCGTGGTCGTCAGAAGGGCAGCCGCGCCGCCGTTGGGTGTCAGCAAGGCTTCCTCCCCGGCCGAAACGAAGGAAGCGTCATCGTAATTCGAGAACGTACAGGTCGCCGTGATGAATACCGGTGGCTGTATGGGGTCCTCCGCCCCGGGTGGGCGGTTCCAGTTGCGGATCTGGGGAATGGTCAGCACCCGTTCCTGAGCCCAGCCGCGCGGCCCGCCGTGGCCCAGGTAGGTGACGGCGAGCGCGCCCCTGAATATCGCCCGGTCGAGGCCTTCGGTGATGTCCGGATACCGGTCGCCCGCCGAGAGGCTCTGCTGGGGGAAAAGGTCGAAGTAAAGCTTATCGAAGTTCAGGTCCGGCTTGCGCTGCTTTACGTCGTTGGCGACGCGGTTAACGTCGATGGTGTGTTGGCTACCATCTTCATCGTCACCGACGAAGGTCATTCTAGTCCGCCAGTCGCCGAAGATGCTCGGGTCGGTATCGTAGCGAATCAGTTTGGCGACCACTTCGTTGGCCTCATCACCCGTCTTGACGGGGAGGCGGCCGACGGCGATGTTGAGAAGCGGCTCGAGGGGTTCCCCGTTGCTGGCTGGCTCCATGATACCGAAAAAGTCGTCCGCCGGGAAGCTATTCACCTGCGTGGGTCTACCGTCGTGCTGATAGACGGGGATGAAGGTGGTGCCCAGCCCGAGGATATTACGGTGGTCGAAGCTTCCGTCGCCGAAGAGCAGTAGATAGCGCAGATCCGGGTCCCGCTCGAAAATCATTCGCGCAAAGTTGCGGACGGCCGCGGCGTCGTCCCGCCCGCTACTGAACTCATTATAGATCTGTTCGGTGGTTACCAGGGCAGTCGTCAAACCGCTGTGGGTGCGGCGGTGCTCGGCCAGCTCTTCCGCCTGCGTCAGGAAGTCGGGGTGAGCGACGATGATCAGTTCGGCACCTCGTATGGCGTGCAGGTTTTGATTCTCCACCTTGCTCCCGCCTACCGGGCTGAGTAACGAACTACCGGCGCGGAAGGCCACGTATTCGTAGAGCTCACCCCCGGGGGCACTGAACCGCCCACCGTTGAGTTGGGGGGAGCGGACGTCGGCCCCATCGATCCGCCAAACCCGGGCGTCCGCCGGCAGGTTAGCAAACTGGTAGCTGACGGACGATTGAGTGCGGCTTCGCGTATCCCGAAAAGTGAACTGGTCGAGCGGGCCGAATTGCAGGCGGCGGCGCGCGCGCAGGGCGATGTAGTCCAGCCAAGCCTCACTTTGCCCGGCACCGGCGGGGGTGGGGTATTCGATTAGAATGCTCACGTTCTCCTGGCTGAGGTTCAACTGGTCATCAATGGATGCCTCCTCAACAGCGGGGCGTTGCTCCTCCCGGCCGATGCTCACCGGCCGTGCCACGGTACTTTGTAACCGCTGGCCACCCACCTCGGCGAAGAAGCGACTCGACGTACCTTCGTTTCGGAGGGCCATGACCGCTCGCAACCGGGCCTGCTCGCCCGCAACCAAGCCGGGTATCTGGAAAAGGTTATTAAAATTCTTCTCCCGACTGCCGCGAAAAAGATCCCCGTACCAAGTCTGACCGGAGCCGTGGGAGTTGCCGCCGAGGTCGTGCAGGACGTTGTAATAATCTTCCTCGTAGTAATAGAGGGCATCGTAGCTGTCGACACTCACCGCCGCCTGACCGCTGCCCGGTAGATTACCTACGCGCCGGCCGGGCGCTCCGCCAACCCGGAGGAAGTAGGTATTCGTCGTGGCGTAGATGTTCTTTTCGTAAAGGAAGCGATCCCGTGCGCCGTCGTAGGTGCGCCCGTCCGGCCCGTGCGCGAAAAACAGGAGGTAATCGTTGTTGTCGAAGCTACCGTCGGCTTCCCCTTCTACGCGGATGGGCAGTTCGGTCAGGTCATCCGGGGCGGCTTCGTTGATCGTTTCCGGGAGTTTACCGCTTACCGTCTGCCCAAAAAGGGCGATGTTGCGGGGGTTGACGCCGGCGAGGTCTATATCCAGGGTTTCGGTTAGAAAGCTGCTGGTGATCTTATGCATGCCTTCCCGTTCCACTTCGATGCGGTACCAATCTCCATTACGCAGTACCGAATTATCGGCGAAGGTCATGCGGCTTTGGCCGATGCCCGCCCCCGTGGGGGAGACCTGAATGGTCAGTGAGGTGAGCCGTTGCACCCCCGTCGGCGTCCTGATCATGATCGGTGCCCCCACCTTTCCCAGGTAGCCTTCCGGTTGCCTGCTGACACTGGTGGCGAACGAGAATTCCGTTGGCAGGTCGTTTTCGTCCTGCGGCCCACCCGACACTGCTTCCCAGTTTTGCCTGAGCACCGTCACCGAGTATTCCCGACCCGGCACAGCGTCGAACGCTAGGTTTAAGCTTGGTCGGGGCGACCAAGACATTGCACCTGCGTCCTCGCCAATAATACTAAAGCCGTATTGCCACTCTTTAGCCTCGGCCCAGCGGACGAGTTGCGGTTCCTCTGCCCAGTTGATTTCGAGCTCAATACGCTCCTGGGCATAGCCGGCCGTAGCCGCGAGGAAAAACACTAATAACAGCAGGGGACGCATAGGCGGTGGATGGGGCAACAAAAATAAGATACAGCGCGGGGGAAATAACGTTGCCCTTCCGAGCGTGAATACTTATACGGACGCCCGGCCGTGTCGTAATACCGACCTTGCCATGCAGCCGTCGTACGCCCAACGGTGAATCCCGTAGCTTTAGCCCAAATGCGAAATTGCCTCGCCGCCTTATTCCCTACCCTATTACTCCTGACGTTCACCGCGAGCGGGCAGGATGCGGTGTTTTCTCAATTTTACGCGGCCCCGGTACGGCTCAACCCGGCGCTCACCGGCATTAGTACGGCCTCCCGCATCACGATGAATTATCGGGCGCAGCACACGAGTTACCCCAGCGCTTTTACCACGCTGGCGGCGAGTTTCGAGCAGCCTATTTATAAGACGCCGTCGAGCTTCGGCCTGCGGATGCTTAGCGACCGCCACCTGGAGGGCGCCTACCGCAATACGGATATCGCCCTGATTTACAGCTACGACATTCAGTTCACCAAAGTGCTCCACGCCCGGCTGGGCATTTCCGCCGGCATACTGAATACTTCGCTCGACTTTAACCGACTCGTTTTCGGTGACGTCCTCGACCCCATCAACGGCCAAGAGGGCATCACGCAGGAGCAGCTGGAATCCTCCGCCAGGACCGCGGCGGATGTTGGCGCCGGTATCATTCTTTACGGCGGCCCTTACTACGGCGGCATCAGCTTCGAGCACCTCAACCGCCCGTCGGAGAACGTCCTGCAACTGAACGACCAAGTCTATGCCGGCCGGCCCCTGCGCTTCACGCTTACGGGCGGCGCGCAGATCGATTTGGAATCACTCAGTACCAAGCGGCGCGCCGTATACATCACTCCGAACCTTCTGTACACCAGCCAGGCGCGATTCCGTCAGATCAACCTCGGCGCTTATTTCGGGTACGGGCCGGTGGCCCTAGGTGGCTGGTACCGCCACGCCTTCGAGAACGCCGATGCCCTGATCGCCAGCGTAAGCTTCCGGCAGGATATCGTACGGATAGGCTTCAGCTACGATGCCGTCACCTCCGAGCTGGCGAGCGTGCCGGGTGGTTTGGGCGCGACCTTCGAGGTTAGCCTGGTGATCGATTTCGGGCAGAGCGAGAAGTTACAACGATCGCGCTTTCGGAGCCGGTACAGTGAGTGCTTTCGGATGTTTCAGTGAGCCGTGATTTCTCGTGATCCTATCTTTTGCAGTCCGCACCCAAGGACTAGAGACCAAACGAGACCGCACTCTTAAGAAAATCCTAAATTCCTTAAATAAGCGGCTACGGGACAGGCTTTTTTTCCACAACCGTAACAAGTCACCTTCACTAGCGGTACATTTGGCGCATCCCTGCTTAGTTTGGTTCGTAACCAAAGGGCAGTGGTTCAAGGACGTCGCCTACTGGAATCTACACACGCTGTTACTTTTTGACTTTTTCGCGAGCCTTGATTTTGCTTATCTAACAACCACTTTATGAGACGCGAGAAGTTCGTCTTTAACCAACACACCTTACAATACGACCGGGTAATCGAGCCACTTCGCTATACGCTGCTTCGCTACGGCGCGGCGGTCTGTGGGGTTTTGTTGGTCATCGGCCTGATCACGGTGCTGCTGTATCGGTACTTCCCGAGCCCTGCGGAGCGCATGGCCGTTCAGGAAAACAAGATCTTGGAAAACCAGCTAAGTGAGGTCGAGCGAGAGCTTACCCTGTACGCTTCGGTGCTCGACAACATCCAGGAGCGTGACGCATCCGCCCACCGCCTGATGTTCGGGATGGAGCCCATCGACAAGGACGTTTGGCAGGGCGGCCGTGGCGGTCATGATGCCTATACCGACCTGCGTACCCTTACGGGCAATGGCGATCGTTTGGCGGATTTGCGGGATAAGATGGATCGGTTCAGGTACCAGCTGGATTTACAGTCCCGCTCCCTGGATTCCATCACTTCGTTGGCTGAGGAGCGGGCGGATATGCTGGCCTCCATCCCGAGCATCAAACCGATTCGCCGCGATAAATTCGTGCGGACGATAGAGAACCTCTCCGGCTACGGCTTCCGCCAGCACCCGGTGCATAAGGTGAAGCGGATGCATTATGGCATTGACTTTAACTGCAGGAAAGGCACGCCCATTCAGGCTACCGGAAAAGGCAAAGTGGTCACCGCCGGCTACCATAGATCGTTCGGCAAGCACGTCGTAATCGACCACGGCTTCGGCTACGAGAGCCTTTACGCGCACATGAGCAAGATCGAAGTCAGGCGGGGGGAGGAAGTCCGACGTGGCGCGCAGATCGGTTTGGTAGGCCGTACCGGCCTGACTACCGGCGACCACCTGCACTACGAAGTGCATAAAAACGGCGTCCGGGTCGACCCCATCCAGTACTGTTACGATGGCCTGTCACCGGAGGAATACGCGGCGCTGGTAGAAGCCGCTCGGGCGGTAAATACCAGCTTCGACACTCATTAGCGATGACCGTATAGAATCGGCTTTGCCTACCTTTACGGAAAGTACACTCAAAACAGATGCCGGTCGGCTCCTACCTAAGGGGCCGGCCGCTTTGTTTGTAGGGCTTACTCACTTGAAGAATTCGTCGTAGCCACCACCCTTACCCGCGCTGCGCGCTTGCGCATCCTTTTGCCGCCGGGGGATGGCGTCGAGGTCCAGCGTATCGGTCGTATCGGACTTCGGGGCGGAGAGCGCCGGGGTATCGTTAACCTCAAGGTGCCCACCCGCTAACATAAGGTCGCTTTTCTGCTCCCACTCCTCCAGCATGCGGAGGCCCTCGTCGGCAAACACGCCGTTCTGCAAGTCGACGGATGACATGAACTCCTGGCTCAGGTCCATCATCCGCTCCATCTCCCCTACTTTGTTGGCCACGTCGTCGGCAATGTGCTCCAGGGCGGCGTCAAACATGGCGCGTTGATCGGGGTTGCCGTTGATTACGGACATCGCCGAGCTCATCGCCCCGTGGCTAGCGCGGATAGCTTTGCGTTCCTGAATCTTGAGGTCGACCTGATCGCGGGTATCTTCCAGCAGGACCTCGGAGTTATCGTGCATCCGGTTCAGTACCCGGCTGAGTACGTCCATTTTGGTGAGCAGCACGGTATACTTCTCATTGCTTTCCTTTAACCGCGCCGCCCTCCGGCTGGATAGGATCATCTGTTGGTTTTTGCCCGTTTCCTTTGCGAGCCGGGCTAACTTGAGTTGCTTACGAATTTCCTTTTCGTTGGTGGCGACGAGCGTCTTGAGGTGACGTACCTGCCCCCTCAGCTTTCCGATCTGCTTGCGCATCTCTACCAGATTGCCTTCCAGTTCCTCGATGTAAGATTTGAGGATCCCGATGGGGTCGATGTTCACGAATACGCCGGTCACCGATCGCATCGCACTCTTATACATGTACCCGATCAGCGCGCGGGTGCGCGGGTCCAGCACCGAAAACAGGATGGTGGCCAATACGGCCAATCCGACGACGATGCCCACGGTAGTAGTTAGAAACGGCAAAACAAGCCCCCAAAAGGTCGTCAGCAAAATGGCCCCGCCAGCCAGTACGGCCATCAGGAACAGCAAACCGGTCACCCCTTCGGGGCGCTTCCAAAACGACTTCTTCGGGGCGGCGTCAGTAGGAAATTCGGGCATCGTGCGATTATAGGTGAAGGAAAGGAGCTTTGGTGGAAACAGCGGGGGGAGCGGAAGGTTGGTCCGTTGGTCCCGTCAGGGTAGTTGTTCCGGTGTTGAACGACGCAACGCATAGCGGCCGTCCGATAGCGACCGCCCTACCCCAGAACCCGGCTGATGTCCGTCACGTCCTGCTTAATCACCGAGGTGATCACTTCCAGTGCTTCGTCGAACCCTCGCTGGTTTACGGAGGCCTTTTCCTTAGCGGCGTTGATCAGGGCTTCGGAGTCGGCGATCTGTTTTTTTGCTTTGACGACTTCGGCCTGTAGCTGTTCGATCTTAGCCTCGTAGTTCGCGATGCGTTTCTTAAGCTCACCGGTCTGTTTGGCTTTGCCCTCTACGTTACTCATCAGGTGCTTCTCCATCGAGTTCATGAACTTCGATTTCTCATCCTGCAGCACCTCGGTGTAGTAGCGGGCCGTCTTGACCAGCTTTTCCAGGGTCAGGCCGACGGTCGTACCGGTAGCGAAAGCGGAACGGAGGGCGGTATCGTGGTCCATCCCGAGCTCCTGAAGTTTAGCTACGGACTGCTTGAATTCCAGATAATCGAAGCCTTCCAAGTTTTTATCCTCCAGGGCTTTCATCAAAACGTTGGCAAAACGGTCATCATCTTGGGACATAGTGTCAAATGCTTTAGCTAATTCAGACATGGTTGGTACTCTTGCCAACAAATGTAAGCAACCCTCGGGCGCCCTTGCGGGATAACTACGATGGGCCAAGCTCCCGATCGACCGGCACCCCTACAAAATGGACGACTGCGTAGAGTACCGCCAACCCAATACCCATCAGGGATAGGCAGAGCGCCCAACCACCCCCCAGGGCGCTGGATACCGTACCCAGCACCAGCGCAACCGAGCCAACGGTCAGGGCGTAGGGAAGCTGCGTCCGTACGTGGTCGATGTGGTGGCAATCGGAGGCCAAACTGGAAAGAATGGTCGTGTCGCTGATCGGCGAACAATGGTCCCCCAACACACTGGCCGCCAACACGATGGAAATGATGTTGTAGATTAGGCCGGTAGCATCGGCCGCCGCCCAACCGGCACCTTCCGCCACCGCCCAGGTAAGCGGGATCGCGATGGGGTACAGGATAGCCATCGTGCTCCAACTCGAGCCCGTGGAGAAGCTTACCAAGGCAGCCAATACAAAGATGATGGACGGGAGTAGATACGGGTTGATGCTTTGCCCCAACAGGTCGACGAGAAAGTCAGCGGTATGCAACTCCTCGGTAGTCAGCGCGAGCGCCCAGGCCAGCGTCAGGATCATCACGGCGGAGAACATCGCCTTGAAGCCGGACGTCAGCGTGTTCATCGATTGCCCGATGCTCATGATGCGCTGCCCGACGCTGAGCACAATAGCCACCACTACCCCGGAGATGCTCGCCCACAATAAGGCGACGTAAGAATCCGCCGAGCCGATCACTTCCCCGAGCTTCCCGAAAAAGCCACCTTCCATAGCGCGCCAGACCGCCCCCCAGCCTCCCCCGGTCGGTGGCTCCGCCAAGCCACTTTCGATGGAGGAGAAGCCCGTACTCAGCAAACCGACGATGGTCATCACGATCACCGTTAGCACGGGGATGATCGCGTTACGGGCTTTCAGAGGCGCGCCCGGCAGCGGGCTGAGGTCTTCCTGCTCCTCCCCCGCCTCGGCCTCCGGGCTATTCGCTTTAACCTCGCCCGTGGATCGCGCGCGGCGCTCCGCCCGGAGCATCGGCCCGTAGTCCCGCCCCTTCAGGATGAGCATGAGGATAAAGGCCAGGGTGAGCACCGGGTAGAAGCTGTATTTCAGGCTCTCGATGAAGATGGCGTAAGGCGTGGTGCCCGCCAGGGCGGGGACGTACTTGATGCCGTCTCCGATGTACCCCAGCTCCGCCCCGATCCAGGTCGTGATGAACGCCACCGAGGCGACCGGCGCGGCGGTGGAGTCCACTACGTAGGCCAGTTTCTCGCGGCTGATCCGGAAGCGATCCGTCACCGACCGCATCGTATTGCCGACGATGAGCGTATTGGCGTAGTCATCGAAAAAGATGGCGACCCCCAACACCCACGTGATTACCTGGGCGCTCTTCGGCGTCTTGGCGTACTTCGTCAGCCGCTCCACCACGCCGGCCATCCCGCCGTTACGGGAGATGATGGCCACCATACCACCGATCAGCAGACTGAACACGATCACGCTAAGGTGGCCGCCGTCGTTCAGCGCCCGAATGATGTAAGTCTCCACGGTTTCCAGTAGCGCCCGCACGATGCCCAGCAGGCCTTCCAGGCGCAGCCCGCCCGCAATGAACGCACCCACCCAGACGCCCGCAAAGAGGCTGATGATCACTTCCTTGAACAGCAGGGCCAGCCCAATGGCAATCAAGGGGGGCAAGACCGATAGCCACAACGGAATGCGGCGCAGACGATTCGGGGCCCCACCGGGCTCATCGTTCAGATGATACAACGCCAGTTGCGCGCCCGATCCGATCAGGTGAAGCCCCGGCTCGACTACGGCGACCTTTCTGCCGCCGACCTCCACTATAGCTACGGGTTCCCCGTTCACGCTGAGTTCCTCGGCGGTCAGCGGCAGGTAGATGCCATCCTCCCCGAATGTCAGCTCATCCAGCCAGCCTTCCGTTTCCTGACCGAAAACCGGCGTAAAAGACAGTAACAGACCAAGAATGAGAGGCAGTTGCGTAAACTTTGGTCGGGGCATAGCGTAGGTTTGGGGCGGGAAGATAGAACGCCCCAAGCAACCCCGACCGCCTCGGGGTTGCGGAAAACCTTCGTCCATGCCTATACACGCATCTTATTTCACCCGACAGCTCATCCTGCTAGTATTCGCTACCTGCACGGGCTTGAACCTCAGCGCGCAGGAGATTGATTTCGAACGCATCCACCCCGGCGCGATCGTAGAAGGCCGTACCCTACCCCTAGCCTGGTTCGGCGGCCTGAATAGCCCGCAGATTCAGGCGGTCGATCTGGACGACGACGGTACTGACGACCTCCTGCTATTCGATCGCGTCGGTGAACACCTGATGGCCCTAAGGCGCACGGATGCGGGCGTAGTTGCCGCACCGGAGCTACTCGCCCACTTTCCCGAAATTAATGAATGGATGGTCGTTCGTGATTACAATCAAGACGGCATCCCCGACCTCTTTGCCCACGCTTTGGGCGTAGAGGGCATCCACCTCTACCAGGGCAGCCGCGATGCATCCGGCCTCCTACGCTTCGAGCTGATGCTCGGTACGGGCCCCGAACCTATCCTCTACTTCCCTAATGACGGCGGCCGCTCCGCCATCTTCGTTACCAGCGTTGACTACCCCTCGATCGAGGACGTAGACTTCGATGGTGATCTCGATATCCTGACCTTTAGCGTCCTCGGCGGCTACCTCCAATACTACCAAAACCAAACGGTGGAGCGCGGCCTGAGCCCCGATTCGGTCGACTTTCGCCTCGTAGACCTATGTTACGGGGGCTTCTTCGAGAGCGGCCTTACCAACGAGCTCGACCTCGCCGACGCGCCCGGTAACTGCTTCCAAAGCGTTTCCCCCGATCGACCCGCCCAGCCCCGCCACGCAGGCTCGACCGTGCTCTCGCTCGACTACGATGGCAACGGCTTGATGGACCTGCTACTCGGCGACATATCCTACTCCCGGCTCGTCCTCGGCCTCAACAACGGCTCAAACGAGCAGGCCTGGATCTCGGAACAGGATACCTCGTGGAAATCCGGCGACGCGACCGCGGAGATTCCCTTTTTTCCGGCGGCCTTTCACCTCGACGCGGACGGTGACGGCGACCGCGACATCATCGCTTCCCCCACCACCGTACTTTTTGGTTCGGATGTCGACGTTACCTGGCTCTACGAAAACGTCGGTACCGACGCAGCACCGGAATTCACCTTCCGAACGCCCCGCTTCCTGGTTGAGGATATGATCGACATCGGCACCAGAGCTAACGTAGCGTCCTTCGATTACGATGCGGACGGGCGGCCGGATATCGTAGCGGGCAACTTCGAAGAGTACTCCGATAGAAATCTTCGCGACAGTCGCTTTCGCCTCTTCCGCAACGTCACCCCGCCGGGTGGAGAGCTCGCTTTCGAGCTGGTTGACGAAGACTATATGGGTATGAGCGCCTACCAAGCCGGCCAGTGGAACTTCTCGCCCAGCTACGGCGACCTAGATGGCGACGGCGATCAGGATGCCGTAGTGGGTACCCGCGACGGGACGGTCATCTACTTCGAGAACTTGGCCGGGGCCGGTACCACCGCCAACTTCGGTCGCCCGATCTTCGAATGGCAGGGCGTCGACGTCGGCCAATTCTCCATCCCCGAACTCGCCGACATGGATCGCGATGGCCTACTCGACCTCTTAGTAGGTAATTTTAACGGCGCCATTCAGTTTTACCGCAACATCGGCACGGCAACGGAACCCGCTTTTGACCCTAACACCAGTGCCGTAGGCAACAGCGACCAACTAGGTGGCATCGATACCCGCGTCGGTGGTAGCAGCGTCGGGGACGCTTGCCCCGTCCTACTCCGGCAACCCAATTATTCCCTCATAATCACCGGCAATCGCAGCGGCACCCTAGAGGCCTATCGCTTCGACGTAGATGCGGCGCCGGACCAAGACTTTACGCTTTTGTCGGACACACTCGGTGGCCTCACTTTCGGAAGCTTCACTCACCCCGCCTTCGACGATTTTGATGGGGACGGAATCCTCGAAGCCGTCGTCGGTACCGAACGCGGCGGCCTGGAATTCTTCCGCACCAACCTCGATAAGGACAATACGGTGTCGACCCGCTCGCCCCTTGCCCGCGACTTGCAGCTCGATGTTTATCCTAACCCTACCTCCGGCGACGTGACGTTCTCCGGCTGGAAGCCAGGTGAGCTGACCGATCTAACGCTTTTTGACATCAGCGGCAGGCGGCTATCCAGCTGGCGCATTCCACGTAGCTCGACTTCTTTTATGGCGAGTACGCAGGTGCGGGGTTCGGAGATGAAGAGCGGGGTTTTAATCGCCCGCCTCTCGGGCCCGAAGGGAACGGTAAGCCGGCGGATCCTGCTGCAGGCCGAATAACCGTGGCAGCGCGGGGTACCTTTGCCGCCGTATGGAAAAGATCACTGAACAACCGGGCCACTACCGCCACTTGGAGACGCTCTCCACCGTGGAGCTACTGACCAACATTAACCGGGAGGACCAAAAGGTAGCGCTCGCCGTCGAGCAGTGCATTCCCCTGATCACGGGCCTGGTCGATGAGATCGCCCCCCGGATGCAACGGGGCGGGCGCATCTTTTACATCGGTGCCGGCACCAGCGGCCGCCTCGGGGTGCTGGATGCCAGCGAATGCCCCCCGACCTTCGGCGTCCCCCCCACCTGGGTAGTCGGTTTGATTGCGGGGGGGGACCGTGCCCTCCGCTGGCCCGTCGAATCCGCCGAAGATGCCCGCGGGCAGGGTTGGCGCGACCTGGAGGGCCACGGCATCAACGAAGACGATACCCTGGTCGGTATTGCCGCATCCGGTACCACTCCTTACGTAGTGGGTGGCCTGGAGGAAGCCCGCAGCCGGGGTATCCTGACCGCCTGCGTGACCTGTAACCCCGGTGCCCCCGTGACGGAGCACGCCGATTACCCGATCGTTGCCGTCGTCGGCCCCGAAGTAGTGACCGGTTCGACCCGCATGAAATCCGGCACGGCCCAGAAGCTCATTCTCAACATGATCACCACTACTACGATGATCCGCCTCGGTCGGGTCAAGGATAACCGGATGGTCGATATGCAGCTCAGTAACGCCAAGCTCGTCGACCGGGGCGCCCGCATGATCGTCGACGCACTCGGCATCCCCTACGCGGAGGCGGAGCGGCGGCTGCTTCTGGTCGGTAACGTACGTGACGTTATCGATGCCGGGTAGGCCCGGGCTCTAGGCTGCGGTCGCGAGCGCCTGCCCCGTTGGCATGATCGCCAGGTAGTCGACCTCCACCAGCCGCTTGAGTAGGCTATCGAGAAACCCTTTCGATAAGGGCCCCCAACCCTCTTTGTCGAGACCGTGGAGATTAAGGATGAGCCAACCACCCGGCTTTTCGAGGAAGAAGTTGATCTCCTCGTGTACCCAAAGGTCGTTGAGGTAGGGGCCTTTGGTCCAGCACCCGAGGCGCCCGGTCCGCTCGTGGGCGGGGAGGTTGTTATAGGCCGCCCTCCCCGGTAACAGCCAACCGCCGGTACGGACGGCCCTCACGTGTTGGAGGGTGAAGGCGTCCAGCTCGGGGGTAGAAGCGTCGAAAGCGTAATTGTATACCGCCGTGCTCGGGTCGTAGCCATCGAGGTTATCCTCGAAGTACTCCAGGCATTTGAGGATGTTCTCTTTGGCTTGACTCAGCGGGGTTTCCGTAAGGTCAAGGTGCTCCCAGGAGTGCGGCATCACCTCGTGGCCACGGCCGGTGAGCAGGTTCCAATCGTCAAAATTACCCAACAGCTTTGGCAGTATCCACTTATCCGGGGCCCTGAACCGGGGCAGGTGCCCGGTAGCGATCACGTTGAGGCAGGCTTTGAGCCCGTAGTCCTCGTGCATTTTTGCGATGCGGTGAAAGGATTTTTTGAAGCCGTCGTCGAAGCTGAGCGTCAGCACGTGCGTCTTTCCCGGCGGAGGTTGGAATGGGGTGACCGCCGAAGCCGTGAGGATGCCGGCCGAAGCCAGTGAGGTATCGCGCAGGAAAGCTCTTCTGTTCATTGGCCGGGGGGGGATTTGAAGCGACCGGCGCTACTCCAATCGTCCGCGTTCTTCGCTGGCGGCGCTTTTGCGGCCGTCCTCTTTCTTCAGGAAGCGGTTGCCGAAATTGTAGGTAATCTTGGCCGAATATACGGGTGCCTCCCAAGTTGATAGTACGTCCAGGTTTTGTTCCTGGTAGCGGATCGTCCCGGTAAAGAACTTTTGGATGATGCCATCGGCGGAAAGCACCAGGTTGATCCGGTCGTCAAACAGATCCTTCTCCAGGCCGGCGGAGACGCCGTAGAGCGGGTCGGTACGGATGATGCCGTCAATGCCTTTACCCTGGTACCAGCCAGAAACCTCCGCCTTCCAATCCATCGGCAACTGGGCGTTCACCTGGAAGAAACCGGTCAGGCTCCACTGATCCTGATCGAACTGCCCGCCGAGAAAGCGGGAGGAATAGTCGTTGTAGTACAGCATGAAGCCCCCGTAGCCGGAGATGGGTTTTGCTATAAAATCGAGCGGGAGAAAGAGGCTGCCTCCGTAACGGATGTAACGGTCCAGATTCACCGCCGTCTGAAATGCCGTACCCGCCTGAAACTGCCCGTCCCCCTCACTGATCTGCTCGGTTACGTCGGCGATGACGTCACTGGTGTAATCATAGCCCAAATTGAGGAAGGGTTGCTTTTCGTAGGTGAGGCTCACCTGGCCGGAATGCACCAGCTCCGGGCGCAGAAAAGGGTTACCCTTCTCAAACGTCAGCGGATCGATGAAAGAAACGAAGGGGTTGAGGTCGTAGTAGCTCGGTCGTTCGATGCGGTAGCTGTACGCGAGCGAGACACCGATCGGCCCGGCCACCGGCGCACTGAAGCTAACCGAAGGGAAAAGCTGACTGAAGTTGCGCCGGTTGAAGCTATCCACCGTGACGTTGTACCCCTCCATCTTGGTATCCTCGAAGCGTAGGCCGAGGTTGGCACCGAGATCCCCTTTCTCCCAGCTAAGGCTACCGTAAGCCGCCAAGATCTCCTCGTCGTACAGGAAGCGGTTGCTAAGCCCTTCGTCCACGATGAGCTCCCCCCCCTGGCTGAAGCGGGAGAGCAGTTCGTTATCCAGATCGGCTACGCTTGCCTTTGCGCCGGCCTTAAAGACGAATTGTTGGTTGATCGGCCGCTTATAGTCGATCTGCCCGCTCAGGATCTCCGCCTGGCTGGGCTCTTCGTTGAGCCGGTCGGGGAAGCCCCCGTCGCCGGTGGTGATCAGGCTTTCGCGCCCGTCCCTGGTAAAGGTATTGTAGCTGAGGTCGAAGTTGAGCTCCTGGCCCGCCGTATCCAGTTTCACGCGGTAGAAGGCATCCGTATTGAGGCTCGTCCAGGGGCGGGTGTTGTCACGCGTGGTCGTAAAGCTTTGTAAGCGCCGGCCGTCACCGGGGGCCAGGACGTCCGTCTTATTTATACCGAAGCTGCGGCTGTTGCCCCAGTTGTAGCGGGCATTAACGCCTACCCTTTGGCGATCGGTAATGTCGTAATCCACCCCACCGCGGAGCGAGTAGCTTTCGGGCGTACCCTCCAGCCGGCTGGATTGATCGAAGGTTTGCGCATCGAAGCGGCGTACCAGGTCCAGGTTTTCCACCCACGTGCGGCGGTTGTAAGCGGCCCCGCCCGTAAGGTTCCATTTGCCCGTTCGGTGGCTTAGGGAGGTACCCGTCCTGAATTTGGGTAATTCGCCGTAGCCACCACCGACGTAAACTTGACCGTTGGTCCCGAGCAGGCTGTTCTTTTTGAGTACGATATTGATCACGCCGCCATTCCCTTCCGCGTCGTACTGCGCCCCGGGCTGAGAGATCACTTCTATGGATTTGATGTTATCCGCCGGCATATCCCGCAGGAGGCTCTGAATGTCCATGTATTTCGTTGGCCGCCCGTCGATCAGGATGGTTAGGCCGGACTTACCCGCCATTTGAATACGGTTCCCGGTTACTACGATGCCGGGCACTTTCCTGAGCATATCGATAACGCTGCCCCCTTGCCCGGTGATCGACTGATCTACGTTCACGACCAACATACCGGCTTTTTGCTCCAGGAAGGGTTTGCGGGCGGTGACTTCTACGGTTTCCAGGGTGGTCGCGCTACCGCTGATCTCGTAGTCCGGCAACCGCAGGTCCTCACCGGGTGCTAAAGCGAAGGCGGGGTGGTCTTGTTGCCCGAAACCGATGCCCGTCGTGCGAACGAAGTAATCCGCCGGGGCCAGCGCCTCGAAAGCGAACGTTCCTGTTTCGTCCGTCAGTTCGAGCTTGACGACGGCGCTATCCGCGGCGGTCAGGAGAATGACGTTGGTGAATTCCGCCGGCCGACCGTCAGCGACTACTTTACCGGAAAGCTGCGCCGGGGCCGTTTCCTGGGCGAGTAAGGGAAGGGTAGAACTCAGAATAATAATCGTAAGTAGATAGGTAGTGGTTAATCTCATAGGTGGGTGCGTTGCTGAGTGTAAGGACGAAGCGGTGGGGGGAGGGTTGCACTTTTGGGTTATTGGCATTTTAGGGTAGTAGTATTTTAGGGCATTAATACTTTTGGGTATCCCCCCTTACGCCCGACAGACCAGCCGCAAGCTCACTCCACACTTTCCCGCAGCAAGCGCCGGGCGGTCCAGACACGGCTTTTGGCGGTGCCGATGGGGACTTCGGTGATGTCGGCGATTTCCTGGTATTTAAGGCCGTTGTAGTAGAGGCGGAAGGAGCGGCGGTAGATCTGGGGTAAGGCTTCTACTTTCGCGAGGATGTCTTCGGCGCTCAGGGCGGCCAGGGCGGGGTTGTCGGCGATGGTGCGGTTGGCCCAGTTGCTGGTGGGGACGTCTTCCTGTACGATCTCCTGGCGGCGCTTGCTTTTGCGGTAGCCGGTGATGAAGAGGTTGCGGATGATGGTTTTGATCCAGGCCTGAACGTTGGTGCCGGCGACGAAGCGTTCGTGATTTTTTAGAACGAGGTAGATGGCTTCCTGGAGCAAGTCTCGGGCACGGTCTTCATCGCGAGTAAGGGTTAGGGCAAAAGGGCGGTACTCGGGGTAGAAGCCGTGGCTTAACTGTTGAATTTCCTTGGGGGACATGGTGTTTGATTGCTATTAACCCAAACATCCGTGCACCTGCGTCCTCGCAAAAATTTGATCGCCTAAATGCTGGAAATCTTCGACGAAGAACTACGGGTGCCTGGACTTTAACATTACTTAGTTTGTGTAAACCGTCTTCTAAATGACTAAAATCAACGTATTGGCTTGTATTGTTGCAACATCGTTGCTACCTTCCATTCGAACCCACGCGTGTACGTTCTATCACCTTAAGGAATCTATTCATAACCAACGGCTCTTATCGAGCCACACTTTAAACTACCACAAATGTTGAAATATTTACTGCAAGGGGCACTGTGCCTCTTCTGGGTTAGTATTGCCACTGCCCAAACGGACGCCTATTATTGGGCGGACGGCAACCGTATTGCACTTACGGCCAGCCAAACCCACTTTATCGTCACCGCCGACGAGGCCGTAACGCTCGAAAACCTTAAGCCCGCCGGCACCAGCAACTACACGAATTGGCCCCACAAGCCCTATGCGGTTATGGAGATGAACGGCCCCATGACCCGCCCCCAGGTACTCGCTCAGTTGGGCCGTGGTGCCAGCGCGGTGCAGGTTAGCCCCGGTTACGAGCTGGCTGACGGCTTCGTAATCTACCCCACCCAAACCGTGGTCGCTCAGCTGAACGACGGCGTAAGCAAGCAGGCCATGATGGACGTTATCGACGGCTACGGCGTCAAGCAAGTAACGGCTAAGTACGGCACCTACCGGATCGAAATGGACGATGTGCGCCAGACCATGGCGGCGGCCAACCAGCTACAAGAGAGCGGGTTGTTCCGTTTTGCTCAGCCTGACTTTTACGCGCCCATCGAACGGTATCAGGTAAGCGACCCGCTGTTCGGCGAGCAGTTCCAGATGAACAATACCGGGCAAACGATCGATGGCGTTACCGGGGCGAACGACGCCGACTGTAACGCACTGGAGGCCTGGAACATCTCCATCGGCTCCGCTCAAACGACGGTTGCCGTCATCGACGACGGCATGGAAGACCACGAAGACTTCAATAATGCTTCGGGCCAGAGCCGCTATACGGCCGGCTTCAGCCCCGCCAATAATGGCAATGGAGACGCCGTGTTTGGCTCAAACCACGGCGTGTCGTGCGCCGGCTCTATCGCGGCCAGCCATAATAATATAGGCGTGCGGGGGTTAGCTCCGTTGGCCAATATGATCTCCGTCAATATATTCATCGGCGGTGAGTCCACTCAGGACCTCGCTGACGGCTTCACTTGGGCTAAGGACCAGGGCGCGGACGTGATGAGCAACAGCTGGGGATATACCTCCTGCGAGCTCGACTTCTCGAACATCAACAGCGCCATGGCGGACGCCAACGCCAATGGCCGCGGTGGCTTGGGCTGCGTAATCGTTTTTGCTTCCGGTAACGGATCGAAGGGCTGCGTGGACTACCCGGCCAGGAACCCGAACGTGATCGCCGTGGGTGCTTTCGCCAATACCGGTGTTCGCTCCGACTACTCTAACTTCGGCTCGGCCTTAGACATCATGGCACCCTCCAACAACTCGCGGGGCGTGCCGGGTGCGGGCGTCCGCACGACCGACCGCATGGGTGGCCCCGGCTACGTTGGCGGTAACTACTTCAACGGATTCGGAGGTACCTCTTCGGCTTGCCCAGTGGTAGCCGGGGTAGCAACGCTGTTATTGGGTTACGCGCCCAACCTGAACTCCAACGAGGTCAAAGAAATCCTCTACTCCACCGCAATCGACATGGGGCCGGCGGGAGACGACCTCGAATACGCCAACGGGCGCGTGAATGCACTCGGTGCGCTACAGGCAGTCGACGGCGGCGGTGGCGACCCTGACCCCGGCGTAGGCCAACCGACGAATGTTCAGGTGCGTAACGAGCAGGATACGCAACTCGACCTCACGTGGGATACGCCCGCCGGCGGCAACGTCTCAACTTACGAGATCTTACTCGACGGCAGAGTTATCGGTGCGGTAGGAGGAAATGCGGCGACCGTTACCGGGCTAGTCGCTTGTACCACTTACGAGTTCGGGGTCCGCGCCGTGGGCAACTCCGGAGATACTTCCGGCACGACTACTACTACGGGCTCTACGACCGGCTGTGCCGACAGCGGTGGCACGCCCTTCACGGTGGGCTATTCCTTTGAGGCCGACTACGAAGGTTGGGGAGACGGCGGCAACGACTGTACCCGAGTCACTACCCAATTCAGTTGGGACGGGAATATTTCCGTTCGCCTACGGGATGATAATGGTACAATCTCCTCGATGACGTCGCCGGCCTATAACCTGGCCGGTCTTGCCAGCGCGGAGATCGAATTCTTCTTCTACTCCAACAGTATGGAGTTCGGGGAAAACTTCTTCGTGAGTTACAACGACGGCTCCGGCTGGCAAACCATAGCCAATTATAGCAGTGGCAACGGCTTTGAGAACGACCAGTTTTACGTAGCGGGCATTACGCTCAATGCCGGTGAGTTCAACCTGACCGACGGCGCTCGCTTCCGTATCCAGTGCGATGCCTCGGACGCCAACGATGAGATCTTCATCGATGCGGTGACGGTGACGGGGTCACAAACCGCAGGCGCTTCCTTTAGCCCGGTCGTTACCATCGAGGCACTGGGCGGGCTGCAGAGAGCTGACTACTCGCCGGTGAGCGCGGCGGCGGTGAGCTTCTTCCCCAACCCGGCTTCCGACCTGGTCACCATTCAGGCCGCGGATGCGATCGACCAGGTGGCCGTATTCAATATGCAGGGCGAACAAGTATTGCTTCAGCAGTATACGGACGTCGAACGGGCCTCTTTGAATATCGGTAATCTGGCACCCGGCGCGTACATCATCAGCGCGCAGACCGGCAAAGAACGCCATACCGAACGCTTGATCATTCAACGGTAAAGTATCCTATCCGGTAGTGCTGCTTTAGCACGCAGTAAGCCCCGCTCTCTTCGTTGAGGGCGGGGCTTTCTTACGTTATTAGGTTGATCGTGATTTTGCCGCCGGGTCAGTACGCCCTGGCGTCGTTCCCCTCCATATAGTTGACGAAAGCGCGGTTGACTACTTTGAAGCCACCCGCCGTGGGGTAATTGCCCGAGAAGTACCAGTCACCATCGTTATTCGGGCAGCTTTCGCGCAGGTCTTCAACGGTTTGGTAGATGACGTCTACCGGGGGGACCGTCCCGTTCGGGGTCATGATCTTGGCGATGCGGCGGCTGACTTGTGCGTACTCGAATTGATCGTAAAGGTCCTGCACGACGTTGCGCATTTCTTCCTTTGGCTTGCCTAGTTCTTCCAGGGCGAGCTTGTAGGCGCGCTTCATCAACTTCTTTTTGCCGTGCTCTTCGAGCAAGCTTTCCATGGCTTTGAATGCGACGAATTCCCCCATTTTAGACATGTCGATGCCGTAACAATCCGGGTAACGGATCTGGGGGGCGGAGGAGACGATGATGATCCGTTTCGGGCTCAGGCGGCTAACGATCTTGATGATGGAGTCGCGCATCGTCGTACCGCGTACGATCGAATCGTCGAGGAGGACGAGTGTATCCTTGTGGTCTTTGACGATGCCGTAGGTGACGTCGTACACGTGGCTGACCATATCATCACGACTTTGGGTGTCGGCGATGAAGGTGCGCGTCTTACCATCTTTTACGACGATCTTTTCGTTGCGCACTTTGATCTTCAGGATCTTGTTGAAGCCGTTTTTCCCCTTTTTACTGCGCTTTTCGATCTTCTTGCGCTTCCACTGCGTCAGCTCGTGTTCCAGGCCCTCGATCATGCCCATGTAGGCGGTTTCGGCGGTGTTCGGGATGTAGCTGAACACGGTATTTTCGAAGTCGTAATCGATTGCTTCGACGACTTGACCGGCCAGGCGGCGGCCCAGCTCCTTGCGCTCGAGGTAGATGTCGCGGTCCGTCCCCCGGCTGAAGTAGATGCGTTCGAAGGAGCAGGCTGCGCGGGGGATGGCCTTGATGAATCGTTCTTCGGTTACTTTACCGCTTTTTTTAATGATGAGGGCGTGGCCGGGGGTAACCTCTTTGATGTCATCGAAGTTGAGGTCGAACACCGTTTGTAGGGCGGGGCGCTCGGAGGCTACGGCGACGAATTCATCGTTCTGGAACCAGAAGGCCGGGCGGATGCCGGCCGGGTCACGCATCACGAACCCATCTCCGTGGCCGATCATACCGCCCATGACGTAGCCACCGTCGAACTTCTTGCTGGCGCGCTTAAGGAGGCGCTGCACGTCGAGCTCCTTGGCGATGATGTCGTTGATGGCAATATTGCTGTAGCCATCGGGCTTATGCCATTGGTGGATGCGTTGGACTTCGTCGTCCAGAAAGTGGCCAATCTTTTCGAGGACGGTGACGGTGTCCGACTTCTCTTTCGGGTACTGGCCGAGTTCGACGAGTTCTTCGAAGAGCTCGTCGACGTTGGTCAGGTTGAAGTTACCGGCGACGATGAGGCAGCGGGTCTTCCAGTTCGACTGGCGGAGGAAGGGGTGGCAGGTTTCGATGGCGTTGCTGCCGTGGGTACCGTAGCGGAGGTGGCCCATCATAAGCTCGCCGGTGTAGGGCAGATTGGCCTTGAGCCAGGGGCCGTCGGCGAGTTGCTCGTCGGTAAGCTCATTGAAGCGGCGGTAGACGCCCTCCCAAAGATTATCCAGGTAGTTGGTCTTGTTGGAGCGTTTGCGGCTGATAAATTTCTTACCCGGCGGGTGATCGAGCTTGATGGTCGCCATGCCGGCGCCGTCCTGCCCGCGATTACGCATTTTGCGCATCAATAGCTGGAGGCACTTGAGCCCGTGAATGGGCGTGCCGTACTTGTGTTGGTAATAACTAAGCGGTTTGCGGAGGCGGACCATGGCCAAGCCGCATTCGTGGTGGATTACGTCGCTCATGTACTAGTCGGTGGCACGGGCCCAATAATCAGCTATGTGGGCACCGGTCCGGTTTGGGAGTAAAGGTAGAGTAACAGTTCGTGGGTAGGACGGTTGGGTTTTGCGGTGGTCACTTTTCCACAAGGTGTGGAGTTTGGGAAATTATTCACTCATCCTTTTCCCCTTCGTCCACAAATAGAAATCCCCCACAGGCACTAGTGCTTATAGGGGATTTTTAAATTCTCGTGCCTAAGCTCTAGATCTTTACGACTTCCGCATTGATGGGGTAGTCAGCAAGGATGCGGTTGGTGAAGGCCATGTGGCCGCGGGGTACGGCGAGGTAGAGCTTACCGTGCTTGAGCCCGGCGATGGTACTCAGCAGCCGCCATTTAGTGACGAGCTGACGGATGTCATCGGATTTCATACCCAGCTCGAAGTAAGATTTGCGGCCGTTGACTTCGCCGGTGACGTCGGGGATGAAGTATTCGTCGGTGTCTTTACCGCGGCGAATCTTGGCGGGGGTTTCGTAGCCTTCCGCGTTGGCGCAGATGTTCTCGAAACCTTTTTTCTTAACTACTTTGTCTAATAGGGTGGCGATGAGATCGGCATCTTTCTGTTGGCCTTCAGTGAGAATTCCGTGTTCCATATATGGTAAGGGGTGGTTTGAACTGTTTTGATTCGCCCGGCCTGCGGTAATGGGTGGCGGCTTAAAGCTTGTCGGGCGCAAGATAATACGGCGGTGACAAGTAGGAGGTACGACAAAGCTAGCGCACCCAATATAAACACTTCCGGCCATGTTTTAGTTGATGTGGGAACATGAGTGTCTGCGGTGCCGGTAGCCGTAAGAAGGGAGGTCGGTTAAAAGAAGCGCGCTGCCGCCTATATTTACCCAAAACAAGTAAACCCCTTCATTCTATGTCCGATCAGCGCCCATGGCTCGCTCAGTATCCCGCCGGCATCCCCGCCAACATCGATACTACACCCTACCCTACGCTTGTGGACCTGTTGGGGGAGGCGACGGAGAAGTTTGCCGGCAAGCCCGCTTTCGTGTGCATGGGTAAGTCCATCACTTACAGGGAGTTGGATCGGATGTCTACCGCTTTCGGCGCCTATTTGCACTACCGGGGGCTACAGCCGGGGGATAAGGTGGCGCTGATGATGCCCAATCTGCTACAGTACCCCATTGCCCTGCACGGCGTGCTGAAGGCCGGCTTAACGTTGGTAAATACTAACCCGCTCTATACCCCGCGGGAGATGAAACACCAATTCAATGATTCCGGCGCTAAGGCAATCGTGATCGCGGAGAACTTCGCGGCCAACCTGCAGGAGATCATCGGCGAGACGAGCATCAAAACCGTCATTACCACGAGTATTGGCGAGCTGCTCGGATTTTTCAAGGGGGGCATCACCAACTTCGTGGTTCGCAGCGTCAAGAACATGGTGCCGAAGTACGACCTGCCCGGGGCGGAAACCTTTTCGACGGCCCTGGACGAGGGGGGGAAGCATGAACTACCTACTTTCGAAGGCAAGCCGGACGATACCATTGCCCTACAGTATACCGGGGGCACTACCGGGGTGAGTAAAGGAGCGATGCTGACTAACAGGAACCTCGTTGCCAACTCGCTGCAAGCACGCGTGTGGATGGCCACGAAGCTCGACGAAGGTAGTGAGCGGCGTATGCTCTGCCCGCTGCCGCTTTATCACATCTTCGCCCTGTCGGTCAACGCTTTCGGGCTATTCTCTTACGGCATCTGCAACGTGCTGATCACCAACCCCCGCGATCTATCCACGATCGTCAAAGCATTCAAGGACAACAAGATCGGCGGGATGACCGGGGTGAACACCCTCTTTAACGGGCTGATCAATAATAAAGACTTCAAACGACTCGACTTCAGGCACCTCATCCTGGCAGTGGGCGGTGGCATGGCCGTACAGCGGCCGGTCGCGGAAGCCTGGCAAAAGGTCACCGCCGTCCCCCTCAGTGAAGGGTACGGGCTAACGGAAGCCAGCCCGGTCACCAATATGAACCCACTCAACGAGCACCAGCGGATCGGTACGATCGGGCTACCCATGTCCAGCACCGACATGCGCATCTGGCACGAGGAGGAAGACCGCCCCGGCAAGGTGGGGGAAAGGGGGGAGCTCCACGTAAAAGGGCCGCAGGTGATGAAGGGCTACTACAACCGCCCCGAAGAAACGGCCAAGGTAATGGATGGCGAATGGCTCAAAACCGGCGACATCGGCACGATGAGTGAGGATGGTTTCTTCCGGATCGTCGACCGTAAGAAGGATATGATCCTGGTCTCCGGCTTCAACGTCTACCCCAATGAGGTGGAGGACGTAATGGCGGGGCACCCCAAGATCCTGGAATGCGCCGCCGTCGGCGTGCCCAGCGAGAAATCCGGCGAGGTCGTCAAGCTCTTCGTCGTAAAGTCGGAGGCTTCGCTGACGGAAAAGGAGGTGGAAGCGTACGCCCGCGAACACTTGACCGGCTACAAAGTGCCCAAGGCGATTGAGTTCCGCGACGAGCTGCCGAAATCCAATGTCGGAAAGATCTTGCGGCGGATGTTGAGGGAGTAAAAGCCGTGTTGGCACACATATCCAACCAGCCGTATCTTTATCGTGTTATAGCGTTTAACCACTTATGAGCAGGAGCAGCCAACAAGGCGGATCTAAAACAGCCGCGGCGGCACTGCGAAGCCACCGCGAAAGCTTACCCGCCGGCAACTTCCAGCCCTGGGCCGATCATTACCGCATCGAATTGGATAATCGCATCGTGTACCTCACTTCCGCTCGAAAAGAGCCGCGGGGCGGCGGGGTCGCTGCCGCCGGCGCTACCGCTCCCCTACTCACCATCGACGCACCGCAACTGATCGCCTCTCAGCAGCAATCTCACGCCGCGCTGTTAACCATTGAAGAAAGTTTGGAACGAGAAGCACAACAACTCAATCGTAAGCTCAGCGCCGGCTGGTTGATCTACCGGGCCAACCTCGGCCTCATCCTGCTTACCTGTATCGGTATGACCTGGGCCTTCATCCGCAGCGCCGAATTCCCGGCGGAAGAGTGGACGGCTACGGTCATGATCCTCGCACCAGTCGTACTCGTCGTTCTGTTCGTCACGCAAGCGTTGTTGATGCGCCGCTTTAAAAACATACGCGCCAAATCCGAGCGCCTGCTTAGCCTGGAGCGTTCTTTAGAGCCGATGGCTTAATAACCCAGACCCTGCGTTCGCCAGATGCCCGAACCCTCCTCTAGTCTAGAAAGCCTTTCGGGCAAAGCGCGGAAAGTCGATGAACTGAGCAGCGAAAGCTTCATCATCGCCATGGTCGGTGGCGTCGCCCTCGCAGTCAGTTACCTCATCGCCCAACTCATCCACTGGCAGTTCGAAACCAGCTTCGTCCGGACGCACTTCCTGGTCGATACTACCCTTCCCACCCTATCGATGGTCGTCACCTCCCTCCGCCTGCGGGGCGGCTTCCGTGGTATCCGCCTCAGTCGGGTCGCCGGTCGCCTCCGCCAACGGCAGGGGGAACTGATTCGCCAACTCGAGCAGGGAAGTGCCAATAAACTACTTCCGAAAGACGAGACCGCCCGCATCAAACGGGAATACCAACAAACCGTGCGCAAGCTCCGCGTGGTAGAGAAGAAGCTCGACGAGCGCCTGTTCGGGGAGGAGATCGTGGAGGAGGTAAGGCGGCGTAGGAAGAGATAGGGCGCGCGTTAGTCCGTTAGTACTAGTGACCGCCCTAAAGCAAAGTGGCCGCCAGCTCCGAAACTTCCAAACCCGCCCAACTGGCCGTGCCGGAGTACGCCAGCTTACCCTGCAGCCGTAACTCAACTTGCAGAGTAGCTTGGAGGGATTCGTTGATCTTGCCGGACATGCCGGCTGCCGTGACGGGGCTTATGAGCTTACCGCCGGGGGCGGGGCTGCCGGTAATGCTCAATTGCTTTCCCGGGGCCGTGAAGTTTAGGGTTACGGTGCTTTGCTCTTTACTGAATAAACATTGCACCTGCGCACTCGCCCAAGTAGTAAATAAATGGAGCTCCCCCCGAAGATAAAAGGTCGCCAGGAAGCCGGTGAAGGAGCTACCGAGCCAGGGAATTTTTGCGACGCTCGCCATGAGACTGGCCGGCGCTCGCTCGCCGGAGAGATGATTGGATTGGCACCACACCCAGGCGGAGGGGAAGCCGCTGCCCCAATCCTTTTCCGTGTAGCCCCTGCCGCCACCCGCGTCGTGCACCCGCCCACCGACCGTGATCGAACCGGCCAGCCCGTGGTGGAAACTCACCAGGCCGTGGTAGCACTGCATGCGCGGTACGAAGCCGTACCAACCCATGATACCCGGTGCGAGCCGCCGGGGCACCCAGGGGACGGGGTCGATAAGCTGGAGGTCGACCTTTAGGGCCGGAAGTCGAATACGTAGGCGATCGCGGCTGAATTCATGCTCGCCCAGCCGGAGGAAAAAGCGGTCGGCTGCGGGGCGGAACGCGTCAATCGGGTAAGTGTGGTAGCTGGAGGTTGCGGCTACCCCGTCCAATACCTGTAAGAAGGCGTGCCCGCTGCCATCCGGGCCATGAGTGATGCCGGGGATGAAGGCGTAGGCAAGATTCCGCCCCGGCACGACCACCTTGAAGTACCACCCCTCGAAATAGTTACGCCGCCGCCCCCACCCCTGGAACCGTGACGGATCGAAGGTGGCCTGGCGGCGGCGTAGGAAGTTGCGTGCGTAGCTCCCGGCGTCGGTCATTTGGGCGGAAAACTACGGGCTGAGGATTACTTGGCGGCGGAGTAGCGCTTGCTTACCTCGCTCCAGTTAACGACCGAGAAAAAAGCATCTACGTATGCGGGGCGGCGGTTCTGGTAGTTGAGGTAATAGGCGTGCTCCCAGACGTCGATGCCAAGGATGGGGGTGCCTTTTTCTTCGGCTACGTCCATCAGGGGGTTATCCTGGTTGGGGGTGGAGGTGACGGCGAGGCTGCCGTCGGACTTTACGATGAGCCAGGCCCAACCGGAGCCGAAGCGAGAGCCGGCGGCGTTGGAAAACTTTTCTTTGAAGCCTTCGTAGCTACCGAAAGCTTTGCTGATGGCATCGGCCAAATCACCGGAAGGCTGGCCGCCGCCATCCGGGCTCATCACCTGCCAGAATAAGGAGTGGTTGTAGAAGCCGCCGCCGTTGTTGCGTACGCCCGTAGAAGCGGACCCTACGTTCTTGAGGACTTCTTCGATGGGTTTGCCTTCGTGGCCGGTTCCCTTTAGCGCCGCGTTGAGTTTTGAGGTATAGCCGGCGTGGTGTTTGCCGTGGTGGATTTCCATCGTGCGCGCATCGATGTGGGGTTCGAGGGCATCAAAGGCGTATGGAAGATCGGGGAGGGTGAACATGTAAATTGTTGGTCTGGAATGAAAGAATATGGGTGAAGGAACTGCCTGGCAGTCTTCAAAGCGCTAACGTGCCGAGGCTACCCGATGTTGACCGCGGCCAGTGGGCGAATGGAATTCGGGGGTACGGGAACCGGCATACCGAATTTAGCGTTTTATCAAATAGTCGACTGCCACCCAACCAGCTAACTATTACGGTTAGCTTAGGCAGTACGCCTCACCTATCTGTTTCCGCCTTGGTCATCCGCCTCCGCATTCATGCTTAAAACGATCCTGCGTTGGTTTTTGGGTTTCGTACTGTTGCTATTGTTGGCGGCCGGTATAACGCTTTATTACGCCAACGACTACCTGGAATCTAACCAGGAAAAGCTTTTGCAGGACTACATGTCTACCAAGGGCCTGAACGTACAGATGCGAGAAGTACGGTTGGAGATTTGGAAGGACTTCCCCCACGTATCGTTTACCGTAGACAGCTTGGTAGTACGGGATACTACCCGCTCGCTCCCACAACCCGAACTGATCAACGCCCAACGGGTCAGGACCCAGATCGACTTAGACAACCTGCTGCTGGGTCGTATCCAGATCGAAGAAATCATCGTTTACGATGCGGTGTTTCACCTGGAGAGCGACTCCAGCGGCACATTCAACTACGGCCACTTGGGCTCGAAGGATACGACCTCCACCCCCCCGGAGGGCCCCGGCATCCCCTCCCCCCTCAGCGTGGACTGGGAGGGCCTGATGGTGGATTTAGACCGGGTGACCATCCGCTACATCCACCCCCCGAAAAACAAGCGGATCATCGCACTCGCACGCTGCGTGCAATCCGTGGTCGACCGTACCGACGCCGGAGAGCTACACGCGGTCGGCGAGGTCGACTTAGACGTCGAGACGCTCGCCTTCAACACGCAAAAGGGAGGATACCTACAAGACTCCCGGCTGACGGGGCCCGTCCAGCTCATTTTCGGCGATTCGCTACTACAGTTTCCACGTACCGACCTGGTAATCAACGGTCAGTTACTAAGGCTGGCGGCCGATATACGGCGCGAGAAGGAAGCGCTCAGCCACATCGTCATCGAGGCGGACTCCATCGGCTACGAACCGACGCGGGCCATCCTGAACGCCGACCTGCAGGATAAGCTGGATGACTACTTCGTGTCCGGTCGCTTCCCCGTGCGGGCGGACATCGTTACCCCCTTATCCAGCGGCAGCGACCCGGAAGTGACTTTGGCGTTCAGGATGACCGGGCAGGACGTCCGGCTGAAGCAACATCAGTTCAGGCGGGTGTACGGCCGTGGCTCGTTGGTGAACCGGCTGACGGTTGCGGAAGGGGGCATCCCCGACAGCAAAAAGAATCTCCGCGTACTGGCGGATGACGTACAGGCCGTCTACCTGGGTAATATTTTGATCGAGACCCCGCACGCGAAGGTGGCGGTAGCCGGTAAGGATCCTATTCTGCGTAGTGACCTACATTTTTCCGGGCCGGCCTCGGCGGTATCGGACTACCTGAATAACGATGCCTTCTTCTTTCGCCGCGGCCGCTTTTCGATGGATGCTACCGTAAGCCACTCCCTACTCGACTTTGAAGGCCTGGTACAGTCTACCGATGGGGAAATCCAATTTTACGACACTCAGGTAGCTTACGAACCGGCCGAAATCAGCTTCCCCTTCAAGCGCATAGAGGTCGGTAAAACGGGGCAGGACATTCTTTTTGAGATCAGTAGCGCCCCGATCTCCACCGGTTTCGAGTTCGAGCTGATGGGTGACCTCGATAACCTGGCCCCGTTACTCATCGACCTACCGGCCGGCCAAATCAACACCAACGTAGCCTTCCACACCGAGGCGCTTAACTGGACCGATTTTCGCGCCCTTTTCGGGGAGGGGGGCGAACTGGCCAACCTGGCCGATGGTAACGAACCCGATACGACGCTGCGGAGTCAGGAGCCGGAGGTCAGCGACGCACGGCAAGTAGCAGCCATGAAGGCAACGCTTATGGGCCTCGAAAATACCTTTAACCCTTCCCTATCGGCACGCTTCGATACGCTGGCTTACTACGACGTATTTGACGTCACCGGCTTTTCGACGGGGCTGCACTTCAGTGGCGATACGCTCGTGCTGGAAAAGACCTCTTTCGACTGGGCGGGCAGTAATATGAAGTTCGGTGCCCGCCTGGACCTCAACGAACCAGGGTCTACCGACTTTAAGCTCAACTTCCTCGCCGACCACTTGAACGTCAATCGGATCCGCGACCCCCTCGATTACTTTGGCTTACAGTTGCCCAAAGAGCTCGATGAGTTACCCGATGACCTGCACATCGAGTTGGCTCACAGCGGGCGGATCGCCGACAGCATCGGTATCGTGATGGGGCACAACTCGGGCAAGTTGGCCTTCAATGACGGCCGGGCCGCGCTGTTTTCCGGTACGTTGGACTACACCCCCAGCGCCGGTGGGCTCCATACCATAGCGCACCTCGAGGGCGACCCCCAGGTGGTCAACGCCCTATTTGCCGCGGAGAATTTCTTCTTCGGGGAGGGCCACTTCGAGGTCGATCTTGACGTTACGGGTAACCCGGAGGACGTAGCGCAGATCGTGCGTACGGGAACGCTCGACCTCTCCATTTCCGATAGCCGAATCCACTACCGGCCGGCGGACGTTTTCATCCCGGTCAAATCCTTCAGCGTCGGGGTAGCGGATGAGCGGGCGGATTACGCCCTGCAACTGGTGACCGACTCGACCAATCGAAGCGTCAACCTCGTCGGCCACCTCAACCGCCTCGCCACTTTCCTCTTCCCCGACTCTACCGCCACGGCCGAGCCCTTCACCGTGGAGGCGGACCTTACCGCGGAAGTCTTGGGTTACGAAGATCTGACGGAATTCATTCAGACGGGCGACACCTCGAATCAGGATACGGGTAGCTTTAATCTTAAAAGAATGCTCTCCGCCACCGGCGGGGTGTTCAATTCGTTCCGGCCGAACATGAGCCTTCGCGTCGATACCTTTCACCTCAAGCCCGGCACGGCCCTGCTGAACGTGACTACCGGCCTGAGCGTAAGGAATAACCAGGAGTTATTGCTGGAGCGGACCGGCTTCAAGTTAGATGACGGCAGCGAGGTAGCCCTCGATGCGGTTTACGCCCTGGATAGCTTGGAGAAATCCCCCTTCTCGGTCAATTGGCGCGTGGACAATTTAGATGCCGGCCGCCTCTTCGGCGAGCTTAAGGAGGTGCTTTCCCTGCGTGGGGATAGCATCGGTAGCGTACGCGGCCATCTAAGCCTCACGGGCAACATGACCGGCTACCTCAACGAACCGGAGCGGTCCTTCGTCCCGGATAGCACCGACGGCAGTTTGACCTACGCTATTGAGGGGCTTCAACTCGATGATTGGCTGCCGCTGGAAGCTCTGGGCAAGAAGCTACTTATGCAGAAGCGGTTCCGTGAGGTTGCCATCGCCCCGCTCATCGGTGAGCTGGAAATAGTCAATGGAGTAATGAAGATCCCCCGCACCGAGCTGCAAAGCAGCCCGTTACACCTTTTCATCGAAGGAAGTTATAGCCTCGATGGCGGCCCCGACCTACTGGTTTCCGTACCCGTATGGAAAAATTTTCGCCGTGGCGTGCTGGATGAGGCCCCAGCGAAGATGGGTTACGAGGAAGCGGGGTGGAAGGTCTTTTTACAAGCGCTACGAAAGGAGGACGGTACCGCCAAAACAAAGTTCCGGCTGGGGCGAAAGAAGTGGGACAAACTACACGAGTAGTTATAGTTGAACCACCCTGATCTTGTGATTTCTGTCTAGCTCTTTTCTCGCCTCACTGCGTTGAAAAGCCTCGTCGAAGCCACCGCTTCGCCTACGTTTTTCGCCTGGCGAGTCGAAAAAATAGCGTCGCCATAATCTCACAATTCCAAGGCAGTTCAACTATATAGTCGAACACGCTCTCTAGATAACCGCCCCGCCGAGTAAGACGCCGCCGATAAGGAGCACGTAAATGGCGATAAACACGATCACGAGAATGCCCAGAAACTTGTAAAGGCTTTTCAGGGCGGCAAACGCGGTAGAGGCAGCTACGCCGTTCCTCGAGTTTACCGCATCCATGATGCCGTTGGAGAATTGAAACAACTTGATCGTCGGGTACAACTGAATGCCGATGATTATAGCGTACAGCACAACGATCCATACCCCACCGATCAGGGGGGCAAAAGCCAGAGGCGACGCGGCACCGACAGATGCAAAGGAACTGCCGACAAACACCAGACCCAGAACGGAAAGACCTATACTAATGAAGCTGACGATGGCTATGAAGCGCGCCCATTTACCCGTCGTAAGCAGGTGCGCCAAGTCTTGGGTATTCAGAGATATACCGGTGGTGGACATACCGTCGTCGAGGGGTGCTAAACTACTAGCCATTATAAGGGAGTTTTAAAGGGATGTTTACCTTCAAAGCTAGCCCCGCGACGGGAATTAACAAACACCTTTAAATCATGCCGACAGCTAAGCATTCGCTTTCCGCCGGCCGATGCTGTCGTAGTGGAAGCCGAGCTCCTCTAGGTCACCGATGTTGTAGAGGTTACGGCCATCGAAGATGACGGGGGCTTTGAGGAGGCTCTTGATGTAGTTGTAGTCCGGCGTACGGAAAACGGGCCATTCGGTCATGATCGTAAGGCAGTCGGCGTCCTTCAGGGCTTCGTACTGATCGTCGCAGAACGTCACCTTATCGCCGTAGATGGCCTTGACGTTGTCCATCGCCTCGGGGTCGAAGGCACGGACCGTAGCGCCGGCCTCGAGCAACCGGTCGATCGTGTACAGCGCCGGGGCTTCGCGGATGTCGTCCGTATTCGGCTTGAAGGCCAGGCCCCACATCGCGATCGTCTTGCCGCTCAGGTCCTTACCGAAGTAGGCCTCCACTTTGTCGGCCACCTTCAGGCGCTGGCGGGCGTTGACGTCCATGACCGCGTTGAGGATCTTGAAGTCGTAGTCGTGCTGGCCCGAGGTGTGGTGCAGGGCCTGCACGTCCTTCGGAAAGCACGAGCCGCCGTAGCCGACGCCGGGGAAGAGGAAACGCTTACCGATGCGGCTATCGCTACCCATACCGCGGCGGACGTTATCCACGTCGGCACCGGCGATCTCGCACAGGTTGGCGATCTCGTTCATGAACGTGATGCGGGTGGCCAGGTAGGAGTTGGCGGCGTACTTGGTCATCTCGGCCGAGCGCAGGTCCATAAAGATGATGGGGTTACCGCTGCGTACGAAGGGCTCGTAGAGGCGGCGCATGGTCGCTTCGGCCTGCTTGGTATCCGCACCGATCACGACGCGGTCGGGCTTGAGGAAGTCATCCACGGCAACGCCTTCGCGCAGGAACTCCGGGTTGGAAACGACGTCGAAGAGGCTTTCGTCGAGGTTCTTGGCCAGTGCGGCGTGCACGCGTTCGGCCGTACCGACGGGCACGGTGGACTTATCCACGATCACGGTGTACTTGGTGATGATCTTGGAAAGGTCGTCGGCTACCCCGAGGATGTACTTGAGGTCGGCCGAGCCGTCCTCACCGGGGGGGGTGGGCAGGGCCAGGAAGATGATCTCGGCCATATCGACGGCCTCCTGGAGGTCGGTGGTGAACTTAAGGCGGCCCTGGCGCTGGTTGCGCTCGAAGAGCACCTCGAGGTCGGGCTCGTAGATGGGCACTTCACCCTGGCGCATCTTATCGACCTTGTTCTGATCGATGTCGACGCATAAAACGTTATTGCCGGTTTCGGCGAAACAGGTTCCGGAGACGAGGCCGACGTAGCCGGTACCTACTACTGCGATATTCATAATGACTTTTATTGCTGGTGGGTGAACGTGTTCTTCGAGTGTAGTGCTGACCCGAAGGTAATACATTTCAAGGCTTCCGGGCCTGCACGTTTCAGGTCTTCTATTTACTTGATTAGTCGTTCGACTACATCCGTTTGATCAGGCCGGTCAGTGGCTTCGCCCCGAGCGCCTTAGAGCTTTCTTTATAGCCCAGTTTTTCAAATAAACGTAGGCTGGCGGTATTCTCGCGGTGGATATTCACCATAATTGACGTAGCTGCAGGGTGTACCCGCCTGACTATCGCTTCCAAAGCGAGCGCCACCCGACCTCCGAGGCCCCGCCCGCGGGCCGGTGCGGCTAAATAAAGCCCGATATGCGGTGGCGGTGGAGCAGCCGAATGGTGCAATCGATTAAGCCCGTATATATGCCCTACCCCGGCGGGCTCCGGTTGCCGTTTGGTCGCCTCGGTGTACACCAGATAGTCCGCCCCACCATTCTTACTGGAAAAGGCCGCCGTGGCGTGACGATCCCGTACGTAATGGTACAGCCATTCCCGGTTGGTCAAGCGACCATCGACGAAGGGGCTGGCATCCTCGCAAAACATTTGCCAGACAGTCAGATAGTTATGCACCGTCAGCCGGGCTAAACGTATCGCTTCGCTTTCCGCGCGCTCGGGAAAGTTCCATACGGGGCCCGTAGGTCGTGGCTGGATGATCTCGGTATTGTGTGGCTTCACCAAATAAAAAGAATTGCGCACCTCACGGGGGAGGAAGCGCAATTCCGAAAATACAACACTTGAAACACAGACGGGGGCGGCCTCAGTTCCGCCACCCATCTAAACACACTGGGTCTTCAGGGGGGAAGCCGGTCTTAGCCGGAGTATGAGGTAGGCAAGACCCAGTGGCTGGCAGTTATGCCACCAAGCGTTCGTAAGAGAAGTCGTAAGACGCCGCCCATGCGTTGCACGGGCGGCGTACGAATACTAGTTAAAGTGCATTAAGCGGTAGTGGTCGCTTTGCTGGCGGGCAGCGTGACCTTTGAGCGGCCGATGCTGTCATAATAAAAGCCGAGCTCCCGCATGTGCTTGAGGTCGTAGAGGTTACGGCCGTCAAAGATGACGGGGGCTTTGAGGAGGCTCTTGATGTAGTTGTAGTCCGGCGTACGGAAAACGGGCCATTCGGTCATGATCGTAAGGCAGTCGGCGTCCTTCAGGGCTTCGTACTGATCGTCGCAGAACGTCACCTTATCGCCGTAGATGGCCTTGACGTTGTCCATCGCCTCGGGGTCGAAGGCACGGACCGTAGCGCCGGCCTCGAGCAACCGGTCGATCGTGTACAGCGCCGGGGCTTCGCGGATGTCGTCCGTATTCGGCTTGAAGGCCAGGCCCCACATCGTGATCGTCTTGCCGCTCAGGTCCTTACCGAAGTAGGCCTCCACTTTGTCGGCCACCTTCAGGCGCTGGCGGGCGTTGACGTCCATGACCGCGTTGAGGATCTTGAAGTCGTAGTCGTGCTGGCCCGAGGTGTGGTGCAGGGCCTGCACGTCCTTCGGAAAGCACGAGCCGCCGTAGCCGACGCCGGGGAAGAGGAAACGCTTACCGATGCGGCTATCGCTACCCATACCGCGGCGGACGTTATCCACGTCGGCACCGGCGATCTCGCACAGGTTGGCGATCTCGTTCATGAACGTGATGCGGGTGGCCAGGTAGGAGTTGGCGGCGTACTTGGTCATCTCGGCCGAGCGCAGGTCCATAAAGATGATGGGGTTACCGCTGCGTACGAAGGGCTCGTAGAGGCGGCGCATGGTCGCTTCGGCCTGCTTGGTGTCCGCACCGATCACGACGCGGTCGGGCTTGAGGAAGTCATCCACGGCAACACCTTCGCGCAGGAACTCCGGGTTGGAAACGACGTCGAAGAGGCTTTCGTCGAGGTTCTTGGCCAGTGCGGCGTGCACGCGTTCGGCCGTACCGACGGGCACGGTGGACTTATCCACGATCACGGTGTACTTGGTGATGATCTTGGAAAGGTCGTCGGCTACTCCGAGGATGTACTTGAGGTCGGCCGAGCCGTCCTCACCGGGGGGGGTGGGCAGGGCCAGGAAGATGATCTCGGCCATGTCGACGGCCTCCTGGAGGTCGGTAGTGAACTTAAGGCGGCCCTGGCGCTGGTTGCGCTCGAAGAGCACCTCGAGGTCGGGCTCGTAGATGGGCACTTCACCCTGGCGCATCTTATCGACCTTGTTCTGATCGATGTCGACGCATAAAACGTTATTGCCGGTTTCGGCGAAACAGGTTCCGGAGACGAGGCCGACGTAGCCGGTACCTACTACTGCGATATTCATAATGACAGTGTTTGTTTAGTCAGACGCACTGAGGAAATTTGCTGAGGTGCGCGCTTGACGGTGGGGGTTATAAGTTAGAAGATTAGTCTATTCGTTCTTTAGTCTGGGAGTCTATTAGTCTGGAAGAGTGGCTCTTCTCGACTACACACTTTTCACATTCTGTAAAAAATATGGTAAGGTTCGTTTCAATCCTTCCGCGCGGGTGACCGTCGGTTGCCAGCCCAGTAGTTTCTTGGCCAGGCTGATGTCCGGTCGGCGCATCTGGGGGTCATCGACGGGTAGGGGGCGGTTGATTAGTTTCGCGTTTGGGTTACCGACCAGTTCCAGGATTTCGCCGGCGAAGTCCAGCACGCTGATCTCATCGGTATTTCCGATGTTGACGGGGCCGCTGTAGTCGCTTAGAAGCAAGCGGTAGATGCCCTCGATGAGGTCGTCTACGTAGCAAAAAGAGCGGGTTTGGCTCCCGTCACCGAACACCGTCAGCCCCTCACCGCGGATGGCCTGACTGATGAAGGCGGGGAGTACCCTGCCGTCATCGGTGCGCATCCGTGGCCCGTAGGTATTGAAGATGCGTACGATACGCGTCTCCAGCTTGTGGTAAGTATGGTAGGCCATCGTCATGGCCTCCTGGAACCGTTTAGCCTCGTCGTAAACGCCACGTGGGCCGACGGGGTTAACGTTCCCCCAATAGTCTTCCGTTTGTGGGTGCACGAGGGGGTCCCCGTAAACTTCACTCGTGGAAGCGATCAGCATCCGCGCGTTCTTTGCTCTGGCTAGCCCCAGGAGGTTGTGGGTCCCGAGGCTTCCGACCTTCAGCGTTTGGATCGGCATCCTGAGGTAGTCGATCGGGCTGGCCGGGCTGGCAAAGTGCAGGATGTAATCCAGCTCACCGGCAACGTGCACGAAGGTGCTTACGTCGTGGTGATAAAAGGTGAAATCTTCGCGCTGCATCAGGTGGGCGATGTTATCCATCGACCCCGTCAGCAAATTATCCATTCCTATTACGTGGAACCCTTCGGCCAGCAGTCGGTCAGCGAGGTGAGAGCCTAGAAAGCCGGCTGCACCGGTGATTAACGCGGTTTTGGATTCGCCCATAAATAAGAATTGAGGTTAGCGCGGGCGAAGATCGTTGTTTAGTACCAATCCTTGTCGCTCAGGGATGCGTAAACGCTTTCGATCCCTTCCCGCAGCCCGATCTCGTGCTTCCAACCCATCTCGTGGATCTTGCTCACGTTCATCAACTTACGGGGGGTGCCGTCCGGCTTGGTCAGGTCGTGGGTGATCTCGCCTTCGTAGCCGACGACGTCTTTGATCATCTCGGCCAGCTCCAGGATGGAGAGGTCTTCACCCGTGCCGATATTTACCGGGCCGTAACCGCTGAAGTTCTCGAGCAGGAATACGCAGCCTTCGGCCAGATCGTCCGCGTGCAGAAATTCCCGTTTCGGGGAGCCCGTGCCCCACATGACTACCTCCGGCGCGCCGGATTGTTTGGCTTCGTGGAACTTACGGATGAGGGCCGGCAGTACGTGGCTCGACTTCAGATCGTAGTTGTCGTTCGGGCCGTACAGGTTGGTCGGCATCGCGGAGATGAAATCCATCTCGTACTGGCTCCGGTAAGCGTCGGAAAGCTTGATGCCGGTGATCTTGGCGATCGCGTATGGCTCGTTGGTGCTTTCCAGCGGGCCGGTCAGCAAAGATTCTTCGCTCAACGGTTGCTCGGCGAGCTTCGGGTAGATGCAGGAAGAACCCAGGAAAAGTAACTTCTTGACTCCGTTCACGCGGGCGGCCTCGATCACGTTGGCCTCGATCATGAGGTTATCGTAAAGGAACTCCCCCCGGTAGGTGTTATTGGCCAGGATACCACCGACTTTGGCGGCGGCGAGCACCACTACGTCGGGCTTCTCCCGGGCGAAGAATTCTCTGGTGGCCATCTGCTCACGCAGGTCCAACTCACGGCTGGTGCGGGTGACGATGTTGGTGAAACCCTTCGCTTCCAGGTTCCGCTTTATCGCCGAGCCCACCATACCTCGGTGCCCGGCAATGTAAATTTTATCTTGTTTGTCCATGTTTATTCGTACTGGTTGCGAACGGTGAAGCCGGCTTCTTTGAGCAGCTGATCGCGGCGGAACGTTTCGACGTCGGCCTTTACCATTTCAGAACACATCTGCGCGAGGGTATAGGTAGCTTCCCAGCCCAGTTTCTCCTTGGCCTTACGCGGGTCGCCGAGCAGTAGTTCGACTTCGGTGGGGCGGAAGTAGCGGGGGTCGACGGCTACCAGTTCGGTACCGACGGCGAGGGGGAAGTCAGGGTTGTCTACGCTGGAGATCGTGCCTACCTCGTTCACGCCTTCGCCCGTCCAGTCCAGCTCGACGCCTACCTCGCGGAAGCTCATGATCACGAAGTCACGAACTTTCGTGGTGATGCCGGTGGCCAGCACGAAGTCTTCGGCGGTCTCCTGCTGCAGCATGCGCCACATACCTTCTACGTAGTCGCGGGCGTGACCCCAGTCGCGCTTGGCATCGAGGTTACCCAGGTAGAGCTTATCCTGCAGACCCAGGCTGATCTTGGCGACCGCGCGGGTGATCTTGCGGGTGACGAACGTCTCGCCGCGGAGGGGGGATTCGTGGTTGAAAAGGATGCCGTTACAGGCGTACATGCCGTAGGCTTCCCGGTAGTTGACCGTGATCCAGTAGGCGTACATCTTAGCCACTGCGTAGGGGGAGCGGGGGTAGAACGGCGTGGTCTCCGATTGGGGTACTTCCTGTACGAGGCCGTACAGCTCGGAGGTAGATGCCTGGTAGAATTTCGTTTTCTCGGTCAGGCCGAGTAGGCGGATCGCTTCCAGCAGTCGGGTGGTGCCGAGGCCGTCCGCGTCAGCGGCGTACTCGGGCATGTCGAAGCTCACCTTCACGTGGCTCATCGCGCCGAGGTTGTAGATCTCGTCGGGTTGTACCTCCTGAACGATCCGAACCATGTTCGTAGAGTCGGTCAGGTCGCCGTAGTGAAGGATGAAGTTGCGTTCGGTTACGTGTGGGTCCTGGTAGAGGTGGTCGATGCGGTCCGTGTTGAACAAGGATGCCCGACGCTTAATGCCGTGTACTTCGTAACCTTTGGAAAGAAGAAGTTCGGACAGGTAGGTTCCGTCCTGCCCGGTGACACCGGTGATTAGTGCGCGTTTAGCCATAATGAGGTTATATTAATCAGTGTTGTAATATACTATACTTCGGTGACGGGCCGGTGGGTGCTATGGGTAAGCGGCCTAACTGAGGTGATGCACCAAAGCTGGAAAGGAGGGGAATTTGGTTGAACGCCCGCGGGGCACGGGGGCTCGGTGATGACAGTACGTGTACTTTGACAGTGTGAAAAATAGTGCTGGGGAAAAACAGCTTGCTACCCGCTGGGTATCAATTTCGCCGCAAAGGTAACAATCGTTCCGCATCTCACCAACATCAGACGCAAGTCGGTCCGTTTAGTCACCGAGTCGAAGGCGCTTTTTATTTTGCGAGGTCGCAGGTGCAGTCTTGAAGGAGTAAAGAGCAGAGCCTCAAACCCGGCCTCAGGCAAATTGACCGAACGAGAACCCGGGGAAGGCCATCCGCCGGATCCGCCAGACGCCATCCTCCAGTACCATCTCCGCGAAGCCGTTGCCGGAGAACTCCACGCGTTGCCGGTTTTCGTAAAACCCGGAATACTCGATACGGAACTTGACCCGGATGCCCTCCCCCCGCAGTAGGTCGTAAACGGCGAGCGGCCGCAGTTCCGACAACTGCGTGCTCAAAAAACCCTCCTGCCAGGCGGTCAGATAACGCTGTTGGCCGGGGAGCATACGGTGCTTATCGGGGGCCGGCGACGCCAGCCACCGCGAGCGGGGTACGACCAATAGGCCGAACAACTCGGTGGTGAAGCCCTCTAATGTCAGGAAGATGTTATCCACGCTATTCGGCACGAGCTTCGTATAGTGCAGCACCTCTTTTCGGTGGGGCGCGACGTTGGCCCGAACCCGGTACTTCATCAGGTAGCTCACCATCCAGCAATAATATTCCACGCTTCCCAGCCACTTGGCACCGTGGAGGACGACCCCCCGCCTAGCAAGCCGCCGGGCGATGTCGCCGATCGCTCGTTCCGCGGCATCCACCGTAATACCGTCGATCGAAGGGAAAGTATAGCCCGGCCCGATCAGCTCGGCGAGGGAAAGGGTATCGACGAGTGGTGGGGACGATTCGCTGGGTTCCGCCCCCAATTCGCCGGATTCAGCCCAGGCGGCGGCAATCAATTCTTGTATCTGTCGCTGTTCGGTGAAGGAGAACTCGTGAAAACTTTTCATATCCGTACTAGTGAAGTCCGCGTAAATATAACAACGCCCTAACGTGAAAACAATGCGCTTCCGCATTCCCGTCCGTTGCTTTACGATTTCCTTACGTATCGGTAAACAATCTGCCCCAGCCTGATTTGTAGTGCTCTACCGGCTTTATACTCCTATCGGTTCACCCTTTATTCTACGTTCATGGCCACCTCCCCCCACTACCGCCGCTGGCTCATTCTGGCCCCCGTAGGCCTGGCCGTCATCGGGTTCGGCGTCTGTTTGGTCTCCCAGGCAGCTATGGCCAAATACACCGGCGCACCCTGGTTTTGGCAGGGCACGCTGGCGTTGATCGTACTTAATACCGGTGTCTGCCTGGTCGGCGGGGCCGTCCGGGAAGAAGTCCTTTGGCGGCTAGGCAATTAAGCACCCGGTGGGGGCCTGCTCGGGCGGTCAGCAACTAACGCCGGCGTTTGCGCCGACCGTGCCGCCCGGTATTCCCCGCCATGATGCAGCCGTAGGGCAGTACCCGGTCCACCACTTCCCCGAGGCCGTACTGCTCCATCTGCCGCTGTACCGTATCCGCGTTTTTGTAGGCGGAGGGTAACTCACTGATGTCAATCCGCTTTGAGTAGAAGCGGACGTCGAGCCCAGCCGTTTCCTCCCTGAAGATCTGCTCGGCGCTTCGCCCACCCTTGGATTTGATGTGTTGCGTCCGGCTTTTGTTCCGCCCGGCACCGTGGGGGGCAAAGCCCAGGTTTCGCTTGGTGGTCTTACCGCGTACGATCAGAATGGGCTCGGCCATATTCAGCGGGATCAACCGCAGACCATCCTGGCTATCGGGCACGAACTTATCGTCCAGCGGCGTAGCCCCCTTGGCGTGATAAAACAGATCGCCGTCCTTGAAAACGAAGTTGTGCTCGTTCCACCACCGGTTACTAACGGGCGCTTTGGCCCCCTTGGCGGTGGCGTCGTGGATCATGGCGTGGTTGAGCTTGGTCCACTCCCGCACGATCTGCAGGGCCTCCCAGTACGCTTCCCCCTCCGGGGTATCGAAGGGGATCCAGGCATTCTTAGCCATCGTCCCCGGCGAAAGCCGCCGGCGGAACTGCTCGGCAACCCGCATTCCCTCACTGAACAAGCCCGCCCCGAAGCCCCGGCTACCGTGGTGGGTTACCAGGGCGGTCTCGCCGGTAGAGGCAACGGTACCGACGTACAAAAAGTGGTTGCCGTCCCCTTGAGTGCCCAGATGACTGTGCGCTTTATAAAGCAATTTCTCCTCGTGCAGGAATTTGTTCTGCCGGATGCGCGCATCCAGGTCACCGGGCAGTTCCCAGTGCTCGTTACGCGGCCGGCCGCCGGGGCCGAAGTGGGTAGCGTTGTGCGCCGCGTTGAGTACGTCCTTAGGGGGAGTATCCCCCAAGTAAGAGATCATCACGGAGCAACAGACGTCCGCGGAGTGCATCGCCGGGTGAATAGCGTTCCGGGTAGCCACTACCCCACCGACGGGGATGGTACCGAGTGGACCCGCCGGGCAGGCGTCGGGCATGACCGCCCCTACCTCAGCGGTGGGCGTCTTCATGACCTCGTCCATCGTGGCGAATACTTTGTCGACGTTGTCGCGCTCGGTATCGTTTTCGGCGCGGAGGTTCCGGTAGTAAGTCTGAGGGTGGGTAAAGGGGTCTATTTGCTGGACGGGCTCGGGGGCAACGGAGTGCAAGTAAAGTCGAAGGTCGTCACCGGCGAGCGGGTTGGCGTTGAGGTACGCGAGCGCTTCGGCGAACCAGGGGCCGGGGGTGAAACCAAGGTCGATCAAGGTCTGCCCGGTGTAGGGGGTCGTATTAGAATCCATGCCGTTGAGAGGTCCGGTAGGTACCCGAAAGTTGCGAAGCGCTAGCGGAAATTGCCCGCCGCCGTAAGCGGGGTCACGGCGGCGGGCCCCCAAACTCGAAGCTGTTACTATTGCTTTACGATGCGCAACGTATGCCGCCCGGTCTCCGTACGGGCGGAGAGGATATAGACGCCGTTAGCCAGTTCGCTACCTAAACTCAGGCGGTGTTGGATTTGACTTTGCTTCAGGACCCGAACGACTTGCCCGGTCAGGTCGGTCAAGTGCAGTTCCTCAATCGCATCGGGTGCCGTGAACTCGATCGTGGTGGCCCGACTGAAGGGATTAGGGTATACGGTCATTCCAAAGTCAGCGGTAGCGATACTGCCACTTTTACTGGCACTGACTAAGCTTTTCGACGCCCCCCCGAAAGCCTCGAAGTGCGACCAGGGCAGTTCGGCGGAGTAGGACACGTAGTATTTACCGTCTACTTTAGCCGGCATTTGACTGCTCCAGGCGTTCGTGTAATCCTGACCGTTAATGGTCACTTTGCTAGTGCTCCAGCTATTTACGTACTTGATATCGTCCGATATCACCCAACACTTCTGGCCGGTGCCGTCGTACTTGAAATCGAGGTCGACGGGTTGCTCCCCGGAGCAGGCTTCATCGTTTTCCCCACCGTTATCGTCGTCATTACCGCCGTCATCGCCGTCGTTACCGTCACCTCCATCGTCCTCGTCGTCATCTTCGTCGCCATTATCGCCGCCGTCGGAGTCGTCACTCCTCAGTTCGTCGCGGGTGAATCTACCTGATTCCGTGATTTCACTGAGCGGCCAGCCGCCATTTCCGCTGGCACCGGGGGTTAGTGCGGCGGACCCTTCGCGCTTATCGGCGACGGACCAGTTAGCGTGGCTGAGGTTATGCTGATCTAGGAAGTCCCACCATTTACGCGTCTCGTCTCGATACACGTCGCCGTCGCCGTTTGCCAGCGTAGAGCCGTATTCAGTTACTACGATAGCAAGGCCGGCATCGAGCGCCCGTTTGGCTTCGTCACGCAAGCTTTGGCCGTGGGAACCGGCGTAAAAATGCAATGTGTAGGCAATGTTGTCTTGCCGGATCGGATCGGCGGCCGGTTCGCTTACCTTTTGCGACCATTGCCGCGTACCCACTACGATGATGTTGTCCGGGTCATGGGCACGGATGCTTTCGATGACTTCGAGTGCGTAGGGTTTGATGACGTTTGACCAGCTTACGTCGAGCGGCTCGTTATAGATCTCGTAGATCACGTTAGGCTCGTTCCCGTATTTGCGGGCCATATCGCCGAAGAATTTCTTGGCTTCGGCGCGGTAATCCTCGGCGTGGTGGGTGTGGAAGTCGATGATGACGTAGATGCCCTTAGCGATGGCGGCCTCAACGACGGTTTCAATCTTGGCCTGCTCGCGGGCGGGCGCGGTGGCGTAGCCCCCCTCGTCAACGGCCATGGCGGCACGAACGACGGAGCAATTCCAGTCATCCGCCAACCAGTTAACGGTACCGGAGGTGTAGAACTGCGGCATCCACTGGCTCCAGAAAAGAGACATGCCCTTCAGTTGGGTGGCCTTGCCACTGGCATCGACGATCTGGTTGCCGGATACGCTCAGTTGGCCGTGCTGTGCTACGGGCGACTGGGCGTTGAGGGATAGTGTAGTGAGTAAAAGAAGGCCGACGCGTAACAGAAAATCGCGGGCGTGGGTGTGTAGACGTGATGACATAAGATGGTTGGATTATAAAATTCAACCGGGGCGTGTTCTGCCAGCAAACCTACTAAAATTTTAGGCAAACAGCGCTTTAGGGGCCACGACGGTCACTTGGCACGCTCAGCCCTGATGGCTATGTCTGCAATAAAAAGACCCCCGCCGCAATCAAGATTGCGACGGGGGTACTTTTCGTCAGAAACGTATCGGGGCAGTGATTACTGCTTTACGATACGGATCGTTTGGCTGTCCGTCTGCGAACGTGCGGTTACGAGGTAAACGCCGCTGCCAAGGTTGTTACCGATTGACGTGCGTTTGAGGATCTGGCCCTGCGTGAAGGTACGTAGCACCCGCCCGGAAAGGTCGGAGATCACTAGTTCCAGTACTTCCTCGGGGGCTTTGAACTCAAGCGTAGTCGCGCCTTCGAAGGGGTTCGGGTAAACCATCAGCTCAGCAGTTGCAACACCGATGGTACCTTGTACGCCGGTGCTGGGTAAGCGCTGCGCGTTAGTTCCTTTCGCTTCAAAATGCGACCAGCTGTGTGGTGCCGTGTAGGAGACGTAGTATTTTCCGTCAACCTTATCCGGCGCCTGGCTGCTCCACCGATTGGTGTAGTCCACTCCGTTGATAAGGACTTCTCCGGTACCCCAAGAGTTGACCGTGGTAATGTCACCGGTAATCACCCAGCACTTCGTACCACTTCCGTCGTACGCGAAGTCCAGAGAAACCGCTTCGGCACCGGCGCAACCTTCGTCGCCGCCGTCGTCGCCACCGCCGTCGCCGTCATCACCGCCGTCGCCATCATCACCGCCGTCGCCATCATCACCGCCGTCATCACCGCCGTCGCCGTCATCACCGCCATCGTCGATTAGTTCGAACTGAGCTACGAGACGTAGATCTTCGTTTACCGTCAGGCTTATTGTTGGATCGGTGCTGGTAGAGGCACCACTCCAGTTAGCAAAGCTGTAGCCGGCATCCGGGGTCGCCGTTGCGGTGATCGTGCTTCCCGCAGTGTAGCTCTCGCGGGCGGGGTCCAGTGAAACGCTACCGCCACCGTTCGTGTCCGTCGTAACGGTGAAGGTTGCCGGTGGATCTGGGTCGCCGCCGCCGCCGTTGCCACCGTTACCGAAGTCGATATCGCTGGCAGAGTAGAATGCTTCGGGCGTATCGGACCGTTGCCAGATGCTGTAGAGAACGTGACGGCCGGTCCGCTGAGGTAGGACTACGTCGATATTGTCTTCCCGTGCAGGATCACGTGGTTCGGTTTCGGTTAGCAACTCCAAGTTGTCCCAAGTAAGGGGCTGGTCTGGCGTGTAACTAGCGTTGGTGATGTATACCCGGTAGTAGAGCGTGCGGTGCGGTGCGCTGATCGTCCAGGTAACCGTAAGAGGGCCGGGGGAGACCGACGTGGCAGCCCAGTTGCTTCCCCGTAGGTTCAGGCCTCTGTATTTGTCGCGGCCAGCGCTGGCGAGTTCACCGTCGGGGATGAGCTCCCGGTGACGGCCACCGGCCTGTATGAGTGCCACTTCGTTCCAGTCATAGAACGCAGCCGCTCCGCCTGCCGCAACGGCATCGATGCAGCCTTGTGACTGAGGTGATTCTGGTCCTTCCTGGTTACAGGTCCAGATTCGGCTTTGTGGATAAGTAACGGTACCGTGCGAATGAAGATAGGGAAGCGTGCCGAGGAATAGTAGCGACAACACTAACCACCTTTTCGCAAGGCTGTTGGTAAAAACTTGCATAAGCGTGTGTTTGTGAAATTTGTGTAGGTAATAGTTCGGGGGCAAATATATGTAACCGGAGCACTTTTGCACTATTGGTAACCCATACCAGGGTGTTAAAACCCACTATTAGCCGCCTATGTCTTTGAGTTTGTCGTGGCGCGACATTTTCGTACGCTTAATATGCCGAAATTTATTAGCTGGCTATGTATAACAAAACCGGCGCTCACTCCCGAAGAGCGGTGCCGGCTTTATCATAGGGTCGTGAAGGTGAATACTACTGTAGCCTAAACTTTACCGGAAGGTTGAACTGAACGCGAACGTTTTCCCCCGCTTGCCGACCGGGTGTCCATATTTTACCTTGCACGTTCATCAGGTTAACGACGCGAAGCGCTTCTTCGCCCAGCCTGGCCCCCGGGTCGCGCAGAACTTTTAATTCAGCTACCGTACCGTCCTTCTCCACGATGAAAGAAACGACGGCGGTCCCATCAATGCGATTTTCACGGGCTATCGCCGGAAACTTTATATTTTGGTAGATGAATTCAAGCATCTTTTTGTCCGAGCAGACTTTGCGCTCGGCGTAGGGCATATCATCATCGCAGCCAGGGAACATGGGCATACGTTCGGCTACCACAAAGAAAGGGGGTTCCGTTTCCTTGGGTAAGGGCGGCGGCGGCGGAGGAGGTGGCGGCGGGCCGGGGTCCTCTTTCGCAATTTCTCGCTTCACTTCCTGCATGACGGTCTCGGGGTCGATATCCATGTTCTCGAAGGGAGGGGGCTCTTCTTCCAGTAACTCATGCTCGGGCACCTTCTCGATTACCGGGGGTGGCGGTGGTGGGGGCGGTGGGGGCGGATCGGTCATCCGAGGAGGTGTCTGTAGGATTTCGACGTCTAGTTCTAAAGCGCCCTCGGGGATGACGAACTCCTCTTCATACTGCGTCCAGCCGAAGGCTAAAAGGGATAGCCCAACGGCCACGGCTAAACCAAAATTGAGCAGTGTGGAGCTCAGCCCGAATACGTCTAATGCTCGATATTTAGCGCGGTAGGCGATTTGGGAGTCGACCTGACCGGCTTGCTGTTTATAGTCGCCACGGAGGGCTTTCTCCGTTCGTTCTCGATAGATCCGCTTGAGCAATAGGATCGTACCGATTAGGCCGACGGTAATGCCCATAAGAAGTAACCCCAGGGTACCCCCGGGTAATTCGACAGTCATAGTTTAATTGTTTTAAATTGGTAGGCTACTCACGGGAAGGGCATTCCGACCCATTCCGAGGTCCGGAAAGGCAAACGGCTCCAATTCGAAGTATTGTATGCTTGTGAGTAGGGAGGTGTAGGCCGGCGACGACGACTAGTACGCGTGTCGGCTACGGTTAAATAATGCAAAGATTCCTAATGTTGGTGGGTTTAGTAGCATTTCTTCTTCCCGCATGCGTGCGGTGAACATTAATACGTTTGCAGCCCGCTTTACTAAACCCAAGATTATTTTTTGCGAGGACGCAGGTGCATGGTCCTTAGGGCCCCTACCCCTAACGCAAGTACTGAAGAGAAGACGGTAACCCCTCCTCTGTAGATTGGTCGGTTTGCCCCGGGTGCCAACAAACGCACCCTTCTTACCTTCTACTATCCGTATCTAAAGTCCTGCTACCCATGTCCGCTACCTCCCATACCGCCACCGTCGCCGCCAGTGTTGAAAAGCTTTGGCAACTGCTGTTGGATAAAATCGAGCGCCCCGAGAAATACATCGACGGTGTTACCGACGTAGAGATAGACCAAGGTCGTGACGGGGTAACCATCCGTAAGATGACCCTCCCCACCGGTAAGCGCATCATGGAAGCCATTACGGCTGACGAGCGAACCCGCGTTGTTGTCTTCAAAAGCATCGGCGACCCGGATGCGGTAGCCCTCGTCACCAATACGGTCTTCGAGGAAGACGGGGAGGTCTTGCTAAACTTCACCTACAGCGGCGCCCCCCGGGCCGGGGCCGCCCCGGCGAATATGATGGAAATGATCCATGCGGCGGTAGAGCACACCAAAGAGTTAGCCGAGGCGTAGGCTTATCGCTACGGTAGCTTGACAAAAACTGCCTGCTGATAATTTGTGTCCCCTACGAGCCTTAGTAGATAACTACCGGAAGGAAGATCATCGGTGGAGAGCTGACCGCTCAACGCCCAATCCTTTTTCTGAAGTTGTACCCGCCGTAGAACACGCCCCTCCATGGAGTAGATACTTGCCTGAACGTTACCTAAAAAGTCATTACTCAGGGAGAAATTCAGGATGTTCCGTACCGGGTTGGGGAATACGATTAAGGCACTATTTGTCTTCCGAAGGGGGATGGTTGGTGTTATCCTCGCCACCTTCTTCGGCTCTTCTGTCAGCTTAGCGGCTAGTAAAGGCGCATCGCAATTATCAGCGGCAAGACCGAGGCCGATGGGAAGAATGCCAGTGCGATTCACGTGAATCTTATCCAAGTAAACTAGCGGCTCGCGGTGAACGAAACGAATAGTATTTTGGCCCGAAGTAAAACTAAAGGGCTCATCATCTATGATTTCTACCCATACGAAACCGCTAGGATCTACGTCTCGCCAAACGGCTAACATCCAATCGCCGGAGTTGACTTGAACCCAGTACGAGTCGTAACTACTTCCATCGCCACGCACGCGGGCAAAGAGGTGGTATTCGTCCGGCACCAGATTATTCAGCCGGAAGGATACCGTGCTATTAGGGTCATACCTCCTCCTTCTATTGGTTGAGTAGCCACTCGGGAATGCTACAGCGTTTCCGTTTGACGACGCTGAGAAGGGATAGTTTTGAAAGCCAGACCCCACGGACGCAGCGCATTCCGCTTCCAACCACACTTCGGTACCGCGTCCACTATCGGGGCCCGCCCCACAGTTTGTAGCGTTAGCCAACCAGCCACTCGGCATAACCCCCGTTTGGTTGAGGTGTATCTGATCGAGTACTACATACGGTTCTCGGATAGCAAAGTCGATGATATTATCCCCTTCGTTTAGTTGTATGCGGTCCGTGAATACGGAATTCCATACTAAACGGCTAGGGTCTACCGTATTCCAAAAATATAGCTGCCAGGCACCGCTGTTTATCCGTACCCAAAATGAATTATAGATCGTACCGTCTCCATTTGTTCGGGCAAAGAGGTGATACGCGCCAGAATCAACCGCAGTCAACCTAAAGCGCACACGGTTTTCCGGAAGATCGGGCGGTGGAGTTCGGCTGAACCATTCCGTAGCGCTGGTAATCACCTGTAACCCTTGCGTCGGCACATTAGGTAGTCGATCCTTTTCCCGACTGAAAAACCGGCGCCCAACCGTAGCGCACTCCGCTTCTAAAGTGAACTCGTTACGTAGAGGAATTTCCGAATCACATACGTCACCGACCCCATCGGCGTCAACATCAGTTTGAGCGGGATTAAAATCATCCGGGCAATTATCGTTCGCATCCGTAATTCCATCACTGTCGCGATCGCCGGAAGGTTCCGATATATTAAAGGTAATGGCGCTGGTAGCCAATAGGTCGTTATCGTCTACTACCGAGAGTACCGCTCGCTGAGTGCCCTGTGGTAGCCTGATGTCCACCGATTTACCGACTAAAGTCGCGCCTCCGTTCACGGACCAAGTATAGCTCTCTATGTTCCCATCCGGGTCCGAAGACCTGCTAGCATCCAGACGAACGGCTGCCGGTACGGTACCGTAGTCGATAGTATACTCGGCTATTGCAATCGGAGGCTGATTTGGGGTTGAGGTACAATTAGTTGCTTCAACCCCCACCCCAGCTGGTACGCCGCGCCGTTGACCGAGATAGATTTTGTCCAGTTTGGTTCGCCCCTCCCTGAAGGCAATGTCTAGTGTATTTTGCCCGGCAGACAGTTCGAGTCGCTCGTCTGAGAAGTGCTTCCAGACAAACGATTCCGCCCCGGTGCGTAGGCCCTGCCACCAACGCCGCCAAGGTCCTTCATTAACTCTGAACCAGAACGAATCCCCCCGTGAGTCCGGGGCGTTAAGCCGCGCGTAGAAATAGTAGTTGCCAGCTTCGGTATTATTTAAGTCAAACCGAACAAAATTTTCAGCGGATGTACCCGGAGGCTTAGCGGTCGACTTGTTTTTCGGTGACCATACAAACGCCCCTGCTGAAGCGTTCATTGAGCGATCTGTGGTCCATTGCTTACCTACCTGCGCACATTCGGCCTCTAGCCAAAATAGTCTTCTCGTATTGGGCGGCACGGGATCGCATTCGACGTCGCCTCGGTTGATGACGATGTAGTTAATCTTCGAGTTACCTGCTTCGCCCGCCCCGACATCATCGATGGTTAGTCGTCCGTCCGTTACTTGAACCGTGGCGCAGGCGGTTTGACTACGTTCGTTGGTGGTTGGTACGAAACGGTCAATAATGGTGACTCCCTCGGCGCGGAGAACGTGCTCACTGTCTAAATAAAAAGGGTCGCCGGCGGTAATCTCTACCTGATAAGTACCATTGGGCAACTCCAGCTCCCAATCGCGAGGTGTCTGTCGACCAACCAGGTCTAACATATTAAAGCTATGAAAGAGTTTTATAACATCTGACGACCGATTACTCACACGACGTTCGGCGCCCCTAGCTCGCTCGGTATTGCTTAGAGGTTTACCGGTGGCCGGGTCAATCCATCCGTAAACGAAATCGGAGGTAGACGAAGCACCGTAGGGCTGGCCTACATCGGCTAAGTAGCCGGATGGGGGGTCGAAACTTCCATCCTGAAAGTTAATCCGTATAGATTCGTTTTCCGCCAAGCCCACAACCGCTATGACGCGTACGGTAGCCGGTACGAAGCCACGCGCCGATGCAGTTACCAAGGCTTCGTGCCTACCCGGAGCCAGACCATCCGGGTCCACCTGGAGGTCTAACGGTTCATCAAGGCTTATTTCGGCGGGCAAGGTTACCCAGGGTTTGTTCACCGCCCACGCTAGCGTCGTCGTGTCAACTGCTTGATTAGCCGTGAGTTCGAGTTTAGCGTTCGCCAGCTCACTACCAAGTGGTACATCTACCCGCACCTCCGAAGCGGTGAAACTCAAGACTTTTGCGGTCGGAATATGAGGCTTGACATTCGAGACCCGGAAGATATAATCTTGATAGTCCCAGACAAACCCGCCGGGAGAACTCGCAATGATGTATGTGTTGGGCACGAAGTTTCCGTCAGCATCCTTTTCCGGGTATACCCGCATCTGGTGCCTGGAGTCAGTGTAGTGAATGGTTCGATTGAGTCCGTCTTCAGTATGGCTGAAATGTCTATTTTCATTCCCAACATAAAATCCGAATACCTCTCCCGTAGGCTCAAAGTCAGTGTAATCACTCGAGAGCCCCGAAAAGTATTGGTAGCCTGGATCGTCGCACCCCCGAATTTGGAGCTCTAAGAAGCCATACTTGATGAGTCCGTCGTTAGGACCTGAATAATCATAGGGCCCAAATGGTGTGTCCCAGCAGCTAAAGGTTTGAGAGTATAACGGTTCCATCCTTACCGGCCCGGGCTCCGCAACCTTAAACAATGGTGCTAGTACTTCGTCGCCATACGCAAGAGAGTCAGATGGTCCGTATAATTCGTCCCAACCGACGTCAATGTTTGTTTCGAGCTCATCCATCACCATTTGGAGAGGGATAGCAGCAGTGCTAGTAGTTCCTAACCAAAGACCGTAAAAATAGTGAGAGGACACGGGTTCATTAACGGCATTACTGTAGATCGTAACGTATTCACCCATCAGTTGATAACCCGAAAAGTGCCGCTCCGTCGGGCTCATGAATAACCCGTACTGGGCGCTATCACCCGGTGCTAAGTTGATTGGCCCCTGCGGGCCGCCACGCCAGCCCACGTCGATGTCTACGGGGTAATCCGCTCTGCTGATCCGTAACGTATCACACCCCGTGTTCTTCGCCCAGAAATAATGAGTACGATCGAATTTGGCGCTGCCATTGACGGACCGATCAAAAACCGGTGGGCTTGGATATACCGATATATACGGCCCAGGACTTTGCATCGTATCGCATCTGGAAGCGGTGCCCTGTGCGAGACTAAATTGAGCGAACACTATATAAAAGAAAGCTAGGAACAATCCTGACCGAAAGTAGATATGGAACATAAGAAGTGCTTAACGTCGACCGATTAATACATGTACGTGAAATGTCATGATCATTTACAACGTAACACAAACATAACATTTTACTACATAATAAATTTTCGAAACCCTGCTACATCATTAACAACCCAAAACCAAATCAACCCAACAGCAACCGCACGCTCCCCGGCAACTCACATTCCCCCCGAAGATCAGGATCGACAACCGGCGCACCATAACTAACCCCCATCGGAACAACCCCGGCCCAAATAGGCAACTCATAGTCCGCGGCCTCATCACTAGGGGGGCCGGTACGAATTTTAGCGGAGGCGGCGGCAATCGTAAAGGCCAAAATACCCGTTACTTCGGCTTCTTTCTGCCGCATGGGGCGGCATTCGGCGAAGCGCCCGGGAACGATAGCATCGGTAAATAACTCAAAGGCACGCATCTTCTCGGCGGGGTCGAGTACCTCCGCGCAAGTTCCGAATGCGACTACGGACCGGTAGTTAACGGAATGGTGGAAAGCGGACCGGGCCAGCACCAGCCCATCGCAAAAGGTTACGCCGATGCAGCATTCTCCCCCCGCGGCCAGGGTTTGGTAAATGCGGCTTTTAGGGGAGCCGTGGAGGTAGAGGACACTACCCTCCCGGCCGTAAAGCATGGGTATCTGAAATGGCCGTCCGTCCATATTAAAGGATACCTGCCCGACGAAGCCGGCGTCCAGGATCCGGTGCACGGTGGCCTCATCGTAATGCCCGCGCTTGGGGATTCGCCTGACGGTGGATCTGTTGTCTTTATAATTCATACGGACAAAAGTATCGGCGGGCCGGACTACCTTGCCGGTCCGATTATAATCTTTTCAATAGTCCACTTTGTTTCTTCCGCCCAATCGCGATCTGCAGCGACCGCTCTTCCTTCAGCTATCGGACCAGATCATCCGCCGCATCCGACGTGGGGAGCTGCGCCCGGGGAGTCGGCTTCCGGGGACGCGGCGGCTTGCGGAAGAGTTACGGCTAAATAGAAACACCGTCGTAGCTGCTTACGACGATGCCGTCGAGCAAGGCTACCTCATCGGGCGGGGCGGGAGCGGAATGTACGTAGCCGAGTATTTGCCGGAGTTCGCCCGCCAACTTGCTTCTCCTACTGAGCCTACGTCCTCGCCCGCTTTCGTTTATGACGCTACGTCCGCCACCCGGCACGCACCCGCACGGTCCGGCATGCTACGCCTGACCGAGGGCTCTCCAGACGTACGCCTGAGCGACCTCGGCTCACTTTATGCCGGTGCCCGTCAGTTGCTTCGTAGGCCGGCCGGCAGATACCTCTTGCGCTATGGCGATGGACGGGGTGACCACCAATTGCGGAAAGCGCTGGCCGCCCACCTCGGGGCGAGCCGGGGTATCGTCACCTCGCCCGATCGTTTACTAATTACTCGCGGTAGCCAGCACGCCTTCCAACTGGCCTGCGAGTTGCTGTTCCACGATGGGGGCTTACTGGCCACCGCCGAACTCACCTACGAGCCGTTACTACGGACGCTGGAGCGCACCCGGGGCGAACGGCTGGTATTACCCTTGGACGAGCACGGCCTGATCGTCACTGCCCTGGCCGATCATCCCCGCCTGCGAGAGGTGCGCGCCGTTTATGTCACCCCCCACCACCAATATCCGACTACGGTCACGCTCCCCCCCGAGCGCCGCCTGGCCTTGCTTGAATTAGCCCGTAAACACCGCTTTGCAGTCATTGAGGACGATTACGATTACGACTTCCACTACGAACGCCCACCCCGCTTACCCCTGGCCTCGCTGGACGACGGCGGCCACGTCCTTTACATCGGCTCCTTCACCAAAATTCTGCACCCAATTTCAGGGTTGGCTATCTGCATGCTCCGCCGGGTTTTATCGCCGCCGCCCTCGGCCTTCGCCTCCTGGCTGACCGACAGGGTGACCTCCTGCTCGAACGCGCCCTGGCCCATTACCTCCGCGACGGCGAGCTGGACCGCCACCTGCGGCGCGTGCGCCCAATCTATCGTGCCCGGCGCGACCGTTTGATCGACCTACTGCATACGCACTTCGGTGACCGGATCAGATTTGAAACCCCGACCGGCGGCATGGCAATTTGGGTAAAATTCCGTTTGCCCGTCGATTATGAAGATATTGAATACCGGGCCAGCCTGGCGGGGGTTGCGTTGGCCGAGCGCCCCGAGGCGTGGCGTAAGGTAGCGGGCATCAGACTGGGCTTCGCCTCCCTGGATAAAGAGGAGTTGGCAGTGGCGGTGAAGGTATTGGCGGATATTTGTTAAATATGGTTGCCACTTACTTTAGCGCTAATATTATCGATATAATTCAAGTTTTTTTGCGAGTACGCAGGTGCAGACGAGCGGAAGTGAAGAGCAATGATGCTAGTGACGCCAGATAATGTTGAAGCATCCAGGAAATACAGTTGGCGTTAACCGCATCTATACCGGTCGTGAACTGGTTTGGGACTGAGCATGTTTTTTGGCAAGTATGTCAGTTAAGCTGGACAAGTCAGAGCTGGAAGCATTACGTTTGGAGCAGCGTCAGGCGGGGCTGTCGAAGCGTCGTTATCGCAAGATAACCGTTCTGATTATGCTGCATTAAGACCATTCAGTAGTCGCAATCGAAGCGGCTCTTGGGGTTGACGACAATACGATCTACCGCTACGAGCGAGCCTATCACAAAGTAGGACTGTCCGAGTTTCTCAACGATCACTACGTAGCATTCGCGGGTCGGCTGACTACTGAACAAGAACTGGCTTTAGGCGAACACCTGGATGAAGTGCTCTATCCGAACGCAAAGTCTATCTGCACTTACGTCGCCGAGCAATTCGGTGTGAGCTACACCGTTGCCGGGATGACAGATTTGTTGCACCGTATTGGTTTTATTTTCAAGCTGAGTAAGTCTGTTCCTGCTAAGGCTGACGACGAAGCGCAAGTTAACTTTCTGCAGAAGACACTCCCGAAAGTACTAGAAGAGGTAGCTGATAACCAAGCGGTAGTTTACTTCGCTGATGGTTGCCATCCGACCCATAATACTAAGACCAGCCGTGGCTGGATACGTAAAGATCAAGACTTTGAAATTGACCGTAACCACGGCCGCAAGCGCGTCAACATCAACGCGGCAATCAACGCCCTCAAGCCCGAACACTTGGTGTACGATATCGCTGAGAGTATCAACGCGCAGTCTACTCAACGACTGGCTCGTCAGTTACTGCGTAAGCATTCCCGGAAAAAGATCTACCTGATTTGCGACAACGCCCGCTACAACCGCAATAAGATGTTGACAGCATGGGCTAGTGGTCAGCGTATTGAGACAGCATTCACTCTATTCGGTCTTGTAAAAAGTCCACTGTCGTTCCTTACGCGAGTTCGTCATCGAGAAGCCGGTGACTTCCCCGTCCGGAGCTCGGTTAAAGATAATTCTATCCAATAAGCCGTCGGCAAAATAGGTATCGCCCGCAAGTTGTGACAGTACCATCGGCCCGGTCCTGACGTTCGTTGCTTGCAGCCGGCCACTCTCGTGAGCGAAGCGAAAAACCAGGCCCAATTCATGGGAATAATAGGTACCCAGATAGGGGGCTACCTCATCCAGATCACTATTAAAGATCGTCGCCGGCTGCCGGCCGGCCCGAATACCATCGTAGATCAGGGTATCGACAGCCCCATCCGCCGCGCGCGAAAAAGTAATCATTCGGTAGCCGTAGGCAGGCACGACGAAAGAAGAATCCGTGGCCGGCTCCATGATGAATCGGGGCTCGGCGGTGGACTTAGTAAATAGCCGGCCACCCTCCCGGATGATATTCAGGTACCATCCTGGCCCCAATTCGTACAGACCGGTGTATTGATCGAGTTGGTCAGTGCTGACATTTATCGGCGCATCCTGATCGTCGTCCGCAATGCTACGGGAGGTTGTTTGCCCCCCGAGCAAAAAGAGATCGGCGATCTTTTTGGCCAGGTAATTGGTGTATGTTTGGTAATTATGCGCCAGGAATATGGCGATATCCCTTTCCGGCAGCAGCAGTAGGTAGGAGGTCTGTGATGCCCAGCTGCCCGAGTGACTGATGTAGGGTGTATCGCGGTATTCATCGACGTCGATGCCGTAGGCGTAGGTGTTAACCGCCCCGTCAGCTAAGGGCTCGGTAGAAAGCATGCGATCGACTATCGCTCGTTTGGCGGCGGGTGGTTGTAGTAAGAACGTAGCCCATTTTCGCATATCTTCGGCATTAGAGATCAGGGAGCTGGAGCCAAGGGCGGCGGTATTGTTAAAATCGCGTGCCTCCTCGCGTTCGTTATCCTGGTAGTAGCCCTGCGCTAGGCCGGGGATGATGTTAGCCGGGTGGTCGTTGAAGCGGGTGTTGTCCATTTCCAGAGGAAGGAAAACGTTATTCGCCATCCATTCCGGAAAGGGGGTGCCACTGACGCGTTCGATAATTTCAGCTAATAGTACGTAACCGGAATTGCAGTATTGGTAGCGGCTACCCGGGGGGAAATCCAGGCCTTCCTGGGCGTAAATGAGCCGAAGGAGATTTTGCGTCGTGAGGCGGTCGGTAGTTGACCAGGAGGCATTGCGAATCAGGGTCGTCCAGTTCCGTAGGCCGCTGGTATGGTGCAGCAGGTGACTGACCGTGACCGCTTGATCGTAGACGGGAAACTCCGGCAGGTAGCGCTGCACTTCGGCATCCACGTCAATGTGCCCCGCCTCGGCCAGGGTCGCCACGGCGTAACCGGTGAACATTTTGGCAATGGAAGCGAGATCGAAAACCGTTTTGTCACTTACCCTTACCCGGTGTTCGAGATTGGCCAGGCCGTAGTTCTTTTGTAAGAGCACCTCCCCGTCTCGTAAAACAAGCACCTGGGCTCCGGGGGTGGAAGCATTTCGTTGCGCGTAAAGTCGATCGACTTCGCGTTCAAGCGTTTCCGTCGTTATATCGGTTTGAGCGGAAACGGTGGCGGAAATGAACAAAAACAGATACAGGAATCGCATAAATAGTGTTTGGATACTAATGGCAAGGATAATAATGTAAGGTCGACGGCGGCTATTAAGGGTTGCACCGTTCAATGACGGGCAATCAGCGGTAGTTTGCTACGCTGCGCGTGATCGCCTTATTCAGTCTTGCGAGGCCGCAGGTGCAAAGGTTGTTGTGGCACTCCCCACCGGGCATCGGAGTAGGCGATGCAAAAATAACTACGAATTGCCGGGCGGATTCATCGTATGCGAAGCGGTATCGGGCCGGGCATTCTAATTCCCTTTAAACCCCGCACCTGCGGCCTCGCAAAACTTTCAATAGGTAATCTGCTATATTCACGCAATGATCCCCTTACGTCAATTACTTCTATACTGTGCCATCGTGTTATCGATCCATTTATGCGCTCAGGTCTCCCCTACCCCGGCCGTCACCGAGCTCTACCAGTTCGCTACTGAGTTTCGGGCGGACGAGGGCAGTCTGAATCGCTTCTACACCGTGGATAAATCACCGGAGCGCGCGGCGCGACTGACGGAATTTTACGAGCGAAGCCGGCGGGAGCTGGCCGCCTTTGATTACGGGCAATTATCCGTCGATGCGCGGGTGGAATATCATTTGATCAATAATTATTTGGACGACAAACTCGACCGGATCACCGAAGAAAAGGAACGGGTAACGGCACTGGCGGAATGGCTGGCCCCGGCTGCCCCCATATATCAGCTGGAAAAGGAGCGACGGCGTGGCAAGTCACCCGATGCCGCCCGGATGGCCGGGCAAATCAACAATATGGAAGCGGCCGTCAGGGAGGCAATACGCAAGCTGGAATCGACGCAAACAAAATTCACCGCCGCACTGGCACGCACCGCCGGCGAGGCCATCACCGGCCAACGGACAGCACTGGAAAGTATTCATGAATTCTACGCCGGTTACGCGCCCCTGTATAGCTGGTATAACGAAAAGCCCGTGGCCGCCCTGGACGCCGCCCTGGAAGCCTACACGGACGCAATCCGGGAGGCAGTGGACCCGACCACCCAACCGCCCGACGACGGTAGCGGCATAATCGGCCAACCCATCGGCAGAACGGAATTAATTCGACAATTACGGCAGGAAATGATCCCGTATACGCCGGAAGAATTAGTGAATATCGCGGAAAAGGAGTTCGCCTGGTGCGATCGGGAGTTACTCAAGGCCAGCCGCGAAATGGGTTTTGAAGACGATTGGCGCGCCGCCCAGGAGCAAGTTAAAATGGCCTTCGTGCCCGCGGGGGAACAACCTGAGGCCATGCTGGAATTGTACGAGCAATCCGTGGCTTTCCTCAAAGAGCACGAACTACTCAGCATCCCACCCATCGCCGAAGAAAGCTGGCGGATGACCATGATCCCGCCCGAACGCCAGCGCATCAGCCCCTTCTTTCTGGGTGGTGAGGTTCTGCAGATCTCCTACCCCACCGATGAGATGAGCCACGAGGAGAAATTGATGAGTATGCGCGGAAATAACCCGCATTTCTCCCGGGCGACGGTCCACCACGAACTCATCGCCGGCCACCACCTACAGCTCTATATGATGAGACGGCATAAGCCCTATCGCTTCTTCGGTACGCCCTTCTGGATCGAAGGCAATGCCCTTTACTGGGAAATGCTGTTGTGGGATATGGACTTCCCCCGCGGCCCGGAAGACCGGATCGGCATGTTGTTCTGGCGGATGCACCGCTGCGCCCGTATCATCTTTTCCCTGAACTACCACCTGGGCGAGTGGACGCCCCAGCAGTGCATCGACTACTTGGTGGACCGCGTCGGCCACGAGCGGGCGAACGCGGAAGGAGAAGTTCGGCGGTCGTTTACCGGTAATTACGGGCCCTTGTACCAGATCGCTTATATGGTCGGCGGCCTGCAGTTTCGGGCGCTGGAAACGGAATTGGTGAAATCCGGCAAAATGAGTTACCGGGAGTTTCACGATGCCGTACTACGCGAAAACTCGATGCCCGTCGAGATGCTGCGGGCCATCCTGCTGCGAACGGAATTACCGAAGGACTTTGAATCGGGGGTGGCGGTTTTATTAGGTGGGGATATCTTCGGATAGTGAGGTATTGCTATGGTGGGATGGATTCATTAATCTGCCGGCAGATATTTAACTACGATTTCGGGGCGGTCTACCGCATAACCAAACGCGCGCTCTCCGGTTGACCGCCTTCGCCGATCGTAGCTTTCGTCGTAGAGGAAGTTAGGTCCGCTAATATTGAGTGGTGGCACTAGCACCACCGAATCGGCGGCGCTTCGGGCTAAGGCATAGTGTGTTTGAACCTGGCGGTCGTAATCGGCCGTACTGCCGCCGATCAGTTGCAGCCAAGCCGCACCGCTGGGGCCGCTAATTATGATTC
>OY764573.1:0-134901 GCA_963668285.1 uncultured Lewinella sp. | reverse complement strand
ACCTACAGATTACCTACCCGGAAAAGCTGGGCATCTGGAACCGATTGCTGAACGGGGAGGCCGACGCCACCTGGGTATTTCACAACTGGGAAGGTGCGCTGGCCGATGCCTCCGACCACGAGCTGCGGTATTTCCGTTTGGCGGATTACAACGTGCCCTACGGCTACTCTCCCGTCATCGCCGGGCACGCCGATCGGTTGGCGGAGCGGCCGGAAGCATTCCGAGACTTCCTCGCGGCTACCAAACGCGGCCACTTTTACAGCCGCGATCAACCAGCGGAAGCCGCCGACATCTTACGCCCGCACCTGCCGGATCACGATCGGCAAGTCGACCTGAAAGTCGCCCTCGAGCGTACTTTGCCCTTTATCGGTTCGGAGAAAGAATGGGGATCTTTCGACAACGTAGAGTTGCAACGGTTTTTGGATTGGCTGACCGAGCAGGAACTAGAGGACCGGCGGTTTAAAGCTGCGGAGGTGGTCAGTGAGGCTTACCTACGGTAATTGTATCCGCCTACCCACTACCTAGTAAATTAAGTAGCTACCGCTCAAACACCATTCGCTCCCCCCCGGCCCGGAAAACCAATTCCGTCGGTAATACCTCATGCCGCATTTCTTTGCTTTGTGTAAGGCGCACGAATAGCTGCTCCGGATTATCCCCCCCACAGAACCGCTTCGTCATGGCTAAGGGGCCAAACGCCAACTCCCCCTCCGCCGATAAGGTATAGGTGCCATTAAAACTATTGCAACCGGAGTAGCCGCTTACTTTCCCGTCTTCCGAAAAGGCAATCATGGGTGCTTTCTCCTCACCTTTGGACTTAGTTTCGGCCATCTGCGCTTTCCACTGCCCAAGGAGGGGGTTGCTCGTAGAGAAACCGCCGCAGCCCGTCAGCTCCACCGGTTCGGTGGCCGCGCCCTTGCGTACGCTCACGCGCGCAACGTGCGTATAGCTGGTCTCCGCCATCGTATCGTCGCAGGGCTCGGGGGTGAGGGTGACGAAGAGATCGCCTGCTTCGGTTTGGGCGCGGTAACTGAAGGCCCTGGTGTCGGCCGGGCGGGTGACCGGGGGTAGGGGGGTGGTGAGGTCGAGATCGCGGTTCATGGTCGTTAATACCATTTTATCGGGGTACATCGTCAGATTCCAGAAGGGTTCGTTGCCCTGGGCGCGGAAGCGGGCCTCACCGGCGGCCTTTGGTTCGGGGGAGGTGGGGGGCATTGGGTCGGCAGTCGTTTTAGGAGCGGAGGTCGTGCAAGCCACGCAGTTCAGTAATAGAATAAATAGGATAAAGCGCATAAGTGTATATTTAAAAGTCTTCTACGTCACTAAGCCTACGGCCTTCCAGCCGGTCCAGTAGATTTAGAATTATATCGATCCCCGCTGAGTTAACGCCGAGTTCCTGGTGCAGGCGCAACGCGCATTCGATGCGGGGAACCTCCGGCTCCGGGATTACCGAAATGCCGCCGTGATCGACCGGGTCGATGATGCCGTGGTCGATAAATTCCTGGATTATTACCGTTTCGCAGCGGTGAAAGGCGCAAAATTGCTGAATGGTAATGTAAGCTACTCCGTTGGCCATGGTTAGAGGTTTTGGGATTGCAATTGTTCGAATGCGGCACGCTGCTCCACTCCTAGTGTTGTCGGGAGTTGGGCCTTAAGGTCAAGGTATAAATGCCCGTTGCCGCTGCCTTTATAACGGGGTAAGCCCTTCTCTTTCAAGCGAATGCGTTTTCCGTTCTGGCTGAGTTCCGGGATGGGAACGTTCACGCTACCGGTCGGCGTCGTCACTTCTACCTTGCCGCCGAGCACCATCGTGGTAAGCGGCACGTCAATACTTTTGTACAGGTCGGCCCCCTTTCGGCGGTATTCTTCGGGTAGCTCGACTTTGAACGTAACGTACAGGTCACCGGCCGGCCCGCCGCCGCGCCCCGCCCCGCCCTGACCGCGTAGGCGGAGGGTCTGCCCGTCCTCTACCCCCGCCGGGATGGTAACGCGTAGCTGCTTGCCATTTACCGTTAATACCTGCTTGTTATTTTCTAAGATATCGCCGAGCCGTACGTTTAGGGTAGCTTCGACGTCTCGGCCGCGGAACGTAGCCCGGCGGCGCCCCCCAAAGCCTTGCTCCCCACCCCCAAACCTTGCACCTGCGGCCTCGCCCCCGAACATCTGACTGAAAAAATCCGAAAAATCTTCCGCCCCGCCCGAGGAATAGGTGTACTGTTGCCGCCCGCCGCCGCCGTAACCGGCTTTTTCGAACTGATCGGCGTGCTCCCAATCCTTGCCGTATTTATCGTATTTTTTTCTATTTTCTACATTCGCTAAAACCGCGTTCGCCTCGTTAATCGCTTTAAATTTTTTCTCCGCCGCGGCGTCCCCCGGGTTTACGTCGGGGTGATATTTGCGCGCTAATTTGCGGAAAGCCTTCTTAATGGCTTTCTCGTCCGCATCCCGCGGCACGCCTAAAGTTTGATAGTAATCGATAAAATCGGCCATAGTGCAGATAGTACCGCCGGCGGGCGGCCAAAGTTTATAAGGGCGAGTACGCAGGTGCGACAATTGAAGGATAAAGAGCAAGGATCCCGCTCACGCGGGATCGCGCCGGCATTGGTAACTTAGCGGGAAACTCGAGGAATATGCGCTTGCTTTTGATCTGCCTGTTGGCCACCCTAATGGTGGGTTGCACCCCCGAAAGCGCGCCAGCGGAGGCCACCGCGGAAACGGCGGCCACCACGGAACGCCCCGGCTACGCCCTCGTCATCCACGGCGGCGCCGGTACCATCCTGCCCGAAAACATGACGCCCGCAAAGGAAACAGCCATCCGCGCCGCGATGAACGCCGCCATGGACGCCGGCGAAAAGATCCTGCGCGACGGCGGCACCGCCGCCGATGCCGTCGAAGCCACCATCTGGGTGATGGAAGACAGCGAATACTTCAACGCCGGAAAGGGCGCCGTCTTTACCAATGCCGGCATCAACGAGATGGACGCCAGCTTCATGACCGGCCACGACCAGAACGCCGGGGCCGTCGGCGGGGTGACGACCATCAAACACCCCATCTCGGCCGCCCGCGCCGTGTTGGAAAGATCAGAACACGTCCTGCTAAGCGGTAAGGGCGCCAACGACTTTGCGGTCGAGCAAGGGTTGGAAAGCGTCGACCCGCAGTACTTCTACACCGAAGGCCGCTACCAAAGCCTGCAACGCGCCCTGGAAGGCGAGCGGGTGGAGCAGGAGAACGAAGACGTCGATAAAAAGCACGGTACGGTAGGCTGCGTCGCTCTCGACAAACAGGGGCACCTGGCCGCGGGTACCTCCACGGGCGGGATGACCAACAAACGCTACAACCGCCTCGGCGACAGCCCCATCATCGGCGCCGGCACTTACGCGGACGATGCAACCTGCGGCGTAAGCTGCACCGGCTGGGGGGAATACTTCATTCGTTACGCGGTGGCCTACGACGTCCACGCCCGTATGGCCTACGGCGGTCAATCCGTACGCGAGGCGGCCGGCGCGGTCATTTACGAAACACTGACGCAGAAGGGGGGCACGGGAGGTTTGATCGCCCTCGACCGGAACGGTAACGTAGCCATGCCCTTCAATACGGCGGGTATGTACCGTGGTTATTTGAAAGCCGGCGGGGAGCGTAAGGTCGACTTTTACGATGCGAAGTAGTTGTCTTTACCTTGCCGGGTATGAAAGGTATCCTAATTTCTCTTGTCGTCTGTATCGGTTGCCTAAGCGTGCGGGCGCAGCAGCCCGCCCCCGCCATGCCCCGCCCGACCCTCACCTTGGCGCAAGCCGATCGTTTGGTCGATCTACCGCTCGCTTGCGTCCAGCAGGAATATCCGAATAAACTCGGGCAAACACTGGAAAACAGCGAGGCGATGGGGGAGCCGAAGGCCCTGCATCCGGTTTTCTACGGTTGCTTCGACTGGCACAGTGCGGTACACGGGCATTGGTCGTTGGTGGCCCTACTCAAAGCCTTTCCCGATCTGGGGCGCGCCGCAGACGCCCGCCGGATGCTGGCCGAAAACCTGAGCGCCGCTAACGTCGCCGCCGAAGTCGCCTACTTCCGCCGCGAAACCGAAAAGGGCTACGAACGTACTTACGGCTGGGCCTGGCTCCTAAAACTGGACGAAGAACTCGCCGGCTGGGACGATGAGCTGGGCCGTGAGCTCCACCAGAATTTGCAGCCGCTGACGGAACTCATCGAGGGACGGATGACGGAATTTCTGCCGAAGCTCAACTACGCCATCCGCACCGGCGAGCACCCCAATACGGCCTTCGGGTTGAGCTTCGCCTACGATTACGCCGCAGCACTCGGCAGAGAGGCGTTCAGGGAAAGTATCGCCGCCACCGCCCGCCGCTTTTACCTCGAGGACACGGACTGCCCGGTGGGCTGGGAGCCCGGGGGGTACGATTTCCTGAGCCCCTGCCTGGAAGAAGTCGACATCATGCGCCGCGTTCTTCCGGCCGAAGAATTTCACCCCTGGCTGTCCGGCTTCCTGCCCGCGCTGACCGAAGCCGGTTACGAACTGGAGGTGGGTAGAGTTTCCGATCGGACCGATGGTAAGCTCGTTCACCTGGATGGCCTCAACCTCAGTCGCGCCTGGGTGCTCTACGGTCTGGCCGATCAGTTTCCGGAACGGTACGGTCACCTGGCTTCGGTTGCCAATGAGCACCTGGAGTATTCCCTCCCCAGTCTGGTCGGCGATAGCTACGAGGGCGGCCACTGGCTGGGTAGCTTTGCTATTTACGCGCTTCTCTAGGAGGGATGAGTGGATGAGACGTCGGCCGAACTCGTTCGTCCGCCGTCGGCATGCAAGATGGGAGTGCCGAATGTTAGAATGAGGGAGTATAAAAAATCTCACCAGTCACTGTAACCATCCACCCAAAACCGGATACTCCTATACGAACACGCATTGATGCAAACCGACGAAGAACTAATGGCCGCCGCAAGCGAAGGAAAGCTGGAGCACCTCTCGGAGCTCTACCGTCGCTACCGCCGGCCGCTCTTCGGCTACTTCATTAATCAAGGAGTTGCTACCGACCTGGCCGAAGACCTCTTACAGGCCACTTTCGAACGGGTCATCAAGCACCGTGAGACCTACCGAATCGGTGGGAGCTTCCGCAGTTGGGTGTTCGCCATAGCACGCAATGCCATGTACAAACAGCACCAAAGGGCAGGTCGTATCGACATTAAACAGGACGTTCAGCCTGCCTCCCTGGCCCTCTCGGCGCCCTGCGCGCAGACGCAGTGGGAGCAACGGGAAACCGGATCTCAAACGCTGGCCGCCCTGGCGGCCCTGCCGGATGCTTACCGTGAGGTGGTCGATCTGGCGTGGAAACGCGGGCTGAAGTACGCCGAAATCGCCACCGTGCTGAATATATCCGAAGCAAACGTAAAGGTCCGCGTACACCGCGCGGTGAAACAACTGCGTGTCAACTACGCCAAACTCGACGCCCAATGAAAAAGCTTACCGAAGCAGAGCTGATCGACTACCTGGCCGGAGAACTGCCCGCCGACCGTCATGCGGAAGTAACTGATTTGCTGGCCACGGACCCTCAACTCGCGGCGGAAGCACGGGAGCTGCGCGGGCTACTACAAGAGATTAGCGATCAGCCCGAACCGGAGCCCTCCTCCCGAGCGGATGATCGCTTTGAAAGTCTGCTGGCGGATGCTATCGGGCAGCCCCCGCGGCGGCAAGTCAAGGTGCGTTCCTTGATCTGGAAAGTCGTGGGAATTGCCGCCGCCATCGCCCTCGTCTTTGCCGCCGGCCGCTTCTATCAGGCAGGTAGCAACGCCGACTTCGATCGCCAACTAGCCGCGAACCGTACCCTGATGTTGGAACTCATGCAGGCCGAACGGAGTAGCGATCGCATCGAGGCCACCGTAGTAGCAACGCGTATGGCCGCTCCGGATTCGGAGACCACGGAAGACCTCGGCTACCTACTGCGTAGTGACGACAATACCAACGTGCGTTTAGCCGCCCTTACCGCCCTGCGGCGGTTTGCCGAGGATGCCGGCGTGCGCAATGAATTACTCAGGGCGCTGGCCGCCGACCCACCGCTCGTCGTACGGATCGAGCTGGTCGAATTGTTGGTCTCCGTAAGGGAACAACGGGCGCTGCCCTACCTCGAAGAATTGATGCGGAGTGATTCCTTACCCCGCCCGGTCAGGGACCTGGCTCGACTGGGGGCTATCAAATTAATCTAATTACCACTCAAATATTAAATCATGCGATTCGTAATCTGGACCGTCTTAATCATGCTATCCACCCTCACCGCCGCGCAGGAAGCCTATAGCGTTGCCGCAGGCGGGAAGTCAATAAAATTCGAGGAAATCGATAATTTGTCGATCGTAGGTTACGATGGTTCCGAGCTTAAGATTACGCGGAGAGGGGGTAGCGAGGCAGTGACGGAGCAGACCGAGGGGCTTCGCAAAATTAGTGCTGCGGGGCTGCAGGACAATACCGGATACGGGTTATCGAGTACGGAGGAAGACGGCGCGCTCCTCTTTCGCCAGGTCGGTAAAGAGAACGGAACCATCGTGGTGCAGGTACCCAACTCGGCGCTATTGTCTATTACGCAGTCTACCTACCGGGGGGGTGATTTAGCGGTAACGGACTTCAACGGCGAACTGGACGTCACGATGATGTACCACACGGTTGAGTTAGCAAACGTTTATGGCCCCATTGCAATAAACTGCGTGTACGGGGAAATCGTGGCGATCTTTTCGGAAGGTGCGCCTACGAAAGATTTACGCCTTCACTCGACTTATAATAACGTCGACGTAACAATTCCGGCTGATGCCAAAGCGGACCTTCAGCTCTACACCGGCTACGGCGATATGTATACCGACCTGGATATTACGATCACTAAAAACCTCGAAGCTGGCTCGAAGTCTCGTGAGGACGAAAGTCACACCCTCAACGGTAAGCTAAACGGTGGGGGTACTAAAATATCGCTGCAATCCAGCTACGAGGACGTCTACCTGCGTAAGCTCAAGTAACCGCCTACCTACTCTTTTAAAAAAACCAACCCACAACCTAATTATCATGAATTACTTCTTAAGCCTCCTCCTGGTGGCCAGCCCCCTGTTTGCCCTTTGCCAAGAAGAATGGCAAGCCATCGACCTCGGCGCCGCCACTTCCATCCACATCGAAGCAGCGCTCAGTGCCGTTTCCGTAACTACCGGCTCCGACGATCGGGTACGGGTCCTGCACGAGCTGACCGTAGAGGGGGAAGACCGAGCGGACTTACGCAAACTATCGGTCGAGGTACGTGACGGCGTACTGCACATCAAGGAGTTATCCCCCACCGTAGAGGTGATCCGGGAAGCACTGCCGGATAGGGATAACGACCAGAAAGGAAAGCGCTACTCCAACAACGAAGAGACGTTCATCGACGGCTACTTGGTAAAAGCGCATTTGCGGGTGGAGGTGCCCGAGGGAATAGCTTGCACCGTGTTGGCCGAATACGGTAACGTGACGGTAACCGACCTGGGTAAACTCGTAGCGGCTCAGGCGACTTACGGCGGTGTGACCGCTATCTATACTACAACCCAGCCGCAGGATGATCTGGAGCTGAAAAGCACCTACGGCGCGGTCGACCTGACGCTGCCCGCGCGGATGGGGGCGGACGTTGTTCTTCAGACGGAATACGGCGACCTGTACACCGATACGGACATTGACATCCAGGTAGGCGAGAGCACGGAGAAGATGTTTTATCACCGAACGGTCGGGACGATCCGGGGGGGAGGGAAGCTGGTCACTTGCCACGCGAATTACGGGGACGTTTACCTTCGGCAGGGGGAAGAGTAGGGCGGGCTTTGCCCTTTAGCCCGTTAGGCCCACTACCCGCTACCCGCTACCCGCTACCCGCTACCCACTACCTGCTACCTGCTACCCGCTACCCGCTACCCACTCCCCAGACTACAACTCCAATCGATTAATAGTCTCCCAGGTCAAGTAGGACTCGTACCCCCGTTGGAACATGTAGTCCGCTAGCTTACGGCGCTTTAGGTAAGGGTGGAGGCCTCGCTTTTCAAGCCGGTTACGCCGGAGGAGTTCGTTTTCCAGGGTGAGGAGGTAGGTGTGTTCTTCGATCTCCGTCAGGGCTTTTTTGATGCAGTAGGCGGAGATGTCGCGGCGTTTGAGTTCGCGGGTGATTTTGGCGCGGCCCCACTTTTTCATCTTGAACTTACCACGGGCGTAGCTGCGGGCGAAGCGTTCTTCATCGAGGTACTTTTCGGCGATAAGGTCGCAGATAACTTCTTCGGCGTCTTCTCCGTACATGCCTAGTTCGCGCAGTTTTTGGCGGGCTTCCTTATGGCAGCGATCTTGGTAGGCGCAGTAATGCTGTAGGGCTTCCAGTGCTTGTGACTGCGTATAGACGACCTTTTTTTGCTGTTTGGGCTTGTAGTACACGCGTAAGAGTTGGTGAATGAGCGAGCCGGCCGGCTGGGCCAGCGGAAGTACAAATATAAACAAATTGTGTCGAATAGGTTCGTTGGGGCCAGTATAACAAGTAAGTTTGCCGCCGGTCGGGTACTCGAAAGCAGTGTCAAGTACTACCTTTAGCCTACCCCAATTACCTAAGACATTATGAATTTCGATTTAGCTAATTTCTGGCAGACCTACGAGCCGGCCCTACTGAAAATAGGGGCTACCGTCCTGGCTGGTGTTTTACTACTCATCCTGGGTTTTCGCATCATCAATTGGTTGACTGGAAAGCTCAAGACGTGGCTGATCGGTCGGAATATAGACTTTAGCGTTACCGGGTTCCTGACGAGTTTTTTGGGGATCAGCCTTAAGATCCTGCTCTTGCTGGCCGTAGCGGGGATGTTCGGGGTGGAGACGACCTCGTTCATCGCCATCCTTTCGGCCCTGTCGTTGGCCGTCGGGCTGGCGCTACAGGGGAACCTGGGGCATTTTGCCAGCGGCATTCTGTTGCTTACGTTTCGCCCCTTTAAGGTGGGGGACTTCGTTACGGCCGATGGTTACTCGGGTACGGTGAAGGAAATTCAGGTCTTTAATACCATCCTGACCACTTTGGATAACCGCCTCATCATCATCCCCAACGGTAACGTGATGGGTAACGCTATCCAGAACATGACGGCCCAGGGCTCCCGGCGGGCGGACATGACTTTCGGGATCGGTTACGGCGACGATATCGATAAAGCCCGCGCGGTGATCGCCCAGGTGATCGAAGCGACGGCGACGGTGGATCTGACGAAGGGGTACGATATATTCGTAAAGACGCTGAACGAAAGCAGCGTCGACTTTACCGTGCGGGTCTGGACGCTTAACGATAACTTTTGGCCTTCGCAGTTTCACATCATCGAACAGGTGAAAAAAGAGTTCGATAAAGCAGGTATCGGCATTCCGTTCCCGCAAATGGATGTGCATATTAAGCGCGAAGACTAATTTGTATGCTAAAGCTTTTAGCACAGTTACCGTCATCGGTTAAATACCCTTTTACCTTGCGTTACCTCCCCCTATTCTTGCTCTTTTGTTCTATGTTTTGCACCTGCGGCCTCGCCCAAGGACAAAATGAGGCGGTAGTGCCGCAATGGGAGGTGACCGACTATGCCGCGCAAGACTTCTTGCGCTATTACCGCCCGACGGAAATACCTGATGCGCGTGGGCCGAAATCGAGTTTTTGGAGTTGGCTTTCCGAGCTGGATAGCGCCCGCGTGGCGTACCGGGCGGAAAGTGATTACGTAACCATGGCGCTTACCGCCCCCGCCCGGGTGGAACCCGCCGAATCCGCCATTTTGCAGCGCGCCGCGCTGACCGATATCACCCTGATCAACGAAGCGCACCACCTGCCTTATCACCGCACGTTTACCGCCGGCCTGCTGGAGGATCTTTACGCCCTGGGCTATCGACATCTCGGGCTCGAAGCTTTGTCGTTCGGCTACCCGTTGGCTGATTCCATCGCCAACGCGCCGGACCCACGTATCGATGCCGGTTTTTACGGTCGGGACCCGGAATTCGGTCATCTCCTTCGCGAAGCGCAAAGGATTGGCTTTCAAGTCTTTGGATACGACCAACCCGGCCGCGGTAAGCAACCCATCCGGGAACTAGGTGGTATGCGAAATATTATGGATTACCGCGCCGAACACCCGGACGGAAAATTACTGATCCATTGCGGATTCGCCCACGCCCGGGAAGGGTATTATCTTGCCTTCAACGGCGGCCCCCTTGCGCAGCGCCTGGCGGATACCCTATCCATCGACCCCCTCACCGTCAGTCAAACCAGCTTCTCGCCCGGCGGCGTTGATGAAGTCAGCGTACTGGAACCGGCTTACGTACCGGAAGCGGATACGGCTAGCCGATTTGATCTGTACGTGGTGCATCCGGAGATCCAAATGGATGCCGGCCGGCCGGCGTATAAATTCAGTAATGGCCGAGAAGCGCGGCGAGTGGTGGTCAATGCGCCCGCCGGTGCAGGCAACGATGCCTTGCTATTCGTTCTTTCCCCTACGGCGGACGAAAGTATGGGTATTCCTTATGACGTGGTAGCGATCGGAGAAGAGCGTGAAGTGACGATTTCCGCGCCGGCCGGCTCAGTCAGGTTGTTGCTTTATGACGGAAGCAAGGCCTGGTCTTTCGTGACGGGGGGCGGGTAGCGTATACCACCGGCCATCCACTCATCCCTACATCCACTCACCCACTCATTCCTGTAGCCGCTCATTCTCAAACCCACTCATCCCCGTACCCCTGTCTACCTTCCCCGGCCTTCTCCACTACGAAGTATCTCATCGGTTTTTGATGGGGTATATGGAATATTATTATCGCTTTAAAATCATTACGAAGCGGGCGCGTATTCGTTTTGAGGTGCGTGACTGGCACGGCATCCAGGTCGACGCGCGCTCGCGAATCGCGCTGTACCGAAACATCGTGGCGGATACCGCCGAGCAAATCCGGGAGGAACTGGGAGATACCTGGGCCAGCCCCGAATTTTGGAGACAGGTGAAGGAGGCCTACGCCGAGGATATCGACCATTTCGATACGCGTAACATCGCGGAGACCTTTTATAATAGCGTATACCGCTATTTTCACGACGTGGGGGCCAGCCCGGAGCTCATGTTCGTGAGTCGTACGGGAAGTTACCGGGAGTTTCAGGGGATGTCCACAATCGCCCACGCCTACCCGGTCGGTCAACTTGGGCCTTTGGACGTAGCCCGTAAAGTTTTGACGCACTTTACCTTCGATGCGCGATGGGAGGATCAGGCGCGGGATGCGCAGCGTATTGCCGCCCGGTGGCGGGATTGGGTGGACCGACACGGGGGGTTCGAGCCGACCGATCAGTTGGAAATATTGACGTCCATCTTTTACAGGAATAAATCAGCCTATATCGTCGGGCGCTACCTGCGTGGCGAGCATTTACACCCATTCATCCTGCCGCTGCTGCATACCGCCGAGCGGGGCATATTCGTCGACGCGCTTTTACTTGAAACCGACCAGGTCACCTCCATCTTCAGTTACCACCGCTCGTACTTTTTAGCGGACATTACCGTGCCGAGCGATATGGTCGATTTTCTGCGCACGTTTATGCCCACCAAAGCCATTAGCGAACTCTATAATGCTATCGGTTTTGAGAAGCACGGTAAGACGGTCTTTTACCGCGAGCTGCGGCGGCATATACTGGATACGGCCGAGCTGGCGAAAGATACCGGCAGTGAAGCGGAGTTGTTCCGTACCGCGCCGGGTATTGCCGGTATGGTCATGTATGTTTTTACCATGCCGCGGCTCAATATGGTATTTAAAATCATCCGCGACCGTTTCGCCCCGCCCAAGCAGGTGACGGCCGAGACGGTGAAGGCAAAGTACGACCTCGTAAAACGCCACGACCGCGTGGGTAGGATGGCGGATAGTTACCTTTTTGAAAAGCTCAGCCTTCCCTTAGCGCGTTTCGATGAGGAATGCCTCGCCGAGCTGCACCGCACCGCCCCCGATAAAGTACGCATCGATGGCGACGCTCTTCTTTTAAGTCACATCTACGTGGAAAAGAAGATGACCCCACTCAACCTTTACCTGGATGGGGCGGACGAACCGCAGGCTCAGAAAGCACTCCGCGACTACGGCCGCGCCATCAAGCAACTCGCCAGCGCCAATATTTTTCCGGGGGATTTGCTAATGAAAAACTTCGGCGTTACCCGCGTCGGACGGGTCGTATTTTACGATTACGACGAGATCGAACTCGTGACCGATTGTAATTTCCGCCACATCCCCGAAGCCAAAACGCACGAACAGGAGATGGCCAGCCAACCGTGGTACTACGTTGGCCCCCACGACATCTTCCCCGAGGAGTTCCCCGCTTTCCTACTGCGGTCCGGTGCAAATCTCAACTACCTTCGGAAGCGCCACGGCGACATCTTCGACGCGGACTACTGGAACGACGTTAAGCGCCGCCTGCAGGCCGGGGAGATCATGGACGTGTTCCCGTACCGGACGAATCTTCGATTTTAGCCTGGATCAACGGCTCCTATTCCTTCACGACGACCCCCACGTGCCGGTTATACCGCACGATGTACGCTCCCGCAGGGAGGGTGGTGGCGTCAACGATCAGTCTGTTCTCCTCCGCTTCGTAAGCGACGCCGTCCATCAATTGCCGCCCCTCGACCGAATAGAGCGCAAATCGGGTAATCTGTTCCGTGATCGGGATCACGAAACGGCTCGTAAACGGGTTGGGGTAGATATTGCCCCCGATAGCCCGGCCGACACCGTTGAGCTGAATGACGTGAGAAAGCTCAAAACTACCATCGTAGTCGACCTGCCGAAGCCGGTAAAGATTGACGCCGACCTTTGGCTCCCCGTCCACGTATTCGTAGTCGTTGACTTCCGAGGTGCTACCGCTGCCCCGGACGCGGGTGAGTGCGTGCCACTCTATGCCATCCGTCGACCGCTGTAGTTCGAAGAAGTCGTTGTCCGTTTCCTCGACCGTCGTCCACTGCAATTGGTGGCGGCCTTTTTCGAGTACTTTGCCCGTGAAGGCGAGTAAGTCGACCGGCAGCGACTCCTGCTGAAATTCAACCGCGCCAGCGTCCGGCGATGCATCCCGGGGGTTGCCGAAGTAGTCGGTGGTGGGTACGTACATTCCCTCCGGCGTGCTTTCGTCGTAGGGTATGCCGTAGTCGACGGCCGGGCTGCCTTCTTTGAGCATAAAGGCGGCGGGGGTCATTTGCTCTTCGTAGATTTCGAATTCCGTCGTGGTGATCTCGTGGTCGAAAATCTGGCGGAGGGAGTCTACGCTGGGCATGTACGCGCGTGCATTGTCGCCGAGTTTATACTTCCGATCCGCGCTCAGCAATAGGGTGTCGAGGGAGCGGTTGACGACCTCCAGCCCGATAGTGCCCCAGAAGACATTGTTGTGCCAGTAGTTATTACGCGGCCCGTCCTCAAAACTACCGTCGGGGTTTTCTACCAGGTCGTTACCCGGGAGGCCCGACTTTTTGTCCATACTCAGCGCGTTGGCAAATCCTACGTCTTCCTCGTCGTTTTCGTCTTCCGGGTCGGAGGTATTCGTCCTGGGTTGAATGACGGAAAGGTTATTGACGGCGTAGGAATCCCAGGCGCTGGTAATACTGATACCGGTGTTACTGCCGCGCTGGGTCCTGGAATTGAAGTAGCTCGTGTTATTTACGAACCAGTGCCGTTCGGCGCCATTGCAGTGGACGCCGCTGAAGCCGTTGAACCAGGTGATGTTATTGCGTACGAGCAGGTGCCCGGCCCGCCATTGGCCGTCGGCATTGGGCCCGTCCGTGGCCAGGGAGTAGGTACGTTGGAGGCTGATGCCCTTTCCCTCATCGATGTGTGGCTCGATAAATAGCTTACCTCCGTTCCAACTGTACAGTTCGTTGTAGTTATTGTGCACCAAATTGTTTTCGATCCGCACCTGTACGGAGTCGTTATAGAGCGGGTCCGGGTCGCTACGGGTAGCATCGATCACGAAGCCGTGCGTACCGCCGGAGGAGCGGCGGGAGTTATCGTTCACTTCGCTGTTGACCAAGGTCATCCAGCTGCAATCCTGAAAACGGACGCCGGTACCTCCGTTGTGGTGTACGTGGCAGTTATCCAGCACTACGTGGTCGGTTTTGCGGACGAGCAAACCTTTATTGTCAAAAAATTCCGGTCGCGCCAGGCTGGCATCCGGGGTTTCGCGCATAAATACCGTATCGGCAATTTCTTCCGTCGTCCAGTCTCGCGGTACGCGGTATTCGTATTTCCATACGGGGTTGGCGTCTCGCGTATCGTTCACGTCCGTATTCCACCGGTAGAGGAACTGCTGGGAATAGGCCAGCTCGTAAGGTATGCTATCCACGAAGCCCTCGATCTCGATACCTTCGAGGCGTACCCACTGGCAGTCTTTGATGTCGATGGCTTGCCGGCCGCTCGCTTTTAGGATCACCGTACCGGGGGCTGCCGGCTTTACGGTGATCCACTGATCGGGGGCGCCAACGATACCATCCATGAGGATGGAACTTTCGCTGTTGTAGAACAGCGCTAAAGTATCGTCGGGGAGGGGGTTATCTTCGGTTGGAATACGAATTTCCCGCATGAGCCGGGCATGAGCGTCGTAGCTGGCATTTTTATATTCCCCTTCTACGAGTAGGATGGTATCGCCGGGTGAGAGTACCCTCGGGGTGCCTCCATCTTCGGCGTAGCCACGCGCTTCGTTCCATAGCAGGCCTCTTTGAAGCGTGCTGATGTTTCGGTAGGGTTCCGCCTGGGTGCCGTAGGCGTATCGTTTCTTCTGCCTATTCGAGGAAAGAATCGTGTAGGTATCGTTGTCGTCGACCCCATCCACGGCAATGTAAAAGGTATTTTGAGCAATGATGAAGTAGCTGCTGCACAGCAAGCAGGCTACGAGGGTGATTCGAACCATACTAAAGGGTATTTTTCAACGAGAGCTTTTAAAAGCGCGTCAGGTCTAAAGTCGTATTCCATGAAAGGTAAAGCCATGAAGATAACCCCCACGATGAGCTTATACCAGTGTTCTGCCAATTTTCTATCCCTGCCAGGCCCGGTTCATCCCGGCTTACGGGCCCCTCGCTAAAGTACAAAGCGCTTACCTTCGCCCACCCAAACAACTACCCATGTTCAGAACCCACGATTGCGGAACCCTACGGTTAGCGGATGCAGGAAAAAACGTTACACTGGCCGGATGGGTCCAGGCAGGCCGAGATTTTGGTGGCCTCACGTTCGTTGATTTGCGCGACCGCTACGGTATCACCCAGGTCGTTTTCGACCAGGACGATAACGCACCACTCGCCGACCGGGCGCGGAAGCTAGGGCGGGAGTTCGTCGTTCAGATCACCGGAACGGTGCGGGAACGCACGAACAAGAACCCCAATCGGAAGACGGGCAACATCGAGATCGTCGCCAGCCAACTGACGGTACTGAACGCGGCGAAGACCCCCCCCTTTACGATTGAAACGGAAAGCGACGGCGGTGACGAGCTTCGAATGCAGTATCGCTACCTCGATCTTCGGCGCGGGCCGCTGCAGGAGAACATCATTTTCCGTTCAAAATTGGCCCTTTCCGTACGCGCCTGGCTGGGTAACCAGGATTTCGTAGAGGTAGAAACGCCGTTCCTGATTCGATCCACCCCGGAGGGCGCGCGCGACTTCGTCGTACCCAGCCGGATGAACGAAGGGCAGTTCTACGCCCTCCCGCAAAGCCCGCAGACCTTTAAGCAGCTGCTGATGGTGGCCGGCTATGACCGGTATTTTCAGATCGTAAAGTGCTTCCGTGACGAAGACCTCCGCGCCGACCGGCAACCGGAATTTACCCAGATCGACTGCGAAATGTCGTTCGTCGAGCAGGAGGACGTACTGACTACCTTCGAGAACCTCACCCGGCACGTCTTTTCCGATGTAATGGGGGTCATGCTCGACGAGTTCCCCCGGATGCAGTACGACGAGGCGATCCGCCGCTATGGCTCCGATAAGCCCGACCTCCGCTTCGGGATGGAACTGGTCGACCTCAACGAAGTAGCCCAAAACAAGGGGTTCAAGGTATTCGATAGCGCCGAGCTGGTGGTAGCCATCCACGTGCCCGGTAAGGCGAACCTGACCCGAAAGCAACTCGATGGGCTGACCAACTGGGTGAAGCGCCCGCAGATCGGTGCGAAGGGCCTGGTGTACGTGAAGTGTAACGAAGACGGGTCGTACAAATCGAGCGTCGATAAATTCTTCGACCAGGATGCGCTGGCCGACTGGGCACAGACGGTGGGTGCCGAAGCCGGCGACCTCATCCTGGTCATCTCCGGCGAGGAAGAAAAGGGTCGGTCGCAGATGGGCAACCTTCGCCTCCACGTAGCGCGGGAGTACGGGATGATCCCCGAAAAAGCCTACAAACCGCTCTGGGTTCTCGACTTCCCGCTACTGGAGTGGGATGAGGAGAGCAACCGCTTCCACGCCATGCATCACCCATTTACCAGCCCGAAAAAGTTGGAGATCGACCGGATGCTGAACGGCGACCACGAAACCATGAAAGCCCTTCGCGCCGACGCCTACGACCTGGTCATCAACGGAGCCGAGATCGGTGGTGGCTCGGTACGGATCCACGACAGGGCCCTCCAGGAGAAAAACTTTCAACTACTTGGCTTTACCCCCGAGGAGGCGGAAGAGCAGTTCGGTTTCCTGATGGGGGCCTTCGAGTACGGAGCACCACCCCACGCGGGGATCGCTTTCGGATTCGACCGCCTCTGCGCGGTGATGCAGGGCCAATCCTCCATCCGGGATTTCATCGCCTTCCCGAAAAACAACCAGGGCAGGGACGTCATGATCGATGCCCCCGCCCCGGTCGATCCGGCTCAGCTGGCGGAGCTGAGCCTGGAATTGAACGTGCAGGATGACCCCGCTTGATCCACTACTGGCGAACGACCTTACGAATCACTACACCCGCCTCCACGGGGATGGCGAGTAGGTAACCACCGACCGGTAGGGTAGCGAGGCCGACCTGCGTACGCAGCCCGGCGAAGGTATGCCGGAGAAGCTCCCGGCCGTTCATGTCGAATACCTGGATGTTACCGCCCCGACGCAGCTTCGAGCGCTCTACGGTCACGTTGCCCGTAGTGGCGGTCGGGTAAACGAGCACGTCGGCATCTTCGACCACCGGCCCTTCTACGCCGGTCGGTAACGTACGCTGGCCGTTGGCGAAGTTCTTCCCCCAGCTGGCGGCATCGATCAGCACGAATGCCCGGCCTTCGTCCGCTGATTCGATCTTGTTATCGGCGAGCTCCATTCGCGCGAGTACATCGTTGCTTTCCTGGTCGTAGGAGTCGAAGATGATGCGTTCGTCACCAATGCTGTAATCCGGCACGCCGAATTTATCCGAGTCCCATAACAGGTTGGTTTCGCCTCTTTCGATATTGGCCGCCATGATCGACGCGGCGTATTCGCTATCGGACTGATTCTGACGGTCGAATGCGATGATGTACGGTGAGTTTTTCGCGAAGCTCGGGTTACCGATGCTCGTCCCCGGTTCGAGCTGGTCGTAAAGCTTGAGGATGTTGCCGTCGCCGAAACGGTCGCCGTCGAGGTCCCAGGCGCGAAGCAGGTTGATGTCCCAAAAAGTGATGCCATTGTCGAGTTCGTTGAGGGCGTCGTACATCAGAAACTCCCCACCGGGCTCCCATTCCAGCACGTCGGGGTAGAGGACGTTATCGGTGTCGATGCCTTCGGCGGTAGTTGGGTTGGTGAGTGCCATTGGCCGCACTCCGTCCTCCGACCTTTCCAGGTTGGCTATGAAGATGATGTTGTCCTCCTCGGTAGTGGTAAGGGCCATCCGTCTGCCGTCTTTGCTGATGGAGATGTTGCGCCAGATGGTGTTCGGTTCTTCTTGAATAAAAACCAGCTCCCCGGTACGCAGATTAAGTGCGCGTACCCGGTTCGCGTCGTCTACGAAGAGTGCGATCGAGCCGTCGTCCGTGATGCTCGGGCGGCTCAAGAGGCTGACGTTGGCCACCGCGTTGCCATTATTGAGCGGGTTACCCGACTCGTCGGCCAGGAAGAGATCGTCCCGGTCGGGGTCGGAGTGTAGAATAAAACGGTCGCCGGGGTTGACATCGATGTCGTCTTCGTAATCTCCGCCATCGTCGGGGGTGGTCGTCTCGTTCTCCCCGATGCCGACGGCGGCGAAGGCTTCGTTGGCGATGCGTTCCGCCCCGTCGCCCAGTAGTTCTCGGGCCGATTGGGCGATGGCGATGCGCAGGTCGATGAAGCGACTGTTCCGCGTCAGGTAGTTATCCAGGGCGTGGTAGTAAACCTCTTCGGCCGAGCGATCGCCGATTGCGTCATTCGAGGCGAAGAGGTAAAAGGCGCGGTTGGGGATGCCGCTGTTGACGTGCACCCCGCCGTGGTCGTTTTCCTCGTCGTTCGCCAGTACCACGAACTCATCCATATGCGCCGGTTGCCACCCCCGGTCGCCTAGGCGGGAGCCGCCGTTGTTCGGGTCGCGCATATCCCGCAGGGCACCGCTGGTGAATACGCCGGGGTTGACGACATCCTCCGCCAGGCGGAAGTCACCGCTTTCGCCCTCGATGAGGTAGCCGAAGACGTCCGCCATCGATTCGTTGATTGCGCCGGGTTGTAGTTCGTACACCAGGTTAGCCGTTGCCCGAATTACGCCATGGGTCATTTCATGGCCGGCAATGTCGACGCCCATCGGTAGGTCTTTGAAGCCGCGGTCGCCGTTACCGTAGTACATAGCGCGGCCGGAGAAGAAGGCGTTGTCCATCTCCGAGCCGTCTTCGTTGCCCACGTTGTAAAAGGAATACACCGTGCCGCCGAGGCCATCGATGGAGTTGCGTGCGTGGGAGTTGCGGTAGTATTCGTAGGCCAGGCCACCGTTGTGGTGAACGGAGACGGCCGTACGCGACCAGTCCCGATTATCGCCGGAAGTACCCACCGTCGGGTCGAACTCATCGCTGAGCGGGCTCTGCCCCGTAGCATCGAAGCTGTGGATGACCCCGGTAGCGTTACCGTCACCGTCGGTATTGAACATGGGCCGGCTGACGTCGAATAGGAAGTAGCTGCCGTCCTGCCGGAACGTGTTTATGCGTACCCGCTCGCCGTCTAGGCCGCGCACGTCCGCCGTCTCGGGGGGTAAGGCCGCGTTCATTCCCGCCATACCGCAGATGTGGCTTACCTCGTGGATGGGGGTACCCGTATGCGCGTCTACGTAACGGGTAACGTGCGTTGCCAGATTGGGGTGAAGCTCCAGGCGGTAGCTCAGGCGGGGGGTGCCGTCGAGGTAAAAGATGACGACCCCCGCGCTCATTTGTTCTTCCCCCACGTACTCCAGTTGCCGATCGGACAGCTCGTACCAGCGATCGCCAAAGCTCTTACGGGCGGCGGACAGCACCTCGCCCGCCGATAAAGCCGGCGTCGTGTTAATGCCTTCGGGCGTAGGCTGTAGCCGGCCGAAGAACTGGTCGAAGCCGGCGGCCGGGTCGCTGGCGTGGAGGTAGGCATCGGCCGGCTCCACGGGCACGCCCCGGTACTGCTGCCCGATTCTTTGGTGCACCTGGCCCAGTTTGTCGGTAGTCTCCCGCCCGAGTTTGATCTCTTCGGTCGGGTCGATCAGACCCAGATCCGGGCCGACGGCGGCGAAGTACCGCAAAGCATCTTCCTTGCCGGCGGGGGCAGCCTCCAGATCGCCGGGGCGGCCGTCGGCCTGAATCACCTGGCCGGTAGCTTTGTCCACCCGCAGCACTACCCCCCGCTGGCTGCCTAGTTTGCCCGGGTTAAGGGCCCCGGCGTCGAAGCGGAAGCCACCCGTACGGTCCTTACCGTGCGCGACCCAGGCGGCGACTTTGGGGTTCAGGCGAAAAGTGGTGGGGTCGAAGTGGACCGGGCCGCTGGCTGCGGGGAGCGATTTAAAGGGCTGCTGCGCGAAGGCAACGGAGTTAAGTGCGAGGGCGGCAAGGGCCACCACGGTACGTTTGAAAATTCTATTCACGATAGTTGAAGTTTTAGTGGACCGTAACGCGCGAGCGGCGGATGGCGACCATCAAGGTGTTATAGCGTTGTCTTACTCCCGGGCCGGGGGCACCGCCGGCAGAGCCACCCCTGCCGCCGAAGCGGACGTACTCGGTAGGGAAGACCCCCGGAGTAGTTCGTTGGCGGCTCGGCCGTAACAAAGCCAGGCTTAGCGTGAGAAGGAGTGGACGCAAAATGTGGTGTCGGTTGATTCCGGTAGAAGTCAGTAGCGAAAATACAATGCCCGATACGCTTGTTAAAGCCCTCAGGCTGAGATTATTATGGGTTTAACTTTTGCGTGCCGGCCGGTCGGCCGTACCACCACGGCGCCGGCGGCGGGTTAAACCCAGGTTAAACGCTTAACGTCGGATACACCTGCGCTTAATAAACCACGGAATAACCTAAAAATCATTTAATACCCAGTAAGTATAGCTTTAAAACTGCTTGCGGAGCTTTGTGGCCATTCAAAACAACGTTAAAAACTTCTTCGAATGAGGCACCCGCTACTCATACTCCTTTGTATTGCCACTACCCATCTCTCCGCTCAGTGGGAGGTCTTTCCGACCGAGATCGACGTACCGATCGGTTATTCCCCCACCACCGTCGTCATGCCTCCCAGCCCGCTCGACCTCCAGGTACTCTTCGTCGGCGGCGTCGATATGGTACAAACTACGGCCACCTACGGCAACGAGGCGGGGGAGACCCACGCTAAGGAATGGCATGACTTCGTCGGCTTCACCCCGGACGTAGACGGCAACAGCCTCGGTTGGGTATCCGTCAACCACGAAAGCATTTACCGCGACGACCGGATCGGAGACGGTGGCGGCATGACCGTCTTTCGCGTCGACCGCGACCCCGTCACCGGCTTCCTGAACGTCATGGACCAGGAGCTGGAAGACGGCCGGCAAGGCAAGTACTTCAACGTCGATTTCGTAAATACCGTCGGTGAGACCGGTATGAACTGCGGCGGTATATCCAGCCGGGTGGACGGTCGGATCTGGACGGCCGAAGAGTGGTTCCGCCGCGACAACGCCAGCATCAATAACGGCCGCTTCTCCAACTACAATCAGTTCGGCTCCGGCCCGTTCGGCGTCGGCTTCGACGAAGACGGCGTTGGCAGCTCCGCCAACCAGGGGGTTCGCGACCTCCGCCGCTGGGTGGTGGACGCACCGGATTTTCCCTTCATTAACGGTGATACCATCGACAAATACCAGAACTTCAACTGGATGGTGGAAATCGACCCCCGCCAGGCCAAAGCCATCCGTAAGCAGTACAACTGGGGCCGCCAGGGCTTCGAGGGTGGTACCGTGAGTATGGACAACAGGACCATCTACCTCGGCGTAGACGCCACCCCCGCCTATTTCGTCAAGTTTGAGGCCGATCTGCCCGGTGACTTCACCAAGGGTAAGACTTTCGTATACAAGCACGACGCGCCGGAGAAGTGGATAGAGATCAATAACGCCGATACCTCCGCGATGCTCAACTTCGCGGCGGAGGGCCTCAAGGTCGGCGGTACGATGTACGACCGCATCGAGTGGGTCGCCATCAACCCGGAGAACGGCCTCGTCTATATGACGGAAACGGGCCGGGACAATCCCGCAAGAAGCTGGGCCGACGAAGCCGCCCAGGGGGCCGTATTCGCCCCGCACCACCTCGCCCGCGCCGCCGAACAAAATGGCATCTCCCCCGATTCGGCGGATTACTGGGATTATTACGGCCGCGTCCTCGTCTACGACCCCGAAACCGAGGAGGTCAGCGTACAAATCGAAGGCGGCCCGTTTCTGCCCGAGGAATCCGTACCCGAAGACCAATACCCGGATAAGCACATGTCGAACCCGGACGGGCTCAATACCATGCTCATCGAAGGCAAACCGTTTCTGGTCATTTGCGAAGACCTGAACGGCACCAGCTACGGCCGTATGCCGAGTGACGCCGCCGTCAGCCACCGCCTCTGCGAACTCTTTCTCCTCGACCTGGCCATCGAGAACCCCACCGTCGACGACCTCATCCGGGTTACGGCAACCCCCGTCGGTGCCGAGATTACCGGAGCGATGCCGACGCCCGACGGCAAAAGCCTGCTCGTCAACAGCCAGCACCCCAGCGGCTCGAACCCATTCCCCTTCAATCACAGCCTGACGTTCGCCATCCACGGCTTCGACCAGATCTTATTGACCGATCTCGATGAGCCGGAGCAAGAGGAGTTCGTCGGGGAGGATTTTCGGGTATTCCCGAACCCTACCGTCCAAACCGTCCACTTCGAGGATATGACGGACGTGGCCCTATACGACGTCCGCGGCACGCGCCTACGCGTCTATCGTCAGGTACGGCAGATCGACGTCGGTCACCTTGGCGCCGGCACCTATTTTCTGCGTGACGATGGCGGCCGGGTCGTCCAGTTCGTGAAGGAATAAGAAGTACTGTTTTTGTCCCTCTTTTCGCGCGGGCGGTATCCGGATCGGGTGCCGCCCGCTCATTACAAATACCCCATGAAGTACGTAGCGCTCATAATATGTTTACAAATAGTGGCCACGTTCGGCTTCCCGACCGACCGGAATGCGGAGGCGCTCCGCAGCGCCGAGAAAGCATACCATACCGCACTCGGCCAGGTATTGATTAACGTCGATCAATTATCGCGCGCGTTACAGTCCGGCCGGCCCCTGAGCGAAATTCGCGAAATTCACCTGTCTACCCGCTTGGCCTTCAAGGAGGTGGAATGGCTAATGGCTTTTAATGACCCGCAATCCGTCGGCCGCCTGCTCAACGGTGCCCCGCTTCCGAAAACCGAACAACACGTGCCGGAGGTTACCGTATTAGCCCCCAAAGGTTTACAAATTATCGACGAGATATTGTTTTCCGAGGTTCCCGATCGGAAGGAAGTTGCTAAATTAATCGATCAATTCCGGCGAGATTTTCAACGCTGCGCCAGTATGGCCGAGTCACGTCGTTTACAACACCGGATGGTATTCGAGGCGGCCCGGGAAGGGGTCGTGCGCGTATATACCCTGGGGCTGACGGGCTTCGATACCCCCGGTTCCGTAAATGCCCTTGCGGAAGGCCGCCGCGCCATGGCCGCCATACATTCCGCACTGCGCGGTTATGACGACGGCAGTGCCGAATTTAATGAACTAAATATAGCTTTCGCCAGGGCCGGGGAGCTGCTGGCCGTTAATGATTTTAATACTTTCGACCGCCTTCAGTTCTTGCGAGACGTTATTAATGCGATTACTAGGGCGAGTCCGCAGGTGCAGGGTTTATTAGGAATTGAGCGGAGTGAGGACGATGCCCGCCTCCCCCGGGCAACCAACAGCGAGGCGCCTTACCTATTCAGCCCCGATTACCTTCGGGCGGGCTACTACGCTAACCTCGATGAGCACCCCCGGGCTTCCGCCCGGCGGGCCCTCGGCGAGCTGCTGTTCTTCGACCCCCTGCTCAGTAAGGACCTTACGCTGAGCTGCGCCTCCTGCCACGACCCCGAAAAAGCCTTCACCGATGGGGGGCGGGCGGAGGTACTTCGCAACGCACCGACGCTGATCAATAGCGTATACGCCGAAAAATACTTTTACGACCTACGCGAAGAATTCCTGGAGCGTCAGGTAAAACACGTCGTCGTCGACCGCCACGAATTCAATACGGACTTTCTGACCATCGAAAAACGCCTCCGGCAGAGCCCGGAGTACGTCGAAAAATTTGCGGCCGCCTACGGTGATCAGCCCGCTTATCAGCTCAGCAAGTGGTCCGTCTCGGATGCCCTGACGCACTACGTCGCCTCCTTGACTGCCTGGGATAGCGAGTTCGATCGTTACGCCCGCTCCGAGACGGATGCCATCGCGGAGGATGTTCGCCGTGGATACAATATTTTTATGGGCAAGGCAGCCTGCGGTACGTGCCATTTCGCCCCGACCTTCTCCGGCCTGGTGCCGCCGGCCTACACCGAAAGCGAAAGCGAGGTGCTGGGCGTCCCCGCCGGCAAAATCTGGTCCGGTGCTCGAATTGACGGCGACTTAGGCAGGGTAGTCAACGGCCGGCCGGAGGACGAAGCCTACTTCCACCGGTTCGGGTTCAAAACCCCGACCGTTCGCAACGTAGCCGTAACCGCCCCGTACATGCACAACGGCGTCTACGACGACCTCGACGAGGTGATGAAATTCTATAACCTGGGCGGCGGCGCGGGCATCGGCATCGACGTAGCGCACCAAACCTTACCGTTCGATTCCCTCTCCCTGACTGACCCGGAAGTGCAGGACGTGATCGCATTCATGCAGTCACTGACCGATTACGAGGGCCTGAACCACCGACCCCGGGTGCTGCCCTCCTTCCCGCAACGACCCGAATGGAACGAAAGACTTACGACTTACTGACACTGCTGTTTTTTGCCCTCCTCTCCCTGGCGGTCCTCAACCTGGCCTGCCTGGGCGATCCTGCCGCCGGGGGGGAGGCCGACGGGGATATGCTGTTAACCGAGTACTGCTCCGGTTGCCACCTCCAACCGGATCCGAAAGCGCTACCCCGGGCGGTCTGGGCGGAAACCGTGCTGCCCCGTATGGCGGAGTTGGTGGAGGTTCCGACCCGGGATTGGTCCGCCCTCCGAGCATACGTGCTCGCTCAAGCACCGGATAAGCTACCCGAATCGGCGTTCGTGGTGGGGCCGGAACGGTCCGATTACCTCCCCCGCTTCCCCGGGCTGTACTTATCTCCGCCGAGCACCGGTTACCTCCAAGTCGCCCAGGGAGGGGTGACCTATCTTGCCGACATCAATAAGGAGCGGCTGTTTGCACTGGATACCACGCTTGCCGACGGGCGCAGCTGGATGGTAGGGCACGGGTTGACGGATCTTACGCGGCATGGTACGGCCGTCCTAGCTACCGTGATCGGTTCCTTCACTCCGACGGACGAAGCAAACGGCCGCTTACTGCGTCTGTTGCCGGATGGGGGGGTACGGGAACTCGCTTCCGGGCTCCGCCGGCCGACCAGTCTCTGCGTCATGGATCTCGACGCGGACGGTAAGCAGGAAACTTACGTAACGGAATTTGGAAAGACGAAGGGTGGCTTCACCCGATTCACTGAGGGTGGCGGCGGCAACTTACTGCGCCAGTCCATCACCGAGCGGCCGGGTGCCATCCGCGTGCGCAGCGAAACCGACACCTCTCTGCTCGTACTTTACGGCCAGGGTGACGAAGGCATTTGGCGTTATACCGCCGGCCGCGGGCGGATCACCGGGCGAATGGTACTCCGCTTCCCCCCGAATCATGGTTCCAGCGGCTTCCGCCTGGTTGATTGGAACGGCGACGGCCACCAAGATATCCTTTACACCAACGGTGATAACGCCGACTACCTCCCCGTAGAAAAACCTTACCACGGCATCACGCTCTTCGTAAATGACGGACTGGGCGGTTACGAGGAGGGCTTCTTTCTGCCTTTCCCCGGTGCCTACGACGCCATCCCACTCAGTGGGGCGGACGGCGCGCGCGAGATCGCTGCGGTGAGCTTCTTCCCCGCGTTCACTACCGAGCGGGAAGCCTCTATCGGTGTATTTACCCTCCCGGCTTCCGGCGGAGATCCCTACTTTTCACCCTTACCGGGGGCAGGTAACAACCGCTTTATGTGCCTCAGCGTAGGGGACGTGAATCAGGATGGCCGGCCCGATATTCTGGCCGGGTGTATGAGCATGGCCCCTCACCCCGATGACGGTCGTATGCAAGATTGGTTAACGGCAGGTTTGCCGTTTGTCGCCTGGTTGAGTCGGGAATAGTTCCGTTCGTACTCTATATTCGTGCTTCCGTAGGTCCGTTGCGGCTTTGAACTTTACTCCTTACTTCCGATCCCCGCACCTGCGTCCTCGCCCAAATTAACCATGCGCTATTTTCTGTTGCTGGTGTTTAGCTGTTGGCTTCCGGCAAGCCTACTGGCCGCTCCCTACTACTGGGTCGGTGGCTCGGGCGATTGGGACGACGTCGGCCACTGGGCCACTACGAGTGGCGGAGATACATTCTATGGCTCCCTCCCGTCGGCAAACGATGACGTGTTCATCGACGCTAACTCTTTTGACGGCCCCAACCAGCGCATCGACTTACGCGAACTCGATATTCAGTGCCGCAACCTCACTATTTTCACTACCCTGGCTGGCGTAGGCTTGGAGCCCCCCGGGAATTTTTTTAGGAGCCCACAGTGGGAGCTGTTTGGTAGCGTTGATATACGCGGTACGTTTGACTTTACGTACGGGGGGGACATTATCTTTCGGGGTGGAAGGGCCAACACCGTCGACTTCGGTACGAATTACGAAGTCAATTCCCTGCTGTTTCGAGGGGGGGCGGGTGGTTCTTGGCTGTTGGAAAGATCCATTACCGCGCTAGGTTCTTTCGGGATGGAGACGGGTAGTATCTCGTTCGCGGACGGGCTTAGTTTGAATTGCGGTAAACTGAATCTAGACGAAAGCGCCGTGGCGGACTTTTCCAATCTCCGCGAAATCGTCACCGGAAATATTAATCTTAAATTCTCACCGGGCAACGCCGGTCAACTTTTGAATTGCCGCCTTATCGTCAACGCTTCGCGAGGATTTGCGAGGCTTCGGTTTACTGGCTTGGAAGACGTCCGGTTCGGGTCGATCCGGTTCAATGCCGTGAGCGAAGATCTACTCACTATAGAATCGGGTATCGCCTCCGGCCAACGAACGGAAGAGTTGAGCGCGGATTCCATCCTATTATTCGGAAGTACCACAGCGAAACTGAATCTCCGAGGGGATTACATTCTACTCGGGCCCGGTACCGGTCACGATTGGCGCGACGCCGATGAAATTTCCGTGGAAAACGACCTCATCGCCTTAGGAAGCTGCCTCGGGCGCGTCGAGATCCTCGGTGGAGCGAACACTACCATTTCGGCGAATGCAGGTACGAACATCGAGGTTGACCTGGCCATAATCGACAACGTGCGAGCCGGGGGCGGGGCAGATTTTACCGCAACGAGTAGCGTGGCCAACGGAAATACTACGGGCTGGACTTTCGAGGGTACCGTCGGTAACGACCGCTACTGGATCGGTGGCACCGGGGACTGGACGGAAGAGAACAATTGGTCGTTCACCAGCGGTGGTGCCCCCGGGGCCTGCCCGCCGACAGCCTTTGATAATGCCTTTTTCGACGCTAACAGCTTTGACGCGGATGGGCAGCGCGTAACGCTACCGGAAGGCGGGCACCTGGTCAGAACGATGGACTGGCGTGGCATCGACGATACCGCTGAATTCATCCAGGCCGAGGATGCGGAGCTACAGATCCACGGTAGCCTGTATCTGGATGCCGAAATGATGTGGGAAACATCGAATACCGGCGTGACATTTGCCGGGGCAGGTACCGACAAAGAGATATTGACCGCGGGGAGAACGGAAGCGCTGGCATTCGTCTTCTCCGGGCCAGGCTCGGAATGGACGTTGCTCGATGAATTTCGGAGTAACTCGAGAATCAGGTTTCGTGCCGGGCTGCTGCGCACGGCTGGTCAGGACGTTCGAGCTACCAGTTTCGATATGCTGAACGTTCCCTTTACGCTCATTGGCGGCACTTCGACCTTTTACCTTTCCGCGGCCCCCCGTGGCGGTTTATGGCGACTCAAACCCAACGGCACGGGGTACTACGAACTGGAGGAGGCAAGTCTAATTAATGAGAATACGGACGGTGCCGTCGAATTTGCCATGGAAAATAACGGCAGGGCGAACGGCATCGGGCTCATCCGTTCTCTCGGCCCCTTAGTGGCTAGTAACGTTGTGACGACGGAAGACATCGACGCCGGGCGAATCGATCTGCGAAGGGGTGCCGAGCTGCAGTTGAGTGGTGAGGTCGACGAATTCATCCTGCAGGGGGGCTTCAGTTATAACTTCATCGACCCGCCGGCGGAAGAGTTGAGTATCGGTACCCTGACCACCAATGGCAGTTGCCTGGAACAGGTCACCATTCAGGCGATGCCCGGTATAACGTTTCGTGCTGCCGATCCGCAAGCCATCGAGTGGGTGCAGTTACGTAACGTTGCGGCGGTCGGGCCGAGCTGGGCGGCTTCGAATAGTATCGACCTCGGGGGGAACCCGGGGTGGGATTTCAGCGGCGCGCCCGCTCCACGTAGTCTTTACTGGGTAGGTGAGGGTGGGGACTGGTCGGACCCCGCCCATTGGTCTTTAGCTTCCGGCGGTGCCGGTGGGGAATGCCCCCCGAGTCAGATCGATGACGTGACCTTCGACGCTGCATCGTTTAATACAGTCGATCAGGAAGTTGGCTTTACACCGCTGGAGAACGCCCCCCCGGTATTTTGTCGGACGATCGAGACCGGTGACCTGGACCGAACCGTACTGTTTACGGGTGCCGGCCTCGATATTTACGGATCGGCCTACCTCTCCGAGAACGTTCACTTCGCGTCGAACGCGTCTAATGCGATCGGGCTGACCTTCCGCGGCGGCGGGGACGTCGAATTCAGTAGTAGAGCCGTCGACTTGTACGACGTGACGCTCGATCGTATTGGTACCGTAAGTCTTTTGGATAGCATCGAGGCGCGAAGGTCGGTCTTCCAGATTCGGAACGGGGCCTTTCAGTCCAATAGCCACCTTATGCGCTGGGGGGTGATGCGTGTATCGGAGCCGACGCCCGGGGCTGACCCCCAAGCCTTGCTCGCTTTGGGTGCCTCCGTGGTACACATTTACGCTTCTACCTTCGGCCTGACGATCGACGATGACCCCGCCGCCGCCCTGGATAATAGTGGCGCTCACTTTTTCGACCACGGTGGTTCCCGTTACAGCCTTGACGAATCGGTCAGCGGGCTTTCCATTACATTTCTTGCCGGCAGAAACGGGGGTGAGGTCCAGCATTCCAGCTTCAGCAGCCCGGAGGCACCCGCCCGACTGGCACGCGTAGAGAGCTTCACGGAGGTCGAGTTCTCGGGGCCGATTCGGATCGATTCCTTACTCTTGAATAAGGGGACGACGACTAGGTTCAACGACCGCAGGGGGGTCACGCTGATCGAAAACCGGTTGATTGCCATCGGGAGTGGCTGTAGCCCAATCGATCTGACGGGGCCGCGCGCGAACCAAAGCGGCACGATCCGTTTCGGTACCAATGCGCTGGCTGAGATGGATTACGTTCGGCTAGACCACGTCGACGCAACGGGGCCGGGGGGCAGGAACGCGGGCCGCAACTCCATCAATGTCGATAACTCGAGTACCGGGTGGGAATTCGAGACCAACCCGGTCGTACAGACGCTTGACCGCGATTTTCTCGGGCCCGATATAACGGATTGCGGAAACCTGCCGGCTACGTTGCGACCCAATACGCCCCCCGGTTTCCAAGCCGCATACCGGTGGCAGGATGGCACCACTACACCGGAGTTTTCCCCTCCCGGGCCGGGTACCTATTCCCTGGTAATCACTTTCGGGGAGGATAGCTGTACGCTGACCGATCAAATTACGCTGAGCAACGGTGATCTGGCCTTACTCGCGGACCAGGAGATTAACGCTTGCGGCCAGCGCCGGTACACGATCACCGTGCCGGATCCTACCGCGACCGGCTATTCGTGGAACGTCGTTAGCGGTAACACCGTCGGGACGCCCTCGAACACGGAAATCACCGTGGAAATACCCGCAACGGTCGAGCTGTCGCAGAGGGTAGCCGGGTGCGTGGGAGAGACGATCTATACCATCACCGGTGGATCGGTAGCTCCCATCGACACAAGCGTACGGCTCTGCACGGGAGCCACTTATACCACTGACCAAGGCAGCTATACGCCGGTGGACGGGGAAACGATCACGGAGACCTACCCGACGACCGGTGGTTGTGACTCGGTACGTAACGTGACCTTTATCGTGGATTCCTCCGAGGGTAGCCTCCGGCAAATCACGCGGTGCGCCAACCGCTTCATCGAATTAGACGGTACGGATTACTTCGTTACGCAGGATACCACGATCACCTCCTCGATCACGACCGTGTTGGGTTGCGATAGTACACAGGTGTACGAGGTAGTCGTTACTCCAGCCACCCGAGAGTCGATCACCCTGGCCGACTTCCCGGAGGATGTATTGGTGACGGACCAAGGGACTTATCCAATCCGGAATGATACGACGATCGTTGAAAATTATGTGAGTCTGGTCACCGGTTGCGACAGTACGGTCGTTTACCGGATCACCCGCCCGCGTGGTGTAGTCATGGGGGCTTCTACGGAGAAGCTATGCGGGCCAGAAGCTTTTCGGACCGACCGGAATACTTACTTCGTTACCCAGGACACCAGCATCCAGGAAACCTACACGACGGCTACCGGTCAGGACAGTCTTCATACCTACACTATCGAAGTCGGTGACGGGCAGGCGTCGGGGGCCAGCACCGTTGGTATTTGTGGTCCGGGGCCCGTCACAACGAACCGAAGCACTTACTTCGTCACGCGGGATACCAGCATTGTGGAGATTTATGCCTCCGCCGAAGGTTGCGATAGCCTACACACAGTGACGGTATTGCTGAGTGACGTGATCAGCGCAGCGTCCCGGCAAGAATTCTGCGGCCCTTCGCTATTTACTACTGACCAAGAAAGCTACTTCGTGACCCAGGACACGGTGATCGAGGAGACTTACCAGGGCGCGGCCGGCTGCGACAGCCTACACAGGGTCACCGTGACCGTGGCTACCGCCCCGAATATTGAAGGGTTGGTTGATTTCACGGACATCAGCTGTGCCGGTGCTAACGATGCCAGCTTATTTTTGCGGCCGGGCCGCGAAGTGGATTCACTGTCGCTGAACGGAAGCACCGTCGTTTCGGATACCCCCTTCGACAGTCTGACCGTCGGTACCTACGCTATCGTAGGCTATTACGGCTCCGGTTGTAGTACGACTTATGAAGTGACGGTAAATGACCCTCCGCCGTTGAGCGTCGACTTGCCGGAGCGGCCGACGGCGGTGGCGGGAGCGTCGACGTTGGTGGATAGCCGACCGCAAGGGGGCACGGGTGAGCTAAGGTTCAGCTACGTGCTTTCGGACTCGCTGTTGCCTGAAGAATGCCGGGATTGCTCGACCCTTAGCTTCACGCCCCGGGTCAATACGTTGCTCAACGTATCGGTAACGGACGAGCGAGGGTGCACGGCTACCGACTCTACGCTCGTGGTGGTTACCCAGCCGCGGCGGGCATATTTACCGACGGCGTTCAGCCCCAACGGTGACGGGGTGAACGACGTCTTGGGGGTGTTCGGTCCGACCGGCGGGGGAGTAGTGAGTGAATTCAGCGTCTTTGATCGATGGGGCGGTCTGATCTATTCCGCCGGTGCCTTCGACCTGGGTGAGGTAGCCGCCGGTTGGGACGGTGGCGAGGCACCGGCGGGCCAGTACCTGGTCATTTATAGCGTTTTGTGGCCCGACCAAAGGGTGATCGCTTATTCAGGCTTAGTCAATTTACTACGGTAACTTGCGTTTTAACAGAGTCTTAGACACCTTTTAACTAGGCTCAATCATTCTCACTGTATGCGCTTGTTTCTAACTCTGCTCTCTCTATCCTTGCTTTGCACCTGCGTCCTCGCACAAAATTCGGGCTACACGAAGTTGGACGGAAAATACTACCCTTACGTAGTTGACGACTGCGGCGATACTTTGATCGTAGCGGAACTAAATGACGTCTCGGTCAGCTCCCCGGAGGTCTTTGACAACGAGGAAGATTATAAGCTCTACCGCCGTTACCGCATCTACGCCCAACGCGCTTACCCTTATGCCGTAGACGCCATCCGCATCTTCCGGGAAACGGAATACATGACGCAAAATATGAAGCGCAAGGATCGCAAGCGCTACAACAGAAAGCTACAAAACGAGCTGGAGGAGAAATTCGAAGCACCGCTGCGCAAGATGTCCAAAACCCAGGGCAAAGTGTTGATCGCCATGATCGAGAACGAACTCGACCTACCCGTTTACGACCTGATCAAAGATTTGCGGGGCGGGCTGACCGCGCGGTACTGGGCCACCCTCGGCGGACTTTACGGGCACCGGCTCAAGCAAAAGTATACCACCGGCGACGACCCCATTTTGGATGCCGTACTCGATGACTTCGACGTGAGCTACGACGTGCCCGAAGTAAAGCTGGACAGTACGGCGGTAACGCGGTAAGGGAGCCGACGCGTTCTTGGGAGACTACCGGACGTAAGGACACCCGGCCAAATGCCAGGTGTCGGAAGCCATATTTCTAACTGGTATAAAGGAAATGGGTATTTACAGTGTTTGTTTTCCGGACGTTCTTCCCAAAAATTTTGGAGTGGAAGTTCCGTGCGCCACGATTCGGTATTGCACTACCTATTCGCGACGCTTCGGAACCTCATAATCCAAAGCCCGAGGAGGGCGGCGGTCTATTCGACAGCGAAGATAATCCGCCCGAAAACGCGCCGATTGCGATTCTTAAGCCGCGAAGAAATCCTAGTATTAAAATTCAATACTGGACTCGCTGTGCAACCGTTCGCGTGCGCTGGTGAGCTGCTTGCGGAGGCGGTTGAAGAACCAACCACGGTGGCGCCCGCCCGCCGCCCCGAGTGGGCTACTGAGCTCGTCGACCAGGTCGAACCAGGTCCGTGACATTTCGCAAACGATCGGGTTGCTGGTCTGCAAGAAGTTGGGGGTGAGGTAGATGGCGAATAGTAGCTGCGCCTGATCGGACTGTATCAGGATCGAATTATCGTTGTTCGCCAGCTCGTTGTGGGCGGGGTGGAAGAGCCCCCCCTCTTCCGCGTCGGCCCCGGGTACGAACTTGCGGCCGGCCCGCGCCATGGCTTCCAGGTGATCGACCATCTCACCCAGGTCGTCCAGCAGACCAAAAGCATCGCTTTCGTCGGCGAAGCGACCCGCCAGGTGCATGAATTCGATCTGGTCGATGGTGGCGTTGAGGATGCCCATCGTCCATAACTCCCGGCCTGGGATGGTGTAGGAATAGGCGCCGATCTCGAAGGCGCGATCGAGGGCCTTGTTGTCGACGAAATCCGGCCGAAAGGGCGCTTCCTGCCAGCCGGGAAAGTTCCAGCAGGTGCCTCCGTAGATGAACAGCTTGAAGGCGAGCAGGCGGGGGTATACCATTTCGTGGAAGAACGGGATACCCGGGTGGGCGAGCAGTAGGTTTACGCCCGTCAGGCCCTGCACCCGCTCCATCCGCTCGCTGAGCTGATCGATGTATTCCGTCGGAGAACGGATCTTGCGCTCGGCGAAATTGAAGCGGAACAGGCTGGTATTGGCCGCCTCCCCGTAGCCCAGCTGATAATGCTTTTGTAGCTGCAGCAGCTCCTCGGCGGAAAGGGAGGTATCCCCCCGCAGGCGGCGGTAAACGGCGTCTTTGCTGATGTTGAGTAGCGACATCATCTTTTGCGCCAACTCGTGCTTGCTGGCGTGCAGCGACTGCAACCTGGCCAGGTAAGTTTCTTGATGGGTCATTGCTGGTGGTGTTCTCTAAGCCGGGGTCGGGTCGGGCGGCGTTACTTGATACGCTTGCCCTCCTTCATCACGAACGTTACTTGCTCTAACAAGGTAATATTTTCCAGGGGGTTACCGCTAACGGCGACGATGTCGGCAAGCAAGCCGGGGGCGAGACGCCCGAGGCGATCCTCTACGCCCAATACCGTAGCGGCCGTAGAAGTCGCGCTCCTGATGGCTTCCATCGGCGGCATCCCGGCTTTTACCATTAGAGCGAACTCCTTCGCGTTGTCGCCGTGGGCGCTTACGCCGGAGTCCGTACCGAAACCGATCTTCACGCCATGCTTATACGCCTCGCCGAAGGTTTCCTGCAGACGGGGGCCGATCGAACGGGCTTTGGGGACGATCACGGCGGGGAAGTAGCCTTCGATCTCCGCCTTCTCCGCTACGAAGGCGCCCGCGAGTAGGGTAGGTACGTAAATGGTACCGTGCTCGATCATCAGATCCATCGTTTCTTCGTCCATCAGGGTACCGTGTTCGATGGTCGTGATGCCGGCGCGAATGGCGCGCTTCATGCCCTCGGCGCCGTGCGCGTGGGCGGCCGTGTGCATCCCGTAATCTTTGGCCGCGGCGACGATGGCCTCGATCTCCCCCTCCCGAAATTGTGGCCCCTGCCCGTCCTTGGCGACGCTGAGTACCCCGCCGGTGGCGGTGATCTTGATGCAGTCGGCGCCGTTTTTGTAGCGGGTACGGACGGCCTTCCAGGCCTCGTCGGGTGAGTTGATCACGCCAGCGTCGGGGCCCGCATCGAAGGAGAGCTCGTTGCTGCGGCCATTGGACGGGTCGGCGTGCCCCCCGGTACTGGCGATCGCCTTTTCCGCCGTGAAGATCCGTGGCCCGGTAACGTGGCCCGCCCGAATGGCGTCGCGTAGGGAGACGTTTACCCCCGTCCCCCCGAGGTCACGAACCGTAGTGAAGCCGGCATCGAGTGTTTTGCGGCAGTAGCTGGTGGCGCGCAGGGCTACGTCGGCCGGGTCTATCGTAAAGCGCTCGATGTAGGCGCGGGGGCTCGACTGGCTTTCGATGTGGACGTGCAGGTCGATGAGGCCCGGCAGCACGGTGCTGTTTCGTAGGTCGATGACCTCGCCGTCCGCGGCCGTGCCTAGGTAGCCGTCTTCGATGCGTGCGATCTCGTCTGCCTCGACCACGATGGTTTTCTCGGTCATTTCCCCGCCCGCCCCGTCGAGGATGCGGCCGCACTGGAGGTAGGTGGTTTGGGCGCCGAGGCAGGTGGTCAAACTAACGAAGAGGAGTAAGCTGGGCGTTCGGATCATGGGGTAAATGTATTGTTTTGCGGGCGAGTATCTTTAGCGCACAATACGTATGACATGACGCGAGCTAAGGTTGCGATGGGTTTGTTGGGGTTAGTGATGTTCGCGCTCGTTGGCTCCGGGGTCACGAAATTCCTCAATGCCGACGCGTTCGGCCGAAACTTCGGTAACGACAATGCGGCCTACATCGTGGGGGTAGTCGTCATTGCTATCTTTTACGTCGGTGCTTACCTCTACCGCCCCAGCTTGGCGGACGGGGGGCCGGCCCCGGTTGTATGACCATAGAAGACCTCCGGCTCTACTTGTTCGCCAAAGCACACACGACCGAAGGGCTTCCCTTCGGCCCGACGACCCTTGTATTCAAAGTCGCCGGGAAAATGTTTGCCCTGATCGGCCTGGATTCGGAAGACTTGCGCTGTAACTTAAAATGTAACCCCGAACGCGCCCTGGAGCTACGCGAACGCTATGACTGCATTCGCCCTGGCTACCACATGAGTAAAAAGCACTGGAATAGTCTCTACATCGAAGAAGGCAACTTACGCGACGAGCTGGTTTATGAGCTGGTGGATCACAGTTACGACCTGGTGGTAGCTAGCCTGACCAAAAAGCTACGTAAGGAGTTGAATCTTTGATAGATAGCTGCGTAACCCCGATTTTCTCCGCTTGCCGGCATTCAGAGTTCGTCGGGTGGGGCAAGGCGCACAACGGCGTCGATCTCACGATGCTGCGGCGGGGCTTTTACTAAGGATGTTAGTTTAAATGTATAATCAACGACAACTTAAAGTGCTACCTGCTTTTGTGCTAAGTATACATTAATACTACCTTCGCATTCGAATTTAGAGCACTCGTCATGGCTTTTACGCTCACCTTAGCCGCAGCAGCCCAGATGGTTCTCCGTTGCGGCCGTCAATAGTCTTAAGAAACCTTTCTTCATAAATACGCCCGTATGTTCCCCCCGCCGCAGCGGGGGATAGGGATCTGGGTTGCCGTAATTGTACTGATACGGCGACAATTTCATCCCGCTTTCACACCTACCCACCAACAATTCAACGTGAATACTACCTGTTTCGCGAACGCGCGTGCGTTTGCCCTTCTCTTTATATTCTGCCTATGCTCATCGGTAGTCGTTGCACAGACTACCGTGAGCGGGCGGATCACGGATTCCTTTACCGGCGAAGGTCTGATCGGCGCGCAGGTCGTGGCCACCGATACCGACGCTACTGCCGCGACCGCAACGGATGAGACGGGTGCGTTCAGTCTTGAAATCCCGGCGGAGGTCACGGTGCTCTCCGTACGCTACGTCGGCTACGAGACGCAGGAGGTACCCGTTGGAAGTGGACCACTCCGGATTCGGCTGGAAAGCGCCGGTACGGCGCTCGACCAGGTCGTCGTCTCCGCTAATCGCCAACGCCAGTTGCGCTCGGAAGTACCGGCGGCGATCACCACCCTTTCGGCCCGCACCATTGCGGAGAGCGACGCCAACACCCTCGACCAGGTCCTTAATAAGGTACCCGGGGTATTCGTGGCCGACCTGGCTAACGAGCAGCACATGACGAGTATCCGTCAGCCGATCTCTACCAAGGGGCTGTTCCTGTTTCTGGAAGACGGCCTGCCGACCCGCCCCACCGGCGTTTTTAATCACAACGCGCTCAACGAGATGAACCAGGGGGCTATTCAGTCCGTCGAGATCATCCGCGGCCCCGCCAGTAGTACTTACGGGGCGGAGGCGATCGGTGGCGTGATCAATATCCTTACAGCCGCCCCGACGGGTGAGTTCAGCGGCCGCCATTCGCTGCGTCTGAATACGAACGGCATGAACCGCCACGACTTGCGCCTCAGTAATACGTTCGGCAAGACGGGCGTATTCTTCGGTGGCTACTACGCCAAACGGCGCAACGGCTTCTTCGACCACAGCGATATGGATAAGTTTGCCGGGACGTTGAAGGTCACCCACCCGATCAGTAAGCGCGACTTCCTCACCGTAGCGGCTACTTATGCGGACCTCGAAACGGATATGACGGGCGCGCTGGACAGCGCTGCTTTCTTCGGAGGCGACGTCACGAGCACCCAAACCTTCACCGAGCGCACGGTAAGCGCCCTACGCGTTCAGAGTACCTGGCAACGGGAGTGGACCGCCGACGGGCTAACCACGGCGCGCGCCTTTTACCGGAACAATACGATCGGGCAAATCCCCTCCTACCGGGTACGTCTTGACCGGCGGACCGGCGTAGTCTCGGGTACCATCAACGCCCGCGATTTCCAGAGCGTCGGCGGTATCCTACAGCACAAACAACGCTTCAACTTCCTGAACGCCGAAGTCATCGGAGGGGTATCACTCGACAATAGCCCTACCCGCTTCTTCGAAGATTACATCCTGATCGACCGCGACGAGAACGGCATCAACGTCGGCTACACGGACCAGGATTCCACACTGACCAGAAACGAGATCGATCTTTTCAACGTCGGTGCCTACGGAACGCTGCAGTTGCGGCCGCTGGAGCGCGTAAAAGTGTCGCTCTCGTTACGCTACGACCGCTTCCAGTATGACCACCGTAACGCACTATCCAGCGAGGCATTCTCCGGCTCGCCCGATGCCAAGAGCACCTTCAAGGCCTTTACCCCGAAGCTCGGGTTGATCTATGACTTCGGGGCCGACCGGGGGCTCTACGCCAACTACGCCCAGGGCTTTTTGCCGCCACAGGTCGGGGAGCTGTACCGCGGTGTTTCCGTACCCGTATTGGAGCCGGCCGTGTACGACAACTACGAGGTAGGGGGCTGGTACGGCCTGCGCGCCGGTAAGCACTTTCAGGGGCGCCTGGATCTGGCGGCCTACCAAATCGAGGCAACCAATCAGATTATTTCCGTGCTCCTGGACGACGAAACCCGGGAGAATCGCAACGCGGGGGCTACCCGATCCCGGGGGATAGAGTACGGCGTTAACCTCAGTTATAGATCAACTTTATCTTTTCGCTGGAGTGGCTCCTTCGCCCGCCACGAATTCGTAGACTACGTGGAGAACGGCCAGGAGCTTAACGGTAACGAACTCGCGCAGGGCCCGAATAGTCAGTTCAACTGGGAGCTGACCTACCGGCCGAACTGGCTGGCTGGCTTGCGCCTCTCGGTAGAGAACCAGCGCCTGGGTGCTTACTGGATGAACGCGGAGAATACGGTCCAATACGATGGCTTCAGTTTGTTGAACTTCCGCGCCGGCTACCGCTGGCGAGGGTTCGACTTCCGTTTTACAATGTTGAATGCTACGGATGAACTCTGGTCGCCCCGGGCGAGTGCTTCGCGGTTCGGTACCCGGTATACCCTCGGCATCCCCCGCACCCTCCAGGTCGGCATCGGTTACGACTTAGCCGAGCTGGCGGGGAACCCACGTAAAAAGTAGGTACGATCATGAAGAAAAATACCTATCTGCTGCTGCGTAAGTGGCACTTTTTGGGTGGCTTATTTGCCCTGCCCTTCGTCATTTTGTTGGCCGCGACGGGTCTGATCTACCTCTGTAAGGATTACTACGAGGAAGAAGACACCGAGCGCATCGTCAACGTATCCCCCGCTACCGGGGGGGAGGCCCTGACGCTCGAGGCACAACTCGGCGTGGCCCGCGGGGCCTGGGAGCGTCCGATCAACTCCGTGGAGCTTCCCTCGGGGCCCGATAAGGCTACGGGCTTCGTCGCCGGGCGGTTCGGGGGCAAAGCGACCGTGTACGTCGATCCTTACTCCAGTCAGGTTACCGGGCAGTACGTGGCCGCCGAGGCGGATATGTACAAGGTGCGTAAGCTGCACGGGGAGTTACTTCTGGGCGGTTTCGGTACGAAGATCGTCGAGTTGGTGGGTAGCTGGCTCGTCGTTCTGATCGTATCCGGTATCGTGCTTTTCCTACCCCGCCTGCGCAATAGTTGGCGGTTGCTCTTCCGCCCCCGGCCGGGTACCTCCCGCACGGTCTACTGGCGTGACGTCCACGGGCTGTTGGGTTTCTGGTGCAGCGTCGTACTGCTCCTGATCCTGGCCGGAGGCCTGCCCTGGACGGACGTTTGGGGGGCCGGCTTCAAGTGGGTGCAACAGCAAACGAATACCGGCTTCCCCCCAGCGTGGAGTGGCCGGGGCTTAAGCTCGGACCAAGCTACCGCCGGCGGGGAAACCCTCTCACTGGACGAAGCGGCGGCCTACGCCCGCAGCCTCGACTTACCCGGTACCGTTACCGTTACGCTACCCCGCGGCCCGCAGGGTGTGTACGGCATCCACAACGAGCACTTCCCGGAGCAGTCACGCCAACGCGCCGTGCATCTGGATCAGTATTCCGGCGCGGTTGTTTCGGACCTCGGGTGGTCCGACGTCGGCGTGTTGATGCGCGGCCGAATGTGGGCCATGGCCTTCCATCAGGGGCAGCTTGGGACGTGGAATTGGTTACTGGTGTTTCTCGTCACCGCACTGCTCTTAGCGCTTAGTGCCGCCGCCGCCGTGGCCTGGTATTCGAGCCAGGGGGAGCGGGCCCCGACGCGGATCGTTTACCCGGCCGGGCTGATCGCTTGCCTGGTCGTTCTCGGTGTACTGCTGCCATTGTTCGGCGTTTCGGTACTGCTGATACTTGCGTACGAGGCGGTCGGTACGCGACGGCAGCTTGCGCGAGCCTGATGTCGTAGTGCTTAATACCTTAAAGTCTTCAATACCGATGCTGGGGTCAGGGTATCGTAGCCATCAGATCTAGCTATGCTACGGGCTGCAATTACCGAACGAATTTTCTGACCGTGATAGACGGGTAGCAATGCTGCTTTTCTGATCAGGCGGTCGCGAAGTGGGGCGGGGTCGTCGAGGTCCGACCATTTACACTCCCCCACCAGTAGCTCGGAGCCATCCAGTGATTCTCCCACAAAATCAATTTCCATTGGCTGCCCGTCGGTATTCTTACCCCACCAGCGTCCGCAGCCGGGGTAGATTTTGTCTAGTGCCCCCCGCGCGGTTGCTTCTACGCAAAGTTGTTCCCACGGCTGACTGACAAACTGCGACAAAGCGGTCTGTACGCGATCGACGAAGACCTCCCCCTGGTCTAACTCAATAAGCGTTCGGTTCGGTAGTACGAAGCGGTAATAGAACCTCAAGAACGGATCCGCGACTTGGTACAGCGTTAATTTGGTTTTTCGATGCGGGCTTCCGTAAGGGCGCTCCTTCGTGAGGTAATTCAGCTCAATCAATCTATTTAATGGTCGGCTTAACGATGCGGCTGATTTTTGGAGGCGCCCACCGATCTCAGAAATACGATTCGCACCGCCGGCCACTACGTTCAAGATGGAGATTGGCTGGGTGACGTCCCTGACTTCATCTAACAGTAGTCGGTTGGCCTCGCCGTACAAGACACCAGTGGTCTGACCCATTAATTGTTGTATCGCAATTAAATGATCGTCGTATCTACCCCGTAATTGCCAGTAACGTGGTATGCCGCCCCACGTAGCAAACTCAGTGACGAGCGCTTCAGGAGATAGGTCAGGTAGATGATCCTGTAGCCAACCCGCCCCGAGTGGCCCTAATTTTATGATCTCGTCCGCCCGCCCGTACAGAGGTGCGGTTTGCGTCAAGACCAAATCTCCCATCATTTGTTGCGAGGACCCACAAAGTATGAGGTGTACATTTAGTCTCGATCGTTGGTCCAGCCAGCGTTGTAGGAGACTCGGTAATGCGGACTCTTTCCTGACCAGATAAGGAAACTCGTCGATTACCAGACAATTGATCCCTCCCCCCGACGCCCGTTCATTAATTGCCTCCAGTAAAACGTTCCAGCTTGGATAGCGTACGGCTGAAAACCCTGGCAATTTCTCAGCTACCGAACGGGCGAGCTCTTCTCGCTGTAATTCACTCGACAACTGACTGGCTACATGATAAACGCCATCCTTTGGAAGTACCTCCTGTAAAAGAGTACTCTTACCCGTCCGCCGACGCCCATAGAGGACAATGAACTGCTTATCCTTTTGCTTTAATGCAGTTCTAATTTGCTTAAGCTCCGTTACCCGGTTATAGAATCTCATATCCGCGCAAGATAGTTGTAGCAGATGATAGTTGTAGCTACTACAACTATCATCTGCTACAACTATCCAAAACCAAGCTAACTAAAGTGCCGAATGGTGCGAACCTCCTCCTTAGAAAGGAACCGCCAAAACCCACGTGGCAGGTCTTTCTTGTTCAACCCCGCCAGATACGTTCGGTCGAGTTTCTCCACCCGGTAGCCCAGGGCTTCGAAGGCTCGGCGTACGATTCGATTCCGCCCGACGTGTATTTGTAGCGTGACGGCTGTCTGAGAGGCCTCATCCGAATACCGTACCCAGTCTACCTGAAACGGCCCGTCCTCCAGCTCCAGGCCGGCTTTCATCCGTTCCAGCGCCTCCGCGGTGAATGCTTTGTCCAGACTCGCCTGATAAGTTTTCCGGACTTGATGACTAGGGTGGGTCAACCGCTTGGCGGTATCCCCGTCATTGGTGATCAGGATCAGACCGGTCGTCTCCCGATCCAACCGCCCCACGGGGAAGAGTCGGTACCCTTGCAAGATAGGATCCTGCAACAGATCCATGACCGTCCGCCGATCGTGCTCGTCGGAGGTGGTCGTAATTACGTTTCTGGGTTTGTTAAGCAGCACGTAAACGAACTGCTCATCCGGTGCTACCACCTCTCCATCAAATACGACCTCATCCCCCTCCAAGATCTGGTAGGCCGGGCTGGCGGCTACCTCACCGTTTACCTGCACCTTGCCCGCCTTCACCAGTTCCGCCGCTTGCCGCCGACTGGCTACGCCACTATGCGCCAGGTATTTATTTAAGCGCATACCGATAAGATCCGCTTTGGGCCGGTCGAGCCCCGGCGGGGTAGGGGAGTTGCGAGCCTGAGAACGAGTGAATTTCCGCATAGAGGAAAGATAGAATTAAGCGTGACCGACTAAAGCACAAAGCTACGCCACCAACGCCCCGAAGCCCAATCCGTCCCTTGAGGCGGGCAGGGTTAGTGGCTCCGCGGGGGCGGTTAAAAAGCTGTGTTGTCTGAGCCGAACCTGATTCATGGCTGGAAAACAAAACGCATAAATAATCGATAATTGAGAAGAACGCATGTAGTTTGTAGGCGAGTTTCGCAGCTTTCAGCCCTCGCGGAGTCGCTAACCCGATCAGCCCGCATCACAGGACAAGTCTTTTGCTACTTTTTGACTAAAAAGTAGGGCAACAACAGCTATCAGCACCAAGCATAATCCAGAAACCCCATGATCCCAGAAAGGCTATCCGCTCTCCGCCGCGCCATGCTCGAGCACCAGCTCGACGCCTACATCATCCCCACTACCGACCCGCACCAGAGTGAATACCCCGCCCCCCGCTGGGCCGCCCGCGAATGGCTCAGCGGCTTCACCGGTAGCGCCGGTACCCTCGTCGTCACCCTCCACGAAGCCAGGCTCTGGACGGACGGCCGCTACTTCCTCCAGGCCGAAGAACAGCTCGCCGACACCGAGGTCGAACTGATGAAGGACCGCCTCCCCGCCACCCCCTCCATTGAAGACTGGCTCGGAAGCACCCTCATGACCGGCCAGAACGTAGGCATCGACGGGCGCATAGTCAGCCTCACCATGGCCAAACGCATCAAAAAGAGGCTAGAGAAGTACGAGCTCAACCTGCTCCTCGAGGAAGACCTCATCCGCCGGATCTGGAAGGAGCGACCCGACGTCCCCGCCCGCCCGGTCTTCGAGCACCACCGCGAACAGGCCGGTGAAAGCTGGCAGGACCGCCTCGAACGCATGATGGCCTGGCAGGGGGAGAACGGACTGGACTACTACGTTATCTCCGCACTGGATGAGGTCGCCTGGCTCCTCAACATCCGTGGCAGCGATATAGAATTCAACCCCCTCTGCGTCGCCTACCTCATCGTCGGCACCCAGGGCGATCACGCCCTCTTCGCCGCCGCCCGCCCCGAGTTCACTACCTGGACGGACCACATCGGCGACGGCCAAAGCCTCGAAGTCCACGACTACAAGAGGATCAGTAGTTTCCTCCGCCGCATCAATGCTATTAACGCGGATATCGGCTTCGACCCGGCCACCCTCTCCAGCCGCCTGGCCACCTACGCCGGGCGGGATCGCGCCTCCCAACTCACCAGCCCCGTGCCCGGCTGGAAAGCCATCAAGAACGAAGTTGCCCTCGGCCACCTCCGCGAGACGATGAAGAAGGACGCCGTCGCCCTCCTCAAATTCTTCAGCTGGCTGGATACCGCCGCCGACGTTACCGAGTACACCGCCGGCGAGCAACTGACCGCCTTCCGCTCCGAGCAGGAAGGCTACGTAACGGATAGCTTCTCCTCCATCGTCGGTTACGGAGGCAACGGGGCGATCATCCACTACCGCGCTACGGAAGAGCAGGCGGCGACGCTCGAAAAGAAAGGGCTGCTGCTGGTAGACTCCGGCGGCCAGTACACTACCGGCACCACCGACATCACCCGCACCGTCGCGCTGGGGGAAGTCACGCAAGAGCAAAAAGAAAACTTTACCCGCGTGTTGATGGGCCACATCGACCTGGCTACGGCCCGCTTTCCCGTCGGTACTACCGGCGTCCAATTGGATACCCTGGCCCGCCGGCCCCTTTGGCAAGCCTGCCTCGACTACGGCCACGGTACCGGCCACGGCGTCGGTTACTTCCTAAACGTTCACGAGGGCCCGATGGGCATCCATTCCCGCGTCAATGCCGCTAACGGTCGGGTACCCTTGCGGGCGGGGATGGTCCTCAGCAACGAGCCGGGTTTTTACAAGGACGGCGAATACGGCATCCGTACGGAAAACCTGGTGGCCGTCCGGGAAGTAGCAGGGCGGGAAGGGTGGCTGGAGTTCGAGACATTGACGCTGTTCCCGATCGATACCGGTCTGGTGGTGGATGAGATGCTGTCGCAGCCGCAGCGAGATTGGTTGACGGCCTATAACTTGAGGGTGCGGAAGGCGATCGCTCCATTGGTGTCCGGGAAGGAACTAGCCTATCTGGATCGTTGAACCCCCGTTATAGTTTTCTTGCACCCAACAAGCTCTAAGTACGGCGTTCAGTTTTACATGACACCCCCGCAAAAAACCGGGTAAGGAGAAAGTTAACCTAACAATCCCCTCCCAAAACCCAAGTGCGAAAACGGAGTTCGAAAGGTTAAGTAAAGCTATCCTTCTTCATGCCAGCTAACCACCAAATGGGCTTCACCGTCAACGGGAGCCCCCGAAAACTGACCGTCCAGCCCTGGGTATCGCTACTCGATGCCTTGCGCGATCACCTCCACCTCACCGGCACCAAAAAAGGCTGCGACCACGGCCAGTGTGGTGCCTGTACCATTATCTGCGACGGTGAGCGCATTCTGAGCTGCCTCTGCCTGGCGGTGATGAAGGACGGCAGTGACATTACGACGATCGAAGGCCTCGGCCAGCCAGGTAATCTGCACCCGCTGCAGGAAGCGTTCATCGAGCACGACGCCTACCAGTGTGGCTACTGCACCTCCGGGCAGATCTGTAGCGGGGTAGCGCTGATGGAAGAGGGGCACGCCCACAGCCGGGAAGAAGTCAAGGAACTGATGAGCGGTAACCTCTGCCGCTGCGGGGCCAACACCAACATCATCGACGCCATCATGGCGGTAAAGGAAGGCGCACATGAATAATTTCGATTACGTAAAGGCCGCCGGTGTCGATGCCGCCATCAGCGCCGCGACCGGGCCGACCAACAACTACCTCGGCGGAGGAACCAACCTGATCGATCTCTGGAAATACGACCTGGCGCACCCGACGAAAGTGGTCGATCTCAACGGATTGGAGGAACTCAAGCGCATCACGAAACTCCCGGACGGCGGCCTACGCCTGGGTGCGTTGGTAACGAATAACGAGACGGCGTACAACCCGCTCGTTCGAGAGCATTATCCGCTACTCAGCAGGACAATTTTGGCCGGGGCTACTCCGCAAATTCGCAACAGCGCCACCAACGGCGGTAACCTGCTGCAGCGGACGCGTTGCTACTACTTCTACGACGCCGCCAGCCCCTGCAACAAACGCAAGCCCGGCACCGGCTGCCCGGCCATCCAGGGCCACAACCGACTCCACGCCATCGTAGGGACGAGCGAGCAGTGCATCGCCGTCATGCCCTCGGACATGTGCGTCGCCCTGGCCGCCCTGGAAGCCGTCGTACAGGTTACCGGGCCGGACGGCCGCCGGGAAATACCCTTCGCCGACTTTCACCGCCTGCCCGGTGACCGCCCCGACCTGGATAATACGCTGGAGCAGGACGAGCTCATTCTTTCCATCGACCTCCCCGCCCGGGGCTTCGCCGCGCACCATACTTACCTGAAGCTGCGCGACCGGCTGAGTTACGCCTTCGCCCTGGTCAGCGTGGCGATCGGTTACGAACTGGATGGCGACGGAAAGATCGCCACCGCCCGCATCGCACTCGGTGGCGTAGCGCACAAGCCCTGGCGCGTCCCCGCCGCGGAACGGTTGCTGAGCGGTCTAAAACCTACGGACGGGAGCTTTTCGAATGCCGCCGACCTGATTCTCAGGGGTGCCCGGGGCTTCGGCCACAATGACTTTAAAATCGATCTGGCCCATAGCGCCATCGTCCGCGCCGGCCGCATGGCGCTCGACCCATCCTGCCAACGCCCCGGCGCAAAACCCTCGCTCTAATGGAAATGACTACCACCTCCCCGCCCCAGCCGGAGATCGGCCGCCCCCGCCGTCGGATCGTAGGCGAACAAAAAGTGACCGGTACGGCTACCTACGCCGCGGAATACGACGTCGAAGACCTGCTGCACGGCTACGTCGTCAATGCCACCATCACGAAGGGCCGCATTAGCGGGATCGACGAATCGGCCTCGCGCGGCGTACCGGGCGTCGTGGAGATCATCCACCACGAACGACGGCCGAAGCTAGCCTATTTCGACTTTCAGTATTCGGATATGGACGGCCCCCCGGGCTCGCCCTTCCGCCCGTTCTACAATGCGAAAATCCAGTTCGCCGATCAGCCGATAGCCCTCGTGGTGGCGGAGACGTTCGAGGCAGCTCGCTACGCCGCATCGTTATTGGAGGTGAGCTACGAGGAGGCGGATTTCGACGTCGATCTAAAGGCTAACCTCGGCCAGTCCCAGAAGCCTTCTCGGGGGATCGACTCCATCATCAAACCCCTCCCGCCCGGTGACTACGGTGATTTCGACGGGGCTTACGCCGAGGCTTCTGCCCGTTACGAAGGGGAGTTCTACCACCGCAGCCAGCACCACAACCCGCTCGAGATGCACGCTACAACCACGGTGTACGAAGGCGAGGGCAAGCTGACGATCTACGATAAGACGCAAGGAACTACCAATTCGCAGCTGTACGTCAGCAACGTTTTCGGTCTGAGCATGGGGGACGTTCGCGTGCTGGCGCCCTTCGTCGGCGGCGGCTTCGGCTCCGGTTTGCGGCCGCAGTACCAACTCGTGATGAGCGTGATGGGGGCGTTGTGTCTTAAACGAAACGTCCGGGTAGTCCTCGACCGCGAGCAGATGTTTACTTTCGGGCACCGGCCGGAGACCCTGCAAAAGTTACGTTTCGGTGCCTCCGCCGACGGGAAGTTGACGGCCGTCAGCCACGAAGCATTTGCTGAGACCTCCAAGTTCGAAGAATACCACGAGTGCGTCGTCAACCACGCCGGTATGCTCTACCCGGTCGAGAACGTTCACCTGAACTATAAGCTCGTCCCCCTCGATCGTTATACCCCGCTCGATATGCGGGCCCCGGGGGGCGTCACCGGTTTACTCGCCATCGAAACGGTAATGGACCAGCTGGCGGATCAGCTACGGATGGACCCACTCGAGTTCCGCCTCAAGAATTACACGCTGCGCGACGTGAGCGCCGATAAGCCGTTCTCGAGTAAGGAACTCAAAGCGTGCTACGAGCAAGCGGCGGAGCGCTTCGGTTGGTCCGAGCGCAAGCCGACCGGTGAGCACCCCCGGCGGGGTAACCGCCTGGTCGGTCACGGTATGGCTTCCGGTATGTGGGATGCCATCATGCTGCCAGCCAAAGCCTCCGCCGAGATGCGGCCGGACGGCCACCTCGTCATTCGCAGCGCACTCAATGACTGTGGCCAGGGCGCCTACACGGTGATGACTCAGATCGCCGCCGACCAGCTAGGCCTGTCGATCGAAGATGTCACGTTCGAGTTCGCCGATAGCGCGTTGGACGCCTCACCCATTCAGGGCGGGTCCTATACGACGGGGGTAGTGGGCTCGGCCGTCAAAGCCGCCTGCACCGCCGTCAGGGAAAAGCTCTTCCGTGAGGCCCAGATCATGGACGGCTTCCCCCTCGGTGACGCCCTGTTACCGGACGTGACTTTCAGCGACGGCGCGATCATCCTCAATAGTGACGAAAATATCCGCGTTCCCTTTACGGAAATAGTCGCTTTTAGCCGGGGCGAGTCCATTAAGGCTTCCAAAACCAATATTCCTAACCCGGCGATAATTAAGCAATATACGCGCTGTAGCCACGCGGCGTCTTTCGTTGAGGTGGAGGTAGACGCGCAACTTGGCGTCGTATACGTTACGCGGGCCGTTACGGCGGTAGCGGCGGGGCGCATCATGAACCCCAAGACAGCCCGCAGCCAGATACTCGGGGGTATGGTATGGGGTATCAGCATGGCCCTGCGCGAAGAGACGCTGCTCGACCACGGTATGGGTAAATTTATGAATACCGACCTGGGGGAATACCACCTACCCGTTCACGCGGATATCGGTGATTTAGATGTAATTTTTGTTGAAGAAGAAGATAAGATCATTAACTCCCTCGGTGCGAAAGGCATCGGTGAAATCGGTATGATATCGATGGCCCCGGCGATTGCTAACGCGATATTTAATGCCACCGGGAAGTTGGTGACGGATTTCCCCATTAAATTGGGGGATTTATAGAGGTAGGTGTTTTTTGCGAGTACGCAGGTGCAGTATTTTGAAGTAAATAGACAATTTCCACGAACGAGCGACTATCGAACCTTTACTTCTGCCATACAGCCTACCGTAAAATTAACCGACCGCGCAATGAAGCAGTACCGACGCGCCTCTTCGTGCAGTGCCATCGCCCGCTTTACCATGTCTTCATCAACTACGGTTACAACGGGGTGTAAGGTTACCAAGACGAATTGCCCCGCGCCGTTTTCTTCCTCCTCCATTGCACCGGTAGGTACGTCCCGATAGCCCATAACAACTATCCCGTTGACGGAGCAGAGGTGCAAGTACCACAGCATGTGACAAGCGGCTAGGGAATGAAGTAGGAGATCTTCCGGGGAGTGGTGCTTCGGATCCCCCCGAAATGCCGGGTCGGAGGAGCCGGTGATGGCGGCAGTCTTTCCTGGGGCGGACAGGACGTGATTGCGTGAATAGGATTGATAGTTCTCGGTACCTTTACCCATGTTGCCCGTCCATTCGAGGGTGGTTCGGTAGTAGTGTTTTTTAGCCATGGTTGAAGATACATCTACCTCCTGCGGCTCTTTTGGTAGTCAACCTTTAGCTATGATCAACTCAATCCATTAACTCAGTAAGCTCGTATCTTGTAGAAAATTTTTTTATGGGATTTGCACAGAAGAAAACGGACACACTAACGATTGAAGCGTGGTTGGCGCTGGAACAAGAAACGGGTGTTCGATATGAGTATCACCTGGGTGAGGTGTTTGCTATGGCCGGGGGAACACTTGATCATACTCGCATCGGGAAGAATACGACGGTCGAACTCGAAAATCATTTTGTAAGGTCCGGCAAAAATTGTGAAGCCTTCCCAGCTGAGCTTAAGGTTGAGATCAGTCCTAAGGGGCGGTATGTATATCCAGATACCGTAGCAGTCTGCGATGAGGTTGAAAATTCTGAGATTGTAACGGGCGCCATCCGAAACCCTATCTTAGTAGTGGAAGTAACCTCCGAAAGCTCCGAAGCTTACGATCACGGCGCTAAATTTCGCTACTACCGTAGGCTATCTTCTCTGAAGGAGTACTTAATCCTGGAGCAAGCGGAACCCGTAGCGACCCTATACCGCCGCAACGGAGCGGGAGATATCTTCACCCGGCACGATTTTGAAGGGTTGGATGCGACGCTCACGTTAGGCAGCGTGGATTTAGAGATACCGTTAGGCCGTCTGTACCGCAACGTAGCGTTCGCTAAGCCTGATTAGGGCAAACGCATCAAACGAGTTTGCTGCGTTTTTGATTGGCGATATGCGATTCTTGATTGGCGAGGCGAGAAAAAGGTAAGGCGGCGGTAGAATAATTAGAGCGAGTTCAAAATTATCTTCTTTTCGTCCAATCAGAAAAATTTAAGCACACGCTTATTCCTCCTCCAGCAACTTCCGCATCTTTTTAGTCAACATAAAGTCGAACCCCTTGCGCAGTAGATCTACTACCTCGGGGGTCACGTCGTCTTCATTTCGCAGGCGGATGTGGTGGACGTATTTGTTCTTTCCCATATTATCCAACCTAGCGGTTTTGATGACCGGGCTCTTGATGATCGAGCTGTAAAAGAAGGACGCGTCCAGCTCCGTTTTCATGGCACGGACGACCATCCAGGCTTTGCCGTTATTGAAAATGATGGCTGCTTTACCGGCGCCGATCGTTTGCGGTTCCCACTCGGCGACGGCCAGTAACAGGGCATCGAAGGCCAGGACCACGTCGGCGGCTTTTCCCTCAAAGATGTCTTCGATGGTGTGTTCGCTGCAGTAGTGTTGCTGTTTCTGGCGGAAAAACTCGCGCTTGCATTTCGGGCAGGTCCAGATGTCGATGCTCATGGTATCGGAACAGTAGATTTCGGCGGCTTGTTGGCGGGCGAACAGCGGCTGGAAGCGTCCGTTACCGTTAGTGAACCAGCAAACAATCAGCGTTAGCGTTATGCGGAGCTTCGACTATTCCCTCGACTACAAAAATCTTGACTTGCGGGAGCACCCGGAGCACTACGCCATCGGCCGCGGGGAGCAGGGGGTACTTACCGTAGAACCGTATAAGTCGGAAATCCTACCGAACTGGCGGTTCAAAAATCCGGAGATCGCGACGGAATCGTCCGAAAAGATCTGGGCTCAGTTTCAGGCCTATCTGGATGAGAAAGACTTCGTCGGTGCGGATATGGCCCGTAAGTTTCTGCAAATGGGGTATACCCGTGCCCGCCGCTACGCCAACCATAAAGGCGGCAAGAAGTACGACGGGCCGGTGCCGGACGATAAGAAAGGCGTCAGCGGCGCTCACGGTCGCGCGGAGTTACCCCGGGCACCCGAAGACCCGATCAAAGCGGAAGCCGCCCGTATCTTCAAAGTAAAGTGGAATGCCGCCAAGGAAGACGAGCGCTACCAAGCATTAAAAGCCGCGTTCATCGAGCGCTACGGTTAACAACCGCAGTCTCCGTAAACCTTGGTCCGGCGGAACTTACCGGTTGCTTTTTCGATGACCTTTACGTGGCCGGAGTAGGCCCGTACTTCGTCGGCGCTCTCCCCCTCGTCCATTAGTTCCGTTTCGATGCGGTACGTTGAATTCTCGTGCGTGAAGAACAACTCTTCGCTTAGGTTGGTGCGCGTTTCGGTATTGACCAATGCTACCTCGACGGCCTCCCCGTTGATGCCGATCACACCGGGCCCATCCTGTAGATTGTAGGCGAAGAGGTAGGTACTCGTCTCCTTTGTCTTCAACCCTGCATCCTGCGCTACCGCGCAAGAACATCCTTCCACTATGTTTGGAAAGTCTTCCATGCCCGTGAAGTCGATGTCCGCATCCCCCGTTACGGCGGCTTCGGGCGTTACGCCCGGGGCTGGCTCGATCACATCCGAGGTGGCCGGGTCGCTACCGTGCGTTTCCGGGGTGGGGGAGGAAGTGCAGGCGGCGAATAGCAGCGCGGCGAGGAGGTAATACAGTGGGCGCATTGGAGGTAGGTTGGAGGTAAGCTCGCCACCAAGGTACGACCTACAACTCCTCTATGTGGGTACAGTAACCGGCGACCTTTTTATAATAGTTCGTAGCCGCGAAATTATCTTTAAAACCTGAAAAAGCGGCCCGGTAGAGGGAATCTACGTCGATACTTCTATCGGAATACCATTTGACGCCCTCAACGGAGGGAAAAGTGGCGAGGCGATAACTCAACAGACCGGTGAGCAGGGCGGCCTTAGCGCGCGTTTCTTCGTCGGCCCCCGGGCTCGCTACTTTGGCCAGATAAAGTTCAACCCTATCCCCGCGGTATTGGACACTGAAATCCGTTTCATTGTGCCCGATTGCGGCGTGGCCGTCCGTGAAAGGCCAGGGTTGCGGGCCGGAAGGGTCGGAGTATTCGGAATGACCGTAATTCAACATCATCCAGGCGTGGCCGTAATGGCTCATATTGTACCAGGCTTCGGCTAATTCATAGTTGGCCGCCGCGCCTGCATCCCCCCCGCGAACGGCGGCAGCCTCCAGGCGCTTTAGGCGGCGGACGACGTCGGCCTTCCCCCGAAAGGCATCCAGTACGTTCAGCGGTGAATTGAAGGGGGAATAGACCAAGTAGTTCGAAAACGCATAGTTGCTGGCGTACCACCGCTCAGGTACTGCCGCAAAGTAAACTTCGGCTCGGTCGAGGTCATTTCGGCGCAGGGCAACGGTCCCCGCCAGGTCGTGCAGCGCCAGGGGGTCGACGTCCGGCCCGGATCGGGCTAAGCCGGCAAAGGCGGAAGTAGTATCCTCCGACAGCAACGCCATCACCCCATCCAGTACTTCGTAGCTCACGTCACGGTCCAAATAATCGATCACCCGGTAGTACTGGCTGGCGTAGCTATGCCCGTAGTCGAGGGGGAGCGAACGGTTGTAAAGGAAGTAGGCGCCTACCGTATCTCCGGCTGTTTCCAATTGTTGGCTGGCTACCCGCGAGAGGGCGGAGCGCCGGTTTTGCACCAAATCCCGTAGCTGACGCGCTACGGAAGAGCCGCCCGCTGCGTTCGGTGGTTCGATGCCCCGTTCCAGCGCAGGAAGCTGCCGGGCCGCAACCCGCCGGATGTCCGTGGCCTCCGCCCCGGGCGTCTGCACCGTTGCCAGGAAGTCAATGATCGAGCGTTGCGTTTCCGCTGCCGCCCCGTTGAGCTTACCCTTCGGGAGTTGTGCGACCGCCGCCCCGTAATCTTCGGCCAGCAATGCCAGGTGCGCGCGGAACAGCGACGTAAGGTCAGGGTTTTTGGACTGATAAGTAGCGGCGAAGGCCCGCACCTCGTTTAAATATGCGTAGTCCAGCCGTCGGTTTTCGGCCCGCACCGAGGTAGCGCGCTCGGAATAGGGCGGCCGGTAATCCTGATCGAATACGGAAATGTCGCCCCCCTCGGCGGTGCTTGCCCGTTGCTTCGTCAGTTCGTAGCCCATCAGCCAGTCTTCCAATTTATTGATCTCGCGGGCCAGGATGAGATCGAGCAGGGGGTTGGCGGGGTCGTAACGGTGGGCCGTTTTCAGGTTGCCCAGTTGCTTGCCGAAGAAGCGTACGGCGGCTACGGCGTAGAGGTCGGACCGCTCCTCGTCGTCGGTGGCGAACGGAAGGTACCTTTTGGGGTCATAGGCGAGATCCAGCCGTTGAAAAGCAGCGTAGGCTTTTTCCGGCGTGACCCGAATGGCGTTGGCCAGCAGTACCTGACTCCGTGGCTCCCGGGGGTAGACGTTCGCCCGGTGGAAGCGCGCCCAATCCGCTAAAACATCTTCTTTGCCCGCGAAGTGGCGATAGAACAGCCGGTCGAATGCCGCCCGATCCGAGCGGTAATAGGACTGCAACAGCAGTTGATACGCCCAGCGCCGGCGCAGGAAGGTACCGGAAGTAGCCCGCCCGTAAGCTTCGCGCGCCTCCGCGTAGAGGCGCTCTTCCCGTTCTTTTGCGGCGGCCCGCTCCGCGTCGTCGTACCAGAAGGTATCGCGGATCATGCCGGGGAACTCGTACTCTTTCGCCCAAAGAAGGTAGTCGAGTAGTTCGGGTCGGTCCTGCTCCAGGGCAGCAAACATCTCATTGGCGGCAAAGAGGGAGTCACGGTTACCCGCCGCGGCGGCGGACCACTGTTCGAACGAAGTAGGGTAAAGCAGCTCCATGACCTCCTCCGAGCTCACGCCGCCGCCCAGCTCCCCGGCCCAACTCGCCGCATTGCGTAGCCGGTCGCGGCCCGCCCGGGCGTTCGTGCCTACGTGAAAACGCTTCGCGGAGTAGAAGAAGGGGGCGTATTCGTTACCCGTCAGGTAGGGGTTGAAGAGCGCCACCCGGTAGTCTTCCCCGAGGTTGACGAAGCCGCAGGCGGAGGTGGGTGACCAGCCGCAAAGTAGGATAATAGCACAGAGGAACAGTCGGTCGGCCATGGATTAAGACGGTAGGTTGCAAAGGTAGTTACTGCCCCAGGACCGGCCAACGGTCTTCCGTGTCGGGCTGCCAGTCGAAGTAGACGATCTGGCGAACGTTCGCCCGTTTTCGGAGCAGTTTTTCGGCTGCCTTCAGTTCTTCGGCGCGTAGGATGCCGTCTTGCCGCAGTAGATCTCCGGGGCGGAGGTACCGCCGCCCTACCGCCGTGTCGCGTTGGATCTCGTGCCACCGGCCGTCCCCGATCGGGGTAGCGTAGTCTTCGGAGAAGGCACTGGTATTCGCCGTCAGCCCAATGAACCGGCCCGCTCTGAACGCAGAACTCCAGCGGAATAGTGGAAGGGCGCCATCCAGCGGCAGTGGGTACGCATCGGCGCTCAGGTAGCCTGCGACGAGCGACCGATCGTAGATAGCGTTGCGCGTTTTCGGGTCGTGCGCGGGGGCTACGTTGTACGCCATCAATACGCCCCGGTCGGCGGGCGGGGTGCCGTTGTTCTTCCGTTCCCGGTACTGGTGTAGGCGGATGGTGACGACGATCTCTTTACCGGGTAAGTGCGTCCGCAGGGTTTCCAGGAATCGAAAGTAGCGGTCGCGGGTGCCGGGCGTCCAATCGTAGTCGATCTGGATGGTTTGAAAGTTGCGTAGCGCGGGGTGGGGTGCTACGAATCGATCGATGGCACCCGCCAGACGCCCGGCCAATTTTTCGGGCGCCTCTTCCCGCCGAAAGACCCGTTCGGTGATGAACACTACCGGGGTAAAGGTCAACTCACCTACCCTTGGCAGGCTGTCGGGTAGGTCGAGCGCCCCGCGTGGCGCGGTCGTACCGCCGCGGCGGTCCAGGTCAAAGAGCCGGAGGTAGACGTTCGAGATGCCGCGTTCTACAAGTTGTCGTTGGGCGGTCGTATCGAGTTCGAAGGTCGTGCGCCAGTAGTAGATGCCGTCTCCTTCGGGGGCTGGTTGCGCTGGCTGGCAAGCAAGTAATAGCAGCAAGTATAGCAGTAGGTGATAGGGGGGAGGGCGTAGCGAGTAACGCAATCCCGTACGCTGTCGGGGCAGGTGCATGCTTCAAAAAATTGAATGAGGGCGGGTAAGCCTTTGACCGGTCCGCCGGCTGTAGTAAATTACGAGTACATTTACGCGACTTCACTGTTTTGCCCTTTTGGGTGTTGATCATTAACCTACGCATGGACTTTCCCCAGGAGCAGTTCACCAACTATTGGCCGCAGATTCGCCGCAATATCGGCCGGATGCCCTGTTGGGACTTTCCCGATCAGATTCTCGGCCCCGGCCTGGTGCTTTGCCGGCTCGACCTGGATAATTATCCGGAAGTCCCCGCGCTCTTTAAAAACGATTGCCATCCGTTCGTCGACCCCCGCTTCCGGGAGGAGGTTACCATGCGTGACTTCGCGCTTCACCAACTAAGCACCGCCGCCTACTCTAACCAGGCTGGCGCCGTCGACTATTTGGTGTACCACGTGGCCACCGTAGAAGGGCCTTACCGGCAGATCAACAGTGCCTGGCTGCGCAGTACCCCCCAACTTCCCCCCAGTGCCGAGTTGGCCGGTATCCTCCACGTTTACGACCTCCGCGTACCGGATGACGGAGCCAAGCTGACCGGGCCGCCGAAGCTGGGGGTGATTCTCAGCGAGGCTTATCGCGCCAGGGGCATCGGGCGTGCCAGCGTGCGTTTGTTGGAAGAGTTCGTTCGCCGCAACGTACCTACCAAGTGGGTGGACGTGGAGATCGAGCGGGAGAATACGCGCAGTATCGGGTTCTTCCAGCGGTTAGGGTTCCGGGAGGTGCTGGATCAAGGGCAGCATTTAGTATTGCGGGGGGATTTGTAGGGGGGGCGGGCTACTACCTATATTTTGCGGGATGTCATTCTCGGCGCTTTCTACGGTCGAAGGTGTAGCGAATACAGTAATTCTTTTCTTTTCACAGTTGATTTCTTAAGACTCCTTGTCACCTATCACTTTTTAAAAGCGATCTAAAACACCTCCACCCCGGGGTAAAACGCGCCCCAGCTAAACCAGTACCCGATGAAGGCCGTCGGAGCCGCCAGCCGCTGCCCGAGCCCCGGCCCCGCCGTCACCCGCCCCAAAAGGTCATATTGATTACCCGCATCATCGGTAAGTGCCCCGTCTTTCATCCGTAGCGCTACGGCGGTACCGTCCGCCAAACGCGGATAAAAAGCATTCATAAACTCCGGTGCGGAAGTGCTACCCATAACAACCACCTCCCGCCCAGCGACTTCACTGCTGACCAGCGAGATCCCGCCAGCGGAGAAATCCTCATAACGGAATACTTTGGCGGCTTCGTCAATGACCACCCCCAGTACCCGCTCCTTATTCGGCAAGCGACCGTCCCGACGATCCACCGGGAAGATGAGGTTGTCGTCGTTCGTCCGGTAATCACCGTAAGGGTAGCGGCCGTAGGGGCGGTTCTGCCCCGTATCAAAATTCATCACCCGGGCATCGGGGAAAATCCGCCGGGCATCCCCCCAGCACATTTCCGGTAGATTGACGATCGTGGGGACTTCCCCGGCCAAGGTACCGTTGACGCACTGCAGCCGCTGCTGCGACCAATTACTTCGCGTAGCCCGATCGTAGGGGATAATATTGGAATTATACAGTAATCCGGATACGCCGAAGGTGGTCGTCTCTCCGTTACTTAAGGTTCTTTCCCAGGCCATGCCGGTGCCGGTGAGGGGGCAGTATATGACGGCTAGCGGGCGGCCGTCAATGTCATCGTTCACAATCTCGTGCCAGTCGAGAACTTTGTGGGCGTAGAGCTTTACGCCATTGCCATCGGCTGCTACGGTCACCAAATCTTCGTCTTCCAAGAAGTCCACCGAGCTGGCCGCGGTGAAGGGCGGGTTGAGGAGTGCGGGGATCCCGTCACAGCCCGGGCCACCGTCAAAAATATTGCTTTGCGGGACGATCCAGTCGCTATCCGTCTGGCAAGTGAGGCCATTCGGACCGACCCATTCGCCATCTCCGCAACCGAAAAAGTATACAACTACCAGCAACGTGAATATCCAAGAGCGTTCCATAAGTCTATTTGTCGATCCGTAGGCGAATAACGATGTCTGCCCAAATTGTCGGAGCCAGCTGTGTGCCGGTCACGTCCACGTAAAGCGGTAGGTTTACGGCGGTTCTTAATTGGAGTGGCATGCGGAAGATTTACAACGAACACGAAGTTACCGCCCGTACCCGGTGTCCCGATGGTATTCGTCCGGTCCGCGTCAGCCCGGCGAAAAAGGAGGGCAACCACCCAAGATCGCCCGAAATGAAGTGGGCGAAGTACCAACCTATCTATCCACCAGAATAGCTTTGGAACCTTGCTCAAAAGCCAGCCAAGAACATCTACGACGGTGACATTTTACTAGGAGCGTGTCTAAAATTCTCTCAATTGGCCGTCGTTCGTTCGAAAAGTAACAATCGGACAAGCTCTAAGTGAGGATCCCTTTGAGTTGCCCAACCGTCCGAAATTGTTGTCTAGATATTACCCATTGCACAGCAACCCAACCACCGGTCTATCTTGTCAGCCTACCCCAAACGCCCCGGAATGCCTCACCTCGTGCCCCGCCTATCAATTCTTTGTCATCTGCTTTTAGGATTAGCCTTTCCCTTAACCGCCCAGTGGGAAGCGGGCACCACCTACCGCGAATACGTCTGGCTAATGCCCGACGACGGTGAAGCCTTCCTCCGCGTCGGCGGCAAACTCGGCTATGCCTCCCAGGCCGGTAAACTGCCCGGCCACCTGCAGGACGGCGACCAACTCATCCTACCCCACGAAATAGATCTCGCCAGCGCCGAACGCGCGGAAGTCACCCTGGAAAAAGTACAAAGCCACGAGGACAGCAAAGACCTCCGCATCGCCATCAACGGCCACGCGCCCATCCCCATCGGCGAACCGGACTGGATCCCTGAACCACAGACGGAATACATGTACCACACCGATCTGACCCTCCCCATCCCACTGGATCAACTGCACCCCGGTAAGGGTAACCGCTTCGCCCTCACCCTCGATACCAGCCAGCGGTGGGGGTGGCCGCAGAACGTCTTCTATGCCATCATTTTCCGGGTGTACTATCCCTCCGACTCGCCGGCGCCGGAGTTGAGCCGGTTGCCCACCGAAATACCCGCCAAAACCTACCTGAGCATCGACCAGCCCGGCCGGGGCGCACGGTCCGCCGACTACATCTTCGTAGGAGCCGACACCGATTGGTCGGGGAGAGGCACCCTGAACCGCAAGCACTGGCAGACTTTTCGGGGAAGGGCCCACCATACCCTTGGTCACTCCACCAACCCCGCCGAGCGCTTCGCCGTTGCCTGGTACACCGAGTGGCTACCCGACCAGGATAAGCTTGGCGTACAGGCGCGGGTGCAGGGGGAAGACGGAAAATACCGGGTATCAAAAGTCAGCGATGGATTACGGTTGGCCCCCCGTCCGTATCGCATAGTCGCCTATGAATCCGACCCCGCCCCCCGCAACTGGGTTACCCGGAACGGCCAGTTCGAACAGACCATACAGGTTACTGATGAGGTAAGCAAAGCGAAAGCGCTACAACTGAATTGGGTCAGTTGGTCCCCCTGCTACGCCAACGGCGTCTACCTCAACGGCCACCTGGTTTGGAACACCAACGAGCAGGACGAATGCTACGTGTGGGCTACCCACGAACCGGTGTATACCGGATTGGAGGTGAAGTTTCTACAGGCGGGAGAGAATGTGGTCTCTACCGGCCTGACACCCCTATTCCGCGGGCAGATGGTGCATGGGATGGAGGTGCAGTGGCCGGGGGTGCAGTTGAAGGTTCGGTACGGAGTCGGGGAGGCGGAAGAGCACTAACATCTCTTTGGGTGCTCGCAGAGGAAAACAGAGGGGCAGAGGAAAACAGAGTTATTCCGTTCACGTTGCCCTCTCTATTACTCCGTTCCTCTGCGCGCTCTGCGAGAACCAACTTTCTAACCGAAGCAGGAATAAATGAAAGCCGGCGGCAAATTAGCCATGGTAAAGGACACCGACACCCGACCGAAATAATCCTTCAGCAGTGAATAATCTTGCAAAGCATATTGGTACTGGTAAAAGCGTCCTTCCGGTTTTAGTACTACCTGCGATTGCCGCAAGATCTCCGCTTTGATCTCCTTCGGGATCATCGATAAGGGGAGGCTGGAGATGACGTAATCCACGCTATCGGCGGCAAAAAACTCCGATAAGCGCTCCGCGCCGACGGGCTGCACCGAAAGGCGGCGGTCATCGATCGAGGCGAGTAGCCGGACGAAAGTAGGGTTGATCTCGAAGGCGGTTACCTGACTCTCGGCGTGGGCGCGGTGGAGGATGGCCTTCGTCACGCACCCATCCCCGGGCCCCAACTCGACGATGCGTAAGGGGCGGTCGGTAGGCAAGGGTTCGATCAGTTTCTTGATCAGCGCGGGGGAGGAGCTCGCAATGGCGCCCGTAGAACGGAAGCTCTTGACCGCCGTGCGAAAAAAAGACCAACGCTGCGACATTCACTGAAAGGTTATACTCAAGGCAAGGTACGATATAGTTGAACAACCCCGAGCTCGCGGTTTGTGCGATGCCTGCTATTGTATTCCCCAACCCTGCATCCTGCGATCTCGCAAACTTTAAACAAAGCGTGATACTTGCCACATATAGGTAAAATCGGCCAATGCCGACAACTACGCCTAGGGTCTTCGGTTAACCCATAAACGAACGCCGCTACCTATGCTACGCATCCTGCTCGTCGAGGACGAGGAAAACATCCGCGAAACCGTCAAGCTCAATTTTGAAATGGAGGACTACGAGGTCGTCACCGCGGAAGACGGCCGGAAAGCCCTCAAGCACGCCTCCGAACAGCACTTCGACATCATGATCGTGGACGTGATGCTGCCCGAAGTCGACGGCTTTCAGGTGGTCGAACAGATCCGGCTCAGCAACCGCGATACGCCCATCATTTTCCTCACCGCCAAAGACCAGGCGCAGGATCGCATCCTCGGCCTCAAAAAGGGTGCCGACGACTACCTCACCAAGCCTTTCGTTTTCGAAGAGCTCCTGCTGCGCGTGCGCCGCCTCATCGAGCGCACGAGCAAAAACCCCGACGTCAAGCCCGACCTCTACGCATTCGGGAACAACAAGGTCAACTTCGCCACCTACGAAGCCACGGGGAACCAGGGCGATTTTACGCTCACCAAAAAAGAAGCGATGCTGCTCAAGCTACTGACCGACCGCGAAGGGGAGGTCGTCAGCCGCCAGCAAATTTTGCAGTCCGTATGGGGTTACGACGTTTACCCAAGCACGCGTACGATCGACAACTTCATCCTGTCGTTTCGAAAATATTTCGAGCAGGAACCGAAGAACCCGGCGCATTTTCTATCGGTTCGCGGCGTTGGTTATAAGTTTGTGAGTGGATAGCGTGCCCTGCGGGCTTTAGTGGGTAGGACGCCCTGCGGGCTTTAGCAGGTAGCTATATTGCACACCTACCCGCTAAAGGGCGTAGCCCGTTCTACCCGCTACCCACTAAAAAGGCCGCAAGCCGCAAAAAATGAACCTAACCTTCCAGTACCCCGCCTGGTTTCTCCTACTCTGCGCAGCCGCGGGCCTGGTGGTCGCTTTGGTTCTTTACTACCGGGAAAAGCAATTCGTGGAGCAGCCGCGTAGTCTGGTGTGGGGGATGGGCTTTTTGCGTTGGTTGGGCTATAGCTTGCTGGCCGCCTTATTGCTATCGCCGCTGCTCCGCTACGTCGATCAGGATCAACAGGAGCCGGTCGTCGTGCTCGCGCAGGACGTATCGGAGTCGATCGGGCTGGAGACGGATACGACGGCTTACCGCGAGCAGTGGGCCGCCTTACGTAACGCGCTGGGAGAAAAGTACCAAGTAGTCGAATACACTTTCGGGCAGAGCGTGCGTACCGACGGGGAGCTGAACTTTACCGATAAGCGTACTAATCTGGACGCCGTCCTAACCGAGGTCAGTGACGTGTACGGCACGCAAAACCTGGGCGCCGTCGTGCTGGCTACCGACGGCATCTACAACGAGGGGACGAACCCCGCCTACCGGAATCTACAGATAAAGGCACCGGTCTATACCGTCGGACTGGGCGATACCACGGAGCGGCGGGACCTGATCGTGCGCCGGGTATTCCACAATAAGATCGCCTACCTCGACGACCAGTTCTCCATCCAGATCGACGTGCAGGCGCGCGGCGCGGCCGGGGCGAGTACCCGCCTGACCGTCGGCAAAGTCGGTGGCGGCACGATCCACACCGAAAACATCCCCATCGAAGGCAACGACTTCTTTACCACCAAGGAGGTCGTCATCGCCGCCGATGCCCCCGGCGTACAGCGTTACCGCATCAGCCTTACCGGCATCCCCGACGAGGTGAGTACGGTGAATAATCGTCGGGACATCTTCGTCGACGTACTCGATGCCCGTCAAAAGATCTTACTGCTGGCCGACGCTCCGCACCCGGACCTGAGCGCCTTCCGCCAGGCCCTCACCGGCGGTGAGAACAACGAAGTAGAAACGGCCTACGCCGGGGATTTCTCCGGCCGTGTTGCCGACTACGACCTGGTCGTTTTGCACCAACTTCCCTCCGCCACCAAGAACGTCAGCGCGATCCTTACTCAGCTCGGTAACGCTAAGGTGCCGACGCTTTTCGTGATGGGGGAGCGGGTGCCCGCCGGTGCCTTCAACGGCGCTCAGGATATTCTTAACTTCAAGGGCTTGACCGGTGCTTCCGGCAACGACGTCAGCGCCGATCTGGTAGCCGGTTTCAACCTGTTTACGTTGAGTGACGAACTGAAGCAATCCGTGCGCACCTACCCGCCGCTTTCGGCTCCTTTCGGGGAGTTTACGGCCGGCCCGGGTGCTACGCCCTTGTTGCGCCAGCGTATCGGCCGGGTGGCTACGGAGTATCCCTTAATTACGGTGGGGGAGAGCCGCGGGGTCCGCACCGGGGTGGTGTCGGGTACCGGGCTGTGGCAGTGGCGACTGTTCGACTTCCTGGAATCCGGCAACCACGAACGTTTCGACGAGCTGCTCAGCCAACTCAGCCAGTACCTTACCGTACAGGACGATAAGCGCCGCTTCCGCGTCAACCTCCCCGAAAACATCTTCGACGAAAACGAACCGGTGATGCTGGACGCTGAGCTTTACAACAGCAGCTACGAACTGATCAACGACCCGGAGGCAACCGTCACCGTCGTTGGCGAGGAAGGGCAGGAGTATGAATTTGCCTTCACCCGCACGGCGAATGCTTACACCCTCGACGCCGGCATCTTACCGGTCGGCAACTACCGATATACCGCGCGGACGAATACCGGCGGGGAAGAACTAAGCTATAACGGCCGCTTTAGCGTGCAGGCAGTAGAGGTAGAGCGCTACGCACTGGAAGCCGATCACGGCCTGCTGCGGCGGATCAGCGATCAGTACGGCGGCTCCTTTATGCTGCCCGCCGGTTTGGCGGGCCTGCCCGGATTGCTGGAAGCTTCCGGTACGGTCAAGCCGATCTTGCTGGAGACGGTCAATACACGCTCGGTGGTGCATTTAAAGTGGATCTTCTTCGTATTGCTGGGCTTATACGGGGCGGAGTGGTTTATGCGGCGGTATTTAGGAGGATATTAACGGGTGAAAACAATTGGGTTGTCGTCCTTTACGGTCAACTAATACCCATTATGCGTTACTTATTCCCAATCCTGCTGCTTTTTGCGGCCACTGGCCTATCCGCCCAATCCAACATCCGCGAACTCGGTGTTCGTTTTTCGAGCCTGGAAAGTTTCGGGCTTCTGTACAAAAGAGGGTTGGACGACGGCCGATACCGCCGCTACAATTTTGCGCTGTTCGACCTAAGCCTGGCGGCGCTGGAAGGCGGCACCGTCGGTGCCTTTTCGGTGAGTGCATCTATTGGAACGGAGAAGCGCGTAAGCATTGCTCCAAGTTTTAAATTCGCCCACGGTTGGCAGCCCGGTGCCGGCTTGAGCATCGTTACGACCGACGGGGCGGGGGTGATCACCCTATCCCCGTCGGTCGGTTACCTGATAGGTTTCCAATACCACGTATCGGAGCGCTTTTACTTCGGGGTGGAGGCCATCCCGAGCATTAGCCTGGGCATCGTACTGGGGGAGATAAGCGGAGCCACCTTTAACGCCGGCATCTCGTCCACCGGGGTGGGCCTGACGACGGTATACCGATTCATTCCGGAGTAGGGAAGCCGTACCTTTGCGGATCAACCCGCCGGCCCCCATGCCCACCCCCGACCACATCGAAACCCAAACCATCCAAATCGACCCCGGGCAGAAACCCGTCCGCATCGATAAGTTTCTGACGGAGAAGCTGCCGAAGGTTTCTCGCAACAGGATTCAGAACGGGATAAAAAAGGGCACCATCCTGGTCGATAAAAAACGGGTAAAGGCCAATCACCTCGTAAACCCGGGGGAGACGATCACCGTAGAGATACCCCGCTACCGCCCGGAAGGGGAGGAGTCGGTAATCGCGCAGGATATACCGCTGGATATTCGCTATGAAGACGACTACCTGATGGTCGTGCACAAGCCACCGGGCATGGTCGTGCACCCCGCCGTCGGCCACCGGGCCGGTACCCTGGTTAATGCCCTGAAATTCTACCTGACCAGCGAGGACATCCCCACCCTGGCCGGTAACGAAGAAAGCCGCGCCGGGCTCGTACACCGCATCGATAAAGACACTTCGGGCTTACTCCTGATCGCCAAAACCGAAGAAGTGATGACCCACCTGGCGAAGCAGTTCTTCGATCATACCATCGACCGCACCTACCAGGCGGTTTGCTGGGGAGAGCCGGAGCCGGCCGCAGGCACCATCGAAGCCTACCTCGGCCGCGACCTCAAAAATCGCCAGAAATACCGCGTGTTCGAAGAGCCGGAAGAACACCACAAGCACGCCGTGACCCACTACCGTACGCTGGAAGACCTGTACTACGTCAGTTTAATCGAATTAAAACTCGAAACGGGGCGTACCCACCAGATCCGCGTACACATGAATTCCATCGGTAACCCGCTGTTCAATGATGCCCGCTACGGCGGCAACCGCATCGTGAAGGGGACGGTATACAGTAAATTCCGCCTATTCGCCGAGCGCTGCTTCGAGTTGTGCCCCCGCCAGGCCCTGCACGCCAAAAGCATTGCCTTCACCCACCCCGTCTCCAAAGAGCGGCTGCAATTCGATAGCGAATTGCCGGACGATATGGCGGGCATGCTCGATCGGTGGCGCGGCTACGTTGAATCCCGCCGCAAAAACGACCTGCCTTGACGCCGGCGGAAGCCACCGGGCAGTGGGTGGAGAATTTCGTCATTCGCCACGGTCTCTGCCCTTTCGCGGCCAGACCCTTTGGGGCTGGTTTAATTGAGACAACTACTTGCGCGGAGGAAGGCATCGAAGCGTGTTTTATTTTTGCGATAACGCAGGTGCAGGGTTTTTTGGATAAAAAACAAGCGGAAGTCGAAACCACCCTTCTGGTATTCGCTTCCTCGCTTACGGACTTTGGGGAGTTCCTGGATTTCGTAGCTACCCTAGAAGACGCGCTGGAAGAAGTCGGTGCAAACGAATTAATTCAATTAGCGCACTTTCACCCCGACTATCAATTTGCCGACGTCCCGGCAAATGATAGCGGCAATCTGACGAATCGGTCGCCTTTCCCGGTGGTACAGCTGCTACGGGTAGCCAGCGTAGCGGAAGCAGTAGCGGGCTATCCGGAAGTGGAGTTGATCCCGGTGAATAACGTGGCGAAGATGCGCGCGCTTTTGGGCCGGCTTTGAGTAGCATCTCAGGGTTTCGTACGGAGGAAAACAGAGGGGCGGAGATAAACGGAGCGTATAGCCAATCGCCTCATGTCTTCGTCTTCCTCCGCTCCTCCGTCTATCTCCGCACGAAACTACCCCACAAAAATCAACCCACGTACCTTCGCCCCATGACGCTCACCGATCGCCTGAACACACTCACCCGGCTGGGTAGACATCTACTTCGCGAAGAGGACGAGTTTCTCGAAGCCCTCCAAAAGCGCACCGAATTCAACAATGGCTGGTTTACCCTCGATAGCCAACGCGCCAGCCTCCGCGCCATCGCCGAGCAGTTCCTCGACGGTAAGAAGCTGGCTGCCTGGATCGCGCAATACCCGACCCTGGTTGCGGAACACGAACCTCAGCCCCGGCGTACGGTGGGCTTGGTCTTAGCCGGAAACATCCCCCTCGTCGGCTTCCACGATATATTGTGCGTATACGTAGCTGGTCACAAAGCTCGAATCAAACTGAGCAGTAAGGATGCCTACGTACTGCCATACCTACTAAAATTACTGGGTAAATTTGACGAGCGGGCTACCGACTACTTCGACGTCGTCGGTGCGTTAAAGGGCTTCGATGCCGTCATCGCCACCGGCTCCAATAACTCCGCCCGCTACTTCGAGGCGTATTTTGGGAAGTACCCCCACGTGATCCGAAAGAATCGAAATGCCGTAGCCGTGCTGGACGGAAAGGAAACTACCGAAGACCTTCGGGCCCTGGGGCAAGACGTCTTCCAGTACTTCGGTCTCGGCTGCCGGAACGTATCCAAACTGTACGTACCGAAGGGTTACGACCTGCAACCCCTGCTGGAGGTATTCCACGAATGGAAGTACCTGCAAAACCATACGAAGTGGAAGAATAACTTCGATTACAACTACGCGCTCACCACCCTCAACAAAGAGTCGTTCCACCTCACCGGGCCGCTGATGGTGCTGCGAGAGGAGCCCATCGTTTCCCGCATTGCCACCCTTCACTTCTCCGAATACGATGATGCGACCTCCCTTTCCGAAGAGCTAATCGCCAAGCGGGAAGAAATTCAGTTGGTGGTCAGCAATGGTGAAGTGCTCAGCGAGCTGCCACTTCCTAGCTTCGCTTTCGGCCAGGCCCAGCAGCCGGCGCTTTCGGACTATGCGGATGGGGTAGATACACTAGCCTTCCTGCTCGATTTATAGTTGAACTACCCTGTATCTTGTGACTACCGTCTAGCTTTTGGGGGCAAAAGGCCCCGCCCACCGATAATCGAGTAAGCGGTCTTGTAAAGTAGCGTTCCTGCCAAACCCTACCGCCGGTAAATTGTATTCTTTTTACCCTGGCAGCACTCGGGCGGTCCAAATCCTCCATCGGCAGATCAGTCGCTCAGAACGTCAGTAAAAATCGATTTGTCGGTACTTCTTACCGGTAATTAATATAACTTTGACGTTGCCTTACAAAAGTATCGAGAAATGAAGTCGATACGCTTTCCAATTAGGTGACTTTTGGCGTCCCTATCAGTCTAAACTAACTAAACGTAACAAAATGGAACAACTGATTTTTTGGCTACTACTCCTTTTCTCATCAGCAGATGCTGACGCTCCGGTCTCTCCTCCTACCAACAACACGGTGATTGTCGAGGACATTTATGGGTTTACCGAGCACCAGGACGCCAACCCCTAATCCGCAGAACAAGCAGGCAAGGCGCGCAACAACCCCTCAGGCACTGAAGAACCCATAAAGCTGGTAGAAGAACAGGCCCACCCCGGCAATCACCAGGTAAGTATTGACCGACTTAAAGAAAGCAGGAAAACTATCCCGCTTGCGCCACTGGGTAATGATGAATACGATGGGGATCAGCGCTAGGATTTGCCCCAACTCCACCCCGACGTTAAAGCAGACGATCTTACCCAAAAACTGACCCTCCCCCATATCGAAGGACTGTAAACGGGTACTCAGGCCGAAGCCGTGGATCAGACCGAAAGCAAATACCATTGCTAAGAGATTAGGCGAGGCTACGCCGAATACCCTTTTAAAGCCACCTAAGTTCTCGAAGCCTTTGTACACTACGCTCAACGCGATCACCGCATCGATCAAGTGCTCGTCGGCGCGAATGCCTAGATAGGTAGCACCGATCAGCGTGATGCTATGGCCAATGGTAAAGGCGGTGATGAAGCGGACGATGTCCTTAAACCCCTCCAGGAAAAAGATGACGCCGGCCAGGAATAGCAGGTGGTCGTAGCCCGTCAGCATGTGGGTGGCCCCTACGCGGATATAGGCCAGTAAACCGCCGCCCCGGAGGATCTCCTGATCGGATTCGCTGACGCCGTGGGCCGCCAGGGCCAGTGGGAGCAGACAAAGCCCGACCCCCAGTATTTCGCGTAATGATCGTGCACGCATCAGTTAGTCCGTCTGAAGTAGAAAAATAGACCCCCGATCAGGGCCAGGCTTACCGCCCACCACGTCCAGCCGGGGAGGCCGCCGTGATCGTGCTCGTGGTCGTGCGAAGTACCATCGGCGTGGGTGTGGCTACCTTCGCCGTGCGTATGATCGCCACCCTGCACGCCGAAAGTCAGCGTCGCCCAGTTGGATTCGTGGGTGAACCCCGGATCCTCCGGATGGGCCATGTGGATGGTGCGCAGGTGCCAGGTACCGCCCTTAGTGATGGGAACCAGCAGGGTGCCGTCGGGCGAGGTGCGGACGGCTTCGCCGCCGTGGCTGTGGCCTTCTTCTTCGTGCGCGTGGCTGTGCTCGCCGCCGTGGTCGTGGCCGTGCGCCCCGCCATCGTTACCGATCAAAACGGGTTGGTTGCCGAGCGGTTTGCCGTTCAGCAATAACCCGACATGAAGCTTGTTGCCTATCCTTAAGTCGTACGGGTTGGACATCGGTACGAACTCGATCGGGTAGTCGAGTACCGCGGCGTAATCGTCCGTTTTGGTATCGCCTACCTGGAAGATGGTCTTTACGTGCTTGGAGTAGCGTTCGACGGCGGCCTGGCCGAGGGCGTCATTGTCTTCGCGCCACTGGAGCTCGTCGAGGACGCCGTCGTGCTCGAGGTAGCCGTTGAAGGCTTCGGCCTCCATCTCGATGCTGCGGGCGGCGGTGCTTACGCCGGCCACGTAGGTACCCGCTTTTCCGGTCTTGAACTGGAGTAGGGTAGAGAGGTCCTGCTCGGTCCACTTACTGGTGTCGACGGCTTCACGCGCGCCGTGGCCGACCAAACTGACGTCGATCATCCGGTCGCGGTCGATGGTGTTTTCGCTGGTCTCGAAGGTGCCGTTGACGAGCTCGATGGTGGCGAAGGTGTTCGGCGGGAGGTGGTAGTCCCCCAGCTTAAGGAACATGTCATGACTACAGAATACCACGAAGGCCAGCCCAATAAGGAGAAGTCGGAATGCATTGCTCATTTAGCGAATTCTTTTCGTTGGCCGGAAAGATAATGCCTGGTTTTTCCTTGCTCCTCACTTCCGGGCGTTGCACCTGCGCTCCGTCGTCATAAAAATTAAGTGGGCGAGTACGCAGGTGCGGTATTTGGGCGTAAATAGAAAGCATAAAACCCCGTCTATCTGCTTTCAACCGCCCTGACGCCTTCGAACGTCATTTTAATGGGTTTAATCGTACCGTCGTCATTAAAATACATATAGTCCAGGCAGGTGACGCGGTGGTCGCGGTCTTCATTCGGGATGGGGCGGCGGTGGTAAACCATGATGTAGTCATCCGTATCCGGCACGTGCATGACCGAGTGGTGGCCCGCCCCGGTGGCAACGGTGGAATCGGATTGTAATATAGTGCCGATGCGGGTGTACGGCCCGGCCACGGCGGGGGCGGTGGCGTAAGCGACCGTGTAACTTCCGTTCGTCCAGCCGCCCTCCGACCACATGAAATAGTACATATCACCCCGCTTGAACATAAAGGGGCCTTCGACGTAGCCTTCCTGCGTGACTTCGTGAAACAGCTCCCCGTCCGCCCAGGGGAGGAAGCCGGTAAAGTCGTCGTTGAGCCGGCCGAGATTGCAGCGGCCCCAGCCGCCGTAGAAGAAGTAGACGGTGCCATCGTCGTCCCGAAAAACGAACTGATCGATGGGCTGCGCCATATTGTGAAATTCACTCAGCAGCGGCTCACCGATGTGGTCTTCGTACGGCCCTTCGGGTCGGTCGGCAACCGCTACCCCGATGCCGCCTTCCTTATACTTATCGTAGGCCGCCTTGTACCCCGGCCGCTCGGGGTTCTGGATGTCGTTCCCTGCAAAAAAGAGGTAATACTTGCCCCGGTGCTCGATGGCCGACGGTGCCCACATGGCCTGCTTGACCCAGGGTACGATGGCGGTGTCGAGGATGCGCTCGTGCTTCGTCCAGTTGACCAGGTCGGGGGAGGAAAAGGCGTCGAGGTGCAACTGTTTATCGAAATCGTCCGAGTAGGTGGGAAATACCCAGAATTCGTCGTCGAATACCAGGCCTTCCGGGTCGGCGTACCAGCCTTCGACGATGGGGTTGCCGCTGGTGGCGGGAGTTTTTGAGCTCGATTGTTCTTCACGGGCCGGGCCGGAGCAAGCTGCTAAAACGAGGAGACAGTACGCTAGGTAAGCGGGGCGACGTAGGTGGCTTGCCGGCATTTAATTTATTGTTTCCTCCCAAAATACGCTTTATGCCGAACGCGGAACGGCTGTAACGATAACACCGAAAACGAACACCCCCGCCGGCCAGGCCGACGGGGGTGTAATAAAGATACCTATTTCAATCATCGAAAATTACCTGCGTACCAAACGGGTAACGGCGTGGTTGCCTGCGGCGTCAGTTACCCGGACGAGGTAGATACCGGCCGGTAACGGCCCGGCGTCGATGTCGATAGACCCGGCGTCCGAAGCCGTACGGGTGAAGAGGCGCTGGCCGGTAACCGTCAGCAGCTCGACCGTAGCGAAGCTGGCCGCCGTCTGCTTTTCGACCAACGAAACGCCACTAACGGCCGGTTGGTGGAGGTTCCAGGTCACGCGCACCGCCCCCGCGGTGGTCGGGTTGGGCGTAGCGACTATTCCTGCCGGTACTTCGTCGGCCGAGCGCGCCGCGAAATTGGCGGAAGACCAGTCGGATACCTCACCGCCACCACAATCGGCGCGGACGCGCCAGCTAAAGCTGGTGCCGCCGGCAAGGCCGCTGAGGGTGGCCGAAGTCCGACCGACCGAGCCTTGGGCGACGAGGGAGTTGTTCACGTACACCTCCACGTCGTAGCCGCCCGCCTCGTTCACGCCATCCCAGGATAGCCGTGCCCGTCTGCCACCGTCAAGGCCGGTCGTGTTGAGGTTGCCCGGCGCGGCGCAGACGTCCGCGGCGCAGTCGTCGCTGTTGCCGCAATCCGGGTCCGCGCAATCAACCAGGCCGTCGTTGTCGTCGTCGATGCCGTTATCACAGATCTCCCGGGCGGGGGGTGGGGGCGTGCCGTCACAGGCAGCGCTCAGTAGGCCCGGGCGACTACGTTGAACGGCCGCCCACATACGGTCGCGTTGCCCGACGGTGAACAGGTTCATGCAGCCGTCCTCACTGTAATCCATATAGTTTTGAAACATATCGGGGAGGTCGCCCGCTCCCGATCCGCAGCTGTTTCGGCCGGGGTAGCGGCAGGCACCACCGGTCGAATTCGGGCCGCTCGCCCGCGGCGTGTCCGCCACCCGATCGTCTACGCCGCAGCCACCATCCCCCCAGATGTGGGAAAGATTGAGGTAGTGGCCGACCTCGTGGGTGCCGGTGCGGCCGCGGTCGTAGGGCGCCGTAGCCGTACCGTTGGTGCCGACGTAGCGGTAATCACAGACGACGCCGTCGGTGCTCAGCCGCCCCCCCGGGAAGGTCGCGTAGCCGAGGATGCCCCCGCCGATGCTGCATACCCAGAAGTTCATGGCCTCCCGGGGGTTAACGACGTCGGAGCCCCCGCGGCTGGTGAACTTTACGTCTCCGTTCGAGCCGATGTCCGCACGGTTGGTGCGCGTGCGGATGACGTCCTGCAGGCAGAACTCTATCTCGACGTCGGAGGCCACCCCGCGAAAGTCCGCGGGCGTATCGTTCCGATCGGGGTTGCGCCGGCGAAAGTCCTCGTTGAGTACGTCGATCTGTGATTCGATCTGCCGCAGGCTGATATTTTCCCGGTCGGTGCGGTAGACGACGTGGAATACGACGGGGATGGTCAGGATGCCGCCGTTCAGCGCCTTAGCCTCTTTGATGGAAAAGCCTTTGGTAAAGTTTTCCAACTGCTGCCGGTTTTGCTTCATCTGCGGGTCCTCCTGAAGCTGTTGCTGGAGGAGCTCGTCGGAGGTACAGTTACGTTGCGCAAAAAGCGGGCCCGCCGTGCCCAACAGGAGGGCGCAGTAGAATAGTACAAATCGCATAAATTTGTTGATTAGTGGTGTGGAATTGATGGTAAGCTGTCAAAATCTACCGGTCAAGGTAAGCCTAAAGTGGGCGGGCCGCTATAATTTTAACTTTTGCGGCTACCCGGCGGAGTTTTACCGGAGTAGGCATAATCGACCGCCCGAACACCACGTCTTATCCGCTCGGTCAGCAACGACCGATTCTCTACCGATTTTCCTGGCTGCGTAGCTGATATTTAAGCAATAAAAAGGGCGAGGCCGCAGGTGCGGCGTTGAATAGTGAATAGCAGGGCTGATCCCACCCCGCTAGCTACCCGAGGAACGGATACCGATAATCCCGCGGCGCGGTAAAGTTCTCCTTGATGAGGCGGGGGGAGATCCACCGTTGTAGGTTCAGGGCGGAGCCGGCTTTGTCGTTCGTACCGGAGGCGCGGGCACCGCCGAAAGGTTGCTGACCGACCACCGCCCCGGTAGGCTTATCGTTGACGTAGAAGTTGCCGGCGGATTGGCTCAGGGCTTGCGTTGCCTGCTGGATGACGTCGCGGCCACGGGCGAAGATGGCGCCCGTCAGCGCGTAGGGGGAGGTGGTGTCGACGAGTTCGAGGGTTTTTAGCCAGTCGGCATCTTCGTAGACGTAGATGGTCAGTACGGGGCCGAAGATCTCTTCCTCCATCGTGGTGGAGTGGGGGTCGGTGGTAACGATAACGGTCGGCTCGATGTAGTAGCCATCGCTCTTGTCGTAGCCGCCGCCGGCAACGATCGTGCTGGTTTCCTTATCCTTTTCACCGTCGATGTAGCCGGCGATCTTGTCGAAGGCGCGCTCGTCGATCACGGCATTGATGAAGTTGCCGAAATCTTCGACGGTACCCATCCTGACCGTTTTGAGGTCGGCGACGAGGCGCTCTTTGATGTCGGGCCAGAGGGAGGCCGGCAGGTAGGCCCGGCTGGCGGCGGAGCACTTCTGCCCCTGAAATTCGAAGGCACCCCGGAGGAGCGCGACGGCTACCTGCTCGGCGTCGGAGCTGGGGTGGGCGGCGATGAAGTCCTTACCGCCCGTTTCACCAACGATGCGGGGGTAGCTGCGGTAGTTGCCAATGTTGTTGCCGATCGTTTTCCAGAGCTGCTGGAATACCTTGGTGGAGCCGGTGAAGTGCAGGCCGGCGAAGTCGCGGTGTTTGAAGACGATGTCACCCACTTCGGGGCCGTCCGTATAAATGAGGTTGATGACGCCCGGGGGGAGGCCGGCGGCCTCAAAGATCTCCATGATGACCACGGCGGAGTAGATCTGCGTTTCGGCGGGTTTCCAGACGACGGTATTGCCACACAGGGCGGGGGCGGCGGGCAGGTTACCCGCGATGCTCGTAAAGTTGAAGGGGGTGATGGCCAGGATGAAGCCCTCCAGCGGGCGGTACTCGACCTTGTTCCAGGTCGGGCTGGGGGAGTGGAGGGGTTGTTCGCGGATGATCTCCTGGTAGAAATAAGCGTTGAAGCGGAAGAAGTCGCAAAGCTCGGCTACCGCGTCGATCTCCGCCTGGTAGGCGTTCTTGGATTGGCCGAGCATGGTGGCCGCGTTCATCCGGGCGCGGAAAGGGCCGGCCAGGAGATCGGCTGCGCGCAGGAAGACGGCGGCGCGTTCGTGCCACGGCGTATCCGCCCAGCCCCGCTTGGCCGCCAGGGCGGCATCGATGGCGCGGTGAACGTGATCGGTTGTGCCACGGTAGAAGTGGCCGAGCGTATGACTGAGCTCGTGGGGCGGGTGCACGCTCACCTTTTCGCCTTCCAAAATTCGCTCTCCGTTGATGAAGGCGGGCAGCTCCCGGCTCGTAGACTTGGCCTCCCGGAGGGCTTGCTGTAGTTCACCGCGCTCCTTACTATTCGGCGCATAAGAAAGTACCGGTTCGTTGGCCGGGATGGCGATGTTGTAGATGGCGTTGGGCATTGGTTTGGCTTTGGTTCGGGCGCCAAAGGTAAAAGCTTAGCCAATATGTGATAGACGATAGACGATAGCTGATATTTGATTTACGCTACCGCAATACTCTTCCTAGTTTGGATCCCCCAGTTAAACTACAGTAATGACGAACACGCGAAGCGGTGAGCAGAAAGGGCGGTAGCTCATCACGAAGTAGCGGCGAAGCGAATCAACTATCGTTAATCGTCTATCAGCTATCGTCTATCAAGCCACCTTAAACCATCCCCGAAACCGTATCCCGACTAGAGTTAGCGTAGCGGGCGCCAAAGCCTTTCTTCTCCAACCGGTCGTCGACGTAGCGGACGAGGAGGTAGGAGCCGATCAGGCTGACGGCCACGCCCTCCGCGAAGACGATGAGGGCCATGGCGTAGGGGGTAAGGCGGGGGCCGATATTCGTGGCCGCTTGTAGATCCGCCACAAGACTCGGGGTACCAAGTAGAAAGAGTAAGAGGAAGACACCGAAGAGCAGGCTGCCGATCGCGCCGATGGTGACGCCCTGGGCTACCCCGCTTACGTAGTTGTTGACCGTCTCCGGTTTACGGAGGCGTAAAGCCTTGATGCCGTAATAGAGGATCACCAGATGGGCGATGCCGTTGACGAATCGCAACCAGTAATTATCCGCCAACCCGGTGGCGTAGGCGGATAGAAAGATGAAGGTCAACGAAATAAAGAAATAGGACGCGTAGCGGTAGGCCTTGTTTTTCATAAGTGGGTACTCTGTTCTTTCAAATATAAGGTGGTGGTGTTTGGTTTTGGCAGAATCAAAATTTTCGTGGGCATTAATGGACGGCGAGTGTCCGATAGTGAACACATTGAATAGTTTTAAGATGTGTAAGGCATTGTGATGGAGTGTATTGACTTTCTGGCATGATTCTGGCCTATGATTTGGTATGGATAAAAAAATAGATAAGCAAACCATCGGTAGAAGACGGGCCCGGACCGCTATTAAATGGGGTTTGCTCATCGTACTGCTTGCCGGCGCCGTGTACTACGGCTTGCGTTTGTTGCGTCCTTCGGCGGATGAGGATGGCCTCCGTTTCGCCACCGTCGAGCGGGGGGAAGTACTGAACACCATCCCCGCCACGGCCCTCGTCCTACCCGCGTTTGAAGAGCAAGTGAATGCTTCCGTCGGTACGACAATAGAAGAAGTATTGCTGTTTTCGGGCAGTGAAGTAAAGCCAGGGGAACTGCTGATGCGCCTCGACCGTGATTACGTCGGCCTGCAACTGGAAGGCCGCCGCGACCAGCTATCCGTCAAGGAGAACAACATCAACTTACTGACCCTCGAGTACGACCGCGACCTCAAGGACCTCGACTACGACGCCCAGATAAAAGAACTGGAGCTCGCCGCCGCCCGCGCCCGTTTGCTCGACGCAGAACGCCTGCTTAAGGTAGGTGGTGCCACGGCGGAAGAAGTGGAGGCCGCCGAATTAGCGGTCAAGATCACGGAGCTGGAGAGTAACAAGCTCAACAACCAGCTTAACTACAGCAACAAAAGCCTTGCCGGCCGCAAACGCCAACTTCAGCTTGAGGTGGGCATAGAGGAAAAAGAGGTCCGCCAACTCAGCCAGAAACTCAGGGAGACCGACGTACGCGCGCCCCGCGCCGGGGTCGTCACCTGGGTAAACGAAAGCATCGGGCAACGAGTAGAAGAAGGCGCGCCCCTCGTCCGCATCGCCAATCTAGGTCGCTACCGCATTGAAGCCGTCTGCTCCGACCGCTACGCCGAACGTCTTTCCATCGGGCAGGCCATCGAACTCAAGCTGCCCAAGGCGCGACTGGCCGGCGCCGTCACCGACATCCTCCCCGAAATAGAAGGCAACACCGTCAAATTCCGCGTTGAACTCGAAGACCCCGCCCACGCCCAACTACGCCCCAACTTACGCGCCGAACTCAGCGTGATCACCAACCGGGTAGCTAACGCCCTGCGCGTCAAGAACGGCCCCACCTTCCGCGGCGGAAAAACCCAATCCATCTTCGTCGTAAACGGAGAGGAAGCCGTACGCAGGAACGTCCGGACCGGCCTGAGAAACGGAGACTTCGTGGAGGTCACCGACGGCTTGCAGGCCGGTGACCGCATCGTTATCTCCGATACCGAAGAGTTGGAGCGTGTCAGCCGTTTTAAAATCACCGAGTAATGACCCTGACAGCTACCGCCCGGTACTACCCGACCCTTCTCTTATCTACTTTGCTATGCACCTGCGTACTCGCCCAAAATGAACAAACCCTTTCGCTGAACGAGCTGCAGCAGTTGGCCATGGATCGCGCCCTCAATGTCCTTTCCGCCGAGCAGGACTTACGCGCCGCCGAATTCGGCTACCGGGCCTTTCAGTCAGATATGCGCCCCCGGATCGACCTGATCGCGAACCTGCCGAATTACTACCGGACCAGCACCGAGGTAACCCAGGACGACGGCACGGTCGCCTTCCGCGAGATCGAATTGAACAACAGCTTCGTCGGCCTGGCCGCCCGCCAACGCATTGCCGCCACCGGGGGGACCGTTCGCCTGGAAAGCCGCCTGCAACGGACGGATAACTTCGCCCTGAACAGCAAAGGCTACAACGGCTCTCCGGTCCGCATCTTCTACGAGCAACCCATCCTGGCATTCAACCCCTGGAAATGGGACCGTGAGTTGCTACAACTGCGCACCACCGTCAGCGAACGGGAGCTGGAAGCCGCCCGCGCCGCCGCCGCCCTCGAAGCCACGGAACTCTTTTTCGACCTGGTAAGTGCCGATCAGGAACGCCGTATCGCCCGCCGCAATCAGGAGGCCAACGCACAACTTTACCGGGTTGCCGAAGAACGCTACGCGCTCGGAAAGATCAACCGCGGTGACCTCGTGCAACTGCGCCTGGAGCTGCGTAGCGCGGAACAGAACCTCCTCTTCGCCGAGCGACTGGTAGGTCAGGCTTCGGCCGCCATCCAGCAACTGCTCGGCCGCCCCTACGCCGAAGCCATCAGCCCGGCTTTGCCGGATACGATCGTGATCGCGGAGATCGACCCGGAACAAGCCCGCCAACGAATGCTGACCCGCCGCCCCGAACTGGTCGCGGCCCTGGAAAATACCCGCCTCGCCGACCGCGAGATCGACCGCACCAAACGAGAATTCGGCCCCCGGATCGATATTCAGGCCGGCTTCGGTTTCATCCGGAACGACGCCGAATTGAATCCTATATACAATGACCCGCGCGAGGAGCGCATTCTCAGCGTCAATATGGCCCTACCCATCCTGGATTGGGGGCAACGCAAAAACCTGACCGATCAGGCCAGGACCAACCGCGAATTGGCCGAAGAGGTCGCCCGCAGAACGGAACTGCAACTCGGTACCGAGCTTACCCAGCTCCTGCAGCAGTGGGAAGTCGTCCAGGAAGAACTGCGACTGGCCGGAGCGATCAGGTCCCTGGCCGACGAACGCTTCCGGATCAGCCAGGAGAGTTACCAACTCGGCTCCATCCCCCTCACCGAACTTACCCTCGCCCAGCAGTACCGCGACCAAAATACCCGCGCCTACGCCCGCACCCTGCGTACCTACTGGCAAACCTACGCCCGCCTGGCCCGCATAACCCTGTGGGATTTTATCAATAACAAGCCCCTGGGCTGAATGCCGACACTCATCCGCTCATCCACACACCCACTCATTCCTCCCAACATGATTCAATTAGATAACGTAAGCAAATCCTACCGGACGGATACCGTCGAAACGCTCGCCTTGCAAAGCATTAACCTAACCGTTCCTCCGGGGGAATTTCTCAGCATAATGGGCCCTTCCGGTTGCGGGAAATCTACTTTGCTGAATATTATGGGCCTGATCGACGAGCCGAGCGAAGGGAGCGTGCAACTGGCGGGGCAGTCCGTACCCGGCTACAACGGCCGCAAGGTCGCCCGCTTCCGCAACGAGCAACTGGGCTTCATTTTTCAAAGCTTCCACCTCATCAATGATCTCTCGGTCATCGACAACGTCGAACTACCACTTCTTTACCGCAAAGTCAGCGGAAAAGAGCGCCGCCGCCTCGCCGAGGAAGCCCTGGCCCACGTCGGCCTCAGCAACCGGATGAAACACTTCCCGACCCAGCTTTCCGGTGGGCAGAAGCAACGGGTTGCCATCGCCCGCGCCATTGTCGGCCGCCCGAACATCATCCTGGCCGATGAGCCGACCGGGAATCTGGATAGCCAGATGGGGGATGAGATCATGGGTATCCTCCTTCGCCTCAACGAAGAGCTCGGTACCACCATCGTAATGGTCACCCACGATGAGCGGATGGCCAAGAAAACGCACCGCCTCATTCGCCTTAGCGATGGCGAGCGAGTATCCTGACATCCACTCATCCCAACATCCACTCATTCACTCATTCACTCATCCCAACATCCACTCATTCACTCATCCCAACATCCACTCATTCACTCATCCTAACATCCCAACACCCGTCCGTGCTACTATCTCATCTCCCGCTAGCCCTGAAGATCCTCAAACGAAAGCCGTTTTATACGTTCGTGAGTTTATTCGGCATATCATTCACGCTAATGATATTAATGCTGTTGACGTCTCTATTCGACGCCACCTTAGGGGCCAATCAACCGCAAGGTAACCGTGACCTGATGGTCTTGGCGCCAACGCTCGAACGCATCAGGATGGAGCCGGATACGGTACTGACGATCGACACCATCGCCATGGAGAATGGAACGGAGCGCGTAGATACCAGCAGGGTGATTGAGGAAAAGCAAGTATCTAATTCCAACGGCCCGATGAGTTATCGATTCATTCAGGATAATATGCTTGACTTCGAACACGCGTCCCACAGCGCCTACGTCAACCCCGGCATACACATCGATGGATACCTAGAGGGGAGAAAGTACAGCTTCGACGCCCATTACGTCAGCGCTTCCTACTATGATGTCTTCAACTTTAAATTTTTGTACGGGGGCCGCTTTTATGAGGAGGACGAGGAGCAGGGCGAACGGGTAGTTATCCTGACGGACAAAGCCGCGGAAGCCTACTACGGAGAGGTTGGCCCGCAACTGATCGGGCAAAGCATACAACTGGCGAATACGAACTATACCGTCCGCGGTATCGTAGCCCGTCCGCTCGCCGACTCCCCCTACTTTGAAGGGGACGTGTACTTGCCGGCAACCACCATCGATAGGCGTTTCCTCGATCAGGAGGAGATCAACGGGGGCTTCATGGCTGCCTACCTGGCAGAATCCTCCAACCAGAGAGCATTATTATTGAATGAGATAAACTATATGGCGGAGAATTATGAGTTGCCGCCGGATTCCTACTATAACAGGACGAAGCTTTACGCCGCCGATTTTTTTAGTTCTTACGCCATGAGCCTGATGCAAGAAGAAAACCCGGGTATTGCAAAAGCACTCTTGTTTATTCCAATTATCATTCTCCTACTACTCTTTGCCGCCTTGCCCTTGCTGAACCTCGTTAATCTCAATATCGGACGCGTCCACGAACGGCAGTCTGAAATCGGGGTCCGAAAAGCCTTTGGGGCTAACTCCTCGGATATTTTGTGGCAGTTCATTTTTGAGAACCTCGTCCTCACCTTCATAGGTGGTTTGGCCGGCCTGGCTCTAGCGATTGGCTTGATCAACTACGTAAATGCCAACGACTTGCTTGGTATCACCCGACTGTCCTACTCCCCCCGGGTATTCGTGTATTTCTTTTTGCTGATCCTTGTTTTCGGATTGCTCTCGGGCATTCTGCCCGCCTACCGGATCAGTCGCTCGAACATTGCCACCGCGCTTCGTTAAAAACCTCCTGCGATAAGCAGCTAAATATAATTATAATGCTACGCCACCTCATCAAGATGCTCTGGAACCGCCGCCGTGCCGCCGGCCTGTTGTTTCTGGAAATTCTGCTTGCCTTCGTTGTCCTATTCGGTGTTTACGGCTTTCTTTCCTTCAACGTCGATCGCTATAGCTCTCCCCTCGGGTTTGAAAGTGAGAATCGTGTCGGTGTGCGGCTGGATTTTGAAGATGACCTTGATTCCCTTACGATCATGGAAACGCAAGCGCGCATCCGTCGGGACTTGCTGGAATTGCCGGAGGTAGAAGCCGCGAGCTGGATCGGGCCGGTGAATCCCTTTGGGGGGAGTACGTGGAGTTCGGGTATTGTCTGGAATGATATGGAGGTAAGAACCCAGTTAATGTTCGTCGATGAATACTTCCCGGAGGCGCTGGACGTCCACCTGACCGAAGGGCGTTGGTTCACCGAGGATGATTATGATGATAAATATCCGCCCATGGTGGTTAACTTGGCCTTTAAAGATAAATACTTCCCGGGGGATGCCAACGTGATTGACTCTACCTTTGCATTTTTTAATGATGGGAACCGGGTAGTGGGGGTCACCAATGACTTTAAGTACAAGTCCAACTTCGCCGAGAACGTACCCTTATCCTTCCTGCCTCAGCTCACTCGGATGTCAGGTGACGATAAAACACCGTTCGAAATGATGATCATTCACTTAAGGCCGGGTACGCTGGCGGAGGTAGAGGAAACGATCTACAATCAGCTGGCGAAAGCCACGAAGAACCCGGACGTCGTAATTTGGGATATGGGCCTGGATCGGGTAAAGGCTAATCGCAGTATTGTTATTCCTTTGGTTATATTACTAGTGGTCTCCGGCTTTTTAATAATCAATATTGCCCTCGGCTTATTCGGGGTATTGTTTACTCAGATCAGCCGCCGCCGCGCCGAGATCGGCCTGCGGAAGGCCATGGGGGCCACCCCGGGCGAAATCACCGGCCAATTCGTAGCGGAAATGTTGCTGATTACCAGCGCGGCACTGCTCGTGGGGGTATTCTTTGCCATCCAGATCCCGCTACTGGAATTGCTGCCGATCCCTGCTAAATTTCTTTACCTTGGTATAGTCGGCGCCATCCTGACGATCCTGCTTATCGTAACCTTGTGCGCCCTCCTTCCCAGCCTGCAAGCTGCGCGTCTGCAACCCGCCACCGTTTTACACGAAGATTAACTTTATCCGATTATCCCCCGTTCCGTGCAGCCTACTATTTTAATTATTGATGACGACCCGACCGTTGCAAAGAGCCTCGAGTTACTCTTGCGGCGTGGCGGATACACCAGCCAGAGTGTGTCCCGTATGTCGGAAGCCATGCCAGCGGTGCGAAAATTCCGCCCCGCCGTGGTATTGCTGGATATGAATTTTCGGGTGGATACCAGCGGCCGCGACGGTATGAAATTGCTTGGGGATATACTGGTGGAATTTCCCGAGCAACCGGTAATTCAAATGACGGGCTGGGCAACGGTGCAACTAGCGGTAGAAGGCATGAAGGCAGGAGCGAAAGACTTCATCGCCAAGCCGTGGGATAACCGCGAATTGCTGAATAGTATCGCCACGCAGATAGAACGGCACGGCACAAGGGCACAAACGGGCGAGGACGCAGGTGCATCGCGAAGCAGTAAAGAGCAAGGTATCAAGGAAGGCCCGTTTAGCAATATTATCGGCGAATCGCCGGGTTTGGTCTCGATATTGCAACAAGCCCGACGGGTGGCCCCTACCCAGGCGCCCGTTCTGATCACCGGCGAGAGCGGTACCGGCAAGGAACTGGTCGCCGAAGCCATTCACGCCGCGTCGAAGCGTTCTAATGGGCCTTTCGTGGCGGTGAACCTCGGCGGCGTCCCCGTCGGCTTATTCGAAAGCGAGTTGTTCGGACACAAGAAGGGGGCCTTCACCGATGCCAAGACCGACCGTAAGGGGTACTTCGAGCTAGCCAAAGGCGGCACTTTATTCCTGGATGAGATCGGTGACCTCGCCGCCTCCGCCCAGGTGAAACTGTTAAGGGTCCTACAGCAACGGGAATACCAGCGCCTCGGTGACAGCACTTTGCGCAAAACGGACGTACGCATCCTCTCTGCCACCAGCCGTAACCTGGCTTCCCTGGTCACGGCGGGTACCTTCAGGGAAGACTTGCTTTACCGTATCAACCTGATTCATTTGGAGCTCCCCGCCCTCCGCCGGCGGCCTACTGACGTACCCTTGCTGGCGGAGCACTTCCTGGCCGGTGCCCGCCGGCGTTACGGCAGGCCGGAATTGAGTTGGAGCAGCGACGCCCTTTCCTGGTTGCGGCGGGGCACCTTCCCCGGTAATATCCGTCAGCTGCAGAACCTGGTGGAGCGAACGGCCATTCTTGCGCCCGGCCCGATCATCGAGCCCGACGAGCTGGCTCAACACCTCGGTAAGGGGCGGGCTACCGTCGCCGGCGATCTGAGTGGGGTCACCATCAAGGATATGGAGATCCGGATGATCCGCGCCGCCCTCGCCAGGAACGGAAATGAGATCACCGCCACAGCACGAGAATTGGGATTAACGCGGGCCGCGCTCTACCGGCGGCTGGAAAAGTTTGATATTGAGTTTTAAGCCGCTTCAGAACACCCTCCGTGAGCTCCGCCACTAAATTCATCCTCTACCTTTCAGTTTTACATATTGCCCTGGGGGTGGTGACTTATTTTTGGTTACAGTCCACCCCGGTGATGATCTTGGTGGCGGAAGGCCTGCTGCTGGTTAGCGCCTACGTCGCCTACCGTGTGTATCGTACGCTGATAGCGCCGGTCAACCTGCTGGCGCAGGGGGCGGCGGCCCTGGAAGATCAAGACTTTTCCGTCAAGTTGCTCCCAACCGGAAGTTTTGAAATGGACGCCATTGTCGGCATCTACAATCGCATGATCGCTCAGCTTCGTACGGAGCGCGTTACCGGCCGCCAGCGGGAGGAATTCCTGGAGCGCATCCTGTCCTCGGCGGACATGGGCGTTGTAGTACTCGATTTCGACGGCAAGGTGGAGAGTATGAACCCCTGGATGGAGCAACGGGTCATCTCCGATGCGTTTCGTGAACGGATGCTCCTACCGGTAGCCGATCGAGCGGAGGTCAGGCGCTTCCCGGACGGCCACCGCTACGTGGTCGAGCGTTCCAGCTTTATCGATCGTGGCTTCGAGCGGGACTTCCTGATCGTCCGTGACCTCAGCAGCGAACTGGCAAGGGCGGAAAAGGAGGCGTACGGCCAGGTGATCCGGATGATGGCCCACGAGGTCAACAACACCAACGCCGGCGTAGTCAGTATCCTCGAATCTATCCTGGAGGCGGGGCGAGAGGGGGACCCGGGGCTGGCGGAGCTCACCGAAGACTACCTCCCCGCCGTCATCACCCGCGCGAAACACATGACGGACTTCATCCGCAACTTCGCTAAAGTCGTCCGCCTGCCACCGCCCCTCAAGAAAGCAACCGACCTCAACGACTTGCTGACCAGAACGGGTGAAATAATCGGCGCGTCCTTCGCCTCCAAGGATATCGAACTGAAGTATGATTTGGCGAAAGGCTCCTTGCCGTTGGCCGTCGATCCGGCCCAAATGGAGCAAGTGGTCATTAACGCCCTCACGAATGCGGGACAGAGCATCGGGCGGAACGGAAGGATCCTGATATCCAGCCAGGAAAACCCGGTTGCCTTCACGATCTCGGACGACGGCCCGGGCATATCTTCCGCAGCGGCGGATAAGCTCTTCACGCCCTTCTTCAGTACCAAACCGCAAGGGCAGGGCATCGGCCTCACCCTCGCGCGGGAAATTCTGGAAGCCCATCAGGCCACCTACTACCTAAGAAGCGGTGAAGATGGGTGGACGCGGTTTCACGTTGTGTTCCCCGCCTGAACCCAGCCACTAAAGCCCGGTTACATAAGCGAGCACATAAAACTATCCACTTCATGCCCATCCTTCAAGATAACCCTTACTCTACCCTGACCGAAGCCATCGACGACCTAAAAGGCAAAGGCTTTACGCGCGACTTCAATCAGAAAGGCACCCACCTGGAGTGCAAGGAACTGGACAAGAACTATCAGCCGGAAAACTTCACCATCACCCACGCCCTCCGCTTTGAAGGAATGAGTAACCCCAGCGACAACTCCGTACTCTACGCTATCGAAGCGAAAGACGGTACGAAAGGAATGCTGGTCGATGCCTACGGTGTGTACGCGGATTCTTTGAGCACCGACATGATCGAGAAATTCCGCGTGCAGTACGACGACCCGGATGAGCTTTAGGTGATAGCGGGTAGTGGGTAGCGGGTAGCAGGTAGCGGGTAGGCTGTTAGTCCGTCTACCCCCTACCCGCTACCAAGGCGAAGCCGCCTACCCACTACCCGCTAATAAGGCGAAGCCGCCTACCCCCTACCCCCTACCCCGGATTCTCTACCAAGACCCCGAAGTACCAGGCAAAAAACAACAGCAGTACCAAACCCTCCCACCGGGTGATCTTCTTATTGTTACTCATGATGCCGAGCAGGATGGTCATTACGATCATCAATGGGAGGTAGATGTCGATGACGTCTTGCGGGATGGTCAGCTTGCCGAAAAAACGGGGGATGGCCATGACGATGAAGGTGTTGAAGACGTTGGAGCCGATGGCGTTGCCGACCGCAATGGAAGCTTTGCCTTTACGAGCGGCGGCTAAGCTTACGGCGACTTCGGGTAGGCTGGTGCCGAGTGCAACGGCGGAGAGCGCGATCACCGTCGGGGCGATGTTGAGAATGCCGGCGATGGTCGTGATGGCACTGATCACCCCGGTGGCGGAAAGACTGACCACCGCACCTCCCAACAATAGATAGAGGTAATCTTTTCCGGAGGCACTAGGCCGATCCGCTTTGTCGGGTTTGTCTTGGTCTTTAAGGCTGTAGGCCAGGAAGATAGCGATGCCCCCCAGGAAAAGGAACGCTTCGTAGATCGAAAGTACCCCGTCGCTGACGGCAAAGTAGAGCAGGAAGGCACTTCCCCACAGGAAGGGAATGTCGATGTGCCACAGATTGTACTCGAGGTCGATGTTCTTTACCACCACGGCCGTCAGCCCGAGTACCAGCGCAATGTTCGTGATGTTGGAGCCGACAACGTTGCCGATGACGATCTCCGGCGTTCCGTCCAGGACGGCAACGATGCTGGTGGCCAGCTCCGGTAAGGACGTTCCGAAGGCAACGATCGTCACGCCGATGATGAAGGGGGAGATGCCAAGGCTTAAACCGATCCGCTCAGCGGACTCTACGAAGCGGTCACTAGCCCAAAGCAAAGCGGCGATGCTGGCGACGAAGAGGCCAAGCTGTAACATTAAATCCATACGCGAGCGCTAAGGTAGGTTGCCGGTGGTTAGGACGGGCTTCGCCCTTTAGTTGGTTAGGTTCCGCCACGGAGGAGTGCAGCGACGATCCTCCCAAAGCCAAAGGTTACCGTACTATTCAGACCCATTCCTAATAACAACCCCCCTCCGGTTTATCACACACAAATGACAGACTTCGCTGGGGCACGCGGCTACATTTGCGGTTGTCTTGATCCTTATAAATCTGAACTCTGCCTCACTTAAATGCTGCAGCACGTACACGTACTTACGCTCACGCATCGACACGCTAAACTCAAGAATATTGGGGAGCTCGTGGCGGCCTTCGAAGGGGACGACCGACTGCGCGAACGCATAGTAAACTTGCGGGATTCGGGCCTGGTGGACGAGTTCTTCTACCTCGCTACCTGTAATCGTTTACTCCTGATGTTCACTACCGAGCGGGTGGTTGACGCCGCGTTTCGGGAAGAACTGCTCGGGGAGCGCTCCCTGCCGGCCGTGCAGGATATGCGCTACATGCAGGGGATGAAGGCCATCTATCATTTATTCGAGGTGGGCTCTTCCATCGATTCCTTAGTTGTCGGGGAACGGCAGATCCTGGGTCAGTTTCGGGATGCTTACGCGCGCTGCCGGCGGTGGGGGACCATCGGTGACGACCTGCGCATCATCTGCGACCGGGCCGTGCTTGCTTCCAAAGACGTGTACAATAATACCCGCATCGGCGAAAAATCCGTGTCGGTAGTATCGCTGGCGATGCAGCAACTCCAGAAGCACCGGCCCGGAAAGGACGCCCGCATCCTTATGGTCGGAGCTGGGCAGACGAACGTCCTCGTCGCCAAGTTTCTTAAGAAGAATGGCCACGAGCACGTGACCATTGTCAACCGAACGAACGAGCGGGCACAATCCCTCGCGGCTACCTTCGAGCACGGGCGGGCGCTCAAGCTATCCGAACTCTCCAATTACGAGGGTGGGTTCGACGTGCTCGTCGCGTGTACCGGCTCGGCCGTGCCCACCGTCACCGCCAAACTCTTTCACTGGCTGCTGGCGGGGGATGACCCGGAGGAAAAGCTCATCGTCGACCTCGGCGTGCCGGCCGATGTATCCGAAACTACCGTGGCCCAGTACGGCTTCGAGTACGTCGGTATCGAACAGCTACGGATGCTGGCCGAGGAGAACATGGGCTTCCGCCGCCAGGAGATCAAGCGTTCGCACGGCGTTCTGCACGGGCACCTGGACGAGCTCGAAAACGCTTACCGCCAACGGCTACTGGAAAGGGCCCTGGCCCACCTCCCCGCCGAGATCAAGGCCGTCCGCCAAACCGCCGTCGACCACATCTTCGCCAAAGAACTGGCCTCCCTCGACCCCGAAGCCCGCGACCTGATGGACCGCATGATGACCTACATGGAGAAACGCTGTATAGGCATCCCCATGAAGGCCGCCAAGGAGGCTATACTCGGGTAACGGCCTGCTTTTTGTCTTTCCCTAACGCGAAAACTTCGGATACTCCAACGTGCGGTCCTACTTCACTTTGCTCCTTTACTTACTGCTGCTCGCACCTGCGTACTCGCAAAAAAATACGAGCGGCGTAAAGGAGTATGCCGCGCCACTCAAGGGCCCGCTACTGGTGACGGGCACGTTCGGCGAACTCCGCAGCGACCACTACCACGCCGGGCTCGACTTTCGGGGGGCCACCGGCACGCCCGTGTACGCCGTAAACGACGGTTTCGTAAGCCGCCTCGTCGTAAGCGGGGGAGGCTACGGGCAGGCGATCTACGTGGACCATCCCGACGGTTATCGCAGCGTCTACGGCCACCTTGAGGCCCTCTCACCGGAACTCACCGATACCCTGCGTAAGCGACAATTCGGCGAGGAGCGCTTCGCTCAGGACCTGCGCTTCGACAGCCTGGCGTACCCCATCGCGCGGGGCCAACGGATCGGTCAGGTCGGGAACCGGGGGCATAGCTTCGGCAGCCACCTGCATTTTGAAATGCGTGAAATCGCGGACGACGTACCCGTCAACCCCCTCCGCTTCGGCTTTTCCGTGCCCGACCACCGCCAGCCTCAGATTCGCAGTTTGCGAGTGTACGAACTCGACGGGGCGGGGCGGGAATTAGCCGCTACTACCTATAAAACCAAGGCTTTGGGGGATACCATTTTCGTACGCACCCCCCACGTCGGCATCGCCGTAAAAGCCTACGACCGGCAGGACGCCATGCCGAACTGGAACGGTATCTACTCCGCCGAGCTCTTTGTCGACTCCGTGCGCCGGTCGGGCATTCTGCACGAGCGTATTCCGCATGAGCAAACGCAATACCTCAACGCGCAAACGGATTACCGTGAGTGGCGCGAAAATACCTCTTGGTTCCACCGATTATGGCGGTTGGGGAGTGGTAATAAGGCACTACTACCTACGGGCGGGGCCTTCAACGACGGCCCCGCGCTGAAGCTGCCCCTGGGCCGGCCCGCCGCCGGCTACGTTGAGGTCAAAGACTTCGCGGGTAACGTGACGCGGCAAGGGTTCATCCTGAAATATCGGGCCGGCACGGACGCTCCCGCGGGCGATCTGCCGCACCAATACTTCCTGCCCGCCGGGGAAGAAAGCCTGATCGAGCGGCCTGGTTTCTCCCTTCACTTTCCGGAAACCGCCCTTTACGAAGACCTCTACCTGCAGTACGGTCGCCTATCCGATGACTCCGCCGACCGGGTCAGTGCAACCTACCACGTACACGAAGCCCGCGTACCCCTGCACGGCCGCGCCACCATCAGGGTCAAACCGGGCCGACCGGTAGCGGATAGTCTTATGGCGCACGTCTACCTGGGGCAATGCGACGACGACGGCAGGCCCGGTAGCCGCGGCGGGCGCTGGACGGAGAACGGCTGGGTGGAAGCGCGCATCGGGGGCTTCGGCGATTACGCCCTGTTCCTGGATACGGTGCCGCCGACGGTGGAGGTCCACGTCTTCCCTACCAATCTGAGCCGCAGCGGGAAGTTCAGCGTCGAAATCAAAGATGACGTAAGCGGCGGGCGGCTGGGTTACCGCGGCACCATCGACGGAAAGTGGGTGCTATTGGAATACGATGCTAAAAAGGACCGGCTGAACGGTGACCTGCGGGTGAACGGCATCGGGCGGGGCAAACACATTTTTGAACTAACGGTGACCGACGCCCGGGGCAATACCACCGGTTGGAGGCGTAACTTTGTTTTTTAACGGGCGCTGCCCCCAGGACGATTCACGATGTACCGACTCTCTTCAAACGCTACGCTTTTTTGGAAGCTGTTCGTCCCGGTATTCTGGACGACCATCCTGCTGGGGATCACCCTGGCGGCCTGGTTCGCGGATAATAACCTGTTTCAGGGCCGAGACCTTACCTCCCTGCCGGTCATCTCTTTGATTGCGTTGATCCTCGGTGTTTTCAGCTTCTACTTCCTGCTCTGGCCCCTCAAGCGGGTGGAGACGGACGGGGAAAAAGTCTACGTCAGCAATTATTTCCGTACCGCGTTCTATCACTGGGAGCGCGACGTGGAAGCCTTTCGTGAGGATCGTTTCCTGTTCTTCCGAATCGCCACGATCGAACTGAACGGAGTGGGCTCGTTCGGCCGGAAGCTGCGCTTTTTGGCGGATAAATCCCTACTCGATAATTTTAAGGCGGAGCGGCCCGACGTCCTCCCGCTGGTGAAGGGCTAAGCCCCGACTTTGCAACAGCCACCGCCCTTTTCACGTTAAGTGACCCATTCAAGGACCCCTGCATATGCCTTCGTCGATGCGTCTCTGCCTAACCGTACTATTCAGCGCTTTCCTCTCCACTTTCTTACTCGGTCAGGAGCCGGGCGAGATTGCCCTGCGTAACCCCTCCTTCGAGGATCTGCCGCGTAACAGCGCCGCCCCCCGTGGCTGGACGGACTGCGGCTTCCCCGGCGAAACACCGCCGGACGTCCACCCCGACCCGGAGTTCGCCTTTCGCGTCGCCAAGGAGGCGCAACACGGGCAAACCTATCTGGGCATGGTCACCCGCGACAACGAGACCTACGAATCCGTCGGTCAGATCCTGTCGTCTTCTATGGTTGCCGGTCAGTGTTATGAGTTGAACTTACAGATGGCGCGTTCGCAGGAATACTACAGCAAAAGCCACCGTACCCTCATGCCGGCTAACTACGTGACGCCGGCCGTTCTACGCATCTACGGCGGGTATGGCGTGTGTAGCCGCGGTGAGAAGATCGGTGAATCGCAAATCGTAAGCAACTACCACTGGGGGGAATACCGCGTACGATTAAAGCCCACCGAAGCCTATACCCACCTGATCCTCGAAGTCTACTACAAACCGCAGACGATGATCCCCTACAACGGGAACATCCTGCTGGACAACGCCCGCCCCCTAAAGCCGATCGACTGCGATAAGGACCTGAGCATCCCCGATGCCCCCCCGGCCGATGCCCTTTCCCCCCCGGTTACTTTTGAGGACCCCGACGGTAGCATCGAAACCGCCCCCGTCACCCCCCGCGTAGTCGATACCCCGGAGCCGGATGCCGGGGCGCAACGCCCGGCCCCGGCCGCCCCGGAAGCGCCGAAGGTCAAGCTCGGCACCACTACCGCTACCCTGAAGGAAGGGCAGATCTTTCGCATCGAGGCCATCACCTTCAAGGCCAACAGCGCCGAGATCGAACAGGCCAGCGAGGATGCGCTACAGGAGATAGTCGGATTCCTGAATCAAAACGATAACATCATCATCGAAGTCGGTGGCCACGCAAGCTATAAGGCCAGCAGCGAATACGCCAATAACCTGAGCCAAGAGCGCGCCAGATCGGTCGTCACCTGGCTGAACGAACACAGCATCCCGACCACGCGGATGTTCCCCCAGGGCTACGGCAAATCCCGCCCCGTTTGCGTCACCGCCGACCGGGATTGTAATACGCGCAATCAGCGGGTGGAAGTGAAGATCCTTCGGCTTAGCCGGTAGGGCGCGGGTAGTCCGGGAGATCGTCGCTGCGCCCCCAGCCTAGTAAAGTTTGCGAGGCAGACTTTACTCCTCCTCCCCAAACAAATCGTGCCCCGCCATAAAGTGGTACCACTTCAGCAAGCGCTTGATGTCGCTGGCGTGCACCTGTTCGCGGTCGTAGTTCGGCAGTACGTCGGCCAGGTATTCGTAGAGATCGTCCTTGTTGGCGCTGTGTGGCGGCGCGGGGTTGTCCGCGGCCTGCTCGTTCATGCGGCGGAAGACCACGTCGAGCGGTTCGGCTTCACCATCGTCGGTAAAGATGGCCATGCTTTCGAGGGGGGCGAACTGGTGCTTACGGTGGGGGGCGAAGCGGCGTTTGCCGTCGGCCAGTGATTCCAGGATGAAGCCGCCTTTGCGCTCGTTCACGATGCTGTAGAGCCCCGACAGGCCCGTGACGGCGATGATCTTACTAAGTTTCATGCATACTAGTTGTGGGCGTGAAGGTAAGCCAGCCATACCTGAAGGCGACCCACATGGATCAGGAATATCCGATGGCGACCGCAATCAACAAACCCAGCCAGGCCCACAGAAGAATGATGCCGGTGAGTGGGAGTACGAAGCGCAGCCAACGGTCGAAGGGTACCCGGCAAAGACTGAGCATGGCGATCAACCCGCCGAGCGAAGGGTTGAAAAGATTGGTCACGCCGTCACCGACCTGGAAGGCGAGGATGCTGACCTGGCGGGTCAGGCCGAGTGCCTCCCCGAGCGGGATCATGACGGGCAGCGTCGCCAGGGCCTGCCCGCTGCCGCTGGGGATGAGTAGGTTCAGCCCGCTTTGCCCGACGGACATGCCGATGGCGGAGAGGTAGGTAGGCAGGCCGTCCAACGCTTCGGCCAGCCCGTAGCTGATCGTATCCTGGATCTGCCCTTGCTCCAACAGCACTTTTACCGTAGCGGCCATCCCGATGATGAAGGTGGCGGGGGCCATCTCTGCTACGCCACCGAGTCCTTCCTTGGAAACGTCCGCCAACGAAAGCCCGCTACAGACTGCCGTCAATACGAAGACGATCAGAAAAACGGCGCTGATGTCATCGATGAACCAATGGTAGTTGAATACGCCGTAAAGCACCCAGATCAACCCTGCGACGAAGATGCTCAACAGCAGCCAATTGCGGGGGGTGACGCGGTAAGCGTCCAGCGGTCGGGCGAGCGCCAGGCCTGCCTCGTCCAGGCCCCGGCCGATCGCGCGCGCCGGCTCGCGGCGGATACGCCGAAAGTAACGTACGTTGAAGGCGGCGGTGATGGCGAGCGCCCCGAAGCAGAGTACCGACCGCAAGCCCGCGCCACTGAACAGCGGTAGCTCCGCGAGTTCGTGGCCGATACCGACGGTGTAGGGGTTGATGGGGGAGAGGCCGAAGGCCACCGTCATCCCCCCCGCGCTCACCCCGGCGGCCAGCACCAGGTCGCCACCGAGCGCCAGCACGACCACCGCGCCGATCGGGATCATGGCGATGTTGTTCTCGTACCCCACCATCACGCCGAGTAAGCCGTAGAAAAAGGTGAGCAGGACGAGGATCAGCTCCGCCCGCTTCGTCCCCAGGCGGTACAGTAAGCGGCCGACCACGTTCTCGATCGTTCGGGTAGCCTTGAGCACGGAAAACATCAGGGCGCTGGCCAGGCAGATAAAGATGATCGGCGTAGCGACCCGGTAGCCTTCCGGGAAGGCACGAAAAAACTGCAGCGGGCCGATCGGCGTGCTATCCACCACCCCGTAGCTGCCGGGGACGACGCGCATCCGCCCGGCAAGCTCGGTGCGTTCGTAGTGGCCGGCCGGAAGGAGGTAGGTCATGACCGCCACCACCAGCAGGATACCGAACAGCAAAATCAGCGGCGGCGGTATCTGGCGGAGCATGCTCGTGCCACGGTTTACGGAAGCATCCATCAGTATTCGAGTAGTGATTTTAGCGCCGCGGGAAGGCGCTTTTCCGGGAGGTAGTCCGCTTCGAGGGCGGCGGCGAAGGGTACCGGCGTATCCAGGGCCGCGAGCCGCCTGACCGGGGCGTCCAGTAGCTCAAAGCAGTGCTCGCCGATCCAGGCGGCCAGTTCTCCGCCGAAGCCGCCGGTGAGGTTGGCCTCGTGCAGGACCAGGGCGCGGCCGGTCTTACCTACGCTTGCGCGGATCGTGGCGTGGTCCACGGGGGCCAGCGTGCGCAGGTCGATGATCTCCAGGTCATAGCCGGTAGCCTCCGCGGCTTCGAGTGCCCAGTGGACGCCCATCCCGTAGGTGACGACCGTTGCCGCTTCTCCTTTTCTTACGGTGCTTGCCTCGCCAAACGGGACGAAGTGATCGCCTTCGGGCGCGCTGCCGGTAAGGGAGCGGTACAGGGCTTTGTGCTCGAAGTAGAGCACCGGGTTAGGGTCGTCCAGCGCGGTCATCAACAGGCCTTTGGCGTCGGCCGGGGTGCTGGGGTAGGCGATCTTTAGGCCGGGTACGGAGGTGAACCAGGCTTCCATCGTCTGACTGTGGTACGGGCCGGCACCGACGCCGCCACCGATGGGTAGGCGCACGGTCACGTCGGCGGATTGCGCCCAACGATAGTGCAGCTTGGCGAGGTTATTGACGATCTGGTTGAAGCCGCAACTCACGAAATCACCGAATTGCATTTCCACCATCGCCTTCCCGCCGGCGATCGCAAGGCCGAGCCCGACGCCGATCACGCCACTTTCGCAGAGCGGGGTATTGCGCACCCGTTCCGCCCCGAATTCATCGAGGAAGCCGTCCGTGATCTTGAAAACGCCCCCGTAGCCGGCAATGTCCTGGCCCATTAGCACGAGCTCCGGGTGGCGGCGCATACTTTGCCGAAGGGCGTCGCTTATTGCATCGATGAACCGAATCTTTTTTTGCGAGGACGCAGGTGCGGTGTTTATCGGTGAATAGCAAAGCTCCGGGGTGGCCGCAAACAAAGCAGCGCGCTCTCTTTCCGGGTGCCCCGTGGCTTCGGGCAGGGCGTCAGCCGCGGAGAGCCCTTCGGCAATCTGCCGCTTGATCGTTTTGGAAAGTTCCTTCTGCTCTTGACCGGACATCACCCCGCGCTCCCGCAGATAACCCCCGAAAGTGGTGACCGGATCGCGGGCCGCCCAGGCGTCGATTAACTCCGGCGGCACGTACTTCACGCCGGAAGCTTCCTCGTGGCCCCGCACCCGGAAGGTTTCGCATTCGAGCAGCACCGGCTCCGGGTTCCGCCGTAACTCCTCGGCTAACCGGCGGATGGTGGTGTATACTTCCAGTACGTTGTTGCCGTCGATCGTGAGCGAGCGCATCCCGTAGCCTACCCCACGGTCCGCTAGTTTAGCGCAAGCGTACTGCTCGCTGACGGGGGTGGAAAGGCCGTATCCGTTGTTCTCGACGACGAAGATGGCCGGCAGCTGCCACACGGCGGCGATGTTAAGGGCCTCGTGGAAGTCGCCCTCACTGGTGCCCCCGTCTCCGGTAAAGGCCAGGCTGACTTTCGGTTCGTCGTTTAGTTTGTGGTGAAGCGCCACCCCGGCGGCCAGCGCCAGTTGCGGGCCGAGGTGGGAGATCATTCCTACGATACGGTGTTCCTGACTGCCAAAGTGAAAACTGCGGTCGCGCGCCTGCGTAAAGCCTCCGGGTTTCCCCTGCCACTGGGCGAACAGCCGATCCAGGGGCACCCCCCGCGCGGTGAAGACGCCCAGATTGCGGTGCATGGTAAAGATGTATTCATCGTCGGCTAAGGCCAGGGTGCACCCTACGCTGATGGCCTCCTGCCCGATGCCCGAAAACCACTTCGAGATGACGCCCTGCCGGAGCTGTTTGAGCATTTTCTCCTCAATGAGCCGTGGTTTTAACAAACCCTCGTACAATCTGGGTAGTTCTCTCGTCGCTACGTCGTAGCGGGCGTAGTCAACGGTTGGCAAGGTAGTTGGCATTGGTCAGAGACTTTGGCGGTAAAGGTATGACGCTCGATTGACCAAGCTAGGCCGATCGTCGGTGTCCGTTATCGCACGTAATATCTATTTACCGAATACGGCATTCACGTCAGCACAGCTAACTGACCTTCCCGGAAAATCTATGCACAGAACACTACTCACTTGCCTGGCCTTACTCTTTTGCATCGGCCTGGTCGCGCAGGAAAAGGTAACCGTAAAGGGGTACGTACGCGACGGGTCGACCGGCGAAACCCTGATCGGCGCCACGGTTTACTTGCGCGGTACGACCAAAGGGACGGCCACTAACGAATACGGCTTCTACTCCCTCACGGTCGACCCGGGCACCTACACCCTCGTCGGCGGCTACCTGGGGTATCAGGACGAAGTCGTCGAGCGGGAGTTCATCGGCAACTTTACCCTTGACTTCGACCTCTCGGAAGCTGGGACCGACTTACAGGAAGTCATCGTTACGGCGGAAGAAGAGGACGGCAACGTACGCGACGTGCAGATGTCCGTCGAACGGCTGAATATCGACCAGATCGCCAAAATACCCGCCTTGCTCGGCGAGGTGGACGTACTGCGCAGCATCCAGTTACTCCCGGGCGTCAGTACGGTAGGGGAGGGGGCCGCCGGGTTCAACGTCCGTGGCGGCTCGATCGACCAGAACCTCGTCATCCTCGATGAGGCACCGGTGTTTAACTCGAGCCACCTGTTCGGCTTCTTTTCCGTTTTCAATCCGGATGCGGTCAAGGGCGTTCAGCTTTATAAAGGGGGCATACCGGCGCGCTACGGCGGGCGCCTTTCCAGCATCCTGGACGTACGCATGAAGGAGGGCAACAACCAGCAGTTTACCGCCCAGGGGGGGGTCGGCACCATCTTCAGCCGCTTCAGCGTGGAAGCCCCCATCGTCAAGGACAAGTCGAGCTTCCTGCTAGCCGGCCGGCGCTCCTACATCGACGTGCTGGCCGCTCCCTTTTTGGGGGACGACCTTCAGGGAACCTCTTTGAACTTCTACGACCTGACGCTAAAGACCAACTACCGCTTTAGCGATAAAGACCAGGTTTTCCTTTCCGGCTACCTCGGCCGCGATAACTTCAAGCCGGGTGACGCGGCCGGCTTCAGTTGGGGGAACGCCACCGGCACGCTCCGCTGGAACCACCTCTTCAGCGATAAGCTCTTTAGTAACCTGACCCTTTACTACTCCGATTACGATTACGCCATCGACTTCGGTGACGACCCGGAAGAGGATGCCTTTAACTGGGATGCCAGCATCGTCAACCTCAGCGCCAAACCGGAGTTCAGCTGGTTTTTAGCCCCCGATAACGTCCTGCGCTTCGGTGGCCAGGGCATCTACTACCGCTTCGAACCGGCCAACGCCATCGCCGTAAGCGGTGGGGAGGAAATCGACATTTCCGTTACCAACCAGTGGGCGGTGGAGGCCGCCGCCTTCGTAGAGCATGAGGTAGGTTTGCTGGATAATAAGCTTAAGCTGAACTACGGCCTGCGCCTGAGTCACTTCGCTTACCTGGGCGGGCGGAACGTGTACAGCTTTGGCGAGCCGCTCCGTGAGGGCCTGGCGCGGCCGGTCACCGATTTCCGACCCACCGAGCGGGGGGACGTCGTACGGGATTGGTACAACCTCGAACCGCGTGCCTCCCTGCAATACCAGTTGGGTACGACCAGCTCGCTGAAGGCCAGTTACCAACGCACCGCCCAGTACATCCACCTGTTGAGCAACACCACGGCGTCCATTCCTTTGGACATCTGGACGCCCAGCACCAACAACATCGACCCACAATTAGCCGATCAGTTCGCCATTGGCTACTTCCGCAATTTCGGGGATAATACCTACGAGGCGAGCGTAGAGACCTACTATAAGGATTTCAGTAACCTTATCGACTACGTAGATGGTGCCGACCTGGTGCTGAACGAGCTCGTCGAAGGCCAGGTCATCAACGGGGAGGGCCGGGCTTACGGGGTCGAATTTCAGGTCAAGAAGTCCAAGGGCCGGCTTACCGGTTGGATGAACTACACCCTGGCGCGCTCCGAACGCCTGACCCCGGGCATCAATGACAACGAATACTACCCCAGCCGCTTCGACCAAACGCACAACCTCAATCTCACGGGCTTCTACGAACTCAGCGGGCGCGTCACGGCCAGCGCGACCTTTGCCTACATTACCGGCACCCCCGTTACGTTGGCTAGCTCCGGCTATTACCAACTGGGTTATTTCGTACCCCACAACGAGGGCAACGGCCGCAACAACTTCCGCATCCCCGACTACCACCGCCTCGATCTGTCGATCACCCTCGACCCCAAGGAGGAGAACCGGAACAAGCGGTGGCAGGGCCAGTGGGTGTTCGGCGTTTACAATCTGTACTCCCGCCGCAACCCCATTACCGTTTCCGGCCGTCAGAATGCCGACATCCGCCCCCTCCCGGGTGTACCGATACAAACGGAATCCGTCAAGTTGAGCGTAGTCGGCAACTTCATTCCCAGCGTGAGCTACAACTTCAAGTTTAAGTGATGGGTGGTTTGGAGGTCGGTCGCCGCACTTCCAGACTCCCGAATAGTCAAACTAAGAAAGATGTCAAGATTTCCCTTCATAGCTTTATTAACCCTGGTCCTGCTATCCTGCACGGACGAGATCGAGTTGGATTCCAGATTCGAGGGTGCCGAGCTGGTAGTCGAAGCCTGGCTGAACGACCAATCGGAGCCACAAACGATCCTCCTGAGTGAAAGCCAGGATTACTACCTCAACCAACTGCCCCCGGGGGTCACGGATGCCGAGGTCATCGTATGTGAGGTGGTCGACTCTCTTATCAGTACCAACTGCTTCGTCTTCGAGCACGAAGGCGACGGGCGGTACGTGTGGACGCCGGAGGCGGAGCAAACCCTCGGCGGCTTGGGTACGATTTTAGGCTTAGGCATTCAGCGGGGGGAGAAGCAGTACGCTTCCGTGGCTCAGCTGGAACGCACCGCGCTGATCGATTCGCTCTCCTTCCAATTCGAAGAGGAGCAGTTGGGCCTGGAGGAGGGGCTGTACGCACAGGTGTACGCCCGCGACCAAGAGGGTATCGGGGATGCTTACCTTATACGATCCACCATCAACGACACACTGCTCCTGCGGCCGGGTGAGCTCAACCTGGCCTTCGACGCTACTTTCAGCCCGGGCACGAACACCGATGGGATCAACTTCATCCAGCCCATCCGGCAACGAATCAACCGTACGGACGACGATGGCGCGCCGATACCACTGGTAACGGGCGATTCCGTAGCCGTAGAGATCATCGGCCTGAGCGCGGAGGCGTACCTCTTTCTTCGCATCGTAACCGAGCAGATCAACAACGGGCAGAGCGGGCTTTTCGACCTCCCCGTCGCCAACAGCCCCGGAAACATCATCGACCTGGATACGGAGGAGCCGATCCTGGGTTTTTTTAACGTCGGGGCCGTAGCACGCATCCAACGGGTGGTTGAGTAATGCGGGGGACCAGCTAAAGTAAGGGGGGGATTAAATCTGAGCGGTGTGATTTCCGGCAAAAATTTTTGGGTACGGTGTGCTACCTTGTGTGACGTAATTTAATTCTTAACGTCTCCATAAGGTATTCGCACACCACCCCATGGTCATGCGGTACCGGAATAAACTAAAACATGTCCAGTACTGCTTCACCACGCGGTGGTTGCGCGCCCGAGATGGGAGACCTGGAGATCGTCCAGGCCTACCAGCAACGGCGTCATAGTACGTGTTTTCGTCTGCTCTACGATCGTTACGCTGCCAAGATTTACAGTAAAGCGATCACGATGCTGCGGGATGAGGAGCTTGCGCAGGATGCTACGCAAGAGATCTTCACCAAGATCTTCCTCAACCTCGGCAAATTTCAGGGCAAGGCCAAATTTTCTACCTGGGTCTATTCAGTCAGCTATAACTACTGCATCGACCGCATCCGGAAAGAAAAACGTAGCCGCGATTTATTTGCCAGTGAAATGGAGACCCCTCCCGATCAGGTAGACGATGACGCAGACAACCCCGCCGAGCTAGCTGCCATGCAGGTCAACGAACTTCGCCGTGTATTGGCGGAACTGAACGACACGGATCGCACCCTGCTATTGATGAAGTACAAGGACGGCACCAAGATCAAAGACATCGCCATCCTGTTCGACAAAAATGAGAGCGCGATCAAGATGCAGCTCAAGCGGGCCAAAGAAAAAGCAAAGCGTATCCACGCGGAGCTCTTTGCCTCACCAACGTTTTAAACCATGTACAACAGCTTTCTGAAATTGCGGGAGCAGGAGATGGCCGAATTTGTCGAGAACCGGCAAGAACTCGTCCGTCAAAAGGTCGAAAGCCGCCTGCGCACCAGTCAGTTCATCGGGGACGTCCTCGAGCTGTTCTTCCCCAAAATGGCGGATACCGTTACCGTAATGATGGGGGGGGATGCCATCGAAGGGCAAGACGAATACCCCACGGTTGACGAAAACGGTGTAGATTTGGACACCACCAAGCGTTTGCCCAATGGCCCGGAAGACCGGGATGAGATTATTCGTTAAGACGACCCATGGAAAGTATCCTCGAAGCACTGCAAGCACAGGTCGTGCTGCTATTCGCCGTAGTCCCCGCCATCCTCAAGGCGCTCATCATCATCATTATTGGCTACGTCCTGGCCAGGGTGGTACGCAACCTACTTCTCCGTCTCCTCTCCGCCGTCGGTATCGATAAGCTGGCCGATAAACTGATGGACATCGAGCTGTTCAAAAACTCGAACTTCAGCCTGGTCCCCTCCGTGCTCATTTCCAAGGCGGCCTACTACTTCATCTTGATCATCTTCGTCATGGCCGCCGTAGAGGCCATGGGCTTACAGATCATCTCCGATCTGTTGAACGACCTGATTACCTACATCCCGAATGGCGTTACCGCCCTGCTCGTGTTGGTCCTCGGTATCGTGCTGGCGGATGCCATCAAGAAAGTCGTTTACGAGACTTGCCGCAGCCTGAATATCTCCGCGGGTAATTTGATCGCGAACGTCGTGTTCTATTTTATTCTGCTCAACATCGTGCTCATCGCCCTCCGGCAGGCTCAGTTGCAGACGCGCTTCATGGAGCAGAACATGACCGTTATTCTGGGCGGCGTGGCGGGCGCGTTCGCTATCGGTTACGGCCTGGCCTCCCGCCACGTCATGGGCAGTTTGCTGGCTTCCTTTTACAACCGTGGCCGCCTAAAGGTGGGTGATGAAGTGACGGTAGACGGCATGCGCGGCGAAATCATCATGATGAGTAACAGCGACCTCATCTTGCGCGCCGAGGAAAGCGAATACATCATCCCCTTCAGTAAATTAACTTCCGAAAGCGTGCAGGTCCACTCCCGGCGAGACATGGGCCCCGCGCTCCCCCCCAATCTGGAAGGGAACTAAGACATCCCCAAAAGCTTTACTCAGACTTAATGAAAACGATTTACCTCTACGCGCTACTCTCCCTGCTGGCGGGCAACCTTTACGCACAAGACGAGGAGCCCCGGCTCGGTTGGAGCTACGGCGCCGGCCTCGGCCTCGACCTCTCCCAACTTCTACAGATCAACCCTAAGCAGGGTGCCGGGCAGAATCGCCTCGGGTTCGGCGGCGCATTCAGCAGCTTTGCCGTACAGACCAGGGCGGCGGCCTCGTGGGAGTCGAGCCTCCTGTGGCAGTTCGGGGTGCAAAGACTCGGCAGCGGCGTGATCGCCCAGGGTGCCGATGCCACCATCCCCTTTCAAAAGGCCATCGATGAACTCCGCATCAACAGTAAGTACGGCTTTCAGTATAAGCCCGGCTCCAAGCTGTATTGGACGATCAACGGCAGCTTCCTCAGCCAGGTCACGCCCACCTACCAATTCCCCGACGTGTACGCCGGCAACTTCGTGTCCGACTTTATCGACAGCGGGGAAGAACCGGTAAGTAAACTCTTCTCACCGGCTACGGCCCAGCTGTCGGCCGGTATCGACTATAAGCCAGACGATAGGTTATCCGTCTTTTTCTCCCCGTTGGCCAGTAAATTCATCATCGTGGCTAACGACGTCATCGCCAGCCGCGGCATCCACGGTAACCCGGTATCCGGCCAGGCCGACGAAAATGGTATATTTCCCGAGTTCGATAACGTCGACCGTCAACTGGGCGCGCAGTTGCAAATTGGCTACAAGTCCCCCTTTTCCGGCGAGCGCGGCTCTTTCGTAAGTAACCTCAATCTTTATTCCAACTACCTACGCAACCCGGAGAACGTCGATCTCGATTGGGTGAACGCCCTTAACTACAAGCTATTCAAGAATTTTCAGGTCAGTCTGCTGCTCAACCTCTTCTACGACGATGACGTGATGGTGCAGATCACCGATTATGACTTCCCTAACGGCGTCCGTGGCCTCGGCAAACGGCTCAGCGTCACTCAGCAAGTGCTGATCACCTATGCGATCACGTTCGGTGACGAGCGGGAAGAGAAATAACGTACCGTCGTGAAAACCCGGCTGTCGGCTACTTCGTAACTTCGCGCTCCCTCAGAAAATCACCCCGCCTACATGCGCGTAACGGACTACATCGATCAGGCCGAAGGTCAGACGCTAATCAGTTTTGAAGTACTCCCCCCGCTCAAGGGCGGTAGTATGCAGGCCATCTTCGATACGCTGGATCCCCTGATGGAATTCAAGCCCCCCTTCATAGACGTAACCTACCACCGCGAGGAGTTCATCTACAAGAAGCGAGCCAGCGGCTACTACGAGAAGATCGCCATCCGCAAACGCCCCGGTACGGTCGGTATCTGCGCCGCTATCATGCACCGGTATGGGGTGGATGCCGTCCCCCACATGCTTTGCGGCGGCTTCACCAAGCAAGAGACGGAGAACGCGCTGATCGACCTGGGCTTCCTTGACGTACAGAACGTGCTCGCCCTGCGCGGCGACGCCCGTAAGTTCGAAGGCAAATTCATCCCCGAAAAGGAAGGACACCATTACGCCTGCGATCTCGTAAGGCAAATCGACGAGATGAACGGCGGCCAGTACCTCGACGATCTGACTGACCAGGGGGAAAAGACCAATTTCTGCATCGGGGTAGCCGGCTACCCCGAAAAGCACTACGAGGCCGCGAATATGGAACTCGACCTCCGCTACATCAAAAAGAAGATCGACGCGGGGGCTGACTACATCGTTACCCAGATGTTTTTCGACAACCAGAAATATTTCGATTACGTAAAGGCCTGCCGGGCGGCGGGCATCGACGTCCCGATCGTTCCCGGTTTGAAACCCCTCACCAAACTGTACCAACTTAACTCCATCCCCCGCCTCTTCCACGTCGACCTGCCGGAAGACCTGGTGAGTGCCGTCAGCGACGCCGGATCGGCCGAAGGAAGGGTAGAAGCGGGTATCGAGTGGTGTACCGCTCAGAGCAAGGAACTCAAAGCACAGGGGGTGCCCGTATTGCACTATTATACGATGGGTGACAGTAACACCATTCGACGCATCGTAGAGCAAGTCGCCTAATTAAGCCGGAACTTCGTGATCTCCTTGTACGGTTGTGGCCGGGCAAGTATCTTTGCGAACGCTTAACCAAACGGCGCGGTAGCTCAGCTGGTTAGAGCGCAGGATTCATAATCCTGAGGTCGGCGGTTCGGGTCCGCCTCGCGCTACTTTAAAAGCCTCGTAGTCCTCTGTACTACGGGGCTTTTTATTTGCCCGCTTAACCCAGCACTTCCCAGAGATCTTCCCACCCCTTCCGCGTACGAACCACTACTTGTAGGTATTCCCGCCAAATAGGTTCGTCCTGCTGGCGGTCCTTGACTATGGCGCCGGTAAGGCTGGCGGCGAGGTGCTCCGGCTCGAACTCACCGGCGCCGAAGTGGTGGCTGAGGGCGCGGGATTGGTTGACGACGGAGATGGCCTCGGCGGTAGACAGGGTCGAGGTAGGTTGCTTGAGTTGCGTCCGCCCGTCTTCGGTACGGCCGTTGCGGAGTTCGCGGAAGATGGTAACGAGGCGGGTAATCTCCTTCGCGGCGTCCTTATTGACGGAGGGGAGTTCCATGCCGGCGGCCGCGGCGCTGCTACGGTCGGTCACTATGCGGACCTCCTCTTCCAGGGTAGCGGGCAGCGGCATTACGACCGTATTGAAACGGCGGCGGAGGGCGCTGGAGAGCTCGTTCACCCCCTTATCGCGGTCGTTGGCGGTAGCGATGATGTTGAAGCCGCGGACGGCCTGTACTTCCCGATTAAGTTCGGGGACGGGAAGCAGCTTTTCGGAAAGGACGGTGATGAGGGCATCCTGCACGTCGCTGGGGATGCGGGTCAATTCTTCCAGGCGGACGAGTTTACCGGTTTGCATCCCCACCATGACGGGGCTGGGTACCAGGGCGGCCTCACTGGGGCCTTCGGCCAGCAGGCGGGCGTAGTTCCAGCCGTAGCGGAGGGCATCCTCGCTCATACCCGCCGTCCCCTGAACGAGGAGGGTAGAATCCCCACTGATGGCGGCGGCGATGTGCTCGCTGACCCAGGTCTTAGCCGTGCCGGGCACGCCTACGAGTAGAAGTGCGCGATCGGTAACCAAACTGGAGACGGCTACTTCGATCAGCCGGCGGTCACCGAAGTACTTAGGCGTGACGGGGGTGCCGTCCGCCAGCGTATCTCCCATCAGGTAGCGGACGACTGCGCGGGGGCTCAAACGCCAGCCGGTGGGGCGGGTAGCGTCGTCTTCTTTTGCCAGCGCCTGCAGCTCGTGGGCGTAGGCTGTTTCGGCGTGGGGCCGGAGGATGTCGGGGGTAGAGGGCTTCGCCATAGCTGTTCGGATGGCCGAAGATAGACCACGCCGGCTATATCCATTCCCGGTCGGGCAAGTGCCGGGAAACAATCGATCAGGGTGGTTAGGGGGGCTTGCTTGTTACTTCCTAACCCTGCATCCTGCGAACTCGCAAAAATTATGCTTAACTAGTTACCCGCGTGGCCACCCGCTCTAGGAAGCCGGCCAAAATTTCATTGAATTCCTCCGGCCGTTCCATCATCGGGGCGTGGGCACACTTGTCGATGAAGTGTAATTCGGAATCTTCGATCAGGGTATTGAACTCCCTACCGACGAAGGGGGGGGTGATCGTGTCTTGGTTTCCCCACACCAGTAAGGTCGGCGCTTTAATACCGTCTAATTTATGGGCGAGGTTATGGCGTACGGCGGATTTGGCCGTCATGATGATCCGCAGGCCCTTATTTCTGTCATTAACGGTAGCGAATACCTCGTCCACGAGTTCCTTGGTGGCCAGGGCGGGGTCGTAAAAGGTTACGGCGACCTTTTCCTTCATGAATTCGTAATTCTTGCGGGGGGGGAGGCTGTTGCCCATGGCGCTTTCGAAAAGCCCGCTGCTACCGCTGAGGATCAAGGAGGCGATGCGCTCCGGATAGTCCAGGGCGTACAGAATGGCGACGTGGCCGCCGAGGCTGTTGCCCATCAGGTGGATGCGTTCCCAACCTTTGTGTTTCACCAGGGCGGCGAAGTGGGTGACCAGGCCGGCCAGCGACACCTTCCGCAGGGGTAACTTGAACATCGGCAGGATGGGAACGACGACGTTGTACGCACCGCGAAAGCGGGCAATCTGACCCTCAAAGTTGGAAAGGTTGCCGAACAGACCGTGCAATAGGACGAGAGGTTCACCCGAGCCACCCGTCTCCAGGTACTCGAACTTTCCGTCTATTTGCATGCGATCGGCCATCTGATTTTCGGTTACGCTCAAAGGAACAATAAAATTTTGGAAAATGTTAGTGCTTGCAAACGAGCGCGTCCGACCGCGAAATCGTGAAGTTTGCTCCTTCCCTACCTTCGCCCCCATGGCCGAAATCACTACGCTGACCTTATTCCGTTACGCCGGCCTCAAACAGCAAGCCTGGGCATTCGCTCAGATGGGGTTGGCACCGGGGAAGCTCGCCGGCGTCAAAGGCTTGCGCTTCGGCCGCCTGCTCGGCAGTGGCGGAGGAAACGGCTTCAGCCTCGCACCCAACTGGGGCGTCTACGCCTTCCTCGGCCACTGGGAGGACCGAAGCGCCGCAGATGATTTCTTTCAACGCCACGACTGGTACCAAACCGCCCGGGGCCGTAGCAGCGAACGGCTCACCGTCCACCTCCTGCCCACCATGACCCACGGCGAATGGGGAGGCGAACGCCCCTTTACCGCCGACCGGGAAGCCTACGACCCGACCGCCCCCGTCGCCGTAATCACCCGTGCTACGATCCACACGCGTAAGCTGCCGGATTTTTGGCGTTACGTACCCAAAACTTCCGCCTCCGTCTACGACCATCCGGAGCGGCTGCTCAGCATCGGAATAGGGGAGTACCCTATATTCATGCAAGCTACCTTCAGCCTCTGGCGCAGCGGGCAGGCGATGCAGGATTTCGCGTACAAGGGCGACCACCACAAGGAGGTCGTCGGGCTCACCCGGAAGCGGGGGTGGTACAAAGAGGAAATGTTTACCCGCTTTGCCGTAACCAAAACGGAAGGTACCTGGAACGGTGGCCCGATATCCATCTAAATGCGTCCGGCCGGCGGCAATCGGCGTTAAACTTTTGTCCTATACACTTCAATTAAGTATTTTCCGTAAAGATCAAAACACCAAATGCCGCAACTAAGCTGGAGCATAACCGGATACAACGGTCTGATCTACCGCCTCGGGCTCTTCCACGGCGATGCGGACCGCCACGTCGTCGTCCACTGTAACGATAAGATCGTCGCCATCGACTTCAACGTGCAAGCTTCCAAAACCTACAGCGTCTTCCTCGATCAGGAACTCTGCGAAGTCACCATCGACCATACCGGCGGGGATTCCTTTACCTACGACTGCAAGATCAACCGCGACGTAGCTACCCCCCTCAACGAGAAACGCAATAAGCTCAAAGCAGAGGCGGAAAAGACGGACCGCCTGCGGCTTTATGCGGTCGTGGCACTGGTTATCGTGGCTATGTTGATCTGGCTGCTATGACCCGGTTGCCTTACCCCTAGCCTTAGGTACAACCAGGGCCGTCCGTGAATGTTATTCAGGGGTGACCGAACCGATCAATATCGTTTGGCTAAAACGCGACCTGCGCGTCCGCGATCACGAGCCGCTCCTTGCCGCCGCTCGCGACGGCCGGCCGTTCGTACTACTCTACTGCTTCGAACCATCCGTGATGGTCAGCCCGAAGCACGGTCCACGGCATTGGCGTTTTGTGGCGCAGTGTCTGGAAGATTTGATCGACCGTGGTTACCCCGTCACGATCTGGTGGGGGGAGGTCGTCGAGGCACTATCCGCCATACGCGCTCTGCACCGCATCGAGACCATCTTCAGCCACCAAGAAACCGGCCACCGACTGACGTTTTTGCGGGATCGCGCGGTGCGTGACTGGTGCCGGGCGCAGCACTTGATGTGGTGGGAGTTCGTACAAGATGGCGTCATTCGCGGTCGCCAGCACCGGCAGGGGTTTGCGGAGCACGTCAATTTATTTTTGGCGAGTTCGCAGGTGAAAAGTGAGGTAGAAATACAAGATTCAGTAGTAGTGGCGCCTGACTTACCCGTAGCTACCCCGCAGGATGGGTTCGGCGAGGATTTCACGCGTAGTAAGGAAGCGACGGCATTAGCCCCCCAAGTGCCGGGGCTTTGGGCGCCTTCCCCCGAGCCTGCTTACGGTGCTTATCAAATTGGTGGCGAGCGCAACGCCTGGCGGTACCTCCGTTCGTTCACCCGCGAGCGGGGCCAGGGGTACGCCTATAAATTAGGTAACCCGACACTTAGCCGAACAAGCTGTAGCAGGATGAGCGTGTACCTGGCTTACGGTTGTATCTCCGTTCGCGACGTATTCCGCTGGGCCAAGGAAGTGCGGGGTGACGGGCAGACGGCTTACGACCTCAAGATGTTCCGCGAGCGGCTGTGGTGGCGGGCGCACTACTTCCAGAAACTCGAGGCGGAGTGGCGGATCGAGACGGAACCGATCAATCGTGCCTTTCGTAGCCTGTACCGGCACCAGTCCGCAGCCGGCGCGCGTCACGCGCTTACGGCCTTCAAGGAAGGAAATACGGGGGTGCCGATGATCGACGCCAACGTGCGATGCTTGCGGCATACCGGTTGGATCAACTTCCGCAGCCGCGCTATGCTGGTGACCTTCTCCATTTTTGGCCTGGCGCTGGATTGGCGGGAGGTATCCGCGTTTTTGGCGAGTAACTTTCTGGATTACGACCCGGGTATCCATTACGGCCAAATACAAATGCAGGCCGGGCTGACGGGCTACCACCCGCCGCGCAATTACAATCCTTACCTACAGGGCGAAAAATATGACCCCGAGGGGGCGTTCGTCCACCGCTGGTTACCGGAGCTGCGTAACGTACCCCCTCCCTTCTGTCACTATCCCCACCGGCTCACGTCGCTCGAGCGCGCGCTGTACGGGTTGCGGGTGGAGGATTACCCCGCTCCGATCGTCGATTACGCTCAAGCCAGCCGTGAGAATATGGAACGGTACTGGGCCGTCCGTAATTCCGCCGAGGCACGAGCCAATCTTCCCGCCATATGGCGGCGGCACGTGTTGCCCAGTTCCATAGAAAAATACAAGGCGGGGGAGGTAGTAAGCCCCAGAAGGGATGTTTAAACCCGCTAAAAGCTTATGGAAGATATTGAAAATGTTGGTTTGAATTGAAATAAATTTTGCGTTGTTGATAAATCGAATTAGCTTAGTCGCCAGACTTAAATACGCTTTTAATCGATCAAATCTCCTAGTAAGGCCTAAAGTAAGACGATCAGTAGCCTTTAGATAAGGCCGTAACCGACCTTTTTCGTAGTTATTTACCAGCCTTCCTCTTCGCTTTGTCTGCGGGCTCGCGGCAAGGCTGCTATTCTTTTGCAAACAATTACCAGCCGACCATGCAACGACCTTCTTTAATGCGCCGCTGCGCGTTTACCCTAAGCCTCCTCTGCGCTTGTTTGGGGGTAAGCCTGGCTCAGTCCACCATAACCGGTACCCTGGTCGACGAGCAATCCGGCGATCCGCTGATCGGGGCGAGCGTTCTCGTCAAGGGAACCTCTTCCGGTACCGTGACCGACGTCGACGGTACGTACACCTTACAAGCTTCTCCGCAGGATATACTCATCTTCTCCTACACCGGCTACGCTACCCAAGAAGTACCCGTGGGTGACCTCACGGAAATCAGCCCTAAACTGACGAGCGGCCAGATTCTGGATGAAGTCGTCGTGGTCGCCTACGGCAAGCAAAAAAAGGCTACCGTGACCGGGGCGGTAGTAGGGGTACAGGGGGCCGAGTTGGTCCAGTCCCCCTCCGTTAACCTGGGTGCCAGCCTAGCCGGCCGCCTACCGGGCGTCGTCGTCGTGCAACCCAGCGGCGAGCCGGGGGCGGATAACGCCAACATCAACATCCGCGGGCAGAACACGCTCGGTAATAGCAGCCCGCTGGTCGTCATCGACGGCATCCCCGACCGCGACGGTGGGCTGGCGCGCCTCAACCCGGAAGACATCGAGTCCATCTCCGTGCTCAAAGACGCCTCCGCCGCCATCTACGGCGCGCGGGCCGCTAACGGGGCCATCCTCATCACCACCAAGCGCGGCCAGATTGGCAAACCTAGTATCAGTTACAACTTCAATCAGGGGTGGTCCCAACCCACCGTACTTCCGCAAATGTCGAATGCCGTAGAGTACGCCAACATCATGAACGAGTTACCGATCTACCAAACCGTACCCACCGACGAATGGGAAACGGCCTGGCAGAGTATCCAGACGACCGGTACCTACGACTCGCCCACCGACGGCGTAGGCACGGTCAACGCCAACTTCTCCCCCGAAGCCGTGGAACTACACCGCAACGGCTCCGACCCCTGGGGCCACCCGGATGAGGACTGGTTCGACGCCACTTTCGTCAACTGGGCCCCCCAGAGCAAGCACAACCTGCAGGTGAGCGGCGGTACGCCCAACGTGCGCTACCTCGCCTCCCTCGGCTACCTTAATCAGGAAGCTTCGTACAGGAACACCGCCACCAGCTACGAGCAGTACAACCTAAGAATCAACCTCGACGCGGACGTCAACGACTACATCTCGACCAGTCTCGGGGTCGTCCTGCGGCGGGAAGACCGCAACTTCCCGACCGAAAACGCCGCTGCCATCTTCCGGATGCTCATGCGTGGCCGACCCACCGAACCCGCCGTGTGGCCCAACGGCCTCCCCGGCCCGGACATCGAGAACGGCCAGAACCCCGTCGTGATCACCACCAACGCCACCGGCTTCGATGCCGCACCGACGGATTACCTGCAAACGCAGGGTTCCATCGAACTACGCGCACCCTTCCTGGAGGGGCTGCAACTGACGCTTTCCGGTGCCGTCGATCAGAACAATTCCAGCCGCCGCATCTGGCAGACCCCCTGGCGACTTTGGGCGTGGGACGGATCGACCTTCGAGGCCGACGGGGTAACACCCATGCTGACCAGCTCGGTTCGTTCGAACTTCCGTGACCCCCGCCTGCGGCAGTCCAACTCTTCGGTGCTCAATACCAACCTGTCCAGCCGGCTTAATTATGACCGGACCTTCGGGGATGACCACTCGCTCGGCCTGATGGTGGGCGTAACCCGGGAGACCTTTACCGGTGAGAACTTTAATGCTTTCCGCCGCAACTTCATCTCTACGGCGGTGGACCAGCTCTTTGCGGGCGGTACCCTGCAGCAGGAGACCGGCGGTTCGGCCTACGAGCGCGCGCGCCTCGGCTACTACGGCCGCGCACAGTACAACTACCGCGAGAAGTACCTGGCGGAATTCATTTTCCGCTACGACGGCTCATACATTTTCCCGGAAAGCGACCGCTTCGGCTTCTTCCCCGGCGTACTGCTCGGATGGAACGTTTCCAATGAGGACTTCTTCAACGTCCCCGGCGTCGACCTGCTGAAAATTCGGGCCAGCTACGGGCAGATGGGTAATGACCAGGTGTTCTTCCGCGGCCAGCTGCAGGAGTTCGCCTACCTGTCTCTGTACGGCTTCGAAGAATTTCCGATCAACTCCGTGGTGGAGACGACCCTGCGGGAAAGCCTACTGGCAAACCCCAGTTTCACCTGGGAGCGGGCGAATAACTTCAACGTCGGCTTCGACGCCGTCCTATTCAACAACCGCGTCGATGCAACGGTGGAATACTTCTTCAACCGCCGGTCGCAGATCCTGATCCAGGAGACCGGCTCCACCCCGGCTACCTCCGGCATCAGTGACCTACTGCCTCCGGTAAACGCCGGTATCGTCGAGAATCGGGGTTTCGAATTTAACTTGGGTTACAACTCCAACGCCAACAACGCCTTCCGCTGGCGGGCCGGCGTCAACGGCGGCTACGCCCAGAATGAGGTCGTCTTTATGGACGAAGTACCCGGCGCCCCGGACTACCAGCTAATGGAGGGTAAGCCGATCGGCGCCTTCCTCGTCTACGAATCCGACGGCGTCTTCCGCGATCAGGCGGAGATCGATGCTACCGAACTCGACTACAGCGCCGTAACGGCCCGTTTGTTACCGGGTGACATGAAGTTCCGGGACGTGAACGGTGACGGCATCATCGACGGTGACGACCAGGTGCGTATTGACCAGAACGGTCAGCCTACTTTCAACTTCGGTGCCAACTTTACGGCCAGCTACGGCGGCTTCGACCTGACGATGTTGCTGCAGGGCGCTACCGGTGCCCGCCTGCGGGTGCAGACCGAGTCCGGCGACATCGGTAACTACCTGAAGCACAGCCACGATAACCGTTGGAGTATCGATAACCCAAGTACGGAGCATCCACGCCTGGCTAGCCGGGGGGATACTTACTACACCGGTGGTAACTACGGCAACAATACTTACTGGTTATTCAGCAAGAATTATATCCGGCTCAAAAACCTGGAGCTTGGCTACCGCCTACCCGCCAGCCTTACGGAGCGAATCCGCATCGATGGGCTTCGCGTCTACGTGAATGGGCTCAATTTATTAACCTTCGATTCACTGGACTTCTTCGACCCAGAATCTAATAACGGTGCCGGCACCTACTACCCCCAAAGCAGAATCATCAATCTAGGGGCTAACCTGACTTTTTAGTATCTTATTTGATCAAGCGACTCTACATCATGCAAATACTAAAGCACAAATTCACCGTTACGGGTGCCCTGCTTCTCGCACTCGGCCTCGTATTCAGTGGTTGTAACGACGACTTTCTCAATACCGAACCACTGGGCAGTGTTTCCAGTGATGCCACCTGGGCGGACGGCGCGCTTTCACAAGCCTTCGTGTTCAATATCTACTCCTACCTGGGGTACGGCGGCTTCGAAGAGCAAGGGCTATCCTCCATTACCGACGAAGCGATGTTCACCCACGCCGGCCGGAATATTCGCCCCTTCAACGAGGCCACCGAAAGCCCCGATAATACGGCCTGGACGAGCGCTACCTACCGGTGGGACGTGATGTACAACGCCATCCGCCAGGCCAACATCGCCCTGACCGAGCTGCCTAACGCCACCTTCGACGATACCGAGCTTCGCGATCGCCTGATGGGAGAGGCGCACTTCCTCCGGGCTTACTACTACCAGCAATTGGCCCGCTTCTACGGCGGCGTGCCGTTGGTCGACCGCCCCTACGCGCTCGACGAGGATTATGCGATTGCGAGAGGCACCTGGGCCGAAACGGTCGCTTTCATCGTCGCCGACCTCGACGAATCCATGCGCTTGCTGGACGGTAAGCCGATCACCCCCGGCCGTGCCACCCCGATGGCCGCTCGCGCCCTCAAGGCGCGCGTTCTACTCTACGATGCTTCCGACCTTCATGACGGCGACTTAGCCGCCGCGGAGTTTTCCGGCTACAGCAATATCGAACTCGTCGCTAACCAAAGTGGTGACCGTCAGGCGCGCTGGCAAGCTGTATATGATGCAGCCAAAGAAGTCGTCGACGGTATGGAAGGCTATAAAACCAACCTCGACGGGCCCGTCAGCGCAGAAGAAGGCCGGGAGAACTACATCGCCATCGCCATGGGCGGCGGCAGTAGCGTATCCGATGCAGCCGCGGCGAGCGAACTGATCTTCCAACTCACCAAGTCGCCTTTGTTTACCGACGAAAGCGCCTGGCCGCTCGGTGGCTTGCACCACGGCATCAACAACGGCCCGAACGGCTACCACAACTGGGCCGGTAACACCCCCATCCAGCAGTTGGTAGACGACTACGAAATGATGGACGGCTCTAGCTTCGACTGGGATAACGAGAATCACTCCAGCGATCCCTACACCAACCGCGACCCACGCTTCTACGCCTCCATCATGTACGACGGCGCCGGTTGGAAGCCCCGGCCCGACGATGTTCTAGGGTTCGATCAGATGAATGAGATCCAAACGGGCTACTACGACGATGGTGACGGAGGCACGATCAACGGCGTCGATACCCGAGAGTCTTCCATTGAGAACTGGAACGGTAGCCGTACGCACTACTACCACCGTAAGTACATCGACCCGAACCCGGGCCTGCCCGATAACCAATCCAATACCCAGTTAATTCCCTGGCCGTTCCTGCGCTACGGAGAAGTGGTTCTTACGCAGGCCGAGGCAGCTATCGAACTGGGTCTGGAGGACGAGGCACGCGAGCTGCTTAACGTGATCCGCTTCCGGGTAGGGATGCCCGCCGTGACTGACTCCGGCGACGCGCTCGTACAACGCCTGCGTAACGAACGGCGCGTGGAGCTGGCTTACGAAGAGCACCGTTACCACGACGCCCGCCGCTGGCTGATCGCCGAGGAGGAACTCGGCCAGATCATCGAGACGATCGACATCCGCGCTACCCTTAAGCCGGGGGCGACCCCCCACGACCCTTACCGCTACGATACGGACGTCTACGACTACACCTACACGGTCGTCCAGAATACCGAGAACGAAACCCGCCGCTGGGATAATAAGATGTACTTTAGGCCCATTACCCGGAACGAGATCTTCCGGAATGATCTACTGGTACAGAACCCCGGGTACTAAGCTATCTACCAGCTATTGCGAAGCTCAATAGAATTTATTCTTGCACTAAGCCTGCTACTAGCCGGCTTAACCGGATGCGGGGGAAGTGAGAATACTTCCCCCGCTCCACATATACCCCCCAATCCTCTCTTTACACTCTTACCGGGGAGGGAGACCGGTATCTCATTCGCCAACCGACTCACCGAAGGGCCGAATACCAATATCCTGGTATATGAGTATTTCTACAACGGGGGCGGAGTAGCCGCCGGCGACCTGAACGGTGACGGGCACACGGACCTCTACTTCACGGCAAACATGGCAGAGAACAAGCTCTTCCTGGGCGATGGACGCCTACACTTTCAGGACATTACACAAGTAAGCGGCGCCGGAGGCCGACCCGGCCCCTGGAAGACCGGGGTCAGTTTCGTCGACATCAATGCGGATGGGCGCCTGGATATCTATGTCTGCTATTCGGGCATGCTACCCGTCGATAAGCGGCGTAACCAGTTATTCATCAACCGGGGAAACACGCCGGAGGGAATACCGCAATTCGTGGATGAAGCCGCGGATTACGGTCTGGACAGCCCCGCCTTTAGCAACCAAGGCTATTTTTTTGATTACGACGGCGATGGGGATCTGGACTGCCTGCTGCTCAATCACAACCCGAAGGCGCTACCGCTGCTGAACGTCACCAAAACACAGCAGCTCCTTAAAAAAGCCGACGTCGACCGGGGGTTACGCTTGTACCAAAATAATGATCTCAAGTTCACGGACGTCACGGAGGCAGCCGGTATTAACGGCTCGGAATTAAGCTACGGCTTAGGCTTAGCCCTGTCGGACCTGGACGGGGATGGCGACCCGGATTTCTACGTTTCAAATGATTACGAGGTACCGGATTACCTCTACACTAATAATGGTGACGGCACCTTCACCGATCGGCTGGGGGAATACATCGGCCATACCAGTCACTTCTCGATGGGTAGCGACGTTGCGGACGTCGATCACGACGGCCGCCCCGATATCTATACCCTGGATATGCTACCGGAAAGCCACTATCGCCGCCAGTTACTCACCCCCGACGACAACCAATCCAAGCTCGAGCAGAACCTCGCTAACGGCTTTCACCACCAGACGATGCGCAATATGCTGCACCTTAACCGTGGGGAGGCCGGCTACGCGGAAGTAGGCCGGTTAGCCGGGGTGGCTACGACGGACTGGAGCTGGTCCGCCCTCTTCGCCGACTTCGACCAGGACGGGTACCAGGATCTACACGTGACGAACGGTTACGTCCGCGACTACACCGATCAGGATTTTATCAAGTACATGGAAGACTACGTTGCCCGGAAAGGCCGCCTGGTGCGAAAGGACCTGCGGGAGATCATTGCCGAGATGCCCGCTTCTGACGTGAGTAACTATCTGTTCCGAGGGCGCGCCAACGCCCAGTTTTCCAACCGGACGAAAGATTGGGGATTGCAACGCCCCTCCAACAGCACGGGCGCTGCTTACGCCGACCTCGATGAAGACGGAGACCTCGACCTGATCGTCAACAACATCAACCAACCGGCCTTCATCTACCGCAACGACCAAGTGGGTAATCACTCACTGCGGGTGCGGCTCGTAGGCAGTGAGGAAAATACGCGAGCCATCGGTGCCAAGGTCCAACTCACCCACCGAGGAAGTATGCAGACGCGAGAATTGTTCCCGAATCGTGGATACCTCTCTTCCGTGTCGCCGGTCCTGCATTTTGGTCTTGGCGCACAAAACGGCAGTCCGGTCGAAAAGCTGGAAGTAAGCTGGCCCGACGGAAGGTTTACCTCAATTACCGCTGTCAATCCTGATTCCCTGCTGGTTCTCCGGCACGCGGACGCTGAAGCCAGCGGGGCGGCCACCGTATCGCAATCCACGGCTGCGCCCATATTCAAAGAGGTACCGTCACCGCTGAAGCACGTGGACGAGGCAATTGGTATCCGCGATTTTGACCGGCAGCGGTTGTTACCCCCGCAACCTTTCGAGCGCCGGCCCCGAACTAAGGCTACGGAATGGAAAGGTTGAGGTAGTGCCCGCGGAGCTTAGCTCTCAACTCAGGCGCACCGCTCGCTCGGCTGACGGTAGGTATGAGTTCGTTGGCGGCGGCCCGGCCCCCGGGCGTTACCCGGAGGCAACCGCAAGCATCCTCCGCTTTCGGCTCGAGGGCGAAACCTACGAAGACCGTACGGGCCAACTAGCGCCGGAGTTGTCCGATATCGGTATGGTCACGGATGCTATTTGGGCGGACCTCAATTCGGACGGCCGCGAGGAATTGATCGTCGTGGGCGAGTACCTCCCCGTCACCATCTTCGGTTGGGTCGGTGAGCAACTGGAAGCGCAAACCAGCCAATACCTCGACACCTCGCCCAGCGGTTGGTGGAACGCGATAGCCACGCCCGATCTGAATGGGGACGGGCAGGCCGACCTCGTGCTCGGAAATCAAGGGCTCAATAACCTCTTCGAAGCCTCCCCCGAAGAACCGATCACGCTATACTACGGAGATATGGACGCTAACGGTTCCGTCGATCCCTTCCTTACTTACTTCATCGACGGGAAGGAACAACTGGATGCTACCCGAGACGAAACTCTCTCCCAGCTAGCGCCCCTTCGCAATCGTTTCGTCAGCTACGCCAGTTACGCCGCCGCCGACCCACGTGATGTTCTCAGCCTATTCGGCGATCGCGTTTCGCAACTACGAGCGACCGAGCTGCGCTCCTGCCTTTACCTAAGTAGATCGGACGGTAGGTATGAATTAATTGCGTTACCGCTAGAAGCACAGTACGCTCCCGTCCACACCATCACCCCCCTTGATTATGACGGCGATGGCGATATAGACCTCCTGCTTTGCGGTAACGAAAGCCAGGCCAAACAACGGTGGGGGAGGAGTGACGCCAATGCCGGTTGCCTGTTACGTAATGAGGGAGGTGGGGTGTTTGCCTACGTCCCCCAGCAAGAGAGTGGGTTGGCGCTACGCGGTGACGTGCGTAGTGTAGTCCGGCTCGGTGATCTACTTTATTTTGGTATCAGGGGGGATGCCATAAGGACTTATCGAATGCAGGCTCAAACCAGCCGATGAGCTATAGAAGCCGATCTATCAATCCTTCTGGGATGAATTTATTTCCATTAAGGTGAGAGTTGTATCTAATTGAGCCATTTTTATCGATAACAAAGTAGTGTGGTCTTCCTAAGACGTTATACGTTTTCATTAATGTATCTTCTGCCTGTATAGCTTCTTTCGACTGGAGTACTTGCGGCCACGTCATATCCTTCGCTTCTACGAAATTAGCCCACCGCTCTCGGTCGGTATCAATCGAAACGCTGATAACCACGACATCGCCGCGATCTTCGTGTTTTTGGTGTAGCGCCCTGATCTCTGGAATATCTTCTACACAAGGCGCACACCAGGTAGCCCAAAAATCTAGGATAACAACCTTGTTAGTAAGATCTACTAAACGATGCACGGTTCCCTGCTTGTCGACGACTTCGAAAGCTGGTGCAACATCGCCGATTTGCAACTGCATATAATGCTGTACGAGATCATCCAGGTATATAGAATTCCGGCTACCCGCTAGGCTGTCTAAGCGACTCCTGTATCCGGCTAAGCCTTTCCCCGATAACCTTATGTAGGCTCTCCTATGTAGTTCGTTGACCAAGGTGAACGCACGATGACTGTATCTTTCAAAGTTGTTTTCAAACCTCTCAATGATCGAGGCATAGTCTTTCAGCGTTAGGAGATAACTATAGCTATAAAACTCCGCTTTGTCGCGAATCACCGAATCGCTACCGGTTTCGTAGTAGTCCTGTAATTCCTCAATCACGTCCCGGTAAGCGAGAGAATCAATTTTTCCCGCCTCGCTGGCTTTCCAAAGCGAATCGATCTTTGTATCGAAGCCAGGGTCGGTAGAATCACCCGCGTGTAGCTCCCCGTGGTAGAACATGATGTCCTGACCGCTGAGCTGGAAGGCCGAAATAGTCAACGATACGACTAATAGAAAGTAATAGGATTTCATCAGGTTTAGTGATTGATAATGCATTAATAGGAAGAGTTGGTAAATTACGGAAAATTATTCTTGATGCAATTCGTGATCTATACATGTTTGGGGGCCACCTTTTGTTGCTTGCTATTTACCAATTGCAATGCACCTGCGAACTCGCAAAAATATAATGACAAAACGGTCGAAAAACTCGAGGCCGCCACCCCCTGGACCGGAAGTTTCATCAAACCCCCGGAAAAACCCCATTATGGTGCCGGACGAAGGCCCGACCTTCCTCGACCCACTGGCGGATACCATCGTGAATTGGCAGCGCGCCGACGTCTTCAACCCCGGCGCCGTGGTACGCGGGGATAGCGTCTACCTACTTTTTCGCGCCGAGGATAACCCGCGCGCCATGCTCGGCCACCGCACCAGCAGGGTAGGGCTCGCCGCCAGCGCCGACGGCATCAATTTTGAGCGCCGCCCCGCCCCGGTTCTTTACCCCGCTGACGATAATAACCGGGAATTCGAGAGCCCCGGCGGCTGTGAGGACCCGCGGGGTAGTGGAGCTGCCCGACGGGCGGTACCTAATGCTCTACACGGGGTGGAACCAGGAGACTGCCCGCCTCTGTGCGGCCACCTCCGAGGATCTGGAGACCTGGACGAAGCACGGGCCGGTATTTCAGGAGGCGTACGGCGGAAAGTTTCACGATACCTGGTCAAAATCCGGCTCGGTAGTGTGTGAGCAAAAGGATGACGGGCGGCTGGTTGCCACGAAGATCAAGGGTAAATACTGGATGTACTGGGGCGATGCCGTCGTCGGACTGGCGCACAGTGATAACTTACTGGACTGGACGCCTGTCGTCAATGCGGATTCTACGCTTTACGATCCCTTGCCGAGGCGCGATCGTCACTTCGATGCTTCCTTAAGTGAGCCCGGCCCACCGGCGCTGCTGACGGATGAAGGTATTCTGGTACTGTACAACGGGCGCAACGCCGAGGTCGACTCCCTGGCCAGCCCGGATATGGGGCTCAAAGCCTACTGCGGCGGTTATGCCCTCTTCTCGGCCGAAGACCCCACCGAACTACTGGTACGGGCGAAAAAACCGTACATCTGCCCCAGCCTGCCGCACGAGGTGACCGGGCAGTACGCCGGAGGTACTACCTTCACGCAGGGCTTGGTGTTCTTTAAAGGCCGGTGGTACCTTTATTACGGCACGGCGGATTCTATGGTCGGGGTAGCGGTGGCGGAGTGACGCCTGGCCCCGTAGCGTAACCGTTTCCGCTTCCATAAACAGCAAAAAATACTTCCATGCGCGCTTTTTTACTTGTCGCTTTTCTAACGCTCACACTCGGTGGCGAGCTATCGGCACAGTCCTACACCCAAGCGGTCGGCCTTCGCTTCGGCTACCCCTGGGCATTGAGCTATAAGCTGTTCCCGGGCGGCGGGCCCAACGCCATTGAAGTGTTCGCCGGATACCGCGGCCGCCGCGTAGGCTTTGTTTTCGGCCGACGGGGTTGGCGGTACGCCAACATCGGGGCGCTGTACCAGATTCACGAAGATCTCGACATCGACGGCATACCCGGGCTCAGCTGGTACTACGGCGGCGGTGGTAGCGTCTACTTATATGGCTACGACGACGGCTTTCCGGAAGCCGACGATTACGCCAGGTTCGGAGTCGGCCTACACGGGGTGATCGGGGTGGATTATGCCTTCGAGGACGCGCCGATCAACCTAAGCTTCGATTGGGTGCCTACCGTACGGATCGGTAGCGGTTACCTCAGCGCGTTCGGCTGGGACCGGGGTGGGCTGAGCGTTCGGTATACTATTGATAGGTAGGCTTACCTACATCTTTACAAAAATCGTTTAAAATGTAGGGCAGTCTACGCAACCGTCGGAAGCCATTCCAAAGTAGAAGGCCGTTGCTATCTCGAACGCGCCGGCCCCTCGGGTGACGGACCTGAACTTGCTGATATTGATATCACCGGCTATGGTGACCAGAAACCTACTTGTATATATCTGTAAGATACCTATAACAGCCTCAGAGCTAAAGCCTGCTACACCATCATTGATGCGATATCCTGCACCAAGATTAAAGCGTAAGTCGCCTCGGTTAATGCGGAAGTCGTACGTCATACGGGCCCGAAGTTCATTGTGAGGTCGTTGCCAGCTGTACACGGCCCGCAAATTCAGGTTGGAGTGATTTGTTGTGGAAATTTTCCAACTCGTGTGTGCGTTGAACCGCTGCCTTACTACCGCGGAAGAATCGCTGGAGGTCATCCCCATTAGTGTATTGCCGAGGAAGCTGACTTCTGGTTCACCGATGTGATTGATTGATAAACCAGCACTGGCCTGCTTTAATTTGATTCGCTCGAATTCCCGAATAATATAGACGCCGGCACCATAGTCGAAGGCGCCCGAGGCGGAGGTAGTAAAGACTTCACCCGGGGCGTTGGGGTTATCGAACTGTTCGTCAAAGGTCAGCTCGTCGAGTGCCAGGCTGTACCCAAGGTATCCTAATTCCGCGCCCGCGCCGATAATCGTTTTGTCCTTTCTTTTCTTCGAGATGGTCTTATTATAGCTGAAGCTAGCGTAACCAGCCGATCGGTAAATGGTAGGGTCGCCTTGTCTGTCAGCGACGAAGCGGGCTCCAAAACCTATAAAATCGTTGGTGTTTTCAATACACCAGCGGCTATCTATTCCGGCCCCCACGGTGCGGAAAGCGTTCTCCTCCAAGGCAGACCCCCATTGATCGCGGTAGGTCATCACTAAACGGTACCGTTGCCTATCCGGCACGAAACCAGTCAAGGCGGGGTTGAGTAAAGTAGGCAGCGTAGTATAGTCAGTAAAGTGGTCTAATTGGGCAGTTACTAGATGAGGCAGGAATAGTAAAATTAAGAAAGAGCAGTATTTCATGGGGGGCTTAGCGGATGAGATTAACAATACCATTGACTTGCTTGCTCTCACCGTCCACGTAATCGATCTTTAGGTCATAGGTGTAGGCGCCGAGGCTGACCGGCTCTCCGGCTTTGGTACCGTCCCAGCCAAACTCCGGGGCGTTGGGGGGGAAGTCTTCCCGCTCAAAAAGCAAACCTCCCCAGCGGTCGAAAACGCGGAAGTAGGCTACGCGAATTATGGCATCGGGGAAGTCGGTGCGGATGCGGAAGCGATCGTTACGGCCATCGCCGTTCGGGGTGAAACCCGTCGGTAACCAAACCTCCCGGTCGATCTCGACGTCGACAAAGACGGCGTCTTCCCCCGAACAGCCGCGCGGATCATCGAGGCGTACGGTATAGAGGGTCGAAAAGGGAGGCCGTGCGGTGGGGTTGGGGCAGTCGAGACAGTCCAGACCAAGGGGCGGGGACCACCTCAGGGTCGAAGCGGAGGCGGTAAAGCGAGTCGTCAGTACCGCCGATTGCCCGAGCTGCAGGCGGACGGTATCCTCAAGGATGTCTATGGCCAAAGAGTCCGGTGCTGCTACCTGGTAATCTCGCTCTTCCACGCACCCATTATCATCCCTTATCTCTAGCATATAAACGCCCGGGGCGAGGCCGTCGAAGCGGGTGCGGCCACGACCGCCCTGCTCGTAATCGTTGCCGATCAAAGCGACCGTGTAGGGCGGAAGGCCACCGTTTAAAGCCGTCAATTCGAGTGCTGCATCGGTTTCACCAAAACAGGAAATGGGGATCAGGGAATCTATAAACGTGATCGGTACTGCCTCCGGGACGGAAACTATACGCTCGACCTCACAGGCATTCGCATCGGAAATGATCAGGGTATAGTCGCCGGCGGATAATTGATCTCTACTTAGCTCACCACCGCCGTCCGGCCAGCGGACCTGGTAGACGGGGATACCGCCGGATACGTTGAGGGCGATCGAGCCGTCCGTACCTCCGAAGCAGGTGACCGTGCCCACCTTCGAGCCGGTTTCAATGGGTGACGGTTCGAGAATTTCGGTGCGACTGAAGTCCTGGCAACCGTTGCCATCCGTCACGGTGGCGACGTACGGGCCGGCGGGTAGGTCCGTCCGTTCTGCCCCGTCGGCGCCATCCGACCAACTAACGGTGAAGGGCGTGGTTCCACCCGCCGGGGAAATGGTCAGGCTTCCCGTTGCTTGCCCAAAGCACGACACGTCGAGGGCCTCGATCGGGCCGGCACTGACGGCGGGGGCGACATCCAGGATTTCCGAGGTAATGTCGGTACAACCATCTTCATTAGTGACTACCAGAGAAACTACGCTGGGGCCCACTTCTGTAAATGATATACTAAAAGAAGGCCCGAAGCCGATCGTGTCCGGCACGACGGCCCACTGTAGGGTATTGCCGTCCCTACCGGAGCTGCTGGTGAAAGTAAGTTCTTGATCTTGACAGACGGGATCTTGCAGAGGAGTAATGACCGCCACGGGGTTTTCGGCTACGGTAATGGTTTGGCTGGTGGAGACGGGGCACAGGCCGTCGTTCGTGGCCGTCAGTTCAATGGTATAATTACCGGGGGAAGCAAAGTCGAATTCGGCGTCACGCGTTCGTAGTGTGTCTCCGCCCCTGGCCCAGGTGAAACCGTTAGCATTGGTGCTTGCGTTGGTTAAAGCCACCGTCTCGGGGGCACAGATTGGATCGGATGGGGAGATGAAGGTGACAAGCGGCAGGCTTCTGACAAACACCGGCAAGGTGATTGAGTCCATACACCCCGTCGCTTCGTCGGTCACGATTTGGGTAATGGACTGCCGACCCGACCCGGTGAGGACGTAGGAGCCGGCGCAGTCGGGGAAGCTTCCGCCGTCCGAAAAAGTATACCGGCAACTGGGCCCGGCCGCTGCACTGCTACTGAAGATGATCGGGTCACCGAAGCAGGTGCTGTCCGATACCATCACCCCGCTCACCGGCGGTGCGGCGATAGTGACCGTCTGGCAAGACCGTCGGCTGCAACCCTCGGGGGCCAGCGAGGTGACGGTAAGGCAGACCTGGAACACCCCGGCCGTATCGAAAGTAGGTGCAAACGCCGCTTCCGGAACCATCGGGCGGCCATCGCTGACCTCCCAAGCGTAAGCCACGGAGGGCTGGTCCGTCGTGGTGAAGGAGAGTGGCTCCCCGGGGCAGCCGAACAGCGGGCCGGAAATAGTAGCCTGGGGGCTTTCGTTCACGGTGAGGGTTTGGCAGACGATGCCGGATCCGCAACCGTAGGCACGCTGGCAGATCTCGTAGGTGCCGGCTTCCGGTAAGGCCACGAACGGGTTTGCAGCGGACTGCCAGGGCTCATCGTCCAGGAAGTACTCAACCGGAACACCCTCGTTCGCTCCGTTGCGGATCCGGAAGGAATCACCGGCGCATACGGCGGGCCCGGGCAGGTTGAAGAAGGCCTCCACGTCGGTGGGCCTGATCACGATATCCCGGCAACTGGTGTCCCGCAGGCATTTATTGGCGGCGATCAGGCAGATCTCTACCGTATCCTGGGTGTCGGTGTCGTAGATCAGCGAATCCCCCTGCTGCAGACTTTCGTTGGGTACGCCGTCCACGAGCCAGCGGGAGGTGATGCCGTTTCCGCTGCTTTGGTTACGGACGCGAATGGTCTCCCCACTGCAGTAGTTATCCCGTTCGGGTTCAAAGCTGGCGTTTGCGGCGGGAACGACCGTGATGGATTCGCTCACACTGCGTTCCGTGCAGGCGTTGCCGACACTTAAGGTCAGTTCGTAGCTGGTATTCTCACCGAAGGCGGTCAGGCTTAAGTTGTCCAGTGTCGATTCTTCGGAGCACAATTCCCCATCGAGCAGCCAGGCGTAGCTGTTTCCCGGTACATCCGGCGTTCGGTTGACGACCGTAACGTCGAGTACCGAACAGCTATCGTCGGCAAATACCAGATCGAAGGCCGGGGCGGGCGCATCGGCCAGTACGACGTCTTCGGCAAAGGTGTTCTCGCAGGCACCGCGCGTAACGGTTACGGAGACGGGGTAGTTACCCGCATTTTGGAAGTCATAGCACCTGCCCCCGGTGTCGTTTCCCGGTACGTCGTTTCCGTCGAATGACCAGCTTACCCCGTCGCCGGCGGTGAATTCGGGGACGGTGAAGCAGACTTCCGTACCCGTACAGGTGTCCGTCTCGAAGCTTACGTTCAGCTCGCTGACGGTGACCGTGAAGGAATCGATGCCCCGGCAGGTAGTAGCCCCGGCGGTGCTGTAATAGATGGTGTATTCGCCGAGCGGTGCGGCACCGGGGTCAAATACACCCGCTTCGGTGACGAGCCCGGCGCTATCGGAGAACACGCCGCCGGGGGTGACGGGCGTAAAGGTGACCGCGCCCTGATCTACGCACAAAGCCAGGTCCTCCGGGCCGGTGATGTCGGTGCCGATCACTTCTACCGTAATGGTATCCGGGCTTATGCAGGGTGGGTTGCCGTACACCAGTTCGTAGGGGCCGGAGGGGCGGAGGGCGGGGTCGAAGCGCCCGTCGAAGGGTTCTCCGTTGATGGTCCAGTCGCCGTTGTCCTCCCGTGTTTGCAAGGTGAACGTGTCGCCCTGGTCACACACGAGGGTATCGGGGGTGATGATGGCGGCGGTGGAGGAGACGCCTACCGTAAAGGTATCGCGGGCGGGCGGGCCGCTGTCGCAGAATGCATCCGGTGCGGCGGTTGCGGTGACTAGGTAGGTGCCTATTTCCGAGAGTTCGATGGGGATGTCCGTTAGGGGGGCGCCGTTGAGGGTGTAGGTCTGTCCTTCCCTGGTGGTGGAGGGGCGGTAGAGGAGAACGCCGCAAGTATCGGCCTGGGGGAGGAGTTCGGCCATTACTGGAGTCCTTACTTGGACTACAAATGTAGCTGTGTCAAAAGCATCACAGTTCGTATTTTCCCCTATCAAGGATACCGTGTAGATTCCATCTTCCAGGAAATTAATTTCGGTTTTTGACTCATTGGCACCGTCTAGTCTCCAGCCACGTCTTGGTGACACGTTCCACCTGTATCGATCTAATCCTACGGATGTAGCGCTAGATAGCTGCAGAATAGCCATGTCATTAACACGACACATACGATTTGTATCCTCTCTAGCCACCACTCCCGAATCGATTTGTATTACTGCTGAAAGTTGATCGATAACTTCTAAAGTACGGGTGGTCTCTGTAGTATCACATATCATAGAGTTCGGATAGTAGGATCGAGTTCTTATCGGGTACTCGCCTACGGCATCAAATATGTGAGTAGTCTCTTGTGTCCAGCCGTCGCCAAAATTAAATTCTTGAATGGTACTGCTAGGACAGCTGTTTTGAGTGAACCTGGTAGTTTCACCTGCGCACGCAAAATTTGGAAAGCGCACGAATTCTGCTTTCGGGTTATTTACAAGTGAGATCGTGATTGCATTATCTGGCGGGAACTGCGCGTTGACACCGGTCAGATGCATGAAGATTTGAAGCCTAAACTGCTCGAATTCAGTGCAAGAATTGAAGAGGTCCTCTAGGTCATATTGATGTTCTCGTTCAAATGTTTCGTCTGGATTGCGTACTGTCTCCATAGCACCGTCACCCCAAACAATTACAATACTATCATAGGTGTCGGTATCTCTTGCATCAAAAGAAATTTCTGCGCAGACCTCCTGTAGTGGCTTAAGGACACAAACTGCATTGTTTGTCGATCCACATATACCTACTTTGGGAGCAACATCCTGAGCTACTAAATGTGTCGAATAGACGACGAGGATCAGAACCGATAGAGCCTTCCAAATGGTTGGATTAGACCAAGTTTGCATAAGAGTCAGATTAACAGCAATTTCGCAACCAATATATGCACGTCGCAACAGCTGCAGGCATAATCTGAAGGGAAAGTGAGCGTAGTACCTAAACCTTGGTACACTTCAATCGAAATAATCATTTATTCACTATTTCGCTTACTATTGTCCTTGCTCCTACATCCCGAACCACGCACCTGCCCCGACGGAGTACGGGATTTCATTACTCTCCACGTCCTCGCCCAAGACATCGCATAAGCGGAAGCGCCCACGAGGCAAAATTTCCTACCTTCGCCAACCATGGCAGGAGCGAGCAAATCGAAGCGGGTGACCCCCCTGATGAAGCAGTATAATCAGGTGAAAGCGAAGCACCCCGATGCCTTGCTGCTCTTCCGCGTGGGGGATTTTTACGAGACTTTCGGCGAAGACGCCATCACCTGTGCGCAGACCTTGGGCATTACCCAAACGCGGCGTAACAACGGTGGGTCGGACATCGAACTGGCCGGCTTCCCCTACCATTCGCTGGATACTTACCTGCCCCGACTCGTAAAGGCCGGCTTCCGCGTAGCCATCTGCGAGCAACTGGAAAAACCGAGCAAGGACAAAAAGATCGTCAGGCGGGGCGTCACCGAAATCGTCACTCCCGGGCTGGCTACCGACGACAAGCTGCTGGAGCACAAAACCAACAATTTTCTGGCCTGCGTGAGCTACGACACCGGTAAGAAAGGCGTTTTCGGGCTGGCGCTTCTCGATCTTTCGACCGGCGAGTTTCTGGTAGCGGAAGGCGCCGCGGACTACGTCGATAAACTGTTGCAGAGCTTCCGCCCCAAGGAGGTCGTGATTAGTAAAGACCGGAAAAAAGCGTTCAAAGAAGACTTCGGCGATCAGTTCTACCTGACGGCGCGGGACGAGTGGATCTTCACGACCGACTACACGCAGGAAAAACTGCTGCGGCAATTCAACGCCGCCACCCTCAAAGGATTTGGCGTGGAGGGCATGGAGCGGGCCCAAATTGCGGCGGGCGCCATCCTCCACTACCTGGAAACGACCGAAAATCGCAACCTTCGGCACATCACCCGCGTCAGCCGACTGGCGAATGATCGCTACGTCTGGCTCGACCGCTTCACCATCCGGAACCTCGAGTTGCTGCACAGCCCGCACGAGGGCGGCGTACCGCTCATCCAGGTGATGGACCTCACGGTCACGCCGATGGGCGGTCGCCTGTTGCGTAAGTGGGTCGTCCTGCCGTTGCTGGACCGAAAGGCCATTGAGCGCCGGCACTCCGTCGTACGGGCCTTCGTGGGCAACGCCGCGCTGCTCCAGGATCTGGACGCTTCCCTCAAGGAGATCGGCGACCTCGAACGGCTCATCTCGAAGGTGCCGCTCGGAAAGGTGAACCCGCGGGAGGTACGGGCTCTTTCGGACGCTCTCTGCGCTATCGGGCCGATCCAAAAGCTCATCGGCGGCTCCAGCAACGAGGAATTAAAAGAGCTCTCCCTGCGGCTGAACGCACTGCCTGACGTATGCTCCGAAATCGACCGCCGGATAAAAAAGGACCCGGCCGTCAACCTCGCCAAAGGCGGGGTGATCGCCACCGGCTACGACGCCGAACTGGACGAACTGCGCGACATCACGCGCACCGGAAAGGACCGCCTGTCCGGCATTCAACGGCGGGAGGCGGAACGTACCGGGATCGCTAGCCTGAAGATCGGTTTTAATCAGGTTTTCGGCTATTACCTCGAGGTGACCAATAAGTACAAGAACCAGGTTCCGGAAGAGTGGACGCGTAAGCAGACGCTCACCAACGCCGAACGCTACATCACCCAGGAGTTGAAAGACCTGGAAAACAAGATCCTGAACGCGGAAGACAAGATACTGCAACGGGAGGAGCAATTGTACGAAGAATTGATCGTGTGGCTGCAGCAGTACATCGCCCCCGTACAAACGAACGCCGGCCATTTGGCCCGGCTGGATTGTCTGCTAAGTTTCGCCAAGCTGGCCAACCGCAACCGCTACGTGCAGCCGGTGCTGGACGAGTCGAACGACATCGAGATCAGCCAGGGCCGCCACCCGGTCATCGAACGGCAGCTGCCGGTGGGGGAGCGGTACGTGCCGAACGACGTTTGCCTCGACACCGAACGCCAACAAGTAATCATGATCACCGGGCCGAATATGGCGGGTAAGTCCGCCCTGCTGCGGCAAACGGCCCTGATCTGCCTGATGGCCCAGATGGGGTCATTCGTGCCCGCCGAGGCGGCGCGGCTGGGTATGGTGGACCGGGTGTTCACCCGCGTAGGCGCGAGCGACAACATCAGTTCCGGCGAATCTACCTTCATGGTGGAGATGAACGAGACGGCCTCGATCATGAACAACATCACCGATCGGAGCCTGATCTTGTTGGATGAGATCGGCCGCGGCACCTCTACTTTTGACGGCATCAGTATCGCCTGGGCCATCGCCGAGTACCTTCACGACAACGGGCGCGCCCGCCCCAAAACCCTGTTCGCCACCCACTACCACGAGCTTAACGAGCTGGCGGACCGCCTGCCGCGCACGAAGAACTATTCGATCGCGATCAAGCAACACGCCGGCAGGATCATCTTCCTGCGCAAGCTCGTACCGGGCGGGAGCCAGCACAGTTTTGGCATCCACGTAGCGCAGATGGCGGGGATGCCGGGGCGCATCATCGAGCGGGCGACGGATATTCTGAAGCAACTGGAAAGCCAGCACATCGACGCCGAAGAATTAGCAGATTATGGCGAGGACGCAGGTGCGGTATTGAACGGTAAAGAGCAAAGTAGGGCGTTGCCCGCCGCCCGCCGGCCCGCGACCCATCAGTTCAGCCAACCGGCACCCCAGCTGAGCATCTTCGAGACGGTCGACCCGACGGCCGGGCGGTTAAAAGACGCCCTCGAGGCCATCAGCATCAATAACATGACCCCGATCGAATGTATGATGAAGTTGAACGAACTAAAGGGCATTCTGGAGGGGGAGTAGCCGGCCGGAACGACACGCAACCGTATGAGGAAACTAATCAGCGTATTCGCTATCGCCGTACTCACCCTCACGGTGCTTTGCCTGGGCGGCTACGGGGTAGCCCTGGCGGTGGAGGGAAAACACGTTAAAGGCCTGGGGGAACCGATACGCCGGTTCGTCTATTTTCCGCGGCTGGCGGCTGAGGTCTTGACCAGTCAGGAGACGCGTAGTATCCCCCTAAGTCTCATTCCGTCCGACGACGGGTACGAGCCCGGGGTCGATGACGTGAACCTGTTGACGGAGGACCTCTACGGCCTGATGGCTTTCTTCAACGACGACCCCGGGCGGTGGGAGATCGCCCTGGAGAATTACCGAAATGGCGCCCGCATCAAAACGTGGCCGTTACCGGTATCCCTGTTCGAAGAAAACACGGGCCGGCAGTACATGGCCAGCCGCCCGAAGCACGCTATGCTGCTACCCGACGGAAGTCTACTGGTGAACTTCTCCCGTTCCAAAAACCTACTGAGGCTGGGGCCGGAGGGCAATCTGCTATGGGCTAACCGGGATATGCTCTACCACCACGCAATGAACCTGGACGATCGCGGGCGGCTCTGGGTGTGCGCAACGCCGTATGCGGGCGACCTTCCGGACCCGTTGCTGAACTACACCTACCAAAACGCCGATGGTAAGCAGTATGCGTTTAGAGACGATCATCTGGTAGCCATCGACGTAGCAACCGGGGCGCTACTGGAAGATCATTCCATCGCGGGTATTTTAGCCGGCAACGATCGATTCGGCTTACTCGTAGGGCATCGGGATAACGATGACCCCATCCACCTCAACGACATCCAGCCCGCGCTGGAATCCGGCCCTTACTGGAATAAAGGAGACCTGTTTTTCAGCGCGAAGCACATGAGTGCCGTAGTGCACTACCGGCCTTCGACCGAAGAGGTGATCAAAGTGATCGACGGCCCGTTGGTACACCAACACGACGTAGACATAATTGACGACCACCGTGTCGCCATCTTCAACAATAACTATTCCACGTCCGGCGCGGGAGTCACCGGCCGGGTGCCCGACGACGAGCTACGTTCGTCGAGCATCGTAGTCTACGATTACCGTACGGATAGCCTTTCAACGATCTACGAGGGCGTTATGCGGCGGGGCGCCCTGCATACCCCGACCGCCGGTCAGTTTCGGCTATTGGAAAACGGGAACCTGTGGCTGGACCTGGATGATTTCGGTCGCATCCTGGTCGTAGACAGTACGGGCGTTATTTTTAGCACGACTTATCCTTCCCGGCACGCTGGATACAAGCACCTGACCAGCTGGCCGCGGGTTTACGAAACACTACCGCCTAACTTATGATCCATCTGCCATTGTACATCGGCCCTGGCCTTGGCGCGGGTACGATCGTTATAGTCCTCGTCGTACTCGCACTGATACTGTTTTCCCTGGGCTACGTGCTTTGGGTGCCCCTGAAGAAATTATTCCGCAAGGGAAAGAAGTAAAGTAAGCCGGATTGCCCACTCTGATCGAAGCGTCGTTGAGCCTAACCAGCGGCCTGTGTTGCGCAGTGGCCGTGATCGCCGGAGCGCAAGCCTTCTACGGCTTGGCCCACCACTCCGTCAGCCTGCTCGATACCTTTCTGGATGAGGACCTGGACGAAGACGGCCGCCACGCCAGGGTAGTACGTTTGTTGGGGCCGACGATACTGGCCCTGCTGGTTTTTATCGCTTACCTGGCGGCGATCTTCCTTGCCGCTGCCGCCCCTATTCTTTTGGCGGGGTGGTGGTCGGGGGCGCCGTTCGGCTTGCCGTCGGCGAGCCCGCTATGGTTCTGGGGGCTGTTCAGCCTGGGTAGTTTGCTTCCGTTCGGGTGGCTGCGTATGCGCGACGCTACACACGCGTATACGCCCATCGAGCGCCTGCTGCATCGGTTGGCTTTGAACAACCAGGCGCTTTCACGCGCCCTCTTTCGCCGGGAGGTGAGGCGGGGGCCGAAGGTAGTTCCCCAACCTTACCTGATCGTTTCCGGGCTGGCGCGTGCGGGTACGACGGCACTGACCAAAATGTTATCGGCGCGGGGCCGTTTCGAGTCGTTACGCTATTCACACATGCCGTTTCTGATGAGCCCCCGGCTATGGTCGAAGATCAACCGATCGGGTAAGGGAGAAGAAAGAGAACGCAGCCACGGGGACGGGGTAACGTTCGGCTTGAACAGCGTGGAGGCATTAGAAGAATACTTCTGGCGGACGCAAATGCGGGATGCCTACATAAGCGAAGAAGCGCTCTTGAGGCATCAGGTGCCGGCTGAGGTGTACGCCAACTACAGTGCCTATCGGCAACTAATCGTTTCCGACGAGCGACCGGGGATGTATTTGGCCAAGAACAATAATTTCCTGCTCCGCTATGCCTCCGTACGCGGGTGGGACCCGGATTTCCACTTCATCTGTCTTTTCCGCAAACCACTGGATCACGCTTCGTCGTTGCTGAACGTTCACCGACGCTTCACCGAACAGCAGTTGACAGACCCCTTTGTTTTGGAGTATATGAACTGGCTCGGCCACCACGAATTCGGGCTTGGGTACCGTCCGTTTTCGTTCGGCGAAGTGGCGGAACTACGCTATCCGAATACCAATACCGTCGACCACTGGCTCGAAAGTTGGTTGCGCTACTACGAACAGGCCATCCTTTTCGTCAACGACGAGCGAACTTACTTTATCGCCCACGACCAGGTCGCCGAGGATGGCGCACGGGTACTATCCAGGCTATCTCGACTGACCGGTGTCGAGATCGACGCGACGGATGTAACGCCTTACGTAGCACGCACCCCATACAGTGCGGAAGGGGTAGACGAAGGCTTACTTAGCACTTGCAACGCGCTGTACGATCGATTAAACACCTATTCGATCAGCTTGGACCAGGAATAAGCTACCTGACCGTTACGATCCACGCACCATCAGTACCGACGATCCGAATCGGTGGTAGCGCCCCCGTCATCCTTGGATAGAAACTGCTCCTGACTGGGCCAGGAGAGGCGCATCGCCTCCGGGAGGGCCCGGTTTAGCGGGGCGACCTCGTCTTCCAGCAGGGTGTCGAACGAGGCGACTACACCCGCCAGTTCGGCGTGTACGCGCTCGGCTTCCCCCCGCTGGCTGGCGCTCGGCTGGCCGGGGAAGGTGCTGATAGCGAAGTAAAGCTTACCGATGTCTTCCCGCAGCCGGCTTTCTTCGTTGACGTAGAAGTCACCGCCCAGGAAAACGAGGCCGCTCATCATTTTGCCGACGGTTTCGTTTAGGGCAGCCGCTTGCTTTTTGAGCTCGGGGCTTATGTTTTGCTCTCTGCTCTTTACGTCGTTACCTGGCACCTGCGCGCCGTCGCCATCGATCAACATTTTTGTTTGTTGCTTTACCTGGTTCAGTACCTCGTAGACCCAGGCGAGCTTTTCGGTATCGTCGTAAACCTGGGTGAGCAGGTCCGTCTGCGCTTTGCGGTCGGCCGCGGTGTAGACGTCATCGGCTTCCACCCCGATCGCTAACTCGGTTTCGTAGGTTTCCTTGCCCTTGGTTATTTTGACCTGGTAGGTGCCGGGCGGGAGGTTGGGGCCGGTCATCGAGCCAAATAGCGCGCCGCGATTGTTGCTCGGGGCGGCTTTGGGTTTTTCGCGGGAAAGGGGAAGGTAGAGTACGTTGATACCCGCTCCTTTACCGGCCGGTAACGTGCGGAGTAGCTCCCCGTCTTTCCAAAGCTCGGCGTACATCTTACCGAATAGGTGGCGCTTCTTGCTGTAAAAGATCACTCTGGGAGCACTTCGCTTAGCGGGGCCGACGAAGTTACCGCTACCGCTAAAGTCACCGTTGCTGATACCGTCGCCGGCGGGCAGGGTGTTGGTGCCGGGGTCGAGAAAAGTGAAGGCCCGGGTGGTTACGTCCGCCGTAATTTGCCGCAGCGCTTCCAGATCGTCGAGTATGATGATGCCGCGGCCATGAGTGGCTAAAACCAGATCGCCATCCCGCGGGTGGATGACCATATCCCGAATACCGACCTGGGGGACGTTGTTGCGAAAAGGCGCCCAACTGGCACCACCGTCCAGACTGATGTAGAGCCCGAACTCAGTGCCCAGGAAAAGCAGGTTCGGGTTCACCAGGTCCTGACGTACGCTCAGGGCGTAACCACTTATGTTTTCATCCGTGATGGATTCCCACGTTTTGCCCCCGTCCGTAGTGCGGTAGAGGTAGGGGGTGAGGTCGCCCGTCCGGTGGCCGTCAAAGGTGACGAAGGCGGTACCACGGTCGTGCGGGCTCGGTTCGACGTAGGTGACCCAAGTATTCTCGGGCAGGCCGGGTAGGCGGTCGTTGAGCTTTTTCCAGTTCGCCCCGCCGTCGTGGGTGAGTTGGAGGTTGCCGTCATCCGTGCCTACCCAGATCGTTCGCTCGTCAAGCGGGCTTTCGGCAACGGCGTAGATGGTGGTGTGGTTTTCGGCGGTGGAGTTATCGATGCTCAGGCCGCCGCTTTTAGCTTGCTGTTGCTTTTCGGGGTCGTCGGTGGTCAGGTCCGGGCTGATCTTTTCGTAGCTGTCTCCGTCGTCCGTCGAGCGGTACAGGTGCTGGGCGGCGAAGTAGAGCCGCTTGCCGTCGGCACTCATCGTCAGCGGGGAGTTCCAGTTGAAACGCAGCGCCGGCTCGCCGGCTTCGGTATACAGGTTGATGGATTTGGAGCGCCCGGTGCGCTCGTCGTAGCGGATGATGCTGCCGCCCTGAAATTCGCTGAACACCAGGTGGTCCTTGGTCGGGTGGCGGAAGCTGTAGAAGCCGTCACCGCCAAATGTCTTTTTCCAGTCCGCGTTGCTGACGCCGCCGGATTTACTATTGACGGCGTACCAGGAGCCGTTGTCCTGCAAGCCGCCGTACACGCGGTAGGGGTCGGCGTTGTCGACGCTGACGTGGTAGAATTGGCTGATGGGCAAGTTCATCCACATCCGGAAGGTGTTACCCCGGTCGACGCTTTCGTACACGCCGCCATCGGTGGCTACCAGGATGTGTTTGCCGTTGTTCGGGTCGATCCAGATGTCGTGAAAGTCGGAATGAACCCTGCCGTCGAAGATGCGCCAGGTTTTTCCGCCGTCCTCGCTGATGATGCCGTTGAGTCCGCATTTGGCAACGACGCCCGGGTCGCTGGGGTCCACGGTGAGTTCGCTGAAGTAGAAGGGGCGTACGCCGGCGTTGAAGTTGTTGCCGGCCTTAGCCCACGTTGCCCCGGCGTCGGTGCTGCGGTAGATGCCTTTCGTGCCTTCCGCCCCGGTCTCAACGCTGGCGTAGACCGTCTTGCCATCGTGGGCGGGGGCTACGCCGATGCGGCCGAGCTTCTCTTCGGGCAGGCCCTGCGAGAGGAGCGCCCAGTTTTCGCCGCCATCGGTTGATTTGTACAGGCCCGATTTTCCGTGGAGGCCGGAGTCGAACGACCAGGGGGTGCGGCGGTGGCTCCACATGGCGGCGTAGAGGACATCCGGGTCGGTAGGGTCGATCTTCAGGTTAGCCGCGCCGGTGTCTTCGTCGAGGTAAAGTACTTTGCGGTAGCTCCGCCCGCCGTCGGTAGACTTATAGACGCCCCGCTCCGGGTGGCTATCCCACAGGTGGCCGAGGGCCGCTACCCAGATGGTGTTGGGGTCTTCCGGGTGGATGGCAACGTCCGCGATCCGCTCCGTTTCCGTCAGGCCGGCGGAAGCCCAGGACTGCCCGCCATCGTCGGAGCGATACATACCCGTTCCGACGCTGACCGTGTTGCGGGGCCAGGGCTCCCCGGTGCCAACGTACACGGTTCGGGGCTGGGAGGGCGCAACGGCGATGGCACCGATGCTTTGGGTGTGGTCGTCGAATACGGGCTGGATGGTGGCTCCCCCCGACGTGGTCTTCCAGACCCCCCCGCCGGCCGCCCCGACGTAGATCACGGTAGCATCGGTCGGGTCAACGGCCAGGCAGCTAACGCGCCCGCTCATGACGGCGGGGCCGATCTGGCGGGCGCGTAGGTTACCGAACAGGGCGGTGGTGGTTACGAAGTCACCCTGAGCGCCTAAGGCGACGGGTAAGAAGCACAGGGCATAGAGGATGCGTAGTAGCATGGATAGCAAGTTAAGGAGCGGGCAGGCGGGTAGGTTGACGGGGCTTATTCGGGGATGGAGAACATAGCGTCGTCGACCTCTGCGTTCATCTCAACCTCCTTAATGGTGATTTTCTGGACGGACTGCCCGTTGAAGTGCGTATCGAGAAACATCGGCATGGTCATGCCGTCCACCTCCTGGTAATCGCTCATGTATACTTCTACCGTCATGCCTTTACCCTGGCCGCCTTTGGATACGCTAGACATCATAACGGGCACGAAGTACTCCGTATCGAAGTAGTACGTGCGGTCGATACCCGCTTCGTTGGTGACGCGGACGGCGTGGGTCTGCGTGCCTTCGATCTCTTTGTCGTCCAACCGCTCGAGGGTGAAGCCACGTTCTTCGCTGTCAACGAATTCGGAGAGGAAGATGGTCTCTTTCAAGTCCGCGCCCTCTTCGTCCGCCATTTCGGTGGGGGTAGTGATGCCCTGGAACGGCATGACCTGCCAGGCTTTCTCACCGTCGTACGCCTGGATGATGGTTTGGCCCTGGACGTCCACCTCTACGTGAAGCTTATCGTCCGAGTTGGTGGTAATGACGATGGGGAACTCCATGCCCTGCATGGTTGACGTCCCGGTCATCCGGAGGCTTTCTAGGTTTTTGTAGGCTTCGGCGCCGCCGGTGTTTTCTATGTAGGCGTCGGCGATATCCCGCGCGGAGGGTTCTTGCGCGAGTAGGCTGCCGGTGAACAAGAACACTAAGCAGACTAGTGGATAAAATCGGTTCATCCTAAGTTGATTTGTGCCGTCGGCATTCCGAGGGCGGGGTTATTGAGTTGCTTCGAATGTACACGCATTACCGGGGCAGTGCGGTACCATAATATATGAAAGGCATGAATTACTCGATGAACCGAAGGCGGCGTAACAATCGAAACCCTACACGCGTTTGTCCTGTCCAAAGCACGTTCAATCTATCGCCTTGAAGCATTTCGCTGCCTCCTTCCTCCTCGTTCTACTAGCTTTTGCCGCCGGCGCTTACCTCGTGCCCGACGGAGCCTTTAATAACGTAACCGAACCGGTGCTCACTTCGGTGGCCGGCCCCGCTGCTTCCCCCGTACCCAATAGCCCGACGGTCGGCGTACCCGAAATCGACCGGCCGGGGGCGGAGAGCACCTACACCCAGCAGGAGCTGCACACCATCAATCTCTTCGAGGCGGCCAGCCCGTCGGTTTGCTACATCACGACGAAAACGCGCCAGCGCAGCTTCTGGAACCGCAACGTCACCGAGGTCCCGTCCGGCTCCGGCTCCGGCTTCGTGTGGGATGAGGCGGGGCACATCATCACCAACTACCACGTTATCCGCGGGGCCACTCAGGCCGTCGTTACTTTGGGGGATGGTAAAGGCTACCAGGCCTCCCTGGTCGGCGTGGCTAAGGAGAAGGACCTGGCGGTCTTAAAGATCGAAGCCCCGGCCTCCGTTTTACGCCCGATACCGGTGGGTACCTCCCACAACATCCGCGTCGGGCAGGCGGTATACGCGATCGGCAACCCCTTCGGGCTCGATCAGACGCTGACGACGGGGGTAGTGAGCGCCCTGGATCGGGAGATCAACAGCCAGGCCAACGTACCCATCCGGGGGGTCATTCAGACGGATGCGGCGATCAACCCGGGTAACTCCGGGGGCCCGCTGCTGGATTCCGGCGGCGAACTCATCGGGGTAAATACGGCCATCTACAGCCCGAGCGGTGCCAGCGCCGGCATCGGCTTCTCCATTCCGGTAGACGTCGTTCGCTACGTCGTACCCGACCTTATCCAGTACGGTGAGTTACGCCGGGCCAGTATCGGGGCGACCTTCAAGCCCGTCCGTGGCGGTATGGCCCTGATCGAGATCACCCCTAACTCCGCCGCCCAACGCTTCGGCCTGCAGGGGATCAAGCAAGACAACCGCGGTAACTATTACTTCGGCGACATCCTGACGGCCATCAACGGCCAGGACGTAACCAACACCACGGAGTTGTACCTGGAAATGGAGAAGTACCAACCCGGCCAGTCAGTCCAATTGGGCATCATCCGCGGCGAAAAGGAGCTGACCGTGGAGATCCTGCTGGACTCCAGCGTAGACTGAGCGGGGCCCGGCTAGAAGATCAGCGATACACCCGCCCCGCCCACGCCATTATGAAAGCTGCCGCCGATCGAAAGGCTCGACCGGTGCTTAAGCTGCCAGCGTTTGTGTACGTGGGGGTTCATGACCCCGAAAAAAGCGCCGACGCCCATGCCGATCACCGTATCGGTAGGGAAGTGCTTCAGGGCGCGAACGCGCAAGACCGCCACGTAAGCCGGGGGCAGGCTCGCCGCGGCAAAAACCAGGGCCCGCTGCTTGCCCGTCCACTGCGGGTTGTAGTCGGAGAGTACCTTGGCGAAGAAGAAAGTACCCACCGCCGTAGTGCTCACGTGGCCACTGAAGAAGCTATTACGGTTGTTGCCCGCCACGCGCAGGCCCGGGTCGGTCTGGTCGAGCTCCGGATAGTAGGATACCGGCCGCGTCCGGTCGATAAAACGTGGGCCGATGGGGCTGTAGGCGTAGGTCAGACTGCTCAGCGCGTGGGTCTGTACATATAAGGACAGGATGTCGACGAAATCCTTGCGGTATTTCTTGCTGACGAATAGCGTCAGGGGCAGCACGATGGCGCCGTTGAAGAATACATCACTGGTGCCTTCGGCTCTTTCCCGTGCTTCGGCCGAGCTCGGAAAGGCCCAGCGGTCGAGGGCGGAGACGTCGTCGCGCGAGAGGTCGGCAACCCTTACGGCATCTTTCCCACGGAGCCCGTCGATGCCGATCGTAGAGAGTATCATGCCGCCAACGCCCGTGCCGAGGCCCTCTATCCAGGGGTTGACTTTGTAGACGCTTTCGGTCTTCGGGTCGTAGTCGCGCAGCCAGCTTCGGTCCTCACTTTCTTCGGCCGCGTTATTTTGGGCGAGTACGCAGGTGCTGGCAATGAAAATAAAGAGCAGAGATAGGGGCAAAGGAAGGTGCATAAGCAGTAAATTACTTCCTCAAGAACGTGGGCGATCCTACGGTGTTTGGCGGTGAGATGACGTACCTTCGCGGCGATTTTTCACACTGTCAACTTACAAACTCCTTTTTCTCTTATGAATGACCATACTTACGTAGCCATTATGGCCGGTGGCGTCGGCAGCCGTTTTTGGCCCGCCAGCCGCGAAGAAAGACCCAAGCAATTCCTCGACATCATCGGGGACGGCCGCAGCCTGCTACGCATCACTTTCGAGCGCTTCCTGAAGGTGACCTCCGCCGATAAGATCTTTATCGTCACCAACGGCAAATACAAGGCACAGGTGATGGAGCACCTCCCCGAGTTGGAAGAGAACCAGGTACTCTGCGAGCCCAGCCGGAACAACACCGCCCCCTGCGTTGCCTACACCGCTTTCAAGCTGAAGGCGATCGACCCGCAGGCCAACATGATCATCGCCCCCAGCGACGCACTTATCCTCAACGAGATGTTGTTTGCGGACAACATCAAGAAAGCCATCAAATTCACGGAAGAGAACGATGCGCTGGTAACCCTGGGCATCGCCCCCGATCAGCCCCACACTGGTTACGGCTACATCCAATTCCTCGGCGAGCAGGGTGCGGACGGCGTCTACCCGGTCAAGCGTTTCACCGAGAAGCCCGATCTGACGAAGGCCAAATCCTTCCTGGCCAGCGGTGATTATCTCTGGAATGCCGGTATTTTCGTCTGGCGTGCCGAAACGGTGCTCAAGGCCTTCGAGCAGTACGCCGAGGAAATTCACGCCCTGCTGAGCCAGGGCACGGGGCTCTACAATACCGATAAGGAGCAGGACTTCATCGATGAGTTCTACCCGCAGACGCCGAGTATCTCCGTTGACTACGCGATCATGGAAAACGCTACCAACATCTACACCATCCCCGCCCAGTTCGGTTGGTCCGACCTCGGTGCCTGGGGCGCGCTGTACCACGAAAGCGATAAGGACGAACAGGGTAATGTCTACCACGCCGAGAAGGTGATCTCCG
>OY764572.1:0-1731 GCA_963668285.1 uncultured Lewinella sp. | reverse complement strand
TATCTGTTCGAGGTGGTTGAATAGTGATTGTCGGCTCATAGCCGCGCGTAGTAGCGATATCGCGGCTTGTCTATTGCTTAGGTAGCTTATTCTAATTCAATGCTCGCCTATTTATATCAGTGGTGGAAAATCAGTCTAAAATGAACTTTACGATCCCTAGATCATCGGTTGCTTGTAATTTATCCTTATTTCGTAACGTGTCAACTTTGTTCTGAAGGTCGTTCTCCAACTGATGTATCCGAAGACATGATAATCTTGCGTATGATGGTCGAATGCCGGCCATCGCTTAGTCTGGAATCGTATTCATCGGCGAACGTATATATTCCATCAGTTGATAGAGCTATGTAGTGGTTTACGCTCTCGGATTGAACGTGCAGCTTTGAATGCCAAGCCGCAAATTCGTCGGCTAAATGATAAGCGAGATAGTCTGGTGCGTTGTCATTATCGAATTCGATTAGCTGATCGTCAATAACAACAAGACCGTCACCGACGACAGTAAATATAGCTTCGTTCTCCGCTGTGTCGACTATTGCTAAGCCCACTGTAGCCAATAGGTCATACGTTTCTAAATTTAGAAAGGACTTTATTTTAATATACTTATCGATTAGCTTTTGTAGGGTCAGTCGAAGTAGTTCTGTAAGTGAAAGTTTTTTACTCGAAACGTACTCTTTGTAGAATTCTTCCTTAGCTATTGCTTTAATCGACTTTATGGTAAGTTCCGCAGCAAAGTGTGAGTAATTCCCCATAGAGCATCCATCTGATACGACCAAGATGCTTCTGTTTTCTCCTATATCAAAATAACCGACGGCATCTTCGCATTGATTTACGTGATGGGTTCCTATCCTCGTAAACGTCCTGTGCGGCATTCAAAAAATTTGTAGTTTAACGATAAAACATTTGAGTACGGGTGAGAAGTAATGAAGTGTTTATGCCAATTTATGTGGCCTTGCTTTACAGGAATGACACGTTCGTACCTTGATAAGATAACAGCCAGCTCTATAAAAGTTCATGAATGCTATTAAATCTGGATGTGTCGCTAATCATCCTTCCCGCAAATGCAAATTGAAAAACGCAATAGTCCGGTCCCAGGCCAGTTTAGCTGCCGCCTCATCGTATCGAGGTGTTGTGTCGTTGTGGAAGCCGTGCTGCGCGCCAGGGTAAATATGTGCAGTATACGCCTTTCCATTAGCTTTCAGCGCTGCCTCGTAATCCGGCCAGCCAGCGTTGACGCGTTCATCCAGTTCACCGTAGTGGAGTAAGAGCGGGGCTTGAATTGCGGGTACATCGGCCACCTCCGGTTAGCCACTGTAAAAGGATTCAGCCCCCGGTTTTCGTGGACGACGATGATGCCGGGTAGTTTTTCAGTCAGGTCGACCGGGCGGGTCAGGAGGCCTCGTATGGTGATGCCGGTACCGGGGCTGGTGTACTCGATGGTGTCCGCATCCAGCCGGGGGTCATCCTCGGCCACCTGTAGGGTGGATTGGTAGTCGGGCATCAACCGGGCCAGGAGGCCGCTTACGGTTAGTCCACCAACGGCGTAGGTGGAGAGCTTACTAACGAAGTCGCGGCGGTCAAGCAGATTGTAAGCGTAGCGGTCGTACAGTTTGAATACTTCCGGGGGGAGGCTTGGTTTTTTGTCGGCTGGCATGGGTGGGTTATGGAATTTAAGGTAAGGAGAATTGGTTACCCATAATCCTCCGTAAGAGGTATTAGCTTTAGGCGCACAAAAAA
>OY764571.1:0-9753 GCA_963668285.1 uncultured Lewinella sp. | reverse complement strand
CCGACGGGCCGACGACCGCGCGCAGAATCTCCCCGTAGCGGGCTTCACTTTGGTAGCTGACGTCCAGCAACGTGGGTTGATGACCGAGGATGAAGTCGCGGCCGAGTGGCTCGAGCATTAGTTCCGGAAAGACCGGGTTGGTGAGGTGATCGTTGAAATCCAGCATACCGTAGCTGACGCGAAAGGTACGTTCGGCGGTGACCTCTTCGGGTGGTGGTAGCGGCCCGGTGGGTCTTTTTAATTGCGAGGACGCAGGTGCGAGGTCTTGTTCGAGAAGAGCGATGTTGGGGGGGATCGGACGTACCTTCCGGGTTCGGACGTCCAGCAAAAGCCATTCGGAGGTAGCGGAAACGAGGGCTCGTTCTTCGCCGGGGTCGAACAAGTGAAAATCGCGGTAGGTAAGCAACCGCCGGGCGAAGCCGGTAGGTGCGGTGAGTAGCTCGACCCGGTCTCCGATCCTGGGCATTCGGCGGACGGTTATTCTTTGCCTGCGCAGCACCCAGGAGAGCCCGATGCTGGCAACCAACTCCGGCGTACTGATGCCCAGGCGTACGGTATTACGCATCGCGGCTTCCTGAAAAAGACGAATGAGATAAGGAACGTTCAGGTAGCCATGTGGCCCCACGCCGTACGAAGGAATGCGCGTTGCGATCAACTCGTGGAGGGGCGATTGGCTAAGGGGCACTATATTTGTTTTAAGTTACTCACTCAATAAACATTTAATGGCTTATTACGCAAAGCCCGCACTGCGCCGGCGCCCCGTCTTTATTGCTGAGTATAAGGAGGGGGCGGATAAGGAGCGGGAGTCGCCACCGGAAGCCAACGCAGCGGTGGCAACCGGTGGTTCGGAGGGCGGCCCGGGTAAGCTAAGGTATGCTTTTCCGCCGCCCGGCCCCGTCGCCGAGGGGGGTGCTTCGGATGGCTACTGTTTTCGCATTCAGTTCGCGGCCGGGCGGCTGGAGCGTACGTATGAGTTGATCGTGGCCTTTTTGCGGGAGCAAGGGTACGCACAGGTACCCATACCGGCCGATGCAAACGAGTTGCGGCGCTTTCGGCTACCCCCGAAGCTACGCCACCAACTGTCTTTATTCGGGGAGGACGGATACGTTCACAACCCGGTGAAAATCCTTTTCCCCAAGCCGGCTGGCTCCCGGGGCGCCTTAGTATTGGAGTTATACGACGAGGCCGCCCGGGGGCATCTGCTAAAGTTTCACCGCCGATAGTGCATTAACGGACGGGGGAGCAAAGAATTTGTCCAAATACGGCCGATTGTCACCTGATAAGGACCCAACTGTCCCCAAATAGTCCTAAAATTGTGGCTTCGTATAGATACTAACCGAACATCGCCAGCTTAGTCGGCGATACAAAACTGTCGGTTCAATCCCCCCGGATCGGCAACCTATAACAAAACTCCTTCAAACTCAGCACGCATGTTGAAGCACTTACTTTTAGCGTTGGCCATGATGGCTTGCGTCTCCCTATCAGCACAAACCGCCAGCCAGTACCCCTGGGAATTCGGTCTTCGAATCGGCACCGCCTCCATGGCCGGTGACCTGACGGAGCCGGATGTCGTAATCATGAGCAACCCGGGGATCGGTGTTGGCCTACACGTACGCCGCCGCATCGGTAGCATCCTGGCGCTGAAGTTACAGGTGCTCTACGGCCAGATCGACAGCAAAGAAGATAACGACCGCGGCTTCGAATTCCGACCAGAGCGTGGTCGAGCCCGGCCTGATGTTGGAGCTCGAACCTTTCGCCGGCAAACGCTTCGGTGACGAAGGCTTCAAAAGAATTCTGTCTCCTTACGTCGGAATCGGTGTGGCCTACGGCATTTGGGGTACAGCCGATGTCAACTTTGCCGGTCGGATGAACGATGCAGTCTCTCAGGACCAAAGCGATGCCGATGACGAAAGCGGTGGCTTGGTATTCCCGATCGGCGGCGGCCTCAAGTACTACATCTCAGAAAGATCTTCCCTCGGTCTGTCGGCCGACTACCGGCTGACCAGTTCGGATTTGATCGATGGTATAAGTGCAGCAGCTAACCCGGCAGCTGACGACAGCTACGTATTCACCAGCCTTACCTTTTCTACCGGATTTGGTAAGCCCGACGCAGATAAAGACGGCATCCCCGACGACGAAGACGCGTGCCCCGACGAGCCCGGCCCGGAATCCACCATGGGTTGCCCTGACGGCGACGGTGACGGCATCGCCGACAAAGACGACCGCTGCCCCGACGTAGCCGGCCTCGAAGCCCTCCGGGGTTGCCCCGATGGTGACGGCGACGGCGTTGCCGACATCGACGACGAGTGCCCGACCGAGGCTGGCCTGGCTAACCTGGCCGGTTGCCCCGATGGAGACGGTGACGGCATCGCCGACAAAGACGACGAATGCCCCGACCCAAGCCGGTGTGGCCGCCCTTAACGGTTGCCCCGACGGTGACGGTGACGGCATCACGGACGCCGAAGACGATTGCCCCGCCGAAGCAGGCCCGCGCAGCACCAACGGTTGCCCCGACGGCGACGGTGACGGCATCGCCGACAAAGACGACGAATGCCCCGACGAAGCCGGCATTGCCGAGCTCAACGGTTGCCCCGAGCCTACCGAGCGCCCGGAAAACCTGGAAGAGCGCATCGCCCGCTACAGTGCCCTGATCGACGGCCAAGGCTTCGAGCACATCCGCGTCGACTCTACCAACGGTACGATCATGATCGACCGCATCTTCTTCCCGACTGACGTGAGTAGCCTCAACCGCCCCGATCGCATAATCATCGACGAGATCGATACTTTCCTCGCCCTCCCGGGTGCCAATAACTTCAGCATCCGCTTCGAAGGCCACGCCGACCGCCGCGCCAGCGATGAGTACAACCAGGCACTCTCCGAGCGCCGGGCCAATTCCGCCACCACCTACGCAGAAGACGCAGGCGCTAATGCCAGTAACCTGAGCATGATCGGATTCGGTGAGAACCGCCCCGTCGGTGAGACGCTGAAAGAAAACCGGGTAGTCATCCCGGTAGCTTCCGAGCCAACGCGGATGGTTACGCCGGACGAATAATCCGCGGCCATACCCACTGACGCGCACAAGCGGGCGGCTCCTTTTCGAAAGAAGCCGCCCGTTTTGCGTTTAGTCCAGCTGGCGGACAGTATTTCACCCGGCCGGTCTATTATTGTTCGTCAACTATGCGCACCTTTGGCCTTGGGTCAAGTTCTACTACCAATAGTTTCTTGGAATAGTCGATTCACCACCGTCTTCTTTGGGTGGCGACTCTATTATTTTCTCCTTATCTTCATTTCCCTACCCAGTTTTTCGCTTTCGTAGCTTATTTCTTATCGTTCGTCCTATCGGGCGGGTACCGACGATCGAAGTCTTTCGCGCTGCGCAGCACCAATATCCGGGCAACCTTACCACTTAGCAGGAGCATGTCAGAGTTCAAGATCATTATCGCCGGGCAACTGGAATTCGGCAATCAACGCGTTTTCCAGCAGGTCCATGACCAGTACGTTCACCGTATGGAGAACTACTATAAGGATGACATCCTGCTGAAGCCGGAAAATTACTTTAAGGAAGAGGACCTGGCGTTCGTAGTCCCCCGTACGGTCCTCACCGGATCGGAGCGTCACTGGATGAATACGCGCAACCTCCTGCAACGGGTAGTTGACTTCAGCATCGCCGGCAGCCTGAACCTTTGGCGGTTGGATGCGGGCCGGATGATCGACCACCACCTCATGGAGCCTAAAAAGGAACGTACCACCGTTCAGCTTTTCAACAAGGGCCGCGAACTGGTGGAACAGGCGGATCAGGAAGAAGCGGCACGCAAGCTACTCACCAAAGTCGTCGGCCGCTTCGAGCGCCACGCCCAGGCCTACGAGCGCCGCGGGTTCATCAACCTAAAGCTAAAGAACCTCGATGACGCGCTCTACGACTATAACAAAAGCCTGAAGATCAACCCGACGCTCCCCGAAGCCCACTACGGCCGGGGCGTCGTACACCGCCAAAAAGAAGACTGGAAAAGTGCTTCCGAAGACTTCGAAGCCGTAACCCGTAACAGTATACCCCACCAATCCATCTACTGGCGGGCGCAGGTCGCTCTGGGCGACATGTACCTCCAATTGGGCCAGCCGAACGATGCGCTGCGCGTCTTCAACATGTTCTACAAGCGAAAGCAACGTATTGCCAGCCTAGACCGCTATGACCGCCGCGTCAATTACGAGTTCGCCAAACTGTTGGCGGCGGCCGGCCGGCTCGATGAGGCCTACGGCGCTTTCGCCAAAGCCCTCGACGCCCCGGAAGACCCCCAGGCACCCAGCCTGGAGGCAATTCACTACTACTATGCCAAAGCACTCGAAGAGGGCGGCAAGCAGGAGGACGCTCAAAAGCATTACGATGCTGCGGGAGAGGATTTTCTCCCGGCGATGGAAAAACCTAAGCCGCTTATCGCCGCCGTGTAGCATGCGCTACTACAAGCTATCCATCGCGTATCTCTAAGGAAGGGTCTTTATTAGCGCTCGTTTATAATAACAAGGCGTGCCGGGCTACGTTAAGGTCAGTATGTCCCGTTTTTTTAAGCAACCGCTTGGCTTTTTATTCTTCTTTTATCTACTGACGGTATTCGGCTGCGTCACCGCTCAGCCAGCTAAGAGCACCCTTAAAAAGAAGGAAACCGCCCAACTCTCGTCCGCGCGGTCGGATCTCGACAACGGCCGCTTCAGGCAAGCGATCGCTAAGCTTACCGAGCTGCTCGAGGCGCACCCCGAAATGGATCAGCTTTATTTCTACCGCTCCGTCGGCCACAAAGGGCGTTATGCGTTCGACCGCGCGGCGGAAGACGTTCGCCGGGGCATTGCCCTTAGCCAGCGCCCCTCCGCCCGCGCCGAGCAGGAGTTGGGGGAAGTACTGAGTATGGCCGGCGATTTCGGCGGTGCCAAAGAAGCTTTCCAACGTGCCCTGGCGATCACCCGGGAAAGCGGCCGGGAAGAGCGCGTGGTCATGGCCCGGGCACGGCTCGAGCGCGCACGGATAGCGGACAGTCTTGCGAGTAACCCCGTGCCGTTCTCCCCCACCCCGGTGGCCGGCGGCGTCAACTCGACCGACCACTTCGAGTATCACCCCTCCATCAGCGTAGACGGGCGCCGGCTCCTCTTCACCCGCCGCGTGAACCGCGAGCAGGAAGACTTTTACTTCGCCATCCGATCGGCCGATGGGGGCTGGGGCGAAGCCCAACCCCTCGCCGGGCTGAATACCGCATTCGACGAAGGTGCCCAGGCCGTATCCGCGGATGGTCGTTACCTGGTGTATACCTCCTGCAACTCCCCCGGCAGAGATCGCGGGTGCGACCTGTTCGCCACGACGCGCACGGCCAAAGGCACCTACGGTACCGCCGCGCCGCTGGACGCACGTATCAATACCGCGCACTACGAAGCACAGCCTACCCTATCCTACGACGGGCGGTTCTTGGTTTTCTCCAGTAACCGGCCGGGGGGGCGGGGCGGGGCGGATTTGTACATCTCCGGTCGGCGGCCTGATGGCGCGTGGTCCACCCCCGTCAATATGGGGAGTTTGAATACGACCGGTGATGAACAGTACCCATACTGGGCGGCGGACGGAAAGTCACTTTACTTTACCAGTTCGGGCCATCCGGGCCTGGGGGGGGACGACCTCTTCGTTACCCGTTTGCAGGCGGATAATACGTGGTCCGCGCCCCGCAACCTGGGCTATCCGATCAACTCCGCGGAAAATGAAACGAATATGTTCATTCCCATATCGGCGGACACCGCTTATTACAGCCGGCGCTACTACGACCCGGATACGGAGGAAATCCAGATCAACCTGTATCAGTTCGGGCTACCGGAAGACCTCCGCCCCGCGCCGGCCACCTATTTACGGGCGAGGGTATACGATGCGGAAACCGAACAACCCCTTAGCGCCACCATCACCCTCGAAGCACTGGCCGAGGACCAACCGCCCAAGAGTTATACGACCGACGATTCGGGTGGCTTCCTCACTATCTTGCCCATCGGTAACGAATACGCTTTTACGGTAGCCAAAGAGGGCTATCTGTTTACCGCCCAACGCGTCCGGGTGCGGGATGGCACCCTGGCCGAACCGTTTGAGGTCGCTATCCCCCTCAGCCGCGTAGCCGCACCGGTCGTTGCGGATAACAAAGAGAGTGACGGTAGCACGGTATTCGCCAACGTACTCTTCGCAAGCGGAAGCGCGGATTTACTACCCGTTTCCTTCACCGAACTCAACTATCTGGCGGAGGCCCTACTCCGGGAGCCAAACTTCCGGGTAGTGATATCGGGGCATACCGATGACGTCGGCACGGAAGGCGACAACCTCGACCTCTCCGAGCGCCGGGCGGAATCGGTGAAGTACTACTTAGTCAACGCAGGTATCTCCGCGGGCCGGATCGATACGGCCGGGTACGGTGAGGCGCGGCCGATAGCCGGTAACGACTCCTCCGACGGGCGGGCTGAAAACCGCCGCACCACCTTTCGTTTACTGACGGATTAAACTTGTTGCGCGTACCTTCGCCGATATGACCGCCACCACCGCAATCCGCTTTCCCCGCCCTTACTGGGCTTTGGTGCTGAGCGGTTTGTTCCACCCCCTGCTGGTGCCTACCTACATGGTGTTGCTGTTGATGTCGATCAACCCCTATCTGTTCGGGAGTAACGACTTCGGCAACCGTCAGTCTACCCTGACGGTATTGATGATTGTGCTGTATACGGCCGTCATCCCGATGATATCCGTAGTTATTATGCGCTTCCTCAATATGTTAGGGAGCATCATGATGGAAGATAAGCAGGAGCGGATAGGGCCGTTACTGATGATCATGATCATCTACTTTTGGGTCTTTTACAACTTAAGTCAAACGCCGTCTACGCCCACCATTTTCTCCGCCTTCCTGCTCGGCGTCGTGGTCGGCCTTGCCATCACCTTCGTGATCAACCTGCTGGAGAAAATCAGTTTACATGCGGTGGGGATGGGTGGCTTGGCGGGTATGGCGATGATCTCCGCCTGGGTATTCAGGGGGGAGGGCGTTTCGGTTGCATCGCTTACCTGGAGCGTGCCGCTGATCGCGCTGTTCGTGGTGGTACTTGCCGGCCTGGTCGGCAGTGCGCGTCTGGCACTGGGGGCGCACAATCGCTTTCAGGTGTACGCAGGGTACCTGGTTGGCTTTTTAGCCCAGTTCCTCGCGCTTGCATTCTATTTTTAGGGTAGGCAAAGAATACGACCAGCTTTGATTGACGAAGAAGTATCGGGCCGCATAATCGGTCATTACCGCGGGGAAGAACCCGGCCCGCTCGTGGTAGCCATCGGCGGCATTCACGGCAACGAGCCCGCCGGGGTACGTGCGCTCGAGCGCCTCTTCGAATTGCTGGCAGAAGAGCCCCTACACAACCCTGGCTTTACCTTCCGAGGCGAGCTCCTAGCGCTCCGCGGCAATTTAAAAGCACTCGAAAGCGGGCAGCGATACATCGATACGGACCTGAACCGTATATGGCGGCCCTTCCCCGCCAAAGCACCCCGCCTCACCACTTCCGAAGACCAAGAACTACACGAGCTACTCGCCTGCATCGAATCCGCCGTCGAGGAAGCACCCTTAAGCGAGCTCGTCCTGATCGACCTGCACACCACGACGGCCGACGGCGGTATTTTCGCCATTACGGGGGACGATGCGCCGAGCCTGTCCCTGGCCGCGGAGATGGCCGTGCCCGTGGTCAAAGGTATGCTGAGCGGGCTACAGGGCACGACGCTCCACTACTTCCGCGGTGGTCACTTCCGAACCGACTTCCCCGTTCGCGCCGTCAGCTTCGAGGCGGGCGGGCACGCCGACCCGAATTCCATCGACCTCTCCCTGGCCGCTACGCTGAACCTGCTGCGCGCCCTGGGGTGCGTAAAGAACGTAGACGTGCGCACCTACCACGACGAGGTACTGCGGGAAGCGGCCGCCCGGCTTCCGCTACTCACTTCACTGGTGTACGTCCACCGGATCAAAGACGTCGACCGCTTCGAGATGCGGCCCGGCTACGTCAACTTCCAGTCGGTAAGCCGGGGGGAGGTCGTCGCCACGGACGCCCGGGGGGAGGTGGCCGTACCGGAAGACGGCTACCTGCTGATGCCGCTCTATCAGCGACAGGGTGACGAGGGGTTCTTCCTTCTGCAAGACTATAAATGGCCGGCCGGCTTCTAGTAATTGAATATGGACGACAAACGCAAAACCGGCCTCTTTTTCGGCTCCTTCAACCCGGTCCACGTCGGGCACATGATCCTGGCTAACTTCATGGTGACCAAGACGGACCTCCGGGACGTGTGGATGGTCGTGAGCCCACAAAACCCCTTCAAGCAACGCGCTTCCCTGGCCCGCGACCACGATCGGCTGCACCTGGTCAAGCTGGCAATCGGGGATACGCCACGCCTGAAGGCCAGTAACGTAGAGTTTTCCCTCCCCAAACCATCCTATACCGTGGACACGCTGGCCACTCTGAAGGATAGGTACCCCGAACGGGAATTTGCCCTGATCATGGGTTCGGATAACCTGGCTTCGCTGCCCAAGTGGAAGAATGCGGACATTATCCTGCGCGATTACGATATCCACGTGTACCAGCGGCCTGGCTACGAGCCGGGTGAACTGGCGGGCCACGGGCGCGTCAAGATCTACGAAGCCCCGCTGATGCACTTATCCGCTACTTACATCCGCAAGACCATCAGGGAGGGTAAAAGTATCCGCTACCTCGTTCCCGACGCGGTAGCGACGGAGATCGAAGCTACCCGCCTCTACCAATAAGCCCTTCCAAAAACAATTACCTTGCGGGCGAACAACCCCCAGTAGATGCGCCACCTTTTTTTTAGCCTGTTCCTATTCCTAGCCCCTTCCCTATTCGCCCAAACCATTAACGCCCCCGACGAATTTCTCCCGCATCGGCTGGGGAAGCAGTTTACGGCCCACCACCTGCTGGTGGATTATTTTGAATACGTTGCTGACAACAGCCCACGGGTAAAGCTTGAGGAATACGGCCGGACCAACGAAAAGCGCCCCCTACTCCTCGCCTACGTAAGCACGCCCGAGAACCTGGCACGCCTCGACGAAATCCGTCAAAATAACCTCCGTGCCGCGGGCCTCCTGCCCGGTGACGCTGACCCGGCCCTAGAGGACATCGCCATCGTATGGCTCTCCTACAGCGTACACGGCAACGAGGCGGCCGGCTCCGAGGCAAGTATGCGCGTACTCCACACTTTAGTCAGTGGGGACGACAGCAGAGCGACGGGCTGGCTGGATAACACCGTGGTCATTATGGACCCCAGTCTTAACCCCGACGGCTATAACCGCTACACCAACTGGTACCGCCAGATGAGCCCCGAGCGGGCGGATACCAACCCAGCTGCCCGTGAGCACCGCGAGCCGTGGCCCGGCGGGCGCGTCAATCACTATATGTTTGATCTTAACCGTGATTGGGCGTGGCAGACCCAGGTCGAAAGCCGCCAACGCATGGTGAAATACCACGAATGGATGCCGCACATCCACGCCGACGTACACGAGCAAGGCTACACCTCCCCCTACTACTTCGCCCCCGCCGCCGCCCCCTACCACGAATACATCACCGACTGGCAAGCCGACTTCCAGACCGAGATCGGTAAGAACCACGCCGGCTACTTCGATGAAGAAGGCTGGCTCTACTTTACGCGTGAGCGCTTCGACCTTCTTTACCCCAGCTACGGTGATACCTACCCCACCTTTAATGGCTCCATTG
>OY764570.1:0-29362 GCA_963668285.1 uncultured Lewinella sp. | reverse complement strand
ACGCCCGCAACCATACAGCAACAACACAGCAAAAAGCAGAACAACCCCACATCGCATGTGCAAATGTAACGCGTAGCATTGTGCATACACGTAGACGTAGGGTCGTGAACCCTACGCCACAACTATGCCACAACTATGGACCCCGACGGGGTCCCCCAATAGTTACCTAGGGTCTGAGACCCTGAGGTGGTAGGCCGCAGGCCTACCACCCACCCCCAGCTCCACCACCACCGAAACCGCCGCCGCCAAAACCACCGAAGCCGCCGCCGCCGCCAAAACCGCCGCCACCCCCGAAGCCACCACCGCCGCCGCCACCCCAGCCGCCGCCGGGCAGGAAGATCCAACCGCCACCGCTTCGCCGCCGCCGCCGGCGCACCTTGCGGTGAGGATCGTCCATATCGTACGGGCCGTTGCGCCAGTAGCCCCCGTCGTCGTCGTCATCATCGTCATGCCGGTTGAAGTAGTTCAGGGCCATGAAGATGAGCAGGATCAGGATAAAGATCATGATGGGGCTGATGCCCTCCGTGGATTCTTGTGGGATATGGTCCGCCGTGTACTCCCCCTTACCGAGTTGCATGATGGCACCGGTTGCCTCATCTATCCCCTTAAAAACCTGCCCCTGCCGGAAGGCCGGCTTCATAATTTGTTCGATGATGCGCTTGGCGATGGCATCCGGCAGGAAACCTTCGGCCCCGTAGCCCGTCTGGATCTGGATGCGGCGTTCCGCCAGGGCAACGTAGAGGAGCACACCGTTATCGTTGGCCTCCGACCCGCCTATCCCCCAGCTTTGCGCAATATCGATACTGCGGTCGAAGGCCGTGCTACCGTTGAGCGAGGGCTCGGTCACAACGGCGATCTGCGTGGAGGTCTCCCGGGCGTACTGATTCAGCTTCTGGGTCAGTCGGCTCTCTTCCGCCGGGGTCAGCATATCCCCAAAGTCGTTCACCAACTGGTTCGTGCTGCGCGGGATGGGGCTTTCCTGCGCCACGGCCAAACCGACGCTCAGCAAGAGCACCATTATGGCGAGCAGGCGAGCAGTTATCGTGAAAGCCGACCTTGTAAGTTGGAGAGGGTACAAACGGGTAAAGTTGTTAAACGTGTAAACGCGCCGGGCGGGCTTCTAGTCGAAAGCTAAGGGCTAGCGTTTGCCGCCATAGCTGATTTCGTCCGGTAACTCATTGACGTCATCGGACTGGTAAGGGAAAAACTTTTTGAGCTTCGCGCCTACCTGTTCGATGGCTAGTACCAGGCCACCGGCAAAGTCACCTTTGCGGAAGTGTTGCTGTAGCAAGTCCCGCTCCTCGTCCCAAAAATCCTGGGAGACGACGCGGTTAATGCCTTCGTCACCGATGATGGCGAATTCACGGCGATCGACTTCCAAAAGGATGAGGACGCCGTTGCGGTCCGCCGTTTTATCCATCCCCAGTTCTTTGAACACCCGGGTGGCTACTTGCAGGGCGGGGTAGCGTTCGCCCACCTCTACGTGCACGCGTAGCTCCCCCGAAGTGTTGAGCTCGGCCTGCTGGATGGCGGCCACGATGGTGACCTCCTCCTCGGAACTGAAGAAGCGGACCATGCGCTAAAACTCCACGTTCGGCGCCTGAGCGGCACCCGCATCCGCCTGAAATTGGGGCTTCTCGTCGAAACCCAACACGGTGGCGAACACGGTGCCGGGGAAGCGGCGAACCTGCTTGTTGTACTCCGTAGCTTGCGCGTTGAAGCGATCCCGGGCCACCGCGATGCGGTTCTCGGTGCCTTCTAACTGCGCCTGTAGCTCTTGAAACTGCGCGTTTGCCTTCAGGTTGGGGTAGGCCTCCGCGGTGGCCAGCAAGCGACCCAGCCCTTGGCTCAGTTGGCCCTGAGCGGCCTGGTATTCGGCGAGCTTCTCGGGGGTAAGGTCGTCCGCATTGATGTTGATGCTGGTGGCGCGGGCGCGGGCGTTCGTAACGGCCTCCAGGGTGCCCCGCTCGAAGTCGGCGGCGCCTTTGACGGTGCTGACGAGATTGGGGATGAGGTCCGCCCGGCGTTGGTACTGGGTTTCTACGGCGGACCAGGACTGTTCGACAGTCTCTTCGGCGTCGACGAATCCATTATAGCTGCTGCAACCTGCGATCAGGAGTACGGCTAAGATGGCAACGACAACACCGAGCGTTCCAATTGATTTCATATTAGTTGGTCAGTTTTGATTGGTAGAATTCTGCTAAGAGCGATCGGGCGGCCTCGCTAAAGTGCTGCCGCCCTTCGATTATACGCCTCAAACCCTCGGTTGTTCGTCCTCGCTCGCTTAGGAAGCGTTCGAAATCACTACGTAAGGACTGCTCCACGCGCTCCCGGAACCACGCCTCCCGCTGAGTAACCCGGCGCTTCGAAAAAGCGCCCCGCTCGATACTGTGTTGCCGGTATCTGGCCAGGTGCCGCAAGGCTTCGGGCAGGCCCTGGCCGGTGGCCGCGCTGATGGTGTCGACCTTGACCGTCCAGTCGTCAGCGCGGGCGGGGGCCAGGTGAAGGCCCCGGCGGAGTTGGCGGGCGGATTCCTTGGCCGCTTCGGGTAAGGTATCCGCCTTGTTGACCAGTAAATAGTCAGCCAGCTCGAGAATGCCCCTCTTAATGGATTGGAGGTCGTCTCCGGCAGCCGGTTGCGCCAGCAGGAGGAAGGCATCCGTCATGCCGTGAACGCGCCATTCGGATTGGCCGACGCCGACCGTTTCCACGATGACGTAATCGTAACCGGCGGCTTCGCAGAGGGCTACGGCCGCCCGGCTGGTGGCGTTGACGCCCCCCAAATAACCGGCCGTCGGGCTGGGGCGGATGTAGGCGGCGGGGTGGCGGCTGAGGGTTTCCATCCGCGTCTTATCGCCCAGGATGCTACCGCCGCTGACGCTGCTCGTCGGGTCTACGGCGAGAACGGCCAGGCGGTGGCCGGCCCCGATCGCCTCCAAACCGAATTGCTCGATGAAGGTGCTTTTGCCGACGCCGGGCGTGCCGCTGACGCCGAGGCGAAAGGTATCCTTAGACGGGTTATTGGTGGTGACGAGATCGAGTAGGCGGTCGGCACGTTCGCGGTCTTCGGGGCGGGTGGATTCTACCAGCGTAATGGCCCGGCCGAGTGCGCGACGGGGGTAGGGGCCGACGAGCTGCCCGTACAGGTTGTCCACCTCTACCGACTTACCGGCAATGGAAAAGTTCGCAGCCTTATTGATCTTCCCGGGCATAGGGAGTGAAGGTAACGTTGAAGTGAGTATTCTGCGGGCACGGCGTTTAGAATGCTTTCTTTTGACCGACTTCGCGTAAGGGAACCTCCGCCTTGCTCCTCACTTCCGCTCATAACACCTGCGTCCTCGCACAACAAACAAGAAACGCGTAACGTCTTAATCCCGCTAATTTCAACCCCTCCCCTTAATGGACGCTATCAATATTCTTTGGGCCGACGACGAGATCGACCTACTCAAGCCACAACTACTCTTTCTGAAGAAAAAGGGGTACGAAGTAACGACGGTTACGAACGGGCACGATGCGCTGGAAGAACTGGAAGGGGAGGTAGAGTTTGACGTAGTATTCCTCGATGAATCGATGCCGGGGCTGACCGGCCTGGAGACGCTGTCGCGGATCCGCAACACGAACGGCACCATCCCCGTCGTGATGATCACCAAAAACGAGGCGGAGCACGTGATGGAAGAAGCCATCGGCAGCCAGATCGCCGGCTACCTCCTCAAGCCCGTCAACCCCATGCAGATCCTGCTGACCCTCAAGCGGATCATCGACGAAAAACGGCTGGTGCGCGAAAAGACGAATACGGAATACCAGCAAGATTTCCGCCAGCTCCTGATGCAGATCAACAGCGGCCTTAACAAAGAGGAATGGGTCGAGGTGTACAAAAAGATCATCTCCTGGGAGCTTAAGCTGGACGATAGCCAGAGCGAGCAGATGGGGGAGATCCTGGCCGTCCAGAAAAAGGAAGCCAACGCGGAATTCAGCAAATACATCGACCGCAACTACCTCGATTGGGTGAAGGGCGACGACGCCCCGGTAATGTCGCACAACCTGATGCGGGAGAAGGTACTTCCGCACCTGAATAAAAACGTGCCCACCGTGATGGTCCTACTCGACAACATGCGGTACGACCAGTGGAAGGTCATCGAACCCTACCTCAACGAACTGTACCGGGTGGAGGAAGAGGACTTCTTTTACAGCATCCTCCCAACCGCTACCCAGTACAGCCGCAACGCCATCTTCGCGGGCATGATGCCGTCGGACATCGCCAAGCACTACAAAAAATGGTGGAAGAACGATACCGACGAGGGCGGTAAGAACAACCACGAAGCCGACCTGCTCGGCAAACAACTCGAGCGGCTGATGCGGCGCGACGACATCCGGTGGGATTACACCAAGGTTACCCGTACCAACTTCGCCCGCCAGATGCAGGACCGGGCGCTGGACTTCCTCAACAACGACTTCAGCGTCATCGTCTACAACTTCATCGACATGCTGAGCCACGCCCGCACGGAGATGGAAGTACTCAAAGAATTGGCCGGGGACGAAAAGGCCTACCGCAGCCTCACCCGCAGCTGGTTCGAGAACTCCCCGCTCTGGGCAACCCTACGCAAGCTCGCCGAGCGCGACGTGCAGTTGATCATCACCACCGACCACGGCACCATCCGCGTCAACAGCCCCAGCCGGGTAGTGGGCGACCGCGATACCAGCACGAACCTTCGTTACAAACTCGGCCGCAACCTCAACTACGAAGAGCGCGACGTGCTGGAAATCCGCGACCCGCAAAAGGCGATGCTCCCGCGGCCGAATATCAGCTCGACCTTCATCTTCGCCAAGGAGGATAAATTCTTCCTGTACCCGAATAACTACAACTACTACAATAACTACTACCGGGATACCTTCCAGCACGGGGGGATATCGCTGGAAGAGGTTATCTGCCCGGTTATTCGGCTGCGGAGCCGGGGGTAGTTAGTCGATGTGTGGGATGTTGGGATGAGTCATCACGTCAACAGTTCCTAAGCCCGAAAATTATGCCGCGGCGAAAGCTGATTCCCCTACCCAAGCCTCGCTCCAATCGGCGACAATGCGGTGGTATACGGCGCCGGGGGTGAAGGCTTCGACCTCGGGAATGCCCAGGAGCCAGGTAGTGGGGTTGAAGCCCTGCACTTGCGCGCTGGTCACGAGGCCGCTACGCTCCGCAAAGGCATCGGTATAGACGAGGTGAGATTTACCCCAGATCGTTGAGCGGAGGGTATCGAGGCCCCGCACCGGCAGCCTTAGGGTGAAGCCGCCCCGGTTGGTGGGGATGTAGGACCCTCTCAAGCTAGGGTTCATGCGGCGTAACGTCCTGTACTTGGTACCGGTGATGCGTGCGATGCGCGTCAGGCTCTGCCCTTTGAAGATCGGGAAGGTGGCTACTGCGGCGGGCGCCTGCACCGGGGCGGAGATGTTGTAGCTCGCGTGGTAGTTAAAGATGTAGGCGGCGGCGGTGTACCTGCCGATGTAGTTGCGGGTTTCGCGGGGGAGGTAGCGTTTGACGCGGCGGAAGTCTCGCGGGGAGCCGGCGCGGCGGATCGCGCTGCGTACCCGGGCGGGGCCGGCGTTGTAGGAGGCGGCCACGAGCTTCCAGTCACCCAGGTCGTCGTGCAATTGCTTCAGCATCGTGCCTGCGGCGCGGGTAGATTTTTCCGGGTCCATCCGCTCGTCGACGTAACCATCGACGCGTAGGCCCAAAGAGCGGGCGGTGGCGGGCATCAGTTGCCAGAGGCCGGCTGCGCCCCGGTGAGAAACGGCCCGGGGGTTAAGCGCGGACTCGATCACGGAAAGGTACCTGAGCTCGACGGGCACGTCCAGTTCACAGAATACTTCGTTGATGATCGGGAAGTAGCGTTGGCTGCGGCCTAGTATGCGCGCCGTACCGCGGGGGCTCCTCAGGAAGTCCCGCAGCTTATTTTGGAAGCGGGCGTCCGTACCCGAGGTTTTGAGTGGAAGATTCAGGCGCTCGATGCGCTGCTGAATGAGTGAGTTGGTAGAGTGGAGCTGGCTACCTGCCGCGGCGGCGGCCTTTGTATGGGTGGTAAAGAAAAGGGTGGATAAGAAAAGACATGCAAGAAGCTGTCTCATATAAATCGGTTTCGTGTAACAATAACCGTAGGGAAGGTAGCCCAGCGAATGGGCGGTGTTCCGTCGGCAAGATCCTCCAAGCGAGCCCGTAAAGATTAGGTGGAAACCACCCGGCTTTACAAACTTTTTCGATGTAACTCTTTGTTATTCAACGTATAACGAAGAGCTATGTGCGACTTTTATGTTGGTACAGAAGTTCGAACTGGGTCGTAGTATAAGCGTGGCCGTCGTTCGGCCGAATATCCGGTTAGTTTGGCGCGTGCAAACGCTAAGTAAAATTGTTACGGGGGGAACGCTGTTCGACGTGCGTTCGCTTACCCATTACTGTTAAAGTTACCCGAAAGGTAGTTATTTCTCGGAATTCTCCTGTTTCGCCGTCCATTTTTCTCGCGGTACGAAACGGATGCTGAGGCTGTTTACGCAGTGGCGGGTGTCCTTCGGGGTGAAGCGTTCGCCCTTAAAAACGTGGCCGAGGTGGCCGCCGCAGTTGTTGCACAAAATCTCGACGCGCCGCCCGTCGGCGTCTCCCTCTTTCAGGATCGCCCCGGGTACTTCGTCGTCGAAGCTGGGCCAGCCGCAGCCGGAGCTGAACTTATCCCGGCTGTCGTACAGCGGCGCTTCGCAGCGGCGGCAAACGAATACGCCATCTAACTTGAAGTTGTTGTATTCCCCCGTGAACGGCATCTCGGTGCCTTTGCGGACGATGACGCGCTCCTCTTCGGGCGTTAGCTGATTGTAGTTATCGACTGACTTCATGGCGGTAGAACACTGTTAATGTGGAGTGGTTGTCTCTGCCTCCTCGGTCGGTAATGGCAGAAGCTCAGGTGCAACGGACGCAATGGGAGAGCAGTCTCTATAACCAAATGAAATAACCAACACATGCACAATACGCTACTTCTCTCCTTACTTGTTCTCTGGCCATTTCTGGCCGGTGCTCAGACAACCTCAACCCGTAACGCGGATCAAATCCTGGTAGCCGGCGATCGACAGGCAAAAGTATTGCTGTTCGGCACTTTCCACTTTGATTACCCCGGCCTGGACGACCACAAGACCGCCGAGGAAGACAAGGTCGACGTAACCGCCCCGGAAAAGGCCGCCGAACTGGCCGAACTGATCGAGTACCTGGCCCGCTTCCAACCCACCAAGATCGTCGTAGAAAAGCGAGATGGCAAAAAGCTGAACGAAAGGTACCGAAGCTACCTCGCCGGAGCGTTCGAGTTGCCGCGGGGGGAGGAGTATCAACTGGGCTTTCGACTGGCGAAACGCTTTGGCTTGGATAGCCTGGTTGCCGGAGACGCCAAGTCACTGGCTTACGATCTGTACGTGGGGCCCGATTCCCTCCGGTACCGGCCGTGGCTCGACGAAGAGATCTACGTCGGCAGCGAAGACGAGAACGTAGATACCCTCATCGACCACCGCTACGGTCTACTCTACGAGAACGACGATCGGGTGCTGCGGGAGCAAACGCTGATGGAATACTTCCGTTACGTAAACTCGACCGACCGGATCCACCGTGGGCACGGCCACTACCTGGAGTATACGGCCGATGCCGACCCCGACGCGCTAGCAATTGGTTGGTACAGTCGCAACTTACGGATCTACCGCAAGATCCAGCGGGCAACGACTTCGCCCGACGACCGCATCCTGGTTATCTTTGGTTCTGGCCACCTCGGTATCCTACGGCAGCAATTCGAAAGCTCACCGCGCTATGATCTGGTGGACTTTGGCGACCTCTAGGCCTCTTCGAGGACGAAGTCATAATCCTCCATAATTAAGTTGGCAAGCAGCTTAGAGCATGCTCTATCTACCTTTTCGTGGGCGGCATCCTCTGAGTCCGCCTCCACCGCGATCATGACGTGCTTGCCGATACGGACGTCGTTCACGCCTTCAATACCCACATTGGGCAGGTTTTTGACCACGACCTTCCCTTGCGGATCGAGCAATTCCGTTTTCGGCATGATGTTGATGTGGGCCAGAAAATTCATGGTCAGGAAGTTTTGGGGGGTGCAAGCAAGTTGATCAGCAGGTAGGCGCCAACGATGAAGGGGAAGGCTGCCGTGCGCAGTACGATCAACAGCAGTATGGCAAGGGCGGCAAAGATAATTCGCGCCTCGTTGCCCGCCCACCCCCGGCTTTTGAGTTTGAAGGAAAACATCGGGTGTTCGCTCACGAGTAGGTAGGAAAAAGCCAGGATGGAAGGGTAAAGCACCCACGGGCTGATCACGTATTCCCGCCAGCCGAACGTATCGAATGCGTAGATCAGCATAAGCCCGACGGCGTAAAGCGTACTGGTCGGCGTGGCCACACCGACGAAATTTTCCGTTTGCCGCGTATCGAGGTTGAATTTTGCCAGGCGAAGGCAGGAGAACATCGCAATAAGCAATGCGGGGGCCGCTGACCAGGACCAAACAATGTTTTGCGAGGCCGCAGGTGCAAGGCCGTTGTGTACAAGAGCAGGCTCGGTTAGCGGTGACCCAACGCTGAGTAGCGTATAGTAGATCATGGCGGGGACTACCCCGAAGCTGACCATATCCGCCAAGCTATCGAGTTCTTTGCCGTGCTCGCTACTGACGTTTAGCAGCCGAGCTACCAGGCCGTCGGCGAAATCAAACAAGCCCGCCGCAAAGAGAAAGTAGAAGGCGGCCAGGAACTGCCCGTCGAGAATGCTAATGATGGCCGCGCACCCGCAAAAGAGATTCAGGAGGGTAACGGCGTTTGGGATCCAACTCTTCACGCGGCTAAGGTATACCTTTACCTTCATGACAAAGCTCACTATCGGTATATCCATCGGCGACCCCAACGGCATCGGGCCGGAAGTAGTGGTAAAGGCCCTCTCGCGGGAGGGCATCCTCGACCTCGTCACGCCGGTCGTTTACAGTTCGGAGGCCGCCATCAAAGGCTATGGAGGCGAGGCGGCGGAGGGCTTCTCCTACACCGTCGTACCCGCCGCCGACCAGGCGGAAGAAGAGCGAATAAACCTCGTCCGGGCCTTCCCGGAAGATTTCGAGCTGAACCCGGGCAGCCCCACCGAAACCGGCGGGCGGGCCGCGGCCCTGGCGCTGGAGCAAGCCGTGGAAGACCTCAAAACCGGCACCATCGATGCCCTGGTGACCGCCCCGATCAATAAATCGGTGATGCCGAAGGACGGCTTTCCGTACCCCGGCCACACCGAAATGCTCACCGAGCGTTTGGGGGCGGAGGAAAGCCTGATGTTCCTCGTTACCGACGAGCTGCGGGTAGGCATCGTCACGAACCACATCCCCGTGGCGGAGGTCGCCAGCCAGGTCACCAAAGCGAGTATCCTAAAGAAGCTTACCATAATGGATGCGGCCTTGCGGAGTGATTTCGGCATTCAGCGCCCCGTCATCGCCGTACTCGCCCTCAACCCCCACGCCGGTGACGATGGGCGGATCGGGGAAGAAGACATCAAGGTCGTCCGCCCCGCCGTCGAAGCAGCCAAGGAGGCGGGGATCCTCGCGATGGGCCCCTTCCCGGCCGACGGCTTCTTTGGCGCCGGTAAGCAAAATAAGGTTGACGCCGTCCTGGCGATGTACCACGACCAGGGCCTCATCCCCTTCAAAGCCCTCAGCTTCGGTAAAGGCGTGAACTACACCGCCGGCCTCCCCGCCATCCGTACCTCCCCGGATCACGGCACTGCCTACGACCTCGTCGGCAAGGACGAAGCCAGCCCCGAAAGCCTCATCGCCGCCCTCTTTCGCGCCCACGAAGCCTTTCAGCACCGCGCCCGCCACGCGGAGGATACGGCCCACCCCCTCGAGAGCCGGATGCACTTGGTGTACAAGAAACAGCCCCGTACGGCCGGCGGGAAAGGGGGGCAGCGCCGGCAGGGTAGGGACGGAAAGCAACGACGGTCGTCGGGCCACGGTAAAAAATAGGCCGCCATCGCGATCGGACAGAACCAGCACCGCCCGCCTGCATTCCATCTACTCCCGATCTGCCCAACCTGGGTAGGTCTACGCTTTTGCTTCTGACCCGCCCCAATGCGCCGTTACCGCCTCCCGGTCCTCCTCGCCTTCGCCTTTTTTGCCGCCGCCGCCGTTTACGGTTGCTTTCAGCTGCGCTTCACCTTCGACTTTTCGCAGTTCTTCCCGCGGGGAGACGACGATCTGGCCTTCTTCTTAGAGTTCGTCGAGGAGTTCGAGGGCGACGATAACTTCCTGCTCGTCGCGCTGGAACGCCCCGAGGGGGTTTTCGACTCGGCTTTCCTCAACGAGGCCCACGATTTCGCACTGGAGGTGCGGGAGCTGGAGTCGATACTGGGCGTGCAGTCGCTGACGACTTTCAGTTACCCCATCAAGACGCCCTTTGCCGTTACCACCATCCCCGCCATCCACCTCGACGACCCCGGCAGGTTAGGGGTGGATAGTGCCCGCATCATGCAGGACGAACGCTTCGTCAACAACCTGATCAATAAGGAGGCAACGGCGCTGGTGGTCCTGCTCAAAACCGTCAGCCTCGTCAACCTTAACGGGAGTGACGTAGACGTCGTTTCCAGTCTCGACAAGGCTAAGGAGCTGATGGAGGGGGTGCAGGGCGTCATCGAGCGCTATGATTTTGACGACTACCACTACCTCGGCGCGGCCAACTTCCAGAAGGAGATGGTCGCCGTACAGGTACGCGAGGTGATCGTATCGGCGATCATCTCCGGTTTGTTAGTGACCCTGGTCATGTTTTTCCTGTTCCGCCGGCCGTTGGGGATATTGGTTTCGCTGGTGAGTATCGCGCTCGGCCTGTTGCTGTTCCTAGGTCTGCTGGGTCTGCTGGGGAGGGAGCTCAACGCGATTGCCGCGCTGTACCCGGTGCTGATGATCATCGTGGGTACGTCGGACGTGATCCACATCATGTCCAAATACATCGATGAGCTCAGGGCGGGTCGGGATAAAGAAACGGCCATCCGCATCACGATCAAGGAGATCGGGCTGGCCACGCTGCTGACTTCGGTAACGACGGCGGTCGGCTTCGCCACCCTGCTGACCAGCCGGGTCGATCCTATTCGGGATTTCGGCATCAATGCGGCCTTAGGGGTGATGGTGGCCTTTTGTACCGTCATCTTCTTTACTACGGCACTACTGTCTTTTTTGAGCGTAGACCAGATCGTGAAGATCGGCCGGCAACAGCAGTTTTGGGATCGGTTACTGGAACGCGCCTACCGGCTTACCCGCCTCAACCCGGGCGCTATCAAGATCGGGGCGGTGGTGCTCGCCATCCTCTGCACCATCGGCATCAGCCGGGTGACGACGAACTACCGCATCGAATCCGCCTTGCCCAAGGGGCAGAAGATTACCGAAGACTTCCTGTTCTTCGAGCGGGAGCTGAGCGGATTCCGCCCCTTCGAAATGGCCATCCTGACGAAAGATACCGCCCGGGTATCCGACTTTGCCGTAATGCAGCAGATTGGGAAGATCGAGGACTACCTCAAGCAGTACCCGCAGGTTCAGAGCACGACCAGCATCACGGCGGTGTACCGCAGCATCAACCAGATGTTCAACAACAACCGACCGGACGCCTATGACCTGCCGGAAGACGAACGAACCTACCGGCAGTACCAACGAATAGCAAGGCAGATCCCCGCTTCCAACCTGAACGTATTAGTCAACCCCGACGAAACGAAGGCGCGCATCACCAGCCGCTTCGCCGACCTGGGGGCGGATAGCGTGAAGGTATTCATGAAGCGAACGAATGCCTGGATCGATGCCAACGTGGATACCAGCCTGATCGACGTACGCTCTACCGGCACGGGGGTGATCATCGATAAGAACGCGGAGTACATCCGCCGCAACCTGCTGCAGGGGCTCGGTTTGGCCATTCTGATCGTCTGCGGGCTGATGGCAATACTGTTCCGAAGCTATAAGATGCTCGTCATTTCCCTGGTACCCAACATCCTTCCCTTATTGTTGGCCGGGGCCATGCTGGGCTACCTGGGTATAGAACTGGAGGCCGGGGTGAGCATCGTTTTCGCGATCATTTTCGGTATCGCGGTGGACGATACCATTCACTTCCTGGCCAAGTACCGACTGGCTCGCGGGCGGGGGTTAGCCGTGGAGGAGGCCATCCACCTCACGTTCCGGGAGGCCGGTAAGGCGATCGTGTTGACTTCAGTGGTCTTGTTCTTCGGCTTCCTGGTGATGCTCTTCAGCATTAACCCGCCCAGCGTGACGATCGGGCTGCTGATCAGTTTGACGCTGGCGAGTGCGGTAGGGAGCGACTTGTTACTGATTCCGCTGCTGCTGCGGTGGCTCGACAAGGATTAAGGGCGTACGACTACTCTTCGGGGGCTTCGGTAAGCTTATCGGCTACGACGATGTATTGGTACTCCAGCGTTTCATCGTCGCTACTGACCAGGTGGTAACCCGCGGATTTGAGCATGTCTTCCAGGTCGCCGAGTGCGATGCGGTCGGCTTTCTCCGGGCCTAATTTGGTGTCTTTCTTCTTCCAGTCGACGATGACGATGCGGCCGTCGCCACGCAGGGCGGGGTAGATTTTGCTCAGGTATTTCTTCGGCCGGTCGATGTACATGAGCGTGTTCACCAAGAGGATGATGTCCACCTCGTTCTCCTCCAAGCGGGGGTCATCCGGCCGGCCGAGTCGGGGCTGGAGGCGGCTGCGTCTTTCCTTCGGGAGCTCCGCGTCACGGATGTCTTCCAGGACGCCGACGAGGCTATCGGTGAGCTCTACGGCTATAACGCGGTCGGTGATGGGGGCTAAGCGGCGGGCGAAGAAACCACTTCCGGCGCCGATGTCGGCCACTACTTTTTCTTCCAGATCGCCCATGGCGTCCATCACGGCGCCCGGTCGTTGCCAGAAGCCGCGGTCGCGCTCTTCGGGTTCCTCTACGTAGATGCCGGGCTCCGGCGCCGGCAGCGGGTCCGGGCGGCAGGCGACTACCAGCAAGGGCAAGCAGAGAAAGAGCGGGCGGAGCATCGGGGGGTAGGTTCTCAGGTTATGTTCGCAAGATAAACTTAATGCCGTTTCGTCAGGGTGCGGAGGATGCGCAAAGATCGTTCATCAACTCGAGCATCCAGCCCCGGAGATCGCGGCCTTCTACGGTGTGGTTGTTGACCATGATGGCAAAAGCGAGCTCCCGACCATCCGAAGTAGTAGCGTAACCGGCATAACAGCGGACGGCCTCCAGGGAGCCGGACTTGGCGGATAACCGCCCGGCCGCGACCCGCTTTCTAAGGAAGTTGCGCATACTGCCCGTCCTGCCCGCTAGCGGGATGCTGGCGCGCCAACGGTCATTACCGGCTTGGGTACGGAGCAGGTTGGTCAGCAGGGCGGGGGAGAGGAAGTTGCGGGGGGAAAGGCCGCTGCCGTCAATCAAATAGGTGGAGGGGGTGGCAATACCCCGTTCGGTCAGCCAGTCCGTTAGCAAGCGCGCATCGGCGAGGTCGCGGGTGGCCGCGCCACGAGCTTTATTCATCTCCCGCAGCAGAGCTTCGGCGTAAAGGTTGAGGCTGCGTAGGTTCGTCCGGTCGATGATGGCGGAGAGGGGAGGGGAGTGGTACTCGTCCAGCAAAACAGTGGTCTCCGGGGTAGTAATCGCGCTGCTGGTTGAGGACTCCGGCGGTAGCGCGACCGGTATGCCTGCCTCAATCAGCGCTTCGCGTAGTAGTCGAGCGGCGAGCAGGGCCGGGTCCGGCAAAGAGCCGCGGATGGTGAAGCGGCCGCTGCCGGCGGGTATGCTCCCCCTCAGGTAAGCGGTCGCACCGAACGGGCTGGCGAAAAGGTAGGCTTGGTCACCGCTCCCGGGCGGGCCGCTGATCAACTCATTTTTTATCGTCAGCCCGGTCACTTCCGGTCGGGTCCCGCTCACCAGCGGCGTAGCCCCCTGCTTGGGGCGCTGGAGGAGGTCGAGGGAGTAGCTGTTTTCGTGGATGTTGAGCCCGTAGGCCCCCGCTCCGTAGTAATTGCCCAGGTCCGCCCACGGCCAGCCGGCTGCGGGGCCGTCCGTGCCGTAGTAGGTCGCATCCCCGACGATGCGCCCTTCGATGCGGTCGATGCCGGCGTCGGTTACGGCCTTTCTCCAGCGTGCCAGGACTTCCGGCAGGCGGAGGACGCCATCCATGTAGGGGCTGGCCAGGGTAGGGTCACCTCCCCCGACGATGTATACGTTACCGCGCAGGGTGCCGTCGTCAGTCAATTCGCCGGTGTAGACCAGGCGGGTCGTAAAACGATGGTCTACGCCGAGCAGATCCGCGGCGGCGGCGGTGGTGACCAGCTTCTGGGTGGAGGCCGGGATGTGGGCGGTGAAGGGCCGGTAGGCCGCGAGCTGTCGGCCGCTAGCTACCTCTACGACGCTGATGCCGATCTGGGCACCGCGCAGTTCCTCACGCGCCGTGAATGCTTCGACTTTCGCCGCAAGATCGGTTTGTGCCGGCGCGCAGCAGTTCCAGCATAGTAGTAAGGTGTACGATAGAAGACCGCGTAGCATACCGGCAAACTTAACGGTATTGCGGTTAAGCGCAGTTAGCGGCCCCGTCTACGATAAGTTAATCGTAGTAACGCGGGGGATCTACCGGGTGACTACGAGCCGCTCGGTAAACTCCTTACCACCCGAGCGGATGCGGAGGAAGTACATGCCGGTCGGTAAGCGGCTGACGTCCCAGGTCGTCGTGCCGCCGCCCGCGAGCCGGTAGTCGCGTAGTGGCCTGCCGGTAAGGTCGTAAAGCCTGCCGTTGACTTGCGCCGGCCAGTCACCCTTCAGGTCAATCGTTACCCGCTCGCTGGCGGGGTTGGGGAAGATCGATAAGCTACCGCTTGTTCCTAGTTCGTGGACGCTGGTCGTGTTGTCCTTCCCGCATACCGTAATTTCAAAGTCCGTGAGGCTGCCACCGTCTCCGTTCTCATCGTCGGTTACTATCAGCGTCCAGTCGCCCCGCGCGGAGGTGCCTACGTAGCGATCGAAGCTACCGGCGGGCTGGAAGGTGCCTTGGCTTCCCGGGTCGGCAACGAAGCAAGTAGCGACGAAATCATCGGCGGAAGCACTGGCCTCGCTGGAGAACACGACGTCCATGTTAGGCGCACCGCATGAGCCATTAAGGGGGGCGTCGAATAGTCTCAGCGTATCCGTACCACGTACCAAATCGGCGGAAAGATCACCGATGAAGGTATGTTGGATGCGCACGTTTATACTCAACAGCTGGATCGCAACGTCGTCGTCGAACGTTACCGTGGCCCTCGTTATCGTTCCTGCGCCCGGGCCGATGCTCACGGGCGTTTGCGAGGAATTTTTAATCTCGCAAGTGCGGTCGGCGGTTTTGAAAGTACCGACCGACCAAGGCCCTATCCCACAGGCATTACGGGCACGGACGCGCCAGAAGTAATCGGTATCGCCATCCAGCACAAAGCCAAGCTCGAGCGCGGGGTCGCGCAAGCTGGCGCCGACCTGAATTATTTGGGTGAAGGCGGCATCGGTGGCAAGCTCGAAGTCGTACGCACGATCTATAGCAGTAGCTTCCCAGGCAAAACTTAATAGGGGTTGCGCGTCCGTATCGCCGGGTGAAGGCGAAAGCAGCACCGGAGCTGCCGGTGACCCCTCAAGGACGAAGGTCGTCAGCGTGATCTCGTCCGTCTGTCCGCCGCCGGTGATTCGTACCCGAAAGGGGTAGCTGCCTATGGCCAGGTCAGGAGGTACGATCACCTCCACGCTTACCCGGTCGCCGCCGCCAGCGGTGTTGGTACTGAGCGTTGCCGTAATCCCCGCCGGGACGTCCAACAGACGGAGGTCGGCGCCCGTAGGGTAACCACTACCGATATTGATCGCATACGACAGGGTATCCCCGGTGCAAACCTCCCGGCAATAGAACTCAGCGGCCAGCAGGTTGGGAACTACCGATGCTTCGAGGCCATCTAACTCCATCCCGGCGGCACCGCAGGGGTCTAACCAACTATTGAGGCTACTGGAACGATCGCCGCCGCCCGTCCAACTGGAATGAAAAAAGCCGTAGATATCGTAGCCGTCAGGGGTTTGACAACCGGCGGTGCCACCAAAAAGCTGGCCTCGAACGCGCCGGTTGCTGTCAAATAGCGGTGAGCCGGAGGAGCCGCCCTCAGTAGTGCCAATGCTCCAAGAGGTCACGGTAAGAAAGGTTCCTTCAGGGTCGGGAGACGTGTCGGTAAAACTCCGATTAACCGTCTCGAACGAAAAGGAGATACGCTTCTCATTAACTCTCGGGTGGTGAATAGCGATTACGGTATCGGTGGGTGGGAGGACCGGATCGCGCGACCAACCCGCGAAGAAGGCATTCGCCGCGGGAACGACGGGGTCTTCCAGTACGGTAAGCGCCATATCCGTAGGGGGGTTGTTCGCGAGCAAGCGGGCACCGCGTTGGAAGACGTCGAGCCTACCCGACCCGCTACCCGCAAAGGCGGTATCCGGCTGGCGGCAGGTGAGGTTCTCGAAGTTCCAATATACGACCATGGACTGGTCGTTATCTTCACTAACGTTACAGTGGTTGGCCGTCATGAAGAACGGGGTGCCATCTTGATTGACGTTGTTCACGAGAAAGCCCGTACACGCCCGCGTGCCCGCCAGGCTATAGACACCGACGGAGCGGATAATATCGCGGTAACCATCTACGATCTCCCAGCCGTCGTCCGCTCCGCAGATGACGTCCAGGTTACAACCACCGGAAGCCGACTTGGTCATACCGACGAAGTCGTGGTTGACCGAGGTAAGGTATAGTCGGACGTCTTTTTTCTTGGCCGTCGGTACTTCGAGCTCGATGAGCAGTTCTTCCCCGTCCAGCATCGGCGTCCAGAATTCATCGTGGTCCTTATTATCGGCCACCGTGAAAGGCCCGAAGCGCTCCGCTTCGGTGCTGAGGTAGAGTGCGGCGCCTTCCGGTAGGTGGTACTCGCTGAAGCCCAGGTTGAGGCTTTGGGCGCCTTCGCTGCGTACGCGTAAGTACCAATTGGAGTTACCGCCGGCTTCCGCCCAGATGCCCGAATCGGTGGGGCGAATGCGGGTAGGGATGGCTACGGCAAAGGTGATGGGCCGGCCGGGCGCGCGGGCGGCCAGCTCCTTTTCCAGTAGGCGGGCATTATCTTGCTGGGGTAGGGTAGTGGTAGGGACCTTTTGTAAAAAGCCACCATCGACGCCGTGTTGGGCACCGAGAAATACCGGCTGCGCGCAGAGTAAGGCAAGCAGTAAAAGATAAGCGTAGGGTTGCGTTGATTGCATACTGTTGTTGGATAGGGGGGCTCAGTCGACAACGTGCTGATACGTAGCTGATATGACTGTAAAGGTAGTCTCGGAACGTTACCCCGGCCAATTGCCCGGTAAAGAGTTTGTCCAGGGAATTACCAAGCCTTACCTTTGCGGCCCGTTAGAACCGATGGTGAACCCCGCCTTCCCGAATCTTTCGATCGGTGAGGTTCCTCCCAAACGCTAAGCGATATGAAAAGAACGTACCAGCCCTCCAAGCGCAAGCGCGTCAACAAGCACGGTTTCCGTAGCCGTATGAGCACCAAGAACGGCCGTAAGCTACTCGCTCGCCGCCGCGCTAAGGGCCGCCATAAGCTGTCCGTCAGCGACTCTACCTACACCAAGTAGTCGATTTAGCGGGCGCCCCGGCGTTTCGTGACTGCTAAGCCCTTCCCCGACAGCGTCGGGGAAGGGCTTTTTGGCGTGTGGTCAGCCTTCACGCTTACCGTCCGGCCTGCGTTCGTAAGCCGCCTTCAGGCCCATAAAGATGCCGTAGGCGACCAAGCCGGTACCGGTGATCAGCATGAGGACCAAGCCGACGCCCCACCCCTCCAGGTAAGAGAGGGCTTCGCCGACGCCCCGGAAGTTCTCTGCCCGGTGAAGTTTGCCTACCTCGTAGAGCGAGTACGCCATGATGAAGTAGACCGCCGCCACCCCGCCCAGGCCCACCACCCCGACCCAGCGAAACCAAACGTGCTGCGTTTTGGACAGCGACCAGTCGTCTACATCCCGCATATGCAGGTTAGAAAAGCCCGTGTACAGCGCGGAAATGCCCGCCCCGATCACCAGGGCCGCGATGAGGTAAACGATCTTATTACCGTAGGGAAAGCTGAGCAGGATTTGTAGCGCGTCCTCCCGCACTTCCCCCTTCTCGTGCCCGCGGAAGAGGCGGCGAAAGGCGTAAAAAGCGAGCGCCGCGTAAGTGCCCCCGACGACGATGCAGTTGATTCGGTAGAAGAGTGCCCCGGCGGTTTTGCCCCGTCTGTGGGGGTCGATGAAGGCCTCGTAGAGCCGCCAGAGCGCGTAGGCGAGGATGCCGAGGCCGAGGAGCAAGTAGACCAGCTGACCGTATTGATTGCGCCCCAGCCACTGGATGATGTCCCGCGGCCCGCTGGTGCTGGTACTTACGCCGAATACGGTGGTCAGGCAAAAGGCCCCCATCAAAAAGTAGACGAGGCCCTTTGCCGCGCTACCGATACGCATGACGAGGTTGATGGTCCTGGCGGACTGTGGCATAGTCGAGTAGAAATAGAGGCTAGTAGTACCGGGTAAGACCACCCCCGGGCGCCGCATGTTCGTCAGCTTAGCTCCACTGCTGTCATCTGCGTCGTACCTTCGCCGGCGTTTTCGCAGGGCCAGCCCGGAATGAACCGCCCGGCCCGTAAAGGCAAACAGACTATGGCCGTAGACGTACTATTAGGTCTCCAATGGGGAGATGAAGGCAAAGGAAAAATTGTGGACGTGCTCGCGCCGCAATACGACATCATCGCCCGCTTTCAGGGCGGGCCGAATGCCGGTCATACCCTGATCTTCGATGGTAAGAAGTTCGTATTGCACACCATCCCCTCCGGCATTTTCCGCCCGAAGCTGAAGAACCTGATCGGTAACGGAGTGGTGATCGACCCGATTACGCTGGCCAGCGAACTCGATAATCTGGACGCCGCCGGGGTGAACTACGCCGGCCGCCTGTTCGTCGCCCGCAAAGCCCATCTGATCCTGCCCAGCCACCGCCTGCTCGATGCGGCGCGGGAGAACGCCAAGGGAGACCGCAAGATCGGCTCCACCCTCAAAGGCATCGGCCCGACGTACATGGATAAGACGGGCCGTAACGGCCTGCGCGTCGGCAACCTGGAAGCGCCCGACTTCCGCGAGCGCTACGACCACCTCAAGCAGAAGCACAAGGAGCTCGTCGGCCTTTATCCCTACATCGAGTTCGACCTGGCGGAGGAGGAGGAGAAGTGGTTCGAAGCCGTGAAACGCTTACAGGCACTTCCCTTCGTTGACGGTGAGTACTACATCAATGACGCCATCGAGCGGGGCGAAAAGATCCTGGCCGAAGGCGCCCAGGGCTCCATGCTCGATATCGACTTCGGCACCTACCCCTTCGTAACCTCCTCCAATACCATCACCGCCGGTGTCTGTACCGGCTTGGGCATCGCCCCCCAGAGGATCGGCGAAGTCATCGGCATCACGAAAGCTTACTGTACACGTGTCGGTGGCGGCCCCTTCCCGACTGAACTGAGCGGGGAGGTCGGTGAATTCCTCCGCAAGGAAGGCCATGAGTTCGGCGCCACCACCGGCCGGCCCCGCCGCTGTGGCTGGATCGACCTCGTACAGCTCCGCTACACGATCATGCTGAATGGCGTGACGCAGATCGTAGTGACGAAAGTCGACGTGCTCAACAAATTCGAAACCCTTCAAGCCGCTGATGCCTACAGCGTCGAAAGCGTTACCAGCCGCGAATTACCCTTCGACCTGGTACACGAAAACTACGAACCAATCTATACCGACGTACCGGGCTGGAATACCGACCTGACGGGAGTCAAGGAGGAAGCGAACCTCCCACAAGCCTGCATGGAATACGTTCGCTTTTTGGAGAAGAAATTGGGTACGCGGGTAAGTATGGTTTCTACGGGGCCGGATCGGGAAGAGTTGGTTACTCGGTAGGCTAGGCAAGCCCTTCGGGCTTTTAAAGGGAGGCGCCTTCGGCGGTAGCGGATAGTGGTCTGCAGGCGGTAGTCGCAGCTATTCGTATATAATCGTAAGTATACGTTTAAAGCTTGATCGATTGACTAAAGTCGCCGGTAGTTTGTTGGGAATCAATATCCTATACCATGGCAGCTTCACATTACCGTAATTGGTATGCTTACAAGAAGGCATTCGGGCTCGGAATGTCTATTTCAACGGCAGCCCAATCATTTCCTAAGAGGGAAATCTATAGTCTCACCGATCAGATTAGAAGATCGTCCAGGTCCGTCCGCGCGAATATGGCCGAAGCTTTCGGAAAGCGCAGATATCCTAAGCACTTTACCTCTAAGCTAACTGACTCTATCAGTGAAAACTATGAAACCCAAACCTGGCTCCAGTTTGCTTTAGCGGAAGACTATATTGACGAAGAGTCTTACGCAAAGCTGATTAATGAATCCGAAGAGGTCGGTCGACTACTTTCTTATATGATCGCCAACCCGGCAAAATTCATTCCGGCTCGCTACCTGCACCCATCGAAAGCGCCTACCCGCTAACGGCCGCAGACCGGCCTACCCGCTACCGATCGCGCAGCGAGCGACTAAAAACTAAAAATGCTTCCAACCCTGCGCTTCAATCGGGTGAATATTCCCCCCGGTCGTATGCAGGTTCACGCCCTCCCCCCGTGCAACGATCTCGCCGGAAATGTAGATACCGGGTAGGTATTTGACCTTTTCGACGTCTTTCGGGTCGACGGTGAAGAGAAGCTCGTAGTCTTCACCGCCGGATAGGGCCACGGTGATGGGGTCGAGGTTGAACTCCAGCGCCTGGAGTTGGGCTTCCTGGCGGATGGGAACGTTGCCTTCCTCGATCACCGCACCCACGCCGGAGGCTTTGCAGATGTGGAAGATCTCGCTGGCCAGCCCGTCGCTGATGTCGATCATGGAGGTGGGCACGAGGTCATTCTTGGCGAAGAGATCGACCATGTCGGTACGGGCCTCCGGGCGGAGGATGGCGGCGTAGAGCTCCTTATTCTCCTGCTTCATCTCCGGTTGCATATCGGGGTTAGCCAGGTAGACTTGCTTCTCGCGCTCCAGCAATTGCAGGCCCAGATACGCGCTGCCGAGGTAACCGGTGACGCAGATCAGATCGCCCACTTTGGCGGTGCTGCGGCGGGTAATACGGGAGGCAGGCGCGCGGCCGATGGCGGTGATGCTGATGATCAACCCCTTGTTGCTGCTCGTGGTATCCCCGCCGACGAGATCGACGCCATAATGGTCACACGCAGCCCGGACGCCCGCGTAAAACTCCTCGAGGGATTCAACGCTAAAACGGTTGCTCAGGGCAATACTCACGGTGATCTGTTGCGGCCGCCCGTTCATGGCGCAGATGTCGGAAACGTTGACCGCTACGGCCTTGTAGCCGAGGTGCTTAAGTGGGGTGTAGGCAAAATCGAAATGGATGCCTTCGACCAGCATGTCGGTACTGACGAGTAGCTGCTCGGGGCCGCCGGTAGCAATGATCGCCGCATCGTCACCGACACCGAGAACAGTAGTTTCCTGCCGCGATTTAAAAGCCTGCGTAAGGTGATCGATCAAGCCGAATTCACCGAGGGTGTTGACGTCCGTGCGTGCTTGCGCCATAGATGATTTTTTTTGGGGCGGAGCCCAGGTGCGGGGTAGAACAGTGAATAGAAAGCTTAGGTTGGACCGGGCGTTGACTAAAGGACTATTTGCGTGAACGGGCGGACCGGAGCGCCGGCGTCCCGTACCGGGCCCTAAACACAAAACCGCTGACCACGCCAAAGACAAAGCCACCGATGTGCGCCCACCAGGCGATACCGCCGGAGGTATCCCCCAAGCTGGCATAGCCCGCTGACGACTGCTGGTAAAACCAAAAGCCCAGGAAGATCCAGGCGGGGATGTTCACCCGGAAGAAAAAGAAGAACCCACGGATGTTGCTCTTCGGGAACAGCACGATGTAGGCACCCATCACCGCGGAAAGCGCCCCGCTGGCCCCGACGGCGGGGATCTCGCTGCCGGGGTTGAAGTAGATGTGGCACAGGCCGGCCGCCAGCCCACCGAGTAGATAGAAGACCACGAAAGGCAGATTGCCGACGGAAGCCTCGATGTTATCCGAAAAGATGTACATGTACAGCATGTTGCCGATCAGGTGCATCCAGCTGCCGTGCAGAAACATACTCGTAAGCAGCGTGAACCAGTCCTGGCCGGATTCTACCTCGGCGGGTATGCAGCCGAAGGCGTAGACGAAATCCTGACCCGCCTCGGGGCCGAGGCTGGCCTGATAGACGAAGACGAGCACGTTAAGCGCGATGAACGCCCAGGAGAAAAGCGGGCGGTGGCCCTGATGGACTTGATCGTCACCGATGGGGAAGAACATGGGGGGTAGTTTTGATCAGCGCCCCTGGGGGAGGACCTTGACGTGTAGTCGATACCCCCCTTCGCCGATGCGCTTTTTCTCCTCCGGGTAAGGATCCAGACGTAATAGGTGGACGACGACGTCACCCGTAGCGACCCGCTGTACGTCTCGATATTGGGCGCCAATCTCTACGGTCTGTTTGATTCCGTCGGCCAACTCGACGAGTACGCTGGCCTCTCCGGCTTGAATGCAGTTGACGCCCTTCGGGCAGCGGCTGTCGTTCTTGACTTCCAGGAACTTGAGCGAGCCGGCGTGGTCGGCAACCAACACGGTCTCCCCGGGGCTGAGGGTAGTTGCTTCGTCGAAGGCGACCGTCTTCACGCTCGGGTCGGTCGCCACGGTGGCCCGCGGCGGGCAGGCGGTAGCCACTAAGGTAAATAGTAGCGGTATGAGTAGGGATAGGCGCATGGCCAGGGGAGATGTTAGGTTGTAGAATATACCATTAAGGCGTATCGGGGCCAGTGTTGTTCAGTCCGTGCTATTAACTACTTACGTTAGGGGCGGTGGCCCCTAACGACCTTGCACCTGCGTCCTCGCAAAAATACCCCGCAATAAAGGAGTACTCTTAAAATTGCTTAGCTTACGGGCTTGACCAAATTAAAACCCATGTACCGATTGTTATTATGGCTGGCGCTGCTGGCCGTCACCCCAACCCTATACGCGCAGGAGACAGCGGATAAAACCGAAGAAGAAGACAAAGAAGAGGAAGAAAAGAAAGACCCCTACCAGGAGCTCATGAAAGACGCGGAGGTCAGCGAAGGCCTCTTCGACGTAATTTCAAAGGAGGGCAAGACCTATTTCGAGATACCCAGCGAGCTGCTTGAAGAGGAAATCCTCATCGTGAGTCGGATCAGTGGCCACGTGAAGGGCTTGAACTTCGGCGGCGCCGGGATGAGGAGTCGGCCGCAACAGGTAATCCGCTGGCAAATGAAGGGTAAAAAACTGTTGCTGAGGAGCGTGAGCTACAACAGCGTCGCCAGTGAGGAACTGCCCGTGTACGAATCGGTGCGTAACAACAACTTCGAACCCGTCGTCGCTGCCTTCGACATCGAGGCGGAGGGGGAGGACGACAGCTCCGTTGTGGCCGAGGTGACGAGCTTATTCACCACCGACGTGCAGATGATCGGGGCCATGCGCGACAGCGAACGCAAGCGGTTCGGCATCAAAGGCCTGGATAAAGGCCGGAGCCTGGTGACCGGCGTCAAGGCCTTTCCGAGTAACGTCGAGATCCGCCACGTCCTGACCTACAATGGCAGTAAGTTACCCGACAATGCCGTTACCGGGACGCTGTCCGTAGAAATGAACCAAAGCTTTATCCTGCTCCCCGCCGAACCGATGCAGCCCCGCGTTTACGACCCCCGCGTCGGTTACTTCAGTATCTCCCAAACCGACTACGGCACGGACGCGCAGAGGGCGGAACGCAAACAATTCATCACCCGCTGGCGGCTGGAGCCGGTCGATATGGCCGCCTGGGAGCGCGGGGAGTTGGTCGACGTCAAGAAGCCGATCGTTTACTACATCGACCCGGCTACCCCCGAGGATTGGGCACCCTACATCATGCAAGGGGTGAACGACTGGCAGAAAACGTTCGAGGCCATCGGGCTGAAGAACGCCATCATGGCCAAGCGCGCGCCCACCAAGGCGGAGGACCCCGATTGGAGCCCCGAAGACGTGCGGTACTCGGTCATTCGGTACGTAACGACCGACATCCAGAATGCTCAGGGGCCACACGTACACGACCCGCGTACGGGGGAGATCCTGGAATCGGACATCATCTGGTACCACAACATCCTCCAGCTACTGCGTAACTGGTACCTGATCCAGACCGCCGCCATCAACGAAGAGGCGCGCACGCCGCAATTTAAGAAAGAGGTGATGGGTGAGCTGGTGCGCTTCGTTGCCGCCCACGAAGTGGGGCATACCCTGGGCTTGCCGCACAATATGGGTGCTTCGGCCGCCTTCAGCGTCGAGCAACTCCGTAGCCCGGGTTTCGTGCAGGAGAACGGTACCGCGCCGACGATCATGGATTACGCCCGCTTCAACTACGTTGCCCAACCGGAAGATAAGGACGTAGGCCTCCACCCGAAGATCGGCCCCTACGATTACTACTCGATCGAGTACGGCTACAAGCCCATCCCCGGCAAAACCACCGAAACGGAGAGGCCGGTACTGAATGCATTGGTCAAGTCGAAGGCAAACGACCCCGTGTACCGCTACGGCCGCCAGCGCTATAACGGCCACGACCCGAGTGCGCAGACGGAAGACTTATCGGGAGACGCCGTACTGGCATCCGAATTGGGCATCAAGAACCTACAACGCATCACCCCCAAGCTCGTAGAGTGGATGAGTGAAGACGGTAAGTACTTCGATAACCTGGAAGAAACTTACGACGCCGTGATCGGCCAGTTCCGCCGCTACGCCGGCCACGTAGCCAGCAACGTAGGCGGCGTCATCGAATGGCAGCGAACGGCGGATGAAGAGAAGGTCGTCTACGAAGTCGTCGATACGGAGAAGCAGCGGGCCGCCGTGGACTTCATCAATAGGCAGATCTTCACCACCCCCGACTGGTTGCTCGACGATGCCATCCTGGACCGTATCGGCCCCGGCGGCGTTTCGAAAAAGATCGAGGGCTTGCAGGCAAGTGCCCTACGTACGCTGCTCAACACCGCCCGGTTAAACCGCCTCGCCGAGCAGAAAACGAGGTCGGAAGGTGCTTACGGCCTAATGGAGCTGATGAATCAAACGCGCCAGGGCGTGTTTACGGAGGCGAATACCAACACGAGCTTCGGCCGCACGCTACAGGCCCACTACGTCGATGCACTGACCAATCTGATGGATGAGGACGACGTCACCGCCGACGTAAAAGCCGCGGCTCGCGCTACGCTATCTAACGTTGCGCTCGGCATGGCTAAGGAAGTGATGCGCGGCAACCCCATAAAGGCCGCTTTGAGCGAGCGGGACCTGGTTTTCGCGCATAAGGAAGCGCTGGCTAATCAGATCGATGTTGCGCTGAAGGGTTTGGATGCCTTGATGGAGCAGGGGAAGAAGTAGGACTACTGAATGCTTTCCTATCCATCCAGGATGGACTTGCCGCGGGTCACCTTTAGGCCCCCGGCGCAGTATTATCTACACTATTGATTCTTTTGTAATTGAGGCTTAAGTACGCTTCAAAAGACACGAAATGCGACGCGCGGTGAACCGCGTTGTCGCATTTCGTACCAAGTAATGTGACTGAAGACGAGATGTCACCTTCTCTCAGGCGAGGGACGTTGAGCGTTAGGCTCCGCTTAATGAGCGCTGCCCGTCAAGTGTTGCGCACTCGCGTGTTAGCTCAACATTGGGCGGGAGCGGAACTACTCTTACCACTTTGATGAAGCAAGAATACTTATAGCCTCCTTTAAAATGGACTTAGTCCTTCGTTCTTCTCGACATCAAGAAAGCCAAGGCTTAAAGAAAGCATTTTTTGGAGTTATCAATATCTCTATCCTATCTATCGGTAACCAATCTTGCCTAATTGAATCAAGAATTAGACTAGAAGGCTTAACTTTTAACGCTTCAATGTTATGGAAATTAATCTCATAAGTACTTACTTCCGGGATATCAATGTTGAATATTTTCTTCGCTTTTTTCCTATGAGCATAAGCTTGTATTCGCCAAAATGTTTTTGTTGAAAAAACAACTGCATCGTTATTGATATTTCTTAGCGAAATAGAGAACTCACCAAGTTTGACTCCCCACCCCCCCAAAAGGTATATACTATATTCCCCTTCCTCCAATTCAAGAGTTTGTCCAGAACTATATAAGCTGATCCGAGATGACATAAACTAAAGTTTTAAGCGAAGAATCATGTATTTTGTAACTATTCAGGGTGTTGAGACCCTGCATTTGTGACGATTTCGTATTTTTTGGTCGATGAACAGCGAGTTACGTAATATTCAGGCTTCGATACGCCCCCAACTCTCCGGGGAGTCGGTCAATCGCTTCGACCTATTCTTCGAGATGTACCTCGCTCAACGGGCCACGATTGCACGTCTTTCTGAGCGTATTGCAAAGTTAGAAGAACAGAACAATCGGCACAGCGGCAATTCCAGTATGCCACCAAGTAGCGATAAACCCTGGCGGTCACCTAAGCAGCGTAATTTACGTGAGCCAACGGACAAGCCTCGCGGTGGTTAGCCGGGGCACCCCGGGAAGGGCGGCAATTTGAGCGATACGCTGGATGAAATTGTGCCTTTAGTAGCCGATCGCTGTCCCTACTGTGCGCACGATCTGACTCACGTTGCAGTCTCGCATACTAAAATTAAACAACGGTGTGAACTGCCACCGATCACCCCAACGGTTACCGAGTACCGACTGGGGATAAAATGCTGTCCGCAAGGTAATCGGAATGCCCAATCGGCCGACTGCCCGATTCACCACGAAATGGAATTTGGCCCACGTCTCAAAGCCTTTTGTGTCTATCTATCCGTTTACCAACTGTTCCCCTGCCAGCGTACTACCGAACTGCTACGGGGCGTGTTGGGCGTTGCCGTGAGTGCCGGAAGCCTGGATAACTTTCGTGCCCTGGCCGCTCGTTTACTCGGACCGTTTCTGGCCGAATTAAAGCAGACTATCCGGCGAGCCGAGGCCGCCTATTTTGACGAAACGGGTATTCGAGTAGACGGCCAGCGTTTGTGGGCCCACACGACATCGACGGATGGGCATACGCTGTAGGTAGCTGATCCGCAGCGGGGCGGGGCGGCACATGATCGTCTGGCCATCTTACCTGACTTCGTGGGTATCGCCCACCATGATGCACTGCCCGCTTACAACGCGTTCCCCCAGGCTAAGCACAGCTTGTGTAATGCTCATTTGGTAGGTGAACTCAACGGCGTCATCGATCGGGAAAAGGAAAGTAAGCAGCGGGAATGGGCCGTTGAACTTAAGGCGTTACTCAAGCAGGCTAATCGAAGAAGTTGGACAAAGAAAGCAAGAGCGGCTAACCAAGAAATGTCAGGATGACGTGCGACGACGCTATAAGGAAATTGTAAAAGCGGGATTAGCACTCCACCCTCACCGGCCAAAACCAAAGACGCAAAAGCGCGGGGCGGCCAAGCAAACAAAAACGCGTAACCTACTACTGCGATTAGAGAAATATAGGGATAGCTATTTGCTATTCACTAAGGAAGCCAAGGCACAGTTCACTAATAACCAAGCGGAGCAAGATTTACGGATGCTCAAGGTGAAGACGAAGATATCGGGTTGCTTTGGATCCATGACGGCCGGCAATCAATTTATGAGTATTCGATCATGTATCAGTACAGCGATGAAGCAAGGACTCGACCCCATTGAAAAACTCGTCGACTTATTTACTGGAAATACTCAGCAGGTGATGGCTTTAGCACAGATGCCCTGAATAGTTACATTAAGGCTTAAATACTCATCAGCTCATTTCAGTATGACCAAAAATAAGCTATGGAGTATTTTTGATTTAATTACCCTACAATATTACTCAACTTATCGCTCTGACTGCCGTCCAATCCCGCATATGTACAAATCGATGACTTATCAAAATTTTCTATTAAATCCTGTCCTTTTGAAGTGATGTTAAAAACTAACTTGGTATCTAAAGCGAGTGTGTCAACAAACTCAATCCATCCTTTATCTTCAAGTTGCTTCGTTACAGCTATAAAGTCTATTGGATATTTAAGATAGTCAAAGGCCAATGATAAACGTTGACCACTTCGTAGAGTAGGCTTGTGGTAGGATATAAAGAGGGAAAGAAATAAGATCTGATCTGTATTCATGCAGGCTAAGTTAATCAAATGCAACTTTTTGAGCTGCTTCGGTATAGAATGTTTCGAATTCATCTAATGCTTTAACTCCATATTTCTTTGCCGCTTGCGCGTGCGATCTCATATATGACTATAACACCTCGACAATTTTGGACCACGGGCTAAGTTGAAAAACTTAACCTGTAGAGAAGAAAATTAGCTTCGCTGAGGCCTACGGCGTTCACCGCTGCCTTCAAAGCCAAGGTAGCCATCGAAGCCTTGAAAGAACAGCAAACGCTGGCCGAGCTGGCGCAGAAGTTCGAGCTTCATCCTAACCAGATCAGCCAGTGGAAGCAGGAGTTCATCGCCAGTTCCGAGTAGATTCTTGAGTCTGGTAAGGGTAAGAAAAAGGGGGCTAAGCCCGCTACCGAAGAGGTGGATACCTAGGAGCTCTACGCTAAAATCAGCCAGCTGCAAATGGAACGCGACTTTCTAAAAAAAAGCTTAGCCAAGTGGGATCAGTTGAAGTAAAACGAAGTTGTGTCGACCCCCAGGATGAGCTATCGATCCGTCGGCAGTGTGAGTTACTCTCGATCAGCCGGGGTAGCGTCTACTACGAATCCAAAGGGGAAAACGAGCAGAACCTCACGATGATGCGGCTCATGGACAAGCACATCCTGGAAGAACCTACCGCGGGAGTGCTTACGATGCAGTCTATGCTTAAAGATAAAGGCCACCGAGCGGGTTACGAGCGCGTACGCCGCTTGATGCGCGAAGCCTGTATCCGCACCATTTATCCTCGCCGCCATCTAACCGTGCTAGGTGAGAAAAAGTACCTGCATCCTTACCTCTTACGGGATCTGGAGGTGGTTCGTCCCGCACGGGTCTGAGCCATTAACATCACCTACCTCCCCATGCAGAAAGGCTTTATGTATCTGACGGCTATCATCGACGTCTACTCTCGCTACATCGTGGGTTGGGGGCTATCCAACTGGCTGGCTGCCGAAGCGCGCCTGGGAGTAGTACGCCAGGCAGTAGCGGACCACGGACCACCCGGTATTTTGAACTCCGACCAGGGCAGTCAGTTTACCCGTCTGGAGTACGTGAGCTACCTAAGAGAGCAGGGTATACAGATCAGTATGGA
>OY764569.1:0-7965 GCA_963668285.1 uncultured Lewinella sp. | reverse complement strand
AAAGAACGTTCCATTTCCGTATATTCAGCTAACCGTCGCATTCGTTATATATTAATTATCAGATAGTTACGGCTTGTTTTACAAATTTGACGAATAAGTTGGTACCCGGCTACTGGACACAAATCTTACGATAAGTACAACTTACGCATCTTTTCTTGACCGGAGTAGCGCGTGGAAAATAATTTTGTTGGATAACTCGACGAATGTCGTCGGCTACCAGTTTGACATGGTCAATATCGGCCGTCGTGATGGGGACGGTAATGACGCGGTTATTACTCCGGGTATACACCAGGTAGCCACGCGTGACGCGTCGGCCGAAGTTATCCTCAATCAACCAAGCGTAACACTGCAATTGGGTTTTGTAAGTGATGTACACTTTGTTTTTGTACTCGGCGAACTTGTAATCGAGCGGAGCAAGCGTATCGTCGTTTAACTCAAGTACTTCGTCTACTCGGCCACGTAGATGATCGTTCGTCAAGTACTGGTCGTCGTGGCGGCTCACTACGCCGAGGCGGCGGCGGAGGTAACCCTTGTTTTGTTCGAGGCGATCGTCGTGAAGATTACGTCCGCGCATAACTTTACTAAAATTCTCCTCGAACTGCGGCACCCGCAATACCCATTCAAAATAGGTAAAACGAGGACAGTATAGATGTTGTATCAAATGAGACGGCGTCAGCGATATCATAACATTGCTCTTTACAAAATTTCTTTGCACCAGCGGCCGCGCCCTATAAAAATAGCGCGTGCAGTTCGGCGGTAACAAGTTTGCGATCGAAAGCCTGACCGAGAAGAACGGCTTGCTTTAGCTCGGTTTTGGTTAGCGTAAACAGGTACACCTTGTCATTATCCGAATTAATTTCGTCGTCGATTTCCAGTTGCAATGCGTCGCGCTCATCGGCGCTGCTCTTGCCGACGAACACGCTATACTGCACACGGTACAGGCCGGCCCGCTTACACATTTTTGAAACCCGCGTCCGGGCGCGGTCGTCGCTGATATCGTAGAGTACCCACAGGATCATAATTCCAGGAGTTCGGGGGCTTTACGATCGTCGCCGAGTAGCTCCTGGGCGAAGCCGTGCGCGTCCATTTGTAGCGCGTTGTAGCGAGAGCGGTTGCGGCGACCGTGCCGGACTTTTTTCGCCGTCTAGGTAATCGCCCAACGCTTCGACCAATAGTGCTTTACCATCTTTGTCTAGGCTGACGCCACCAGACAGTGGTCGCGTATGCTCGTCACGCACGCGTTTGCCGGCAAATAAGCGTACGACGACTCGATCGACCAGCATTCTATAAGGCTCGATGAAGTCGAAGACGAGGCTTTTTTGGTTGTAATCGTCGCGGTGCATGAAGCCGATGAACGGGTCCAGGCCCGCCACGAGTAACGCCTTTTCGATGCGGCTGTAGAGTACGCCGTAACCGTAGTTCAAAAAGGCGTTGAACGGGTCGGCGGCTGGCCGAAAACTTCGGCCGGCAAACTGATGCTTTTGGGGGAGGATCTGGCTGAGCGTTTGAAAGTACAGGCGCCCGGCGGTACCCTCCAGACCGCGAAGCGTATCGGCGACGGCATCCACGGTCGGGGCGGCGGCACAGACGGCCCCGATGGAGTTACCGAGTTCTAGTATGGCGTCGCGGCGGCGGTCCAGCAACTCCTGGTGCCCTTTGCGGTGCTTGCGTAGTTTGTGCAGGTGGGCCGCCTGCCCGGCCAGTTTGCCCGTTAGCCAACGCTCAACAAACCGAACACCCGTCGCATCCAGGCTGGCCGCTAACTGGTTTTTGCGGATCCGCGTCGTACTCCCCGGCCTTGCCCCCTGGAAGCGGCCGATCGGAAATCCGTCCTGCTCCGCTACCAGTACGTCTACGTTGTGGCGGAGCGCCAGTCGGAGTGCGTCTGTACTAATGGCCCCGGCAATCGAAAATACAATACTCGATACGCGCTTTGCCGCTAGGTGATGCGTCTGGCTCCCCTCCGGCCCGGGCACGCGCAGCTCGAACATAGCGTCTTTTACGTGCAGGTAAGTACCGTAGGTGTTCAGGTGTATTTGCATAGCCACAAAGGTCGGCACGCGCAGTGTAAAGCAGCTTCACTGTGCCGTTATCGCCCATTTCCTTGCACCTGCGTCCGCGCCCAGATACATATAATTTTGCGCTGTCGCGGGTGCAGGGTGAAGTGGTAGATAGCATTAGACCGGAAGTACAGTTCCGTATCCTTTACTAGTCGATTTAGCGATACCGATCCCCGGTGGAATAGCGACGTTAGCTGTAAATGTCCCGAAATACATTTGCATTCGTTGATTTTTGGCATTGATCAAGCGCGGCTGCAACCGGGGCAAAACCATGATCGGCTCGTCCCGCGTTGCCGGGCAACCGATGCCCCGTAGCGCCGCGATAATGTGTGACCTGAGTAGTTTATTAAGATATGCTGGGCGTTCGCCCTCCGTCAGCGACTGATATTCCGCGTAATTCTCCTGGTTGAACATCCAGCACGGGGAGGTAAACTTATATTCTCGTAAATCACTCAAAACGCCCGCTTCCACCCGGTCGACGCGCAATTCTTTGTGATTAATAGGTACGGTCCGGCCAGCCAACACAATTTCGGATAGATCCGCAAACGCCTCCATCACCAACGCGGCTCCTTCGGCCACCCCCACCACGGTCGGTACGCCCCCGATAACTTTGTACTGCACTTTGGAGTAGGCGTACCGAAAGCCACCCGTCGCCGTATGGTTGTGAAATAAAATGGACCGCTCACCAAACGCCTTAGCGAAATAGCCCCGCAGCCGGCCGGCGTCGGTGGGGCGCATTTTTAGGTTAGGGAAGGTTAGGGTGGTTAGGTTGATTGTGGTGGTCAAAATGAGTGGGTGGGGTTTTGGTCGTCCGACTTGAAGTAGCCAGTGGATAAATGATAGCAACGCGAGTAGTCGCAGTCGCCACCTTGTTTGTGTAGTCGAATGAACGGCTTAGTTTCCGCCTCCGCCCGGAGATCTTCCGGCAGATACTGCTCCGGGAATTGAACGACGTATTGTAATAGCGCAGGCCGGATGAGACGTAATTCTTGCTTCTTCTTCCACCGCCCCCACTCATCGTTACACAAAATATCGCGCATCATTTGATATATCTCATTGCTGTTGACCTGCCGCTCCTTTCCGTTGAGTCGTAATGTAGCCGTAGGTAAGGTGTCGGCATCATCGATGAATACACCGTAGGTTGTGTAGTCTTTCCTGATCAGCTTAAAGCGCTCGTTTGCACGCTCGAAACGAAGTGCGTACAGGTCTTCTAAAATCTCCCGGGAGGTATCGTTATTGTCGGCTACGGCCTCCCGCATCTGGCGCATGTAACTTTGGTTGAGTTCGTAAAAACGACCTTCCGGTAGGATACCAGCCCGGTAATCAGCCCGTTCGCTTTCGGTTCGTAGCTGGTCTCGCAGGGTAAGCTGGGTCCGGTTGAGCAGAACGACGTCATATATCTTTTCTGCATTTTTGCTCTTAAACAGCCGGACGCTGCCCCGCCGGCCCTTCCGCATATTTCGGTTGCACCGGCCGGCGGACTGATTGATACTATCCAGTGGCGCGAAGGCGCGGTAGACGACATCCAAGTCAATATCTACACCGGCCTCTACGACCTGTGTACTCACCACGACTTGTCGTACTCCCGGAAGCGATTCTTCTTTAATTCGTTCGATAATCTCTTTGCGCCGAATTGGTAAAATAGCCGATGAAAGATAGAGGTACTCGACCCCCGGCTCCTCTTCGGCGGCCAGCGCCCGGTACACCTGTTGGCTTTCGCGCACCAGGTTTAGGATGAACAGAAAACTGCTTTGCGATTCATTCCGGATAGCGGATTTGAACAGTTCGACTTGTTCTTCCACTTCTTCCGGCCCATCTTGCCAAAGTCTGCAATCCAGATCAATGCGGTTCATCCTTTCAAAGGCACGCCGAGTATAGTCCCGCGTGGGGTCGGTCAGTTCGAGCACCTCGTGGCCGTCGGCCGGGTTCATCAGAAAGGGTTGGGTGGCCGTAACAAATATGAAGCGAGTATTAAGGTACTCATGTAGCGCGACCAGCACCTTGCTCACCACATTGAAGTATTTTGGCGGAATGCTCTGTACTTCGTCTAAGACCACGACCGCATTGGCTAGATTGTGAAACTTGCGTAGTTTACGGTTGCGGTTACTGATAATTGTCTCTAGTAGCTGGACGAAGGTCGTCACCGTTAAAGTGTACTCCCACCCTTCTACTAAGTACTCCTTCTCACTGTAGGAAAGGATAGCGTCGTGATCCGCCTTATGCTCCGTCCAGTCGGCTAAGTAGTGATGCTTTGCCAACTCCCCTTTCATACCGGGATCGAGGGACAGGATGTCTTCGAGAATGGCGGCGTTTTGATCGATCACCGAAGTGAAGGGTAAACAGTAGATGATACGGGGGACGCAGTTCGGATTGTCCTCCCGCCAACGGTCCGCCAGATTGTTTTGTAGCAAGATGGCGGCGTTATAGGCCGTCAGGGTTTTGCCCATTCCCGTCGGTAGGGTAATAGAATAAAACCCCCGGCCGGAGTGCATGGCCAAGTTATCCGCTACCCGCTGGTAGGCTTCTTCGCGCCAGGCGTTCATGCGGCCACTGATAGAAGTTCCGAATTCCTGGGTTTTGTACCGGTCAATCAACCGTTCATCGCACCTGCGCCCGCGCCCGACTAGGGAACGCTCGGGTAGCATCAGGTCGCCTTTGTCACCCGCTAAGAGCAACGAAAACAGGAATACGGCCTGTAGGTAGGGCAACAGCGTTTCGTTTTCTTCCAACTGGTCGTACACGCGGGCGAAGAAGCGCTTGGTTGCTTGTTGCTGAACCTCATCCAGGTTATCCGCATAGATGAAACCGGTCTTCTTAAGGATAGCACGGTAGTCGGTATGGTTCATATGTGCCCACTGCTTGTCGAGCAGTTCGGTAAAATCTTCCGTGCCGCGTTCTACGTCTCCTTCGAAGTTGCGCAGATTGCCGTGGTGGCGGGCAATGACTTCGTATACGATTGCCGACAGTAAACGATTGGAGCCGTCCGTGATGGCAGTCTGCGACACAAAAGCGCCCAGTTGGGAATGACCACGGAGCGAGCCACCATCCCGACCAATGCTAGCGACTTCCGCGCTCGCCCTTTCGCCAAATTGTGCAACGTAAGCTGCATCAAGATTTTTGTAGTCAGGATTTTCCCTTCGGGCCACTTCAGTAATCATCCACTGGAAGAAGTCCGTCCCTTTGCCGAAATCGTGAAAGTATACGAGCAGACGCCGTAGCGATTCTACGTCGTGGGTTCCAAATAAATCCGGGTGCAACACCTTTGCAGCTAGTGCCCGCTGGCTGACCTCATCAACCGAAGCGAGGTGACGCCACAATGACTGGTGGGGGTGGCTGACTAGGCGGTCTTTAGAAGAAGAGGACATTGGCGTGTTGATCGGCGAAAGTGACTTGTTGTAGGTTCCGTACCCGAGCGGGAATGGGCGTACCGTTCCGGTCCAGAATGATGTTCTCGCGTACGGTTACATCTCGGCTTGGGAGCATCTCGACGGCGTACTGGCCGGCTTCCATCAATCGGTTCGGCTGGCCGCCGGTGCCTGGCAGCAGTTTGTCCAGACTACGCTTAGGAATGACCGAATCAACCGTTTCGGACTGCGTTGGCGCGACTCGTGCCTTCCCCGACGAAGTCGACAGAAGCGATCAAGTTTGCCAAACCAAGACTGGGTGTGTATACGGTTTTACCCTCGCGGAGTAATCCGTGAAGCCTTTCGTAGACCTCACCGTCGCTATGCGTAAAAAATACGCGGTAGTGTGGTCGGTCGACGAATTCCATGAGAGTCGGCTTGCGGTTTTCTTTAGGTCGCCGGCTGCCGAAACTAATCCGTAGGTTGATATGCATCCGCAGTGTTTGAACGGGGCGCATCAATTGAATACCTAGCTTACAGGCCCCTTCCGGGAAACTGTTCAGGTAAGCATTATCCTGCTTATCCAGGCCGAGAATGGCGGCAATTAAACCGTACAAACTCGTCTTTGGGGGTAGCGGATAGCTGAGCGCCGAGGTCGTCGCGAATATCTTTTTGTAGTGGGCCAGCGGGCCGCGCAAGTCGAAAACTAGCGCCCGCTTATGATTGAAGTCGCTCATTTCGTGAAGATGGCTTCGTTCAATTGTAGGCGGTCGTCCTTTACGATGGTGACTTTGGCAATCTTGCTCGCGTACTTTTGTAGGCGTGCGTTCAGGCGGCTTACATCAAGGGTGTAATCGTCCACGTCGGTCACTTCTTTAAAGTCGATGTTTTCTCGACCTACGAAGTTGAGTTCTTCCAGTAGGTCACCAATAAAGAACATCGGTTCGCTATAATCAACTTTAACGAGCAAGCGGGGCATATGGCCTTTCTTGGAGCGGCTCAGTAGGCCTTTCGTACCACGCCACATGGCTTCGGTGAGTTCTTCCACATCAGTTTCCGTCAAGCCGGTGTGGCGGGCGGCGGCTTCGTTGATCACACCGTGAAAGCCGATCAAGCCGTAGGTGATATTGTATTCTTCCCGGAAGGTTTTCTGATCCTTTTTTTCGTCGGTCTTAAAGGCACCAGTACCTTTAATATAGTTTAGTTCTACAGGATTTAGACTTGTTCCCATGCTGAATTGAACAGGGCCGGTAATATTGAAGACTTTTGGACCACCCTTCTTTTCCCCTTTAGGAGCACTAACGCCACCAAATAGTCGAACGTCGATGAACTTTTGAATAAACTCCTCTTGACTTTTGTACGACTTAGCTCGTTGCGCGCCGGTGACAGGCATGCCGTCTTCGTCACGAATGAAAATATCGCGGTTAGGGTTGCTTCCGTCATAACCTTTTTCTATTAGGTAGTCGCGAATGGTGCGTTTAAGGCGGACGTCAGTTACCAGGCAAGTACGGGTGGCTTCGTGCAAGCGGGGTTGATTACCGTTGTTAGGGTCTCCGTTGGGGTTACAGTTTTTGCAGTCGTAAAGGAACAGCAGTTCGCTGCGTTGTGAAATAGTGGGCATAATTGGATGAGTTAACGGACGTGCATTTTGGCGCGGCCGTGAGTGTAATGAATAGATGATTGGAATGATAGTGGAAAGGCTGCTGTTAACCTTTGCCGTCCTTTTTAGCAGCTTTAGCCCGTTGAGCGGCGTCGAGCGCAAATTTGTCCTGCATCACCATGCCGGCGGCGAAGGCGAAGGATAGGTCGTCACGGCTGGCGCGGCCGCCCAACATCAGTAATTCACTCGCCTCGGCGGTGAGATTTGTTACTTCCACATGGTTAGGCTTGGAATCACCCGAACCCTGTTGGTATTGCTGAATTTTGTTGAGAAGCTGCGGAACGAGACCGCGTAGTTCGTCGAGCCCTAGGTTGAGATTGTTGAGCTCATTCAGAAACGGCTTGCTGTCTAGACGTTTGTACTGCGCGTAGGTAAGAATGCTGGTGAGGACACCAGTTAGAAAAGCGCCTTTCAGTGCGGGTTGGCCTTTGAAAAAGGCATCGTGGCTAGCGATAAAATCTTCGCGTTGTAGCGAAATAGGTTGGGGCTTACTGTCCATGAAAGTGGGTTGGGTATTATTGAACAAGTTAAATTCACCGAGCAAGGCCCGGGTCGTGATGGCTTGATGTACGGTAGTACGAAATGAGGTGTGATAATCGCTACCATCATTTTTGAAGGCAATACGAATTCTGTCGATCAAAGTATTTACAACTATGCTCTCGGAAATAGTCTGCTCAAGGAATACTGCTTCAAGCAAGCGGTAAAAAAAAGGGCTTAAAACTTCTTTCGATTTTATCTTTATAGAGAAGAAGTTCTTTACTACGCCTAGCCCCACCCGGAATATTTCAAACTCACCCGTCTCCTTATCTTTGGATCCGAACGCTTTTCCGTAGCGGTTGCTTACAGTATTGACGGCCGCTTTTAACTCCCCCAATCTGACTGGGGGAATATCCTGCAAATG
>OY764568.1:0-7975 GCA_963668285.1 uncultured Lewinella sp. | reverse complement strand
CGAAATCTTCCACCCCCAGGTCGATGAGCTGGTCGACGATGAAGTTAATGATCGGCTTACCCGCGACCGGGATGAGCGGCTTGGGTTGGGTGTAAGTAAGGGGGCGTAGGCGCATGCCCTTACCGGCCACGGGGATGATGGCTTTCATTGGGCGCAATATAGCTCTTAGTCCGAGGAACCATCCAGTTCCAGACGGTACCATTCTATGCTTTCCAGATCAAGACCGGCCCGCCGCCCCACCGCCTTGGGTGCATAGTGCTCGGCTAGGTAATCGAGGATGATTGGTTCCCGCTCTCCGAGGGGTTCGAGGCCCTGCTTCCTTTGCATCCAGCGAATCATTTCCCGCCAGCCTTCACGGGTCGCTCGGTTCTGTGTGATGAGCTGGGCGGAGTGGCATCTCGTGCAGGTGGTGCGGACGACTTCGAAGCCTTCACCGTAGGCTAAGCCGGTCGCTACGTGTACACCGTTCGCAACCTCGGATGTTTCCTCCGCCGAGTTTTGGCAGGCGACGAGGGTAGCCAAGACCAGCAAGATGTAGCAGTAGCGCACGATCAGCTTACTTTAATGGCGATGCGGTGGCAGGCGTTGTTGAGGTAACCACGCGGGTTCCAGCCGGGGAGGATCATCGGTTGGGTGCGGCCATCCGAATCGGTAGCACGCGCCCACAGCTCGTAATAGCCTTCTTCGGGGAAGCTGACCTCCGCGCTGAAGCCGTGCCAACAATAACGATTGGCGGCGGCGGCCACTTCGCAGTTCGCCCAGCTTTCGCCAAAGTCTATGGAGTACTCGACCTTCGTGACCCTGGTAGCGGACGTCCAGGCCTTGCCGCGAATCGGTAGAGTGTTACCGGCCGGTAGGGTAGCGCCCGTTTTGGGGTAGGTAAGCAGCGATTTAACCGGCATCCGCTCGATGATGCACATATCTTCGTCGGCCACCCTGGTACCCGGCGGGACGGGCTTGCAGGGGACGCGGTAAGACTGACCCGTCATCTTCGGCCCGTCGTGCACGCGGTTACGGAGGACGATGCCGGACAACCACTTGCCGGAGCAGGAGGCGGGGTAGCCACCGAAGACCAGACGAAGCGGGTAGCCGTTTAGCATCGGGATGTCCTGCCCGTTCATCCGCCAGGCAATGAGGCTTTCCGGCTCTACTGCCTTGTCGATAGGCACGCCCCGGCTGATGACGACCTTATCGGGATCACCGGAGAGGTGGGTGTCCTTACCGTAGTAACCCAGGTAAACCGCGTCATCCCGTACCCCGACGTCGCGTAGTACGTCACGCAGGCGTACGCCCGTCCAGGCCGCGCAGCCCACCGCGCCCGTCGACCACTGGTTGCCGGTGGCGGGAGGGTTGAATTCGCTACGGCCGTTTCCGCCACATTCGAGGGTGAGGTTGAGGGTAACCGTCTCGAATTGCCGCTGCAGGTCGGGGATGGTGTAGGATTTCCTCCGGGCGGCCGATTCTCCGGCGACGGTCAACGCCCAGGTACCAACGTCCGCGGTTGCCGGGGGCAGGCCGTTGTTGCGGACGAAGAAATGGCTGTTGGGCGTCAGTGCGTCGTCGAGTAAATGCGCGGGCGTCTCGGCGTTGACCGGGTTGTCACTCAGGATGACCAGTTCGGGGTGCTTATCGGGGAGGGCGTAAGGCACCCGGACGGGTGGCAGATCGCTCGCTGGCAACCAGACCGGAAGGGTAGCGGCTACGGTACCTAAAGCGGTCTGCCGAAGAAAAGTACGACGGGAAAGGGGGTTCACGCTACTGGTTTTGAGACCTTCGACGTGAAGATAAGGGTGGTGGGAGCTTAGCGCAGGTTACGTGCGCCCTGGACGAGCAGATTAACCTTGTTGTTGAGTACTTCCACGAAGCCTCCCTCGATGGTAAAGGTCATGGACCGGCCGCTATCGGCGCCGGGTACGACGGCCTTCTTATCCGAGTCGTAATAGTTGTAGTCCGTCCCGGCTGCCAATACGCTGACCTTGCCGCCGGTGAGGGCGGAGACGAGCGGCGCGTGGTTATCCAACAACTGAAAAGACCCCTCCACGCCGGGGAGCGTGACGCGGGTGATGCTACCGCTGAAGATGGTTCGTTCGGGGGTGAGGACGGAGATGGTCATGGTTGATTAGTCTGGGAGTCTGGGAGTCTGGGAGTGCTGTTAGTACTTAACGCACTCCCAGACTCCTAAACTCCCAGACTATAATTCACTACGCGTTCGCTTTTGCTTTCTCGGCATCCCCCTTGGCGATAGCGTCCTCGATCGTGCCGACAAGGTTGAAAGCATTCTCGGAGTACTGATCCACCTCGCCGTTGATGATCATGTTGAAGCCCTTGATGGTGTCCTTGATGTCAACGAATACGCCTTTGAGGCCGGTGAATTGCTCGGCCACGTGGAAGGGCTGGCTCAGGAAGCGCTCGACGCGGCGGGCGCGGCTGACGACGAGTTTGTCTTCTTCGCTCAGTTCGTCGAGGCCGAGGATGGCGATGATGTCTTGCAGTTCGCGGTAACGCGCCAGGATGTTGATGACGCGCTGGGCGGTGTTGTAGTGCTCTTCACCAATGATGGCGGGGTCGAGGATCCGGCTGGTAGAGTCAAGCGGATCAACGGCGGGGTAGATGCCCTTCTGGGCGATCTTACGGTTGAGTACCGTGGTGGCATCCAAGTGAGCGAAGGTGGTGGCGGGGGCGGGGTCCGTCAAGTCATCCGCGGGGACGTATACGGCCTGTACGGAAGTGATGGAGCCGCGCTTCGTGGAGGTGATCCGTTCCTGCATGAGGCCCATTTCGGTAGCCAGCGTTGGCTGGTAACCTACGGCGGAAGGCATCCGGCCGAGGAGGGCGGATACTTCGGAACCCGCCTGGGTGAAGCGGAAGATGTTGTCGACGAAGAAGAGGATATCACGGCCGCCGGTGGGGTCGCTCAGGTCACCGTCGCGGTAGTATTCGGCGATGGTCAGACCGGAGAGGGCTACGCGTGCCCGGGCGCCGGGAGGTTCGTTCATCTGACCGAAAACGAAAGTGGCTTTGGATTCCTTCAGCTCGGTCATGTCGACCTTGGAGAGATCCCAACCACCGTTCTCCATATCGTGCATGAAGTCTTCACCGTACTTGATGATGTTGGATTCGAGCATCTCGCGCAGTAGGTCATTGCCTTCCCGCGTCCGCTCACCGACGCCGGCGAATACGGAGATGCCTTCGTAACCGACGGCGATGTTGTTGATCAGCTCCTGGATAAGGACCGTTTTGCCTACTCCGGCACCGCCGAAGAGCCCGATCTTGCCGCCTTTGGTGTAGGGCTCGATCAGGTCGATGACCTTGATGCCGGTGAAGAGGGGTTCTCTATCGGTAGCCAGTTGGTCGAAGGCCGGTGGTTGGTTGTGGATGGGGCGGGCGGTGGCGCCTTTTGGTACGGCGGGCATGCCGTCGATGGGCTCGCCGATCACATTAAAAAGGCGACCCTTGATGGCTTCGCCGACGGGCATGGCAATGGCCAGTCCGGTATCCGTCGCGTCGGTGCCTCGCGTCAGGCCATCGGTAGCTTCCATGGCGATCGTGCGAACGGAATCTTCGCCGAGGTGCTGTTGTACTTCGAGTACGACCTTTTCGCCATTGGGGCGGATGATTTCCAGGGCGTTCAGGATGGCGGGCAGTTCAGCGCCTTCGCCGGCGAAACTTACGTCGACCACGGGGCCGATCACCTGCTTTACTTTACCGATATTTGCCATAGAACGATGCTTGGTAACTTGGAGGGGTTGCTAATTGGGGGGCAAAAGTACGATAGTTTTACTTGCCCGCCAAAGCTGGCGTCTAAAGGTTTTTAGTTAGCGTGATTTTTACGTTAAGCTATTATTTCGGCAGGCTTCGGTAGTAGTCGGTTGGGCCTGGCCCCCCTCCTCGGGCGGTTACTTTCATTGGGGATACGCTATTGTGAGAACTCGCGTGGTGATTGACGCTACAAAGCGCTGGTTCAGCTGAAATATTGTGGGGTGAATTGGTGATTCGGCCCGCTTTTACGGTCTCTTGATAGGATAGTTGCCCGGCATGATGTAGATTTGGTAATCTCAAGTGAGTGCGCGATACGGGCACGCCTCTTGTTTGGCATTGATTTACCTCATGAAATTTGACAACCTTTTCTCCCGCCGGTTTGCGTTTCGCGGGTAGCCTCCCAAGCCTCATCGCATAGTGTATTTACGTACCCCGACCCGGTCCGGAATCCATACGTGATAGTAGCGATCTTTAGTTGTGAAGTTTTGTGAATCGGTAACTCCTTGCCGGCCGTACTGCCCCCAGGCTCCCGGCGCCGTTCACCTTTAAGCTTCTCTCGTGAAATTATACATTCAAGTATTCGTGGCGGCGCTGATTTTTCTTCCCCGTCATAATCTGTACGCCCAGGCGGGTACTATCGATTGGCCTACGGCCTGCCCCACGAATAGCTGCCCCGGTACCTATACCGACCCCAATGGTTTACAGTTGACGGTCCGTACTACCTACGGTACGGGCTCGGGTAACCCGGTGGGTAACGTAGAGCTGATCGGGGAGACGGCCATGAACTATGCGCTCACGGCTAGCCTGAGCAGCGATGCGCCGGGTCTGAGTATCTTACACGATTATGGCCGGGCGGACTTCACCACGGCGGATACCGATGGCAACCTCTACTCATTCGTCTTCGACCGCCCGGTGGATGGGGTAAGTTTTCCGATATACGACATTACCTCCCCCGTCTTGGCTTGCGACGTGCCTACCGGAAGTAGTGGCATCTATAATGACCAAGTCAGCGTGACCGGAGTCGACGAGAGCGGAAACGCTGTGGCGGCAACCCTTACCCAGCTGGCTGCGGGGCATACCGATTCCGGTCTGAATTACGCTCAGGGAGACTATGCCTTCTCTACCCAGGAGGTCAGGACGATTGACGGTAATCTGGCCTATACTTTGGGTGGCATCCTGAATCAGGACGGTACCAATATTCCCGCCTTCAATGGTAATACATTCACGGGGCTCGACGTCACCGCTTCGTTCGACGTACCGGTTACGGAGGTCCGTGTCAACTTCGCTAACTCGTCGCTCGGTCGCTACGCATGGTACAGTACGGGCCTTGCGTGCAGTGCAATCAATACTCAGGGTAACGGAAATGTACAGCCCCAGGGCATCTTCCTCGGAAACCTGACCTATACCGATATTATCCCCCTTCCGGAAATTTGCTGCAACGGGATTGACGATGATATGGACGGTGAGATCGACGAAGCCGATGCGTGCGGGGGTGATAAGGATACGGACGGCATTGCGGACCTTTGCGATCTCGATGATGACAACGACGGTATTCCCGACCGGGGCGAGCAGGAGTGTACCTTAGGCCAACAGTGGGTCCCCGCCGGCGTTGGAGTTTACGAATCTACCGTAGGCCCGAACCTCAAAGTCCGCGTAACGCTGGGCAACTTCAGTCAGTTTTGGGACGCCCCCGCGCCGTCAAACGTCAGCTTCGGTCGATTGTGCACCGCTTTCACTTCGCAGTTCGGTACCATTGCTGATGTTGGCAACAATGGCCTACGTATTACCTCGGGGAACGGCTCGGGTAGTGCTACTGCGGGAACGCTTACGGTATCCTATTTAGATCTATCCAACAACCCCGTGGAAGTAGTGGAGCCGGTGTTCCATTTGGCGGGCTTGGGCGGCAGTAATTTTAATAGAATAACTTCGTCGCAGTGGACGGGCAGCGACGTAGATATTGAGTTCTTGTCTTCCGATGATATCACTATTCGGGACAACGGTTTTATTCACGCGCGTGCGACGCAAAATAACGGTCGGACCATCGACAACTGCCCTACGGGGGAAGGGGCCGGGACGATACGCGTCCTCGGGACGGTTTCCAGTTTTACTTTCGCTATCGCTCAACGGGATGCCAGCGGAAACCTTGGTAATACCGGTAATTTTACCGCCGCGGACCAATTCGACCTGCTTTTTGAAAACTGCATCCAGGTGTTTTCCGACGGCGATCCACTTGCGGACGATTGCGACACGGATGCCGACGGCGACGGTTGCCCGGATGCCATCGAAGCGGGTAACCCCGCCATTACAATCGGTAACCAGGCGACTACTATTGACGCCAGTGGCATGCTCACCGATGCCATCAACGCTAACGGTATCCCAAACGTCGCCGACCCCAACGAAGATGGTACCATCGATTACCCCCTATCGGGGGCTTTCTCCGACTCTGCTGTAAATCTATGTGCCGACAAGGATTCGGACGGTATTGCAGACTTCTTCGACCTCGATGATGATAACGACGGTATTCCGGATGAAGTCGAATGCTCAACCGCCCGAAGTTATGACGTGTATTTCTACAGCAGGACCGCTAACGGATGGGCAACCGCGGTTCCCGTGACGGTAACCGGAGCCACTACCGTAAACACCATCGTCAACCAAACCGCTTCCTACTCGGACTACGCCTTTGGCGGCCGGCAATTCCTTCAATTGGCTTCCGATATCTCCCCCGCCACCGATGGTACCTTAACGGTTGAAGCTTCCGCGGAACCTTCCGCTGGCGGTGCTTTCGTTTTGGTCAATGCCATATTGTTGGTGGACGCAGACGGTACCGAAACGTTGCTGACGAACGGCGACGCCGGCTATAGCGACGTAGGCAGTTGGCAGACGAGTACGAACTCCAATAACGGCGGTTTCTTTGGCGGGGGCAGCCGTTTCGTCTCCAGTGGAAATTACGGTGGTAACGATATCGCGACTTTTGCCTTTGACGGGTTACAGGCAGGTGGAAACTGTGACCCCGACAATGATGGTCTGACCAACGACTGCGATGGTGACTCCGATGGCGATGGCTGCCCCGACATCATCGAATCCGGCCTGGTAGGAAGAGGCTCCTCACTCGTCGGCTACACGCTTGGCGACACCACTTTTGACATCACGATGAATGCGGTAGGTGCTAATGGCCTACTCGATGCCGTCGAAACCGGTGCGGAATCCGGTATGACCGCGACCTTGGCGAGTGAGGACGGCGTTCTTGATGATTTCCTCAACGCAGCCTTTCAATCGGCTGATTGTGAGCCGCCCGTCGAAATCTGCTGTAACGGTATCGACGATGATATGGATGGTACCATTGACAACGTCGATGAATGCGGCGGAGATAAGGACATGGACGGCGTGCCGGACTTCTGCGACCTCGACGATGATAACGATGGCATCCCCGACGCGGTAGAAATTGATGACACCGACGAGATCGGTGTCGATTTCGGGTTTTCCACCACCAATTACCCTAATGGGTCGAGGACCGCGAGCTTGCTCGGTCAAAACGGTATCACCTACGGTTTCAATTTCGTTGGAGGAAACGTAAGCAACGGCTTCCCTCAGGAAACGGGGGAGCTATGCGAGTAGTGGAGGAATCTCCAGCGGCGACCAAAGCTTGCAAGTAACGGCCAATGCGCCCCCGGGGGGAGGTGACCGGGTAACGATAACGATCTCCGGTGACCAGCCCCTGGAAGGTGCTGCCTTCTCGGTCTACGATGTTGACAACTTCGATTGTGGGCAGAGTAGCGAGCGTCAGGACGATGTACGCATCTATGGCTTTAGCAACGGCGTCAAGGTAAAGCCTACCCTTACTGCTTTTAATGCCAACCCCACATTCACCATTGATAACAACTTCAACGGTGGGACCGAAGCCCGTGCGTTGGCCATTCCCTGCTCGGTCCGGTCTGCGGCTTCCAGCCAGGGTGCTAGCAATGGAACGCTGGACGTCCGGTTTGACGTAACGATAGACGAACTGGTCATTGAGTATTTCGAAGCGAACACCGCCGCCAATGACAACCCGACGAATAGGACCGTCACGATTGGCGACATTTACAACAACCCAATAGATGATACCGACGGGGATGGCATACCTAACTTTTGTGATTCCGACTCCGATGGCGACGGTTGCCCCGACATCATCGAATCCGGCCTGGTAGGCGACGGTTCCACGCTCGCAGGGTATACGTTC
>OY764567.1:0-3532 GCA_963668285.1 uncultured Lewinella sp. | reverse complement strand
GTGTTACCTTTCTGAGCGTTCAATGCGTACGTAAGGCCCGCGCTCGGGAAGAGGCTTACGTAGTCCAGCTCCACCGGTGGTTCCTCCAGGTTGACATCAAACGGCATCAGTTCGCCGGTGGCATCGGTCACTTCGGTGCGCAGGCCGGCCGTAAAGCTCCACCGTTCTCCGAGGCTGCCGGCGTAGTTGAAGTAGCCGGCGTAGACGTCCTCGGAATAATCGAATTGGTTACTTTGGCTGATATCCAACTGCCGGCCGGCCAGGTTGCCTTCGGTATAGTCGTAAAACAAGAAGGTATTAAAGGTCCGAACCCGGCTGAAGCGGGTGCCGGCGGTAAGGACGCCACCGGCCAGCGGCTGCTCGTAGTCCGCTTTGGCGGTGTAGATATCGATGTCGGTCGGGGTATCGAAATAATTGAAGAAAGCACTGGTCTGCGTACCCTCCGCGTCGACGTATCGATTGGGCTGGTCCATCAAGTTATCGTTGCGGAAGCGGCCGTAGTCGAGGTCGATATTCAAGCTGCGCCCTTCGGCGATGTTAAAGCGGTAGTTGAGGTTGGCGGTATTCTGCCCCCGGTCACTGTCCGAATCGGTTGTAGCCAGCAACACGGAATCCGGCGCTGAATTCGAACTGGTCATATTGAAGATCTGATTCCGACTGCGGCCGAGATTGCCGGAATCGTTATACCGCCCACCAACCAGTACGCCAATGGTATGCTTATCATTTAAGCGGAAGTCCGCCCCGATCCGGTAACTACTCGAGCGGCCGGTATAGCGCGAAAAGTTTCGTTCTTCCAGCAACAGTCCGTTCTGGAAATTATCGAAATTCATCGTATTGAAATTATCGGTACTGTTATACCCTAAATTACCGTATAGGTTAAGCCGGCGGTTGCGATAATTACCATTTACGTCAATACCCCCGCGGAAGTAGCGGCCCTGGCTGGCGTTGGTACTTACCGTAGCGTTGCCGCCCTCGTCCTCCGGCTTTTTGAGGCGGATGTCGATAATTCCCGCATTACCCTCGGCTTCGTACTTGGCGCCCGGGTTGGTGATGATATCGATCCGGTCGATCTGCTCGGCGGTGAGGTTGCGCAGGTAATTACTGAGGTCTTGCCCCTGCAAGGGTAATCGCCGTCCGTCCACGTAAACGAGTACGCCGGAACGGCTCAGCACATTGATATTTTCGTTGTTATCGACCGTGACGCCGGGGGCCTTGCGCAGCAGGTCGAGACCCGTGTTGCCGACGGCGTTGATGGTGCCTTCGACGTTGAAAACCGTCCGGTCCGGTTTGACTTCCACCAGCGCGCGTTTGGCGGTGACGGTCGCTTCGGCGAGTTCCACGCCGGCGGGGGCCATCATAAGGATTCCAAAGTCTTTATCGGCGGTTATGCTTTCATTATTGCGGCGTAGTTCAGGAGCGCCGAGGAAAGTAATGCTCAGGTCGTAGGTGCCGCCTTCGATACCTGAGATGCGGAAGATACCGGCATCATCGGTCGTTTCGACTTTGGCCAGGGAGGAGTCCGCACTAGTATAAAGGGCTACGTTAGCGAAGGGGACGGGCTCCTCGTTTGCGTCTTGCACGACGCCGCGAATAGATATTTGGGCGAGGACGCAGGTGCTGGCGTTGTTGGGGAAAGGGGCCCCGAACATGAGCCAGATAAAGAGAAAGGTGAGTAAAGGTGAACGCATGGTGGTGGATTTGGCCTATTTAACTGTGGTTGGGGTTTGTGCACACAAAGACCGTGGATATTCCGGAGAGTTGCACGATCTTTTCGACGAGCGACCACAGGAACTTGATGAGCCGCCCGTAATTGACTCAAGGGAAAGCTTTTGGACGCTCACCGAGCTATGTGGTCACTCACCCGGCTTTAGCCGTAAGACCTGCACGGAACCCGTATACTTGTACTATGCACTATCGAAAATGGCCCTGGCGGGAAATCGGCTTACTGACCGGCTTCTACCTGGTCTTTGCCTTGTTCTACATGGTGGTGCTCCGTTGGTCTTACCCGGATATGGAAAACGCCCCGGCGGGACTGTTCGACTACTTCAACTGGCGGATCGTTTATCTGGATTACCCCCTCAAAGCCTTATTTACCCTTCCGATCTGGTACCTGACCTTTCGGGTGTTCGCGGGTTGGTCCATCTGGGCGAAGGTTGCCTTTAACCTGGTGCTGCTGTCCTTTTGGGTAAAGGGGTGGCAGTGGAGCTATTACTGGCTGGTCGAGACCTTCTTCGATGGCCGCCACCTCGGGGGCGCCGGGGAGTGGTGGGACGTCTACATCCCCGCCCTGTTCTACGTCCTGCAGTTCGGCATCTTTCACGCCTATACTTACTACCACGACCTCCGGCAAACCGAGATCGCCCACGCAGAAAGCGAGCGGCTGGCGCTGGCCAGCGAGCTCTCCGCCCTTAAGGCACAGCTCAATCCCCACTTTCTCTACAATGCCTTCAATACGATAGCGGCCTCGGCTACCGGCCCGGGGCAGGAAAGAACGCGGGATATGATCGCCCAACTGAGCGACCTTTTCCGTTACCAACTTCGGGCTAATGCACTGGACCGCCTCCCCCTCTCAGCGGAAGTAGCCTTCATATCCGACTACCTCGAGCTGGAAAAAGCCCGCTTCGGGGAGCGACTGTCCTACGAGATCGACGTCCCCGAGGGTTTAGAGCGTGCCCTCCTGCCGCCGCTGCTGTTGCAACCGCTGGTCGAGAATGCCGTCCGCCACGGGGTCGGCCCGCGGGTTACCGGGGGCAAGGTGACCATCCGGGCACGGGCCGACGCGGAGTGGTTGAAGCTTACGGTAGCGGACGACGGAGTCGGCTTCGAGGTGGCTTCCGTCAGTCGGAGCTACGGCCTGAACAATACGGAGCGGCGTCTCGCCCTGCTTTTCCAACAAACCCTGCACCTGCGCTCCGCGCAAAAAAAAGGAACGCGTTGTACTTTCACCATCCCGCTAGAATATGCTCCAAAAAGTATTGTTGATCGACGACGAAGCGCCCGCACGCACCATGTTGCGGAATTACCTGGCTGAGTATCCGGATTTAATTATTGTCGGGGAAGCGGCCAATGGCGTGGATGCGCTTAAGCAGATCGCCGAGCATACCCCGGATATATTATTCCTGGATATTCAAATGCCGGGGCTAACGGGTTTGGAAGTATTGACGCGGCTCGGGGAATTGCCGCTGATCGTGTTCAGCACCGCCTACGATCAATATGCGCTGGAGGCTTTCGATTTGCACGCGGTCGACTATCTATTAAAACCCTATTCGAAGTCCAGGTTCGCGAAGGCCGTTACCCGTATTTTAGCCCGTACGCCCGCCCCCGCCGAGCCCGCCGCCCAGCCCCAGGTGGCTGCCCTCGCCCAATATTTACGCGATCGCTCGATGAATTTTCCGGATCGCATCATGGTCCCCCGCGCCGGGAAGTACGTGGCCCTCCCCGTGGCGGATATTTTATGTATTCGGGCGGAAGGGGATTATTCCACCATCGTCACCGAGGAGCGTACCTTTTTGAGTCAATACAGTCTTAAAGA
>OY764566.1:0-18271 GCA_963668285.1 uncultured Lewinella sp. | reverse complement strand
CGTACCATTCCTGGAACGAAGCGCCCAGTCGCTTCCGCCGCAAGAACTCCAGCGTAGCTGCGTAGTGTCTACGGAAGTACACGCCGGCAATCTCGTGCCCCGCCCCGGGGTAGGTGTACAGGACGAAACTTCCACCTAACTCCTCTAGCCGATCCGCCAGCGGCCCCGCTCCGAGAAGCATTAACGGCCGGAATCATCCGGCGCGCAGAGTGGTGGCCCGCTTTAGCAAGACGAACAGGCTGGTAGCTTTTCCGTATCATCGCTCCGATGGCTACTATCAACTGTTAATCACTACCGTATAAATCTATAACACTGAGGGTGTTTAGCCGCCCGCTGACGTTACTAACACTGACGAACAATCTGTTTCATCGAAAAATAAATAAAAGGGTGTTAAACGTCTAAATTGGACCATTAATTTACACAAAGTCTCTTCTTGATACCTTATCTTTGTTTTGAGGAACACATAAATCCTATTTAGAGGTTCCTTTAGCTTTTCGTTGCGCTCGTTGCCTTTCACCCATAACCTAATCTTACTCATGAATTTCTCCCCCCCCCCCCTCCATTTTGCAATGGATGATGCTGGCAGTTTTGTTCACCCTGTACTCTTGTAATGAGGACGTAAGTGAGCTGTCTCCTACTACCGGCGAACCCAACCGTTCTTACCTATCGTTATCTCCGATCAGTTCAACACTGTCCTTTGCTAGTATTGACGATTTTCGCGAAATAGCGGAAACGTTCGTTAGACAAAATCCTGATTTTACTTCCTATAACGATCATTTCTCCCAAATAGAGGAGGATCTCGCGAAAATGGATAGGACCAACTCTCTCCCCTTTACGTCCGCATCAGAAATAGCCGATAGGTATGATTTGACCTTAGTATCAGAAAATAACTCCTATGAGCTTAAGCAAAAGTAATGTCGAATGCACTCAGGAGTCTGTTAAATAAGGACGCCGTTATTGAGATCGAAGGTACACTTTATCAATTTAAAGAAGTCTCTGCCTTAGCCATACCGATTGAATCCGTCGTAGATCCAACCGATCTCACGTCCAGGTCCTGACGTTTCGAACAATTCCTTTTTTACAGCGGACGGACGAATTTACTACCAAAGGATTGGAAGGCATTTGTAACGATGAGTATGAATGGGAAAATAGTGATCACCGACTCAGACCACGATGGTATGACGACAAAGTCGAATTTAAGGACGATATTTCCGGAATTTTTGTCAAAGCAAGGGACTGCAACATTGAAATCAAGCACCAGAAGAAAGGTGCATTCGGAATTTGGTTCGCCAATAAGGAAGACAGAATTCGCGCAAGCGGTGAATGGACGGTGTTCGTAAGTTCCTTCGATCCTCCCGATTTAGTCTTCGTCAACGAGTCTTGTAGCGATTGCAGTAAACTCGCAAGATCGATTGCAATTCAACCAATCAATAACATCGATCGAGATCGTAGCGATTGGATCATTTCACCCTCCCTCGTTGACCATCGATCTGAAGATGGAGATGCACGAGCTGGCTGTATAATCTCCGAATAAAATTTTCTTTGCTAATTCGGGTTGAAAAGTTTTGAGCGCCCTGGCTGAGCTTTAGATGGTCTAAAGTTCAGCCATTTTTTATTTTTTATATGAATACAAACAGCATTAGATTCTCGACGGCAACTCTACTTTGCTTCGTTTTTTGGGCATCCGTCGATTTACGCGCAGCGTACCGTCAGCAAAGTTATCGATAAAAAATCAGGCGAAGGCATAGTCGGTGCATTGATGCAGGTAAATGAAAAATCAAGTACTGGTTACTGATGAGTTCGGCCCAATCTATTGCTTCGTTTGAGTTTGGTACTAACACGGTTCGTATATCCTACTTAGGTTATCTGACACTCGATACGACCGTAAAATATCACATCCGATACAGTACTGATGTTTTCTCTGTTGCTGGATAATGACCTTCCGACCATCATAGTAACCGACCCCGGGCTTAACCAAACCGAAGTTCATAGCTCCCTGAACAGGATAGCCCCTTCAATTGAATCTCTCCGCAAGCCGCCCCGCCCTGGGGGGGGAAGTAGACTACCTAAAGGCGCTTCAACTACAGTCCGGTATTGCCGGGGGTGCAGACGGTACGGCCGATCTTTACGTACGCGGTGGCACCCCGGATCAGAATCTTATTCTTTTAGACGGCGCAAAAGTGTACAATTCCAATCATCTCTTTGGGCTGCTTTCTCCATTCCAGCCATCTTTTGGTCAAATCCATTGAAGTATTTAAGGGAGGCTTTCCCGCCCGTTACGGTGGCCGTCTATCTTCGGTGGTCAGCGTGGCCAGTATCGACGGCAACACAGAAAACTGGAACGCGGGAAGCGAGCGTAGGACTGGTCAAACGCCCACTTTAGTACCAACGGGCCATTAAATAAAAATACCAGTTTAGCGCTTGGCGGGGCGAACGGCTTATTTAGCGATTCTAAACCTCCTCATCCAGCAGGGGAACAGTTTTCAGACCTATTCCTTCTACGACTTAAACGCGAAACTGACGCACCGGACCGAACGCAGTAATATTTCTATTTCTGCCTTCACTAACCGTGATCGGTCAGTACTGAAGGATGAGTTTCTGAGAAGTCCAAGTCAGGGTTTGATTCGTTACGGCAATACCACCTTCGGCACGAGGTGGCTTTATCAATTAGCTAATAACGCTAATGTATTCACCGAAGCTACGTTGAACCGCTACCGCTTTTCGACGACCGAAAGCATTGAAAGCGTAGAAGGCCTCGCATTGGATGATATCAATACAAAGTCTACGATCCAAGAAATCACCGGTAGAGTAGAGCTTCGCGCCACCCCTGGTCAAAGAATAAAAATTACCGCTGGGGTAGAAGCCAACAATCGAGTGATTGCGCCGCGTACTACTTCGGGTAGTCTGACGCAGACGAGCGTAGACTTGCCGCAAGAAAATAGCTTTGACGTCGGTTTGTACGTCGAACCCGTTATCTCGCTCAGCAAATCGACAAAAATTCGTACGGGGTTACGCTACCAAACCTATTGGCTACCCACCGCCGCCAAATCGATTGGCTTTGTGGAACCCAGACTAGCGATCAACTCGCAAATCACACCGAAGTGGCAACTATCGGCCAGTTACGCCAGGATGAGCCAGGGCATTCACCGCATCACCAGCAACTTTGTGGGTATTCCTAATAATCTCTGGGTGAGCGCCAGGAATGAAGCCGGCCCGGGTACTTCGAACGTTTGGACGATCGGCACCGCAAATAAAATCAACGATAAGGTAGTTATCGCCGGTGAGATTTTTTATAAGACCTTGAACGATGTCATAGATCCGCTTCCCGGACGCAACCTCTTTCAAAATACGGCGCTCGATTGGCTTAATACGGTGTCTACTGGTGGGGAGGCAAATGTTTATGGGTTGGAAACGAGTGCTTCCCTCAATCGAAATAAGTGGAATGCGGCCGTCGCCTACACCCTTAGCTGGAACCGTATTCGCTACGAGGAAGTAAATGATGGGGATTGGTACTTCCGACAGTTCGATCGACGCCACGACCTCTCCCTGACCGGGAGCTATAATCTCAGTGACAAATGGAAGGTACACGGCAATTTCGTCATCAATAGCGGCTACCGGTTAACCTTACCGAAGACGGTTTATTTCGACGGCATATTTAATACCGTCGTCTCTTATTATCGGGGAAGATACCAGGAACAGTCACCTATCTACCACCGTGCCGATCTCAACTTCGTGCGCGAAGTTATTCATGGGGCAAATAAGTTCAGACGACTGTCGTTAGGGGTATATAACTTGTACGCCCGGGCAAATCCGTCCTTTATTTTAGAAGAATCGGAGGTAGGCTTTGAACCTTCGACCGGAAGACCGGCGGGGCCCATAAATATCAGTACAAAGATAAGTCAAACTACCCTCTTTAGATTTATTCCCCATATTAGTTACACTTGGGGTTTTTAAGTAGCCGGACATAGTCACTAGAATATTTACCCCTAGCGTTCTCAATCAATATAAATTAAAAAGCTCACTGAGACTTATGAATCTCCCTTCGAGTGAGTCTATTTTCAGAAAATCTAAATCTACTCGATGCTGAATAGTATAATAACTGCTTCAAGTTACTTCAAATTTATGCCGCCGAGATTATTAATATGGCTTCTCTGCATGATTTCGATTGTTTCAATGCTCTCTACCTGTCAAGATATAGAAACGTATCGAGTAGAAGGTTTACCACCAGATATTCTCGCGGTGTCTGCTCAAATCGATCCATTATCAGGTATACGGGTGACGGTGACGACTCCCATCTCCCCTAATCAAGGGAGCGAAACGCCTCTCGAAGATCTATACGTAAGCGGGCTACGTGTTGAACTAACTAATACTGAGGTAGATTCGACAATTGCTATTCCAGCTACCGATTCGCCGGGGCGATACGCACTTCAAGACGTCGACGGGCTACGCGCTAATTCCTGTTATGTTTTGCAGGTAACCGATCGCGAAGGGCGGCAAATTAATTCAACTGGAGTTTGCGTACCTCCTTCTCCAAAAGTCGAAAATGCCGTGATTGATATAATAGAGGATACCAACCGAGGTCGACTAACCCCCCGTATTCAATTTGAACTAATGGATGATTCGCAATCATCGAACTACCGGATACTGTTTGTAGCTGAAGACGCGCCTCAGAAAGTTTCTAGAGTCCAAACTTTAACCGATATTGATTTAGAAGTTTGTGATTACTATGACTATAGCAGCCTACGTGGCATCTTCTTCCGAGATATTTGTTTCACAAACGATGTAGCGGATTTCGAGATTATAGTCACTGAATCAAAAGATTTTAGTGTTCCCCCCCTAGAAGCCGTATTCGCTCAAATTTCGTCAATCGACGAAGGGTTCTACCGACACTTCGAAAACGAGATAAGGTTAGATGACGATCGTGGTTGGATCGTGGAGCCACGGAAACCTTCAGTAATTTTGAGGGGGGTATCGGAGTTTTTGTAGCATCTAATACCGTTCAGTACCGGCTTGCATTTCCGTGAATAGGGACTGAGGGGAGGGACGATTTCTAAATCCGCTTCGGGCTATTTACTCATCAATTAAGTAACGCTCCTGAAACTCCCCTTCCAGCCGCGTCCGCCGTAAGAACTTCAGCGTAGCTGCGTAGTACCCACGGAAGTACACACCCGCGATTTCGTGCCCGGCCTCCACGTGGCTGTACAGCGCAAAACTGCCCCCAATCGCCTCCAGCCGATCCGCCAGCGGGGGCGGCACCGAAGAGCATCAGCCAACCCGAATCATCCGGCGCGCAGAAATGGTGGGGGGGCGGTGCCGTAGGGCACCAATGGGTCCGCCGTACCGTGAAAGAGAAGCAGGGGCACCCGGTTAGCCGGCGTGATGAGGTGCGCGTCCACCAAAGCTCCCGCCCCGGAGATGATGCCGGCGTACCGGAAGGTCGTATCCAAACCGTGGTCGATCAGACGCAGGGCCTTCCGGTCGTAGAAGCCGGCGTGCAGGACGGCCTCCGCCCCGGCGCTGCTGCCCGCCAAATAAACGCGTTCGGGGGTGGTTTCCAGGGGGGAGCCATCGCCGGTCAGGTAGGTCGTAGCCGCCCAGGTTTCGTTGGCCGCCAACTGTAGGGTCTTGAGCTTTTCGGCCAGTGTGCCGTCACAGCCCCAGTCGTCCTTCCGCCCCTGCATGTATAAGGTATAGGTAATGGAGGCGCAGTTGATGCCCGCGGCGGCGAGCATGGTGCAGTAATCCTTCCCTTCCGCCCGCGAGCCACCGGAGAAGCCACCGCCGTGCACGTAGATGAGGAGGTCTTCGCCGGCCCCGTCCACGGCTCGGTACAGATCGAGCTCCAGGCCGTCGAAATAAGTATGGACGGTGGGGGCCTGCCCCAATAAGAACGAACTTATAAATATGCCGAAAATAAATAGGGGGTAGCGCATCCCCTCAAGGTAGGTAGTTTTCCCAGTACCACGGCAGGGCGGTATCCCCGGTAGCCGCCTCCACTAATTCCTTAAAAATACTTTCCCCGTTGGAGCTATTGGTCATGATCAGCAGCGCCAGATCGCGATCGGGGTAAAAGATGGTATAGTGCTCCCACCCCCGGTCGTGTCCTTCTTTAAAGACGGCTTTGCCGTGGCCCGTCTCGTAGATCCCCCACCCCAATCCGTAGCTCAGACCGATCTTTTCATTCGCATCCGTCGTCTTTCGGCTGTTCGGGCCGAATTGCTGCACGGAAGTGATCGCAATCTGCGGGCCGGTCATTTCGGCGTATATCGCCTCGCTGAGCCCTTCGGCCCGCAGCATCGCCCCGACAAACTTCGCGTAATCCTCGGGCGTCGTTTCCATGCTGCCGGCGGCGTAGGGCCGGTTCCGCTTTTTCTTGCCGACCACCTTCTTCTTTCTGTAGTGGCCGACCGCGTAGTTCCCCTCGAATCGGTTTTGCCAGACGAAGCTCGTCATTTCCATCCCCAGCGGCTGGAAGACGTGCCGCCGTGCCAGCTCTTCCAGGTCCTCTCCGGTAACCTGCTCCACCACGAATTGCAACAGTTGCAGCCCCTCCCCCGAGTAATAGTAGTACGTACCCGGGTCGTACTCGATGGTCAGCGGTCTGTTGATGTTGATCCCCGTTTTACCGATGTAGCGCCAGTTCGGGAAGCCGGTGGTGTGTGACAGGCACATCCGCGCGGTGATCTTCTCGTAGCGAAGGTCGTCTTTCAAGTCCGCGAAACCCTCGTAGCTTTCCGGGAAGGGGTAGCTGGGTAAGGGGTCGTCGAGGTAGTTTACCAGCGGTTTATCCAGGTCGATCGTGCCCTCCTCCACCAATCGCAGCACCAGGTAAGCGAAGAGCGGTTTGGCCAGGGAGGCGGCGTAGAAAACGTCGGTATTAGAGAGCGGCGCTTGCTCATCGAGGTTCCTACTGCCCAAAGCGCGCTCGAAGATCACCCCTTTCCCGTTTAGTATCGTGACCGATAGCCCGTGGACGTTTGCATCCGCCTGCAGGTCTGACAATCGCTGCGTCAGCTCCGTATGGAAAATAGTAGTCCCATCAATTCTGTGAATATCCTGAGCGGGTAGCGTAGCAATGAGCATTAGCATAATGAATAAGGTCGATAAGTATTGGTACACGGGCGGAAGTGGTTAAGGCTTGTCTACAAGTTACTCCTTATCCGGGCCGGCTTTTGCCTTCACCGTTGTCTTTAACCCGGTTTTAGAGCGCATTGAGATTTTGGAGGCAATCTGACCTTATAATTCTGTAAAACGCATTTTACAATTTTACCCTACTATCGCTTAATAGATTTTGTTGAGCAGTTTATCACGGGTGGCGGCACTCACGATCCGAACGCGGTCTGATGCCGACCTTCGATGGCTTTTTTGGCTATAACGGCAATGCGGTATACGCACAGGTTTTCTCCCAACTCACGGATAGGCTAGCCGCACTGGCCGGCGTACGGCAGGATTGGCAGACCAACGACGGAAAGTTCAACGGTGACGGAGAGCCCGTTTCGGCCGACCAATCTATCCCCACGCTTCGGTGCGACTTACGCACTGACCACCTCGACCAGATTATTTACTAACTACGGAACGAGCTGGACGAAGCCCTTCTGGCCGCCGGCCTGCCGGCACACGCACACGCACGCCGGGCTTCGACCTACTCGAAGGGCATGCGGCAGAAGGTAGGCATCGCCCTTGCCCTCGTCAAGGAAGCCGCCCTTCTACTGCTCGACGAGCCGACGAGCGGGCTCGACCCGCACTCCGCAGCGGAGTTCAACCGTTCGCTTCGCAAGGTCGCCGAGCGCGGCGTCGGCATCCTGATGGCCACCCACGATATCTGGCGCGCGCGCGAGGTCGCCGACCGGGTGATCGTGATGGCTAAGGGTCGGATCGTTCTCGAGCTCGACCCCCAGGCCCTCTCCGCCGAAGAGATCGAACGGCAGTTCTTCCTCGAAGCGGCTTCCTAACCGATCTCATACTTACCATCCACCATCCGTAACGACCCTTCCGGGTTCCCCTCCCGCAAGGCCGTGGGTAAGGCACCCTGCGGAAAACCCTGGAAGCAAACCGGCCGCGAAAACCGCCGGATGGCCGCCGTACCTACCGAAGTGGACTGTATGGCCGTCGTAGCCGGGTAAGGGCCGCCGTGCACCATCGCGTGGCCGACCTCCACCCCCGTCGGGAAGGCATTGAAGATCAACCGGCCGACTTTGCGGGAGAGTACCGCCACCAGGCCCTGGTACTCGATCAGCTCTTCCTCCTTACCGAAAAGACTCGCGGTCAAGTGGCCGTGCAGGTGGTTGGCGATACGTAGAAGATCGCCCTTCCCTTTTGCTCGGACGACTAGCGTAGACGGGCCGAAGACTTCTTCTTCCAGGGCGCTATCGACCAAAAAGGCCGTCGTGAAAGTACTGAACACGTAAGACCCCACACTGCCTCCTTCCGTTTCCGAGGCCGCCAACTCGGTAACTAAGGTGTGGTTCTTCAGGCGACCGACACCGTATTCGTAGCTCCTTTGAATATTTTCCCCCAGCATCGTTCCCGGCGCGCAGCCGCGTACTTTAACCGCCAGGGCCTCGAGGAACCGATCGGCCTGCGGCCCCTCGGGGAGGATGACGAGGCCGGGGTTGGTGCAGAATTGCCCTACGCCGAGGGTCAGGGAGTTTGCCAGCCCGATGGCCAGGGCATCGACGTCTTCGGCGAGGGCACCGGGAAGGAGAAACACGGGGTTGACACTCCCCATTTCAGCGAATACGGGGATGGGCACCTCCCGCCGTACGGCCAGGTCGTAGAGTGCTTTACCGCCCCCCAAAGAACCGGTGAAGCCAACGGCGGTAATGCGGGGGTGCTGCACTAAGGCACTACCTACGTCGTTCGACCGCCCCTGCAATAAGGAAAATACCCCGGCGGGCAAGCCCTGTGAGGCAACTGCTCTGTCGATGGCGCTACCGATAAGTGCGGAGGTGCCGGGGTGCAGGGGGTGGGCCTTGACGACTACGGGGCAGCCGGCAGCCAGAGCCGAGGCCGTATCCCCTCCCGCCACGGAGAAAGCCAGCGGAAAGTTGGAGGCACCGAAGATGGCTACCGGCCCGAGAGGGATTTGCATCTGCCGCAGGTCCGGCCGGGGGTTGGGGGTGCGTTCGGGGAGGGCCGGGTCGATGCGAATGCCCCGCCAGCTCCCGTCGCGGACCACCTTCGCAAACAGCCGCAGTTGGCCGACGGTACGCCCGCGCTCACCGGTCAGGCGGCCCGGGGGGAGGGCGGTTTCGCGGCCGCACAGTTCGATGAGCTCGTCACCCAGCGCCATGATCTCATCGGCGATCGCCTCCAGAAAGTCAGCGCGCTTTGCGGGGGAGAGGGCGGCGTATTCGGGGAAGGCTGCCTCGGCGGCGGCGCAGGCGGTGGCTACGCTTTCGGCGGTGGCTTCGGCGTAGGTGGCTGGGAGGAGTTCGCCGGTGGCGGGGTTGGTGGCCTGGAAGGTAGGCATACGGGTGAGTGGGTTTTGGTCCGTTGGGGTTGTAGTGCTAACGGTTTGCCGTACTAAAGGGGAGCACGTAGTGACGGTGAAGATAGCGACCCTATAAGGACAGTCTATGGCCAAGGTAGGTGCTTAAAATAAGAAAACACCGGCTCCTTTCCCCGGGAGGGAGAAGGAACCGGTGCGGGGTTAAAGGCGATAAGGCAACCGAATACGAATACTACCTGGCGACTATGTACTTACGGAAGTTGTTGGCATTCGTATTGAAGTACGGGCTGAACATCTCCTTGGGCTTATTGGAGATTCGGTAGCTGTTGTTTCCGTTGATGAAATTACCGGTACCGAGGCGCATGATCCAGGGGCCGCCGCTGGAGCCGCCGGTCATGTCGTTACCCATACCGTTGGTATCGGTACCGCCGACGTTGCCCTTGTAGGCGAACGAGCCGCTGGCTACGATCATGCGCCGGCCGTTGAACGGGGCGGCGGCGGGGTAGCCGAATGCGTGCCAGTGCTGGTAGCGGTTGAAATTCGTGGCGAAGCCCAACCAGCCGACGCGTTGGCTGATCTTCTTTCCGCTGACCGGAAAGAGGATGGCGCCGCCCCAGTCTTCGGTCAGGCCACCGCTTATGCCTTTCTTATACCACGTCGGGGAGGTAAAGAGCTGCTTTGCGCGCCAGCGGCCGTAGGGTTCCTTTCCGTCTTTGTAGGCGGGGACGAATACGACGTCGGTAGCCCAGCCGCTGCTTTTTCCGTTACCGCTGTGGAGGCAGTGGCCGGCCGTCCAGATCGCGTTGTTGCCAACGGAAGCGGCGGAGCAGACGTAGTTACGACCACCGCGGCGGAAGAACAGCTTGCCTACCGTCCGGTAAGGCCAGGCGGTGTATTCATCGAATACTTCGTAGCGGGTGCCGGGAGGGGGGTAGTTGTAGCCGCCGGAAGTCGCCTGCAGGTCTCCTTCGGTGTCTTTGGCCTGATCTTCGGGAAGGCCGCCCTCGGAGGACTGCGATCCGCCGTCGTCGTCGGCCTCCTCACGCATCTTCTTGAGGTCTTCTTCCGAGATCTCGATGATGTTACAGGGGGTAGCGTTTTCGAATTCTTCCGTCGTCCAGACTTTTTCGTCGGCCAGTTGGACGGAATTTTCGGGGGAGCTCACTACGAACTCGTTGTTGTCGGAGTCGTTTTGGTCTCCGTTGGTAGAGCCGGCGTCGCCAGCCCCACCGGCAAGGGTGAATGGTTCCATTTTATAATGGGTTTAAAGGATGAGATAATTATGGGGGAATAGCTTATTCAAATAAAATGATTGCGCACAAACGGGCCCGGCAACCACCATAATTTGAATAAAATCTATTAACGGTACATATTACACATATGCATCATCTCCCTTCTATGACCCGTAGGGATAATCCGTTACAACAAATTAAAGTAAATACCTCCGCCTATTTATAGTCTAACAACCCAGGACTTATGATTTTTGGCTTGCTCTTTTCCCCTCTCACTTCCCGTAGCTTTAGTTGAGGCCCCATCCCCAACTACGCAGCCGTAGCTCAGGCTATGCCTACGTTTTTTCAGTTCGTGAGAGGAAAAAATATCATCGCCAAGATTTCACAATCCCTAGGATGTTAGACTATAGGCCTCATTCTACGCAACCACGTTGGTGAGGGTGCCGATGGGAGGGATCGTGATGGTGATCTCGTCGCGAGAACGCAGGGAGAAAGCATCCGGCGGGATCACCCCAGTACCGGTAAACAGGTAGCAGCCCGTCGGGAAGGTAAGCTCGCGGAAGAGGTAGTCCACCAACTCCTGCGGGCGGCGTTTCATTTGGTCGAGGGCGGTGGCGCCGGAAAAGACGGTGGCGCCTTCCCGCACGACGGTCATTTCGATGCGGGTCGATACGGGCAGTGGGCTTTCGGGAACGTACAAACAGGGCCCCAGTGCCGTAGACCCGTCGTATGACTTTGCCTGGGGGAGGTACAGCGGGTTCTCGCCCTCGATGTCGCGGCTGCTCATGTCGTTGCCGATGGAGTAACCGACGATCTTGCCGGAGGTGGTGGCGAAAAGGGCCAACTCGGGTTCGGGGACGTTCCACTCGGAATCCTTCCGGATGCGGACCCGGGCACCATCGCCGACGGTGCGGTAGTGGGGGGCTTTGAAGAAGAGCTCGGGGCGGTCGGCAGCGTAGACGCGGTCGTAATAGTCGCCGCCGCCGGCAGCCTTACTCTCTTCCACCCTGGCTTGCCGGCTACGGAGGTAGGTGACGCCCGACGCCCAGACTTCCTGCGTGCCAATGGGGGGTAACGATCCTCGGACAAACCTTGCTCCTTCACTTATCACCCTTGCGGACGCGTCCAAAATTTCCGCGCACTTCTCGGCTAATCGATCGTCGTTAGCAAACGCATCGAAGGAACCTTGCACCTGCGCTACGCGCCCAAATGAGCGTAAGAAAATACCAGCATCCGTGCGGTAAACGTGCATACGATCAGAAAATTAAGGAGAGTAAAGTGAGCATCAGAAAGGCCGATACGCCCAGGATAGCGCTGGCCATCGCGTGGAGGCGGTACCCCTGGTTGACGGTCATATCGCTGAGCTGTGTCACGACCCAAAAGAAGCTGTCGTTAGCGTGCGAGACGACCGACGAGCCCGCCCCGATGGCTACCACGATCAACGAGCGGGAGGCCGCGTCGTCGAAGCCCATCCCGTCCAACAGCGGTAACACGATGGAGGCCGTGGTGAGGATGGCTACGGTGGACGACCCCTGTGCCGTCTTGATCACCGCCGCCAACACGAACGGGAGCCAAAGACCGGGGCTGACCTCCGTGATCCACTCACTCAAAACCTCCCCCAAAGGAGACGTTTTCAGCACCTCCCCGAACGCCCCGCCCGCCCCGGTGATGAGGATGATGAGTGCCGCACTGCGCATCGCCTCCCCTACCCAGCCGCTGGTACCGAGCATGCCGCGGTCCAACTTGCGCGGCAACAGCAAGGCCGTCAGCACCCCACCGAACAACGCAATGACGGGGTTACCGAGCACGGTAACGACGCGGTAGAAGCCCCCCTCGCCGAACGGCCGCGTCGGGTAGGCCGCGATGGAGGCCAGCACGATCAGTAAGATCGGCAGCAGTATGGGCAGGAATGCCTTGTAAACCGGTGGTTGGTAGGCGGCTTCCTGCGGGTCCTCCGCCGCGCTGACTTGCGCCTCGATGAAGATCCGCCCCCCCATAAACTTGGTGAAGGCGATGCACACCAGCAGCGCCGGGATGCTGGTCATGAGACCGATGAAGATGACCCGCCCCAGGTCCGCCCCAAGGATGGCGGCCGCCGCGATCGGCCCCGGCGTCGGCGGCACCATGGTGTGCGAGGCCATCAAACCCATCGAGAGCGCTACCGCCGTGCCCCCCAGTGAAAGCCCCGCCTTTCTCGTCAGTGCTTTGTTCAGACTGGCCAGGATGATGAAGCCACTATCCGCGAACACCGGTATCGAGACGATGTAACCGATGAAGCCGAGGGCGGTGTGGAGGCGTTTGGTGCCGATCAGCTTTAAGAGGCTGCTGGCCAGGACCATGGCGCCACCGGTCTTTTCCAGGAAGGTACCGATCAGGAGGCCGGCGATGATGAGTAGGCCTACTTTTCCGACGGTGGAGCCGAAGCCCTCCGTGATGGTATCGACGAGGGTGAGGGGGTCCATGCCGGTACCGATGCCGTAGACCACGCAGGCCAGGAGGAGGGCGAGGAAGGGGTGCCACTTCCAGATGGAGGTGGTCAGGATGATCAGGATTATGGCTACTAGGAGGAGTAGGAGGATGGTCATGATTTAATGGGTATCCCGATCGATCTGCGACCCGCTACTCCCCCGCAGAAAGTCGAAGTCACAACCCTTATCCGCCTGCTCAACGTGGTCGATGAAGAGTTTGGCGTAACCTCGCTCGGCCACCGGGGGCGGGGGCGTCCAGGCTTTGCGGCGTTTGACTAGTTCCACTTGGTCTACGAGTAATTCCAAGCTGCGGGCGGGTACGTTCAGCGAGATCAGGTCGCCGTTTTTGACGAGCGCCAACGGCCCACCGACGGCGGATTCCGGGGCGACGTGGAGGATGGCCGTGCCGTAAGCCGTGCCGCTCATGCGCCCGTCACTGATGCGGACCATGTCTTCGGTGCCCTGCTGGAGGAGCTTCGCCGGGAGGTCCATGTTACCCACCTCCGGCATACCCGGGTAGCCGACGGGGCCGACGCCTTTGAGGACCATGACGGAGTCGGGCGTGATCTCGAGCTCATCCTGGTCGATGCGGGCGTGGTAATCCTCGATGGTTTCGAAGACCACTGCCGGGCCAGTATGCACGAGCAGATCGGGGGAGGCGGCGGAGGGTTTGATGACGGCGCCATCGGGGCAAAGATTCCCGCGGAGGACGACGGTGCCGGCTTCCTCCTGCACCGGGGCGGTGGCGGGCCTGATGACGCGCTCGTCGTAGTTGATCGCCCCGGCGGAGTTCTCGACGATCGAGTGGCCGTTGACGCTGACGCTGCCCGCGTGCAATCGATCCGCCAGTTCACGGATGATGACGGGCAGGCCGCCGGCGTAGTAAAAATCTTCCATCAGGTACTCGCCCGAGGGCATTAAGTTGGCCAGTAGCGGTTGGTGGCTGCCGATGCGGTCGAACTCGTCGATGGGCAGGTCGATCCCGAGCCTGCCGGCGATGGCCGTGAGGTGGATCATCACGTTGGTGGAGCCCCCGATGGCGGCGTTGACCACGATGGCGTTTTCGAAGGCATCACGGGTCAGGATGTCGGTGATTTTCAGGTCTTCGCGCACCATTTCGACGATGCGGTTGCCCGACAGGTGGGCCAGTACGCGCTTGCGGGCGTCGACGGCGGGGATGGCGGCGGCCCCGGGCAGCGTAAGCCCGAGCGCTTCGACGGTGGCGGCCAGGGAGGAGGCCGTGCCCATCGTCATACAGTGGCCGGCGCTGCGGCTCATGCAGCTCTCGGCTTCGTAGAGGTCGGCGGGGCTGACGGTGCCTTTTTTGATGCCTTCGCCGAGTTGCCAACTCAGGGTACCGGAGCCGACGTCCTTACCGCGCCACTTCCCGTTGAGCATCGGCCCGCCGGGCACGACGATGGTGGGCAGGCCGACCGAGCAGGCGCCCATGAGGGTGGAGGGGGTGGTTTTGTCGCAGCCGGTAAGCAGCACGACGCCGTCGAGCGGGTTGGCGCGAATGCTTTCCTCGACGTCCATCGACACCAGGTTGCGCCACAGCATGGTGGTGGGTTTCATGATGGTTTCCCCGAGGCTCATGACGGGGAATTCCAGCGGAAAGCCCCCCGCTTCGTAGACGCCCCGTTTGACGATCCGGGCGAACTCGCGGAGGTGGGCGTTGCAGGGGGTGAGGTCGGACCAGGTGTTACAGATACCGATGACGGGCCGCCCGTCGAAGAGGTGATCGGGGTGCCCTTGGTTCCTGAGCCAGCTGCGGTGCACGAAGCCCATCTTATCGGCGTGGCCGAACCACTGGGTACTGCGGTTCGGGGGGGTTGGTTTTTCCGCCATGAGGGGAAATTACAACTATGGGGGGATATTTTGGCCTAAACCCAGTCGGGGCAGGTACGAGGGAATGGAAGACCGAGCAAGGTTTTGACTGGCCGGGGGAATGACTAAAAATGCGGGGCGTCTTATCTTTACCGGTCGAACTCAAACCTCCAAAACAACCATTCCTTTATGCAATCTTATTTTTCAGTAATAACTGTCGCCCTGCTTCTAGCGGTCTGCTCCGCCTGCGGAACGAACCCCGCGGACTCCCCCGAACACAAAGAAATGATGGCCGAGCACGAAGCCATGGAAACGAAGCACGAGGCCCTCGAAGCCGAGCACGCTAAGATGGAAGAGGAGCACACCGCCATGTTTTCCGAGCATGAGGCCCTGGCCGACCCGGTGCAGGATTCCATCCACATGAGTATGGAGAAGGCCCACGAAGACGTACTGGCTACCCACACCCAGCTCATGGAGCAGCACGAGGCCACCATGGAGCGCCACAAAAAATTGATGGACCAGCACGAATCCGGCGAGGTCAACATGGACAAGCTCAAAGCCGACCACGCCACCATGAAGCAGGAGCACGAAGCCATTATCGCCGAGCACGATATGATGCAAAAGCAACATATGCAGATGCGGAAAGACCACGAGAAGATGCTCATGGAGCACGGTGATGACGAGGGCTAATAGCCCCTTCGAGATTACTACATCGAAAACCCTCGCGCCCCGTTGGCGTGGGGGTTTTTCGTATTTATAGTTGAACTACCCTGATCTTGTGATTTCTGTCTAGCTCTTTTCTCGCCTCACTGCGTTGAAAAGCCTCGTCGAAGCCACCGCTTCGCCTACGTTTTTCGCCTGGCGAGTCGAAAAAATAGCGTCGCCATAATCTCACAATTCCAAGGCAGTTCAACTATAGATCCAGCGGTCTATTCCAGCCTAAATTTGACCGGTAAGTTGAATTGTACGCGGACGGGTTCACCATGTTGCCTTCCTGGTTCCCACTGCGGCAATCCGGCGGCGATGCGTTCTATTTCGGCGGTGATGTCGTAGTCCAAACCACGGATCGTCTCAACGGAGGTTACGTTACCGTCCTTCTCAATGACGAAGGAAACGACGGCCATGCCCTCTACTCCGTAGCGACGCGCGTGGGAGGGGTAGCGGATGTTGGAGTAGATGTGTTCCAGCATTTTTCGATCCGCGCAGACCTTGCGTTCGTCGTAGGGTTCGATCCCTTCACACCCCGGGAAGAGGGGCATTTGATGAACTACCCGATAAAATCCTTTAGCCTCGGTCGCACTAGTGGGGGCTTGTTTGTACTCGACGAACGTTCCTTCCCGGTAAATAGCGATGCCGGTGACTTTGCCGTCTTCATCGTAGGTCGTCCATTCGCCGTCTAGCTTTCCGTTAACGTGGCGGCTGGTGTGTGATAGGATGCCTTCTTCATCGTAATGCGTCCGGTTGACGACGGGGTTACCGGGAGTATGCTCTTCTACCTGACTTACTATTCCATTGCGGTGGTGTTCTTTCCAGGTACCGATGCGATCGCCGTCCAGGTAGCGCCCCTCCGCCCGTAACGGCCCCTCGTCGTAGTAGGAGCGGTATGCGCCATCGAGGGTGCGGAATTTGTCGTCGCTGTATTCCCCGTAGCTCGTCAGGGTTTTAGTGCTGGGGAAGTACATCCGTTTAATGTAGGTATCGCCAAGCCGGGTCCATACGTGTTGGTAGGTGGCTTCCAGCTCGACCTCGCCGGGGGCGAAGTCGGCGGCGTAGCGGCCGTCGAAGTTCATGGTGGCGTCCTGCGTGATGCGGGGGCTGCAGCCGGTGATTACCAGGAGGGCGAGGAGGAGGAGGGGGAAGAGTAACTTGTTGTGCATAGGGGAAAAGTGATTACCGCCGCCGGATGCGGTAAGTAATACCGCACTGATGAGGAGGAAGCCCAAACTGAACAGGTACAGCATGAGGGCGACGACCAGCGCGGTGGCAATGTACTAAACCGTCCTAGAATAGGTTGACAGGATTATGACCGTTTCCGGCTACTAGTGGACGATTATTTCGGTTGGTTTGGTTTGGGCTGCTACCAATGCCGGGTGTCCGGCTGGGAGTTGACAGCTGTGTGGGCTTTCCGGCTCCGAGTGGTTAGCGGCGTGCGATCTCGCGTTTGAGGACCGGATCGTATTTTCCTGGCCTTTGACTTTTTGATTGACTTCTTCACGGGGGGTAAGTTAGTGTCATCTTTTTTTAAAGAAGGCTCACAGCTACGGAGTATTGCTCTAGGATATTCACCAGCTGATTACCTCGACCTGAAATTTCATCATGCCCACCTTTAACAGGACCAACCCTAACGGCTCCCGAACTCGCCTAAGCTTACGCCAATCCCTTTCTGAGACAGATGAAGCCCAGCGCATGGCGCGGAAAGATAACCAGCTGGGTAAGCCTGGCCAGGGTATCCGATTCGATTACCGCGCTACCCCGGAGATCGCCGGCAAGGTCAAAGACTTATTGCAGTTCCGATGCGGTTGGGCTTTAGAGATCGACCGGGGTAACCTGTTCTACATTCGCAAGCCGACGGAATGAAGCCACCCAATTGAGTAGGGTGAGGAGCGATGCAGTTCATCACTCCTCATCCCTCTCACACCACCTAGCGTACGGACCTCGTACTAGGCGGTTCGTTTACCGTGGAAGCAGAGTTCGTAATATTTGATGAAAGATTAGTAGCCCCGCTTTTGGAGCCGTTCGACCGTCAGCGTAGTTCGCATGATTGACGATTGGGCGATGGCCCACCCGCCCATGCGGGAGCGGGACCAGGCGTAAGCCATGCCCGCTGCGATGCCGAGTTGCCGAAAGGCCCTCATCCGGCGGTTGGGTTTCTTCCAGGCTTTCCAGACGCAGTACCGCGGCCGGTACCGTACCCAACGGTCCAGTTCACGGAGTTTACCCCAGATTTTACCCAATCGAAAATAGCCGATCCAGCCGAACATCAGTGAGTTCAACCGTTCCGTACGCTCTCGTAAACTTGCTGGGATTGATTTACGGGTAATAGCCTTGACTTTCATCTTTAGCCGTCGCCAGGATTTACCAGCAACCCGTAGATTATACTTGTCCCTTGCCCCCTTTCGGTAGGATGACACAAAGGCATACCCCAATAGTTCAAACTTCAACGGACGGCAGAATTTCGTCTTCTCCTCATTGACGAGTAGCCGTAACCGCCCTTCAAGAAAGTCCGCAACGGACCGTAAAACCCGCTGGGCAGCTCGTTGGGAGCGTAAGAAAATACTGCAGTCGTCCGCGTA
>OY764565.1:0-29465 GCA_963668285.1 uncultured Lewinella sp. | reverse complement strand
TTCCCGTCTACCAAACTATATGCCAGAGTATTACCCGCTAAAGAAGGCTACGTACTAATCGGAGAATTAAATCGGGAGAAAGAGAAATACGGCATCCGCATCGAGCGACTCGACCTGGCGATTAAGTAATGGTCAGACCCGCCCCGCCCGCGGAAACCACCACCAAAACAGTAAGGCCGCTATAATTCCCACGATAGCCGGTGCCCACCAGATCCCCGTCCAGTCATGCCCGCCGCCGGGGAGGCCGTTAGCCTGCACCACCTCGCCGGCAATCCAACTGCCCAGTAGGATACCCGCCCCCTGGTTGGCGAAGACAATCAAACCCTGGGCGGTGCTGCGCAGCGCCTTCGGCACCCGATTATCCACGTAAATCTGAGCCGCCACTACGATCCAGACGAAGCAGAAGCCCTGCACCAGGATGCCGGCGTAGAGCAGCCACGAGGAGCCCCCCGGCCGGCCGTAGGCAAAGGCGATGTAGCGCAAACCCCAAAGCAGCAACCCCCAGAACACCACCCGCCGGAAGCGAACGTGCCGCAATACGAAGGGCATCGCCAGCAGAACGAAGATCTCCCCAAACTGCCCCAAGGACATCTTTGCCGCCGCCGCCGACCACCCTACCTCATTCAGAAAAGGGTTGACGAAGCTGTAGTAGAAAGAGGAAGGGATGCACGAGAGGAACATGGCGAGCATCAACACGAGCATCCCCGGCTCCCGGACGATGCGCTGCACTTCCTCCCCCTTCAGATCCGACCAGGTGAAGTTCGGCTGTGGCGGGATCGGATCCAGCGTCAGACTGAATAAGGCACTCGCAATAGCCACGCCGGCAGCGGCCAATAACGGCCAGGGCGTCGGCTCCCAACCCAGCGCACTCAGGCTTAAACCAACCAACATGAACCCCACCGTGCCCCACATCCGAACGATGGGAAACTGCTCCACCGGCCGCTCCAGTTGGTGAAAGCAGACGGCGTTCACCAGGGCGAAGGTGGGCATAAAGCTGATGTTGAACAGCAGGAAGCACCCGTAGAAAACCGGGAAGGTCGTAGCAAAGAAGCAACCGACCAGGGCCAGTGCCGCCGCCAGGTTCATCCACACCAGCATCCGATCCGGCCGAAAGCGGCGGTCCGCCAACCAACCGGTCAGGGGTGGGCCGGCCGTTGCGGCAATTGCCGTAGTGGCGTAGGCTAAGCCCACCTCCCGACCGCTGAAGTCGAGGGTCCGTAAGAGGTAGGTACCCAACGCAATGGCGGTGGAGGCGTAGAGGACATTTTGTAAGGCCTGCAGCAGGGAGAGCCGGGCGAGTACGGTCATGCGGTGAAGGTAGCGCGCCGCAGGCAGGCTTTATTCCACCGGAATGCTGCGTTCTACGTTGGCCGCAGCCGCCGTTTTCGGGGCGTGGATGATCAGGACGCCGTTCTCGTATTTTGCGGTAATGTTATCGGTATCCACCCGCTCGCTCAGCTCGAAAAAGCGCTCGAATGATTTGACGGGGTATTCCTGTAGTAGAAAATCGGGGTAAGCGTCCCGCACGGGCATCTTCCCGCTAACGTAGACGCCTCCACCGGTTAGTTGAATTTGAATACCTTCCTTAGGAAAGCCGACGCAAAAAACACGGGCTTCGAAAGCGTCCGCCGTTTCGGCGATGTTGACCGGTACGTTGTGGCGGGGGCGGCGGGGGCCGTAGGCGGGGCGGCGGCGGTGGGGGCGATGCATGGCTTATAGGATTAGTCTGTTAGTCCGGGAGTGCTATTCGACTTCGAGGAGCGTAGCGACGACCTCCCAGGTAATTTCTCTTACAGTCGCCGAACCGGTCGCATTACTTTAATCCACGCCGAAATATTTATCGGCCAGGAGCTGCCGGAGGCGCTTGCGGGCGTAGCCTTTGCGGGAGATGACCGTCTTGATGGATACGCTCAGGTCGTCCGCAATCTCCCGGAGGGTTTCGCCGCCGAGGACGTTGCGTTCGAAGACCTCTCGTTGTGCGGCTGGTAACTTTGCCAGGGCAGCGTGTACGGCGGTGGTCGGTAGTGCCACTTCACCGAACCAATCCGGGTCCTCTAGAAAGTTGTTCCCTTCCGTTAGTCGGGCGAGTTGCTGAGCGTTGCTACGGTAGAGATCGGCGATATGGTTACGCGCAACGCGGTAGAGCCAGGCGCGCACCTCCACGATCGCGACCCCCCGCTCCAGGGCGCTGGCGTAGGCCGACCAGACGTCCTGTAGGATATCTTCCGCCTCGACCGGGTCTACTCGGGATTGGACGAAGCGGGTCAGCCCCTCTTCATAGGCGTCATAGTCCGCTTGCCAGCGTCGTTGATTAGCGGGGTACATGGCAAAGGAGTCGGGTGCTTCGGTGAATTACTTTAACCGGCCCCACTTTTGTGCCAGGCGGATGCAAAGGAGGAGCATCCCAAGGAGGAGAAATAACACACCCACCCGAAAAATAAGCCCCGCGTTCACCCACGCCCGGATGCTCATCCCAACGCTGCCCGCGAGTAACAGTAGGCCGATAGACAAGCTAAGGATAATTGGGTAGCGCATATAATTAGGTGCAAAGGCGCGGAAAGCTACGTGGGTGCTAACGATGACTTACCCCATCACCTTGCACCCCGGCAAAGTACGGGACTAAATAAGCGCTAGCCAGCGCACTCGCCAAATAGAAGATACGCTTCGACTTTTTACATGCTGGAGGGGGTAAGTCGCCGTAGCATCGCTTCTTTAAATATCTGGGCGAGGACGCAGGTGCAAGGTCATTGGATAATGCAAAGTTTTTAACCCCGCCGCCGGGTAGGGTGTTTGGTTTTACCACACCTACGGAGCGGGCGGCGGCGAACCACACCGCGGCCGACCCGCAAGCTCACTCGTGACTTTCGAGTAACGACCCCTAATACCGCGCCGACCCCTTACCCACGCTCCCCAGAATGAAGGCGCGCAAATCATCATTCGCCTGCTTCAGGTCCTCCCGCCGCAGGTACATCATGTGCCCGCTCCGGTAGCCTTTGAACGACAGCCGGTCGCGCATCCGCCCGCTCGGGTCGAGTTGCATGAGTGTGTACTTCGCCTGGAAGTAAGTCGTCGCCCCATCGTAGAAGCCGGATTGTACGAAGACGTTCAGGTAAGGGTTCTCCGCCATCGCCTTGCGCAGGTCTTCGCGGGTGGTGTTGTCGCTCTGGTCCCAGGGGTGGACGGGGCCGAAGACGTTGTACTTCAGGTCCGTCCGCCAGCCGAGTTCTCCGTGCATGTAGTGGTTGATGGCCGGGGTAAAGCTGTGGAGCCAGCTGGTGAGTTCGGCGTTGTAGTCCGGGCTGGAGCCGGCGAGTTGGCGGTCCAAGCCGAGGTAGCGGCTGTCGAGGCGACCCACGGTGTAGCCGCCACGCCGCCGCCGCAGCGCCTTCCAGAAGTAGGCGGTGGGGATGCGTAGATTATGGTCCAAAGCTTCTTCGGCGGTGAGCCCGGAGTAGTAGGCGATGCGCTCGGCCACCTCCTGCCGCTCGGCCGCTTCCAAAAAGCCGCCGCGGGCTACGGCCGGCATGAGGGTATTGATCGTAAACTCCTCCGCTTCGGGTAGGATCTCCTCCAGGTCGCGGCTTTGCAGGGCTTCGGGCAGGGCATCGTGGTACCAGGCCGCCGCCGTGTAGTAGGGTAGGGTGAGGGCGTTCGCCTCGACCCCTTCGTTGCCGTAGATCAGGTAATCGGCCGGGCTCACCATGATCACCCCGTTGAGGTACATCCACTGTTGTTCCTGCAGCGCCAGGGCCAGGCCGGCCACCCGCGTGCCGCCGTAGCTTTCCCCGATCAGGTACTTGGGGCTCGACCACCGCCCGTGCCGGGTAACGAAAGTGTTGAGCCATCCGGCCAGGTATTTGATGTCCGCATTGACCCCGAAGAACATTTCGCGATCGACGCCCTCCCCACTCAGCGGGATCGTCCGGGAGTAGCCGGTGTTAACGGGGTTCACGTACACGATATCCGCCACGTCGAGTACGGAATGGGGGTTATCAGCGTAGCCGTAGGGTTGCGTGGGGAAGCCTTCCTCATCGATGTTGAGCACCCGCGGCCCGGTGTAGGCCAGGTGCATCCAGCAGGAAGCCGAGCCGGGCCCACCGTTGAAGGACATGATCAGCGGCCGAGCGGTGGAGTCCACGCCCCGCCGGGTATAATAGGTATAGTGCAGGTAGGCGACAGCTTTGCCGGCCTCGTCCCAGACGGGTTGCATCCCGGTTTCTACCTGGTAGTCGACGTCGGTACCGTTGATGTTCACCGCGTGGCGGGAGGTGACGGTGGTATCGGGGTTCATCCGCAAATCCTGCGCCCCGGCCTGGCAAGTCAGGCAGATAATTATTGCGAGGACGCAGGTGCGATGAAGGGAAGTGAAGAGCATGGTGAGGGCAAAGTTGTGGGCGTTGGAATAGTAAGTTCTGCTAAAGAAACATATTTCGTACGGAGGAAGACGGAGAGGCGGAGATAGACGGAGAAAACAAGGCAACACCTCCGTTTTTCTCCGCTTCTCCGTTTATCTCCGCACGAAACCAAAGTAACGCATAGCGACAAGGTACAAGAACCCAGGTTTGGTACATCCCGAAAGCCCACGTACATTTGCCCCACTTCGGAACCCTCCGAAGGCTAATTTATACAGAAGCGTGGAGAGCACAGGCTCAAAGAAGCGCTGGCAACCATTCCCCCCCGGCCGGGGGGAAAAGGTGCCAAAGCCTGCCGCCCCGGCTATCTTGCCCGGCGGAACTATAATAACCGCGCCACCATGCACCACTTACTCGCCCGCGATTGGGCTCAATTGGACGAACTACTCGCGGGGGGTAGCTACGCGGCCATCCAGTACCTGCAGGGGGTCGGCCGGCGGCCGGCGGGGCGTGCTACCCCCCAAGCATCGACCGAAGTACCGCGCCTGGACAGTCCGTTGGGGGCGGAGGGCACCCTCCGATTAGCTAAAGAATACTTCGATGCGGGCCTGGCTGCCACTACCTCCCCCCGCTATCTGGGCTACGTGACCGGAGGGGTGACCCCGGCCGCCCTGGTCGGCGATTGGCTAGCGAGTACCTACGACCAGAATCCGCACGGACTGCGTGCTTTCGGGGATGTATCCGGCCGCGTGGAGCACGAAACCGTTCCCCTGTTGCGGGAGCTGCTCGGGCTACACGGGGCGTTCAACGGGGGCTTCGTAACGGGGGCGACCGTGAGCAACTACACCTGCCTGGGGGTGGCCCGCCAGTGGGCCGGCCGGCAGCAAGGCTACGACGTGGCGGCGGAAGGTTTACTCCAGCCCATACCCGTCTTCTCGGCCACCTCCCACAGCTCGGTTACCAAAGCCCTGGCCGGCTTAGGTCTGGGCCGCAACGCAGTACGTAAAACAGCCACCCTCCCCGGCCGGGAGGCGATGGACGTCGCCGACCTAGCCCGCAAGCTTACGGACCTGAAGGGGGCGGCGGCCATCGTGATCGCTAGCGCCGGTACGGTGAATACGGCTGATTTCGATGACTTCTCCGCCCTGCTGGAACTGCGTAAGCGCTACTCTTTTTGGTTACACATCGACGGCGCCTTCGGGGGCTTCGCCAAGCTATCCGACTCCGAAGCGCACCGGGAGTTGCTCCGTGATTGGTCGGGGGCCGATAGCGTGACGGTGGATAACCACAAATGGCTTAACGTGCCTTACGATTCGGGGACGTGGTTCGTGAAAAAGCAACACCAGGAGCTTCAGGTAGCCACCTTCGCTAACGGGGGCGCGGCCTACCTCAACGCCGACGCCGGTGACTGGAACTACCTCAACGTAGGCCCGGAAAACAGCCGCCGGCTGCGGGCGCTCCCGATTTGGTTTACCCTCAAGGCTTACGGGCGGGTGGGCTACGAGGATATCGTCACCCGCTGCTGCGCGACCGCCCGGCAGTTAGGGGCCGCCCTGGCGAGCAGCGCCGTATACGCCCTGCTGGCGCCCGTGCGGCTGAACGTGGTAGCCTTTACCGCCCCGGAACTTGCCGCTGAGGAGATCGACGCGCTCGCGCAACTCCTCAACGACCGGGGGAAATTTTTCCTTACGCCCACTACGCTGTTCGGCCGGAGGGGCCTGCGGGCAGCCTTCGTAAACTGGCAGCATGACCCCCGGCAAGTCGAAGCCCTGATGACTGAGCTCGACGCTTGCTACGCCCTCATCAGTTCCGCTACTGCAGCCGGCGCTGCTCACCTCCACAATACTGCTCTTTGACCCGTAAACCCTGCATCCTGCGTCCTCGCAAAACTTTTAAACTCGCAAACTTTTACCTTCCCGGGGTTTCGGACCCCAGGCTACAGACATACCATTATGCATTTTGAAACACAGCAACTCCACGCCGGCCAGGAAGTCGATGAAACGACCCGCAGCCGCGCCCAACCGCTCTACCAAACCACGAGCTTTACTTTTAAGGATTCCGAACACGGCGCGAAGCTTTTCGGCCTCCAGGAATTCGGTAACATCTATACGCGGCTGATGAACCCGACGACGGACGTCTTCGAGAAGCGCATGGCCGCCCTCGAGGGAGGCGCCGCCGCCGTGGCCGTTGCCTCCGGCCAGTCCGCCCAGTTCCTCGCCATCAACAACCTGGCGCAGGCGGGGGATAACATCGTTTCCAGCCCCTACCTCTACGGGGGTACGTACAACCAATTCAAGGTGGCCTTTAAGCGGATCGGCATCGAAGTACGCTTCGCCGAAAGCACCGACCCGGCTGACTTTGCGAAGCTGATCGACGGCAAAACCAAGGCCATCTACACCGAAACGCTGCCCAATCCGAGCTTCCTCGTGGCGGATTTCGACGGCCTGAGTGCGCTGTGTAAAGAGAAAGATCTGCCCCTGGTGGTCGACAACACCTTCGGTGCCGGCGGTTACCTCTGCCAGCCCATCAAACACGGTGCCAACATCGTCGTGCAGTCCGCCACCAAGTGGATTGGCGGCCACGGCACGAGCATCGGCGGGGTGATCGTTGACGCGGGTACCTTCGATTTCGGTAACGGTAAGTACCCTCAGTTTACCGACCCGAGCCCCGGCTACCACGGCATGGTGTTCAACGACGTCTTCGGTAAGGACGGCCCCTTCGGTAACATCGCCTTTGCCATTCGCGCCCGCGTGGAGGGGCTGCGCGATTTCGGGCCCGCCGTGAGCCCCTTCAACGCCTGGATGTTCCTGCTGGGCCTGGAGACCCTTTCCCTGCGCGTCCAGCGCCACGTCGATAACGCGCTCGAACTGGCTAAGTGGCTGGATGGCCACGATAAGGTGGACGCCGTCAGCTACGCCGGCCTCGAAGACCACCCGGGTCACGCCAACGCGAAGAAGTACCTCCGCCACGGCTTTGGCGGCGTGCTGAACTTCACCGTCAAAGGGAGTAAGGAAGACGCTACGAAGGTCGTTGACAACCTGAAGCTGATCAGCCACCTGGCTAACGTCGGGGACGCGAAAACGCTGATCATCCAACCCAGCGCGACCACCCACCAGCAGCTTAACGAGCACGAGCAACGGGCGGCCGGCGTGGAGGCTAATGCCCTGCGCATCTCCGTCGGCATCGAGCACATCGACGACATCAAGGCGGACCTGGAGGAGGCTTTGGGCCTGATCTGATTTATTGACTTAGATAGAGGACGGGGCACAGTACTGGCAGTAAGCTGGCACTGCCCCGTCTATCACCCCAATTCACCTTTACGTGACGCGCCAATACGCTCTCCATCAATACGACAACCTCCACCGCCAGCAACCCTTTTTCGGTAAAGGACTGGAAGAGAGCCTGGAGGATATCCCCCCCGGCGACTTTAAGCGTGCCGTCGGCCACCGTACCGTAGCCCAGCTGTGCATGCACATGCTCGCCTGGCGCTATGACGTCATCAAACGACTGACGGACGCCCCGCGGGACAAGATCGAACTGAACTCCCCACAAGACTGGCCGGCCACGGATGGCTTCGATAAGGCCTACTTTTTGAGCGAGTTCGCCCGTACGAAGACGGAGTTGCAGGCGGCGTTGAAGGGCTTCGACTACGGCAAGACCGGCGAGCAGCTTCATCAGGACTACGACTATACCTGGGTAGACGTGTTAGAAGGCGGCGCGCAGCACGATATCTACCACCTCGGGCAGATCAACCTGATCGCCGCGATTCTGAAAGCAGACCAATAACTTGACTAGGTACTTACACATTTCACACCCATTCGAACTGGAGTCCGGTTCGGTGCTGCCGGAGGTAACGGCGGCTTACCATACGTTCGGTACGTTAAACGCGGCGCGCGACAACGTCATCTGGGTTTGCCACGCCCTGACGGCGAACTCCGACTGCGAAGACTGGTGGCCGGGGCTGGTGGGGGCCGGCTACACCATCGACCCGCGGAGGTACTTCATCGTTTGCGTAAACATGCTGGGGAGCCCCTACGGCTCCACGAGTTCGCTGAGTAATAACCCAGAGACCGGCAAGCGCTACGGATTGAACTTCCCCCTCGTAACTACCCGGGATAACGCCCGCTTCTTTGCCCTGGTAGCGGATTACCTGGGCATCGGAAAGATCCGCCTGCTAATGGGCGGCAGCATGGGTGGCCAGTGCGCCGGCGAATGGGCGTGCCTGCAACCCGAGCGTATCGAGTTGCTCTGTCTGCTGGCGACCAACGCCCGCCACTCCGCTTACGGCATCGCCTTTAACGAAACCCAACGAATGGCCCTGCGGGCGGACGCTACCTTCGGTACGGACGCCCCCGACGCCGGAAAGGCCGGCCTGGAAGCAGCCCGCGCCATGGCCATCATCTCCTACCGCCACTACCGTACTTACGCCGCTTCCCAAACCGAACCGAACGCCGAGGTGATCGACGACTTCCGAGCCAGTAGCTACCAACGGTATCAGGGGCTTAAGCTTTGGCGGCGCTTTGACCCGGCGTGCTATTACCAACTTTCCCGCAGCATGGATACCCACAACCTCGGCCGGGGGCGGGGTGGGGAGGCGGTTGCGTTGCAGTCGATCCGGGCTTCCACGCTCATCATTAGTATCGACACCGATATTCTGTTTCCAACCGAGGAGCAGTCGATCCTCAGCCGCCACATCGGCAACAGCCGGTTGGAGGTGATGCAGTCGGATTACGGCCACGACGGCTTCCTGGTAGAAACCAAAACGATCGGGGAGTTGCTGGCCGCCTTCCTGATCGATCAGCTCACGATCGATGCGGGTACGAAACGGGCGTATACGGAAGGGTTGAGCGGGAGGAACTTTGCTATCCCGGGCAGCGAAGAAGTTTAATTACTCAACCCCAAAGCCGGCCAAGTCATCTTTCGGGCCGATGGGCGCGGGGGGGATGGCCGGTTCGTCATCGACGTACTCCGGGTGAGGTGGCGTAGTATCGGCACCGGGGATCAATAATGCTTGTAGTTCCGCGTAGGAACCGGTAAATACGTTCCGGTCAACTTTACCTTTGATGCCCCGCACGCGGCCTCTATCCGAGTACTGCCAGAACTGGTAGTCGCGCCCGCAGATCGTAACGGGTTGCTGACGGTCGTAGCGGGCAAGCCAGAGGGGGTAGTCATTGAATTTACCGGCGAGGTAGCGGTTGTAGAAATTTTGACCGGTGTAGAGGATGGGTTTGACGCCATAGCGTAACTCGGCGAGGTCCAACCATTCCCGAACGGCACTGACGAACAGGGTGGGGGGAAGATCGCCGGCATCCTCTACGTCGAGGACGGGGGGGAAGTCGCCCGGTTGTAAGAGTACGGTGCCAAAGAAGAGGCTGGCTTGCTCGGCGGGGTCTACTTCGGGCCGAAAGAAGTGGTAAGCGCCGCGTCGGATGCCCGCTTCGCCGGCTTTCGTCCAGTTGTGAAGGAAGGCGTGGTCGCGCAGGGAGCGGCCTTCGGTGGCCTTTATGAAAATGAAGGCCGGTTGGGCGGCAGCTACTTCGGGCCATTCGATCACGCCCTGGTAGTGGCTTACGTCGAGCCCGCTCACCCCGTACGCGTCCGCATCATGCGGAGCCGAGCAGCCAAAAACGGCGGTGGCTAAAAAGCCGAATAGCAAGAGGTGTTGCCGGTGAAAATTGATGTCGTGACGTTTTGCCGAAGTATAAGCTTCGGTTGCTCAATATAACGGAATTCACGCTTTCCGTCAAGTCGTTTTATTGATTCCGTGGCTCGGCGACTAACAAGCCCGCCACGTACGCTGATGGATACGGGCGGGCTGTGTTTAAGAGTTAATTATAAGGCGATCGTTTGCTGCGATCACTCTTCCGAGATGATCCCGCGGATGTTCCAGTTGACGCGTTCACCGCCGGGGAGAGCGCGGAAATTTACCCAGGTGCCACTGGCTTTTACGTAGTCACCATTGGGGCTATAGTTACTACCGTCGTCGCAACCGACGGATTGGAAAGCTACGCCGGGGTTGGCCCCGGCTACTTCAATGCCGATCCAGATACCCTGGTTGCCGAGGACGATGTCTTCGTCTAAGAGGTGGTTGATGAAGGACCTGCCGACGTTCACACGCTGCGAAATGTCTCTGGAGTAAAGTAACTCGCCGGGTGCGGCTGCGTCCTGCCCTTCTGCGTAGACTTTGATGATCGTCCGCTCCGGCGCTTCCCAGGCGTAGAATTCGATCTGTTCCAGGCGGCGGCCGGCGAACTCCCCGGTGCGGTTGGCGGGGAAGTAGGCGGCGAATTCTTCAAAATCACTGCTCGGGGCGGCGAAGGGGCCGGTGTCGTAGCGAAGTTCGTCCTGGGTGAAATCATCTTCGTCGTCATCACAACCCGTATAAACGAGTACGCTTAGGGCGAGGAGAAGGAGGAAGGGTAGGCGTAAGTAGCGCATGGGTTGGTAAGCTTTATTGAACGATTCAAAGTTCGTACTAAAGAAACTCCCCCGCCACCCCGGCGTTGATAAAGGCCTCTTAAAGTTTGTTAGGGAAGTGTTTCTAGCGGCCGCTGCGCTTCCTTTCAGTACGTTAGATAGGCCACACTAAAATACCGACGGACCAATAGACCCATCCCCCAACACCTCCATCCTCCGCCTAGCGATCCCTAACATCCTAAGCAACCTCTCCGTGCCGCTTCTGAGCAGTTACGACACGGCGCTGATGGGCAACCTGAGCGGGGCGCACATCGCGGCAGTTGGCTTAGGGAGTATGGCTTTCAATTTCGTATACTGGAATTTCGGTTTCCTGCGGATGAGCACCACGGGCTTAACCGCCCAGGCTTTTGGGCGAGAGGACGTCGAGGAGCAACGGACGCTCTTCTACCGTGGTATCCTGCTGGCCGGCATCATCTCCGCTCTTTTGCTCCTCTTACAGTACCCCCTCGCCGAGCTCACCGCCTGGCTACTCAATATCCGCCCCGAGCAAACCGCACTGGTGGAGGAGTACTTCTACCTCCGTATTCTGGCCGCCCCGGCCGCGCTGCTGCAGATGGTGCTTTTCGGCTGGTTCTTCGGCCGCCAGAATGCCGTGTTTCCACTCGTGCTGACCTTCTTGGTAAACGGGGCAAATATCGGGTTAAGTACCTACCTCGTTACCACCCTCGGTTGGGGCATCGCCGGGGTAGCTTGGGGGACGGTCGGCGCGCAGTACCTGGGCTTGGTGGTCGGCCTCGTCCTCCTCAACTACGAATCCCGCCGTCACGACTTGCAGATCTTTCGGCGGGCTTTTGTCGAAAGGGCGAAGCGGGCCTCCTCCGGTCTTGCCGCCTTCCTGAAGGTTAACGGTGATATTTTCATCCGCACCCTTTGCCTGACGCTGAGCTTTGCTTTTTTCTACAATCGCTCGAACGCGCTGGATGTCGGTACCTCTGTCATTGCCGCCAACGTCATCCTGCTGCAACTGGTCAACTGGTTGAGCTATGGGGTCGACGGCTTCGCTTTTGCCGCAGAGAGTCTGGTGGGTAAGTACCACGGCGCGGGCGACCGCGGGCGGCTGAAGCAGATCATCCGTCTGATCTTCGTCTGGGGAATGGGCCTGGCGGTACTCTACGCCGCGATCTACTGGCTTGGAGACGCACACCTCCTGGGTCTCTTCGCCCCGGAGGACGCCGCCCCCGCCACCCTTGCCGCTACGCTCGAGTACCTGCCGATGATCGTGCTCTTCTGCCTGCTGGCCACCCCTTGCTATCTCCTGGATGGCATCTACATCGGCCTCACCGCCTCCACGGCTATGCGCCAAACGATGCTGCTTGCCTTCGCCGGCTATCTGCTGATGTACTTCCTCGTCGGTCAACACTACGGCAATTGGGGGCTGTGGGCGAGCCTGTTGGCTTTCATGGTGCTGCGGGCGGTGGTGCAGGGGGTTTGGCTCGGACTGGGGCGGCTGCGGCTTTAGGAGTCGTTCAGATAGGGCACACTAAAATACCAATGGACTAAAATACTTGCGCCACGTACCTTCACCCCATGACCCTAACTTCCATAAAAGCTACTCGGGAAGCCATTGCCGCCGGTAAGATCACGACCGCCCGAATCGTGCGTGGCTACCTGGACGTTATCGAAGAAGAGAAGCACCTCAACATCTACGTGGAAGTGTACGGGCGGGAGGCGCTGAGCGAGGCCGCCAGGCAGGACGAAGCGCGCAAGCAGGGTGCTCGTTTGGGCCGCCTCGCGGGGGTAGTCGTCAGTATTAAGGACGTACTTTGCTATGCGGGCCACGGCGTGAGCGCGGGGAGTAAGATGTTGGAGGAGTTCGTAAGCCCTTACTCCGCCACGGCCGTGCAACGGCTGCTGGACGAGGACGCCATCATTATCGGACGGACGAACTGCGACGAGTTCGCCATGGGGTCGGGCAACGAGAACAGCCACTACGGGCCCACCCGTAACGCGGCGGATGTAACGCGCGTACCCGGTGGCAGCAGCGGCGGCGCGGCGGTTTCGGTGCAGGCGGGTACTTGCCTGGTCGCCGTGGGGTCCAGCACGGGTGGCTCGGTGCGGCAACCGGCTTCATTTTGTGGGGTGTACGGATTCAAACCTACTTACGGCCGCATCAGCCGCCACGGTCTGATCGCCTATGGGTCGAGCTTTGACGTCGTTGGCTTTCTGGCGAACAACGTGCAGGATGTAGCGACCCTACTCGAGGTATGCTCCGGGGCGGATAAGTACGACGCCACGGCACCCAACAAACCGGTGCTGCCCTACGGGAAAACCCCGCCGGATCGCTCACCTCAGAACATCGTTTACTTCGAGAGCCTCCTCGAAAGCGATGCCATCGACCCGGAAATTAAGGCTGCGTTACAAAAGACCATCGACGGCTTGCGGGCGAAGGGGCACAGCGTCACGCCGGCGCGCTTTTCCTACTTCGATTACGTCGTCCCTACCTATTACGTGCTCACCACCGCCGAGGCCAGCAGCAACCTCAGCCGCTTCGACGGGATGCGCTACGGTTACCGAAGCCCCAACGCCGATAAGCTAGTGGAGACTTACACGAAATCCCGCACGGAAGGCTTCGGTACCGAAGTACAACGCCGCATTTTACTGGGTACTTTTGTTTTGAGTAGCGGCTACTATGACGCTTACTACGGTAAAGCGCAGAAAGTCCGCCGCCTCATCAGGGATCAACTACAGGGTATTCTCGATGCGCACGATTTTATCCTGATGCCCGTCAGCCCGAGCCTGCCCTGGCGTATCGGCGACCATAATGATGACCCGGTTGCGAATTACCTGGCCGACATCTACACCGTGCTTGCCAACCTGGCCGGCCTACCCGCCATCGCAATCCCCTCCGGCACCGTTAATGACCTGCCGGTCGGCTTCCAACTCCTGGCCGATCAGTGGGAGGAGAATAAGTTATTGAGTTTCGTTAAAGAAGTTTATTAGGCGGTCGCCGCGCTCCCTTATTAGACTGGGAGTCTTGGAGGGCTGTACAAAACTCCCAGACTAAACTAAGCCGGCAACGATGCGCGCGGAGAGTAAGCAAAGCGGCACTCCTCCGCCAGGGTGCACGCTTCCTCCGAGAAAGTACAGGCCTTTATACTCGCTGCTGAAGTTCTTATGGCGCAGGAAGGCGGCTAGTGGGTTGTTGGAGCTCGTCCCGTACAGAGCGCCCTGGTGGCTGCCGGTTAGCGTTTCGATCTGATCGGGGGTGACGATTCGCTCTTCGGTTATTTGCCGAGATAAGCGGGTTGGCGAAGGTGAGTGTAGGTCATTGGTGTTTAGTCTTTCGTCGAGAGTAGACAGGATGCGCTTCCGTAAGCCAGCGGCAATGGCTGCCCAGTCTTGACCGGTATCCGCCGGGGCGTTGACCATCACGAACCAGTTTTCACCGCCGGGCGGGGCATCCTCCTTGACGAGCTTGCTGGATACGTTGACGTAGATGGTTGCATCCTCGGCAATACGGCCGGCTTCGAGTTCGGCGAATTCTTTGCGGTAGTCCCCGCTGAAGAAGATGTTGTGGACGCCCAGCTCGTCGTAAGTTCTATCCATGCCCCAGTAGAAGATGATGGCGCTCGTTGATTTCTGTTGACGGAGCGTTCGTTCAGGCCGTTTAGCGCCGGGTAGCAATCGTTCGTAGGCTAACCAGACGTCCATATTACAGACGACCGCATCGGATGCATGTACTCCCTTGCTCGTTCTCACCCCAGTCACGGAGCTGCCCCGACTAGGTACGGGATTCCACTTTGCCTCACGTCCGCGCAAAATTTCTTCTACTCGTGTATTGAAGTGGAATTTTACGCCCCGCCGCAAGGCCAACTCGTATACGCTTTTGCTAATTTCGTACATCCCCCCTTCCGGTAAATACGCCCCGAAGTGGTGCTCAAAGTGCGGGATCATTGACAGTAAGCCCGGTGCTTTGTAGGGGTTGGAGCCGTTGTAAGTCGCGAAACGGTTGAACAGCTGAACCAAGTGCGGATCGCCCAGGTCCCGCTCGTGCACGGCGTTCATGTTGGTCAGTAGGTCAAAGCTCGGGATGCGGAGCATGGCTCCGGCTACCTGCGGGTCCAGCCAGGTCGCTGCCTTGTGCAGGGATTTTTCGAGGAAGGTGCGCCCCGTTGCTTCGTATTTCCGCTCGGCATCGGCGAAGAAAGCGCGGATGCGATCCGCCGGAACGTCGAAAGTCGTCGCTGCCCGCTCGGCGAACGCTTCTCTGTCGGCGGGGGCGGAGAAGGTCCTTCCGTTCGCCCACCAGTAATGGCAGACTTCCGGGAGGCGAGTGTAGTTAAAGTGGTCGCGTGGGTTCTCGCCCGCCAGTTCGAAGAGTTCATCGACGTATTGCGGCATCGTAAACAAGGAAGGCCCGAAATCGAAGCGGTACTCACCGAGGCAGAATTGACTAAGCTTTCCGCCAGGTCCTTCACCGGCTTCATATAAGGTCACGTCGTAGCCCTTTACCGCCAAGCGGACGGCGGCGGCCAGGCCGGCAATGCCGGCGCCGATTATGATGGCTTTCTTCGGTTGGTTCAAAGGTTGTCGTATACGTCTTTTCGATGTTTTACGCGGACTATCACAATGACTGCTATTCCACTCTCAATTGAATAGATGATCCGGTAATTATTAACCCGGATTCTGCATAGTGTAGAGAATCCAGTTAACAACAAGATACAATAGAGGGTTCTCAAGTTACCGAGCGGGGGGATTCAACCACGAGCAATGGTAACGCGTTCAGCCAAGCTAGCGACCACGTCCACCTCATCGCTTGTGGTTTATGTACTGCAAGAGGAAAGTCCGGGCAACGTAGGGTACCACGCCGGCTAACGGCCGGGGCCTGCACCGGGAACGGTGCCGGTACGGAAAGTGCCACAGAAAGCTATACCGTCCTGACGCAGTTGGGATAAGGGTGAAAACGTGCGGTAAGAGCGCACGACCCGCCGTGGTAACGGGGCGGGTGGGTAAACCCCGTGGGTTGAAATACCACGCAGCAACATTTCCCTTCGGGGGAGCCGTCGACCCGGCGGTCTGTACAGGTGTTGCGGGTAGGTAGATGGAGCCTGAGAGTAATTTTAGGCCTAGATAAATGGTGAGGCTTTCTTCTTCGGAAGGGATGACAGAACCCGGCTTATCGGAACGTGGTCGCTACCTTTTTTGATGAGTGGATGAGTGGATGAGTGGATGAGTGGATGAGTGAAACAATTTGTGTATAATTGCAGAAATAGCTAACAGCTGATGTGTAATAAGGAAGAATTTGTTGAAGAAACTCGTAGACGATTTAAACAACTAGCGATCGATGTCGTGGATTTGCTGGATACTACGGCAAGTAGCCCCGGTATGAACGTGATCAGATTTCAGTTAATAAAGTCTGCGACCTCAATGGCGGCTAATTATCGAGCGGCGTGTCGGGCTCGCTCGAGGGCTGAGTTCTTTGCCAAGATGAGCATCTGCGTAGAAGAATCCGATGAGACTATTTTCTGGCTGGAAATGCTTCGTGATTCTTCGCTGAAAATTAATAAATCGAAGGTGATAAAGCTACACTCGGAGGCAGATAGGCTTACGGCAATAGTCGTAACTGCACGCAGAAATACAAGGCGGGCCTAGATCATTCACTCATTCTGACATTCACTCATTCACTCATCCCCCGTGGAAAATTGGGAGCAAGATTTTGAATTTCAACGGGTACGTCACCTCATCAAGGAAAAGTTCGACCGGCCGGCGTTGCCGGATATGAACGCGATGCTCTTCCTCGTCGGGGTACAGGAACTGGGGCGGTGGCAAAGAGACTTTTCCAAGGAAGAAAAGCAAGACCTGATGCACATCGCCGTCTGCCGGTTGCTCAGTTACGACGGGCACTACGAATTCGGTGGGCGGGACGATGACGGGTGGCCCCACTACCAACTCGTAGAAAAGATCCCCCCCCGCACCCTCGCCGAGCAGGAGAAACTGCTGAAAAGCCACCTCGTTACCTACTTCCGCGAACTGGAAGACGAAGAAGGCGCCCTTGACTAAGCCCGGCGATGAGGAACCCAACCAAGCATGTTACCTTTGGGGTAATCCAACGCGAAACGCTCCTACATGCGCTCCATTTTGCCCCTCGCCTGTCTGGCACTCCTGCTTACCCTCCTTACCGGTTGTAGTGGTGACTCCAACGAGGTAGTCATTCACACCAACCAGGGCGACATCGTCGTCCGGCTGTTTAACGAGACGCCCGCTCACCGGGATAACTTCAAGAAGCTGGTAAAGGATGGTTACTACGACGGTACCCTCTTCCACCGCGTCGTGCCCAATTTCATGATCCAGGGCGGTGACCCGCAAAGCATCGGTGCCGCCCCCGGGGTGGCCCTCGGTAACGGCGGCCCCGACTACACGCTTGACCACGAGATCGGCTCCCCCCACATCCGGGGTGCCCTGGCCGCCGCCAGAACGAACAACCCCGAAAAAGCAAGCAGCGGCTCCCAGTTCTACATCGTTACCGGGGATGCCCAAACCGATGCCACCATCGATCAGATCGAGAAAATTAAGGGCATTACCTACTCGGCCGAACAACGGCAAGCCTACCTTACGGAAGGGGGCACCCCCAACCTGGATATGGAGTATACCGTCTTCGGCGAAGTACTGGAAGGCATGGACGTCGTCGATAAGATCAGCGCCATGCCCCGCGGCACCGCCAACCGGCCTACGACCGACGTCGTGATGGAGTCCGTCGAAATGGCCCGCTAACCCCAAACCAACCTCCGTGAAACAATTCCTCCCCCTGGTGGCGGTCCTGCTGCTACTGACCCACTGTTCGGCCCCCAAGCCCTTCTTCACCGTCCCCGCCCGGCAGGCTGCCGCGTTGGATTACGTTGCCTTCGAGAATAAAAGCGAGGATGCCGTGACCTACAGTTGGGACTTCGGCGACGGGGGGGCCAGCACCGAGGCTAACCCCACCCACCGCTACTACCAATCCGGCGACTTTATGGTCACCCTGGCGGCCACCAACGAAAAGGGCAAAACCAAAACACTCACTCAAACCATCAACGTGACCCCCCCTAAAGAATGCCTCGTTCGCATCGAGACGCCCCAAGGTGATATGATCGCCCGCATCTCCGACGCTACCCCCCAACACCAGGATAATTTTGTCAAGCTCGTCGAGCAGAATTTCTACGACGGGATCCTGTTCCACCGTGTCATCGACGGCTTCATGATCCAGGGCGGTGACCCGGAGAGTAAGGATGCCGGCCCGAACGCCCGCCTGGGTTCCGGTGGCCCCGGCTACCAAGTGCCCGCGGAGTTCGTCGACAGCCTGGCTCACGTCAAAGGCGCCCTCGCCGCCGCCCGTACCAACAACCCGGAGAAAAAGTCGAGCGGATCGCAGTTCTACATCGCCCACGGCAAAGCCGTGACCGAGGAAGTCCTGAACCGCCAGGAAGCCGCCACCGGCGTCCGCTACCCCAGTGAAGTACGCGAAGCTTACATGGCTAATGGCGGAGTTCCCTTTCTGGACCAGAACTACACCGTCTTCGGCCAGGTCATCGAAGGCCTGGACGTGATCGACAAGATCGCCGCCGTTGCCACCCAGCCAGGCGATCGCCCGGTGGAAGATGTAACCATGAAGATCAGCCTGATTCGGTAGGCTATTGTTTGTTACCTTCCCGGCACAACGCACAATATGAGTCAACAAGGAATCCTCGGCATCGATATCGGTGCCAGCGGTATAAAGGGCGGTCTAGTAGATGTCAAGAGTGGGCTGATGCTTACCGACCGCCATCGTTTTGATACCCCTTCCGGCGGGAAGCCTCAGGATATGGCGCGTACCGTCAAACGGTTGGTCGATCACTTCGAATACCGGGGGCCGGTCGGCGTCGGCTTCCCAGCCATCGTGAGCCGCGGCATAGCCAAATCGGCTTCGAATATCGACGACTCCTGGATCGGCACCAATATCGAGGAGCTATTGAATAAGGAAACGGGCTTGCACATCCACGCGCTGAACGACGCGGACGCGGCCGGTATCGCCTCCATGCGCTATGGCGTCGGCAAACCCTTCAGCGAAGACGGTACGGTGCTGATGGTCACCATCGGGACGGGCCTCGGCGGTGGGCTATTCGTTGACGGTACGCTAATGCCTAACCTCGAGATCGGTCAGATCTTCCTGCGCAGCCAGAAGGTGGTAGCGGAAAGGTTCATCAGCAACCGGGTACGTAAGGACAACAACATGTCCTGGAAAGAATTCGGTAAGCGCTTCGGTAAGTTCATCAAGCACGTAGATGAGGTGATGAACCCCGATCTGATCATCCTGGGCGGCGGGGCAAGCAAAAGCTTTGTGGAGTATAAGGAATACCTGAGGTGCAACGCGGAGATCAAACCGGCGATCTTGCGCAATACGGCGGGTACGATTGGCGCGGCGGTGTATGCTTATAACCGCAGTACGGGTTTATCCGACGACGAGGCCGTAAGTATCTGACTACCGACCCCCCCCCGCCGCACTTATGCAATCAAATCCTTCACCACGTGCCCATGCACATCCGTCAACCGGAAGCGACGGCCCTGGTGCTTGAAGGTGAGCGCTTCGTGGTCCACCCCGAGTAGATACATCAGGGTAGCCTGGAAGTCGTGTACGTGCACCGGGTTCTCCGTGATGTTGTAGCCGAAGTCATCGGTTTTGCCGTAAACGAGGCCGGGCTTCACGCCGCCACCCGCCATCCAGATCGTGAACGCGCGGGGGTGGTGATCGCGGCCGTAATTATCCTTGGTGAGTTTCCCCTGGCTGTAGGAGGTGCGGCCGAACTCCCCTCCCCAAACGACCAGGGTGTCTTCCAGTAGGCCCCGCTGTTTCAGATCTTTGATGAGGGCGGCGCTGGCCTGATCCGTCGATTTCGTTTGCCGGCGGACGATGCCGGGGGCATTCCCGTGCGCATCCCAACCCCGGTGGTAGAGTTGGATGAAGCGGACGTCCTTCTCCGCCAGGCGGCGGGCGAGGAGGCAATTGGCGGCGAAAGTACCCGGGGTGCGGCTATCCTCTCCGTAGAGATCATAGATGTATTCCGGTTCGCTCTCCGTATCCATCAGGTCCGGGACGCTGGCTTGCATCCGGTAGGCCATTTCGTACTGGGCGATGCGGGCATCGATCTCCGGGTCCTGGCTGGCGGCACGCTGAATTTCCTGCAGTTCCCGCAGCCGGTCGAGCTGGTTGCGGCGGGAAGAAGTGGAAATACCGTCTGGGTTAGAAAGGTAAAGGACGGGGTCCGCCCCGGCGCGGAACTGGACGCCCTGGTGCTGGCTGGGCAGGAAAGCCGCCCCCCACGAGCGCGGGTAAAGCGGTTGGGCACCGCCCCCTCCCTGGGAAGTGAGTACCACGAAAGCCGGGAAGTTCTCGTTCAGCGACCCTAACCCATAGCTCGCCCAGGCTCCGATGCTCGGCCGGCCGGGGAATTGACTTCCCGTCTGTAAGAACATGACGGCGGGGTCGTGATTGATCGCATCGGTATGCATGCTATTGATGAAGCAGGCTTCGTCGGCAATCGAGCCGATGTGGGGTAGGCGGTCGCTCAGGCTCATCCGGGACTCGCCGTACTGCTTGAAGTCGAACACCGAGCCGGCGAGCGGTAAGGCACCCTGGCCGGAAGACATACCCGTCAGTCGCTGGCCGGCCCGTACGCTGTCGGGTAGTTCCTGGCCGTGCAACTCTCTGAGTTTGGGCTTAAAGTCGAAGAGATCCTGCGTACTCGGCCCGCCCGATTGGAATAGGTAGATGACCCGCTTCGCCCGGGGTACGAAGCTTCCGGGGATGGACCCGAGCTCATTACTTCCTAAACCCTGCACCTGCGGCCTCGCAGAAACACCTCCTAACGGGTTGATCAAGGAAGAAAGGCCCAGCGCGCCCATGCCCATGCCGAGCCGGTTCAGAAAATCGCGGCGGGAATGAAGCTTTCGGTAATGGTGACAATCCATGATCGGTGGGGTTAGCGCTTGACGTAAGCCTCGTCAAAGCTGAATAATACGTTGCCGACGCTGGCCAGGGCGGCGGTCTTGATCGGGTCTAACTGATCGGGCACCGGGTATTCACCGACGGCCAGTAGTGCCCGGGCGGAATCGGGCGTCATCTCAAAACGCTGTACTTCCTCCCGGTACAACTGCTGGAGGACCGTGACTTCCTCCTCCTTGGCGCGGCGGCCGGTTACCAAGCGGAAAGCGTGTGCAATTTGCGCCTTCGGCCCGGTTTTCTCCTCCTGCACCCGCTGTGCAAGCACCCTTGCCGTCTCTACGAATTGAGGGTCGTTAAGTAGGTTCAGGGCCTGCAGCGGGGTATTGGTTTGTGACCGTTTAACCACGCAAACATCATGGCCCGTAGCGTCAAAATTTAGCATGAAGGGCGGCGGCACCGTGCGGCGAATGAAGGTGTACATGCTGCGGCGGTAGAGATCGTCGCCCGAGTCCGCCTCGTAGTGCAACAGCCTATCCGAAAAGTTGAGCGCTTCGAACCAGAGCCCCTTCGGTTGGTACGGCTTAACGCTTTTGCCACCGACTTGCTCGTTCAGTAAACCGGATGCCGCCAGTGCGTTATCGCGGATCATCTCGGCCGGGAGGCGGCGGGAGGGGCCACGGGCTAATAACAGGTTTTCAGAATCGGCTTCGCGGTGTTCCGGGGTCGCGGTTGAGCCACGCCGGTAAGCTTCGCTGAGGACCATTTTGCGCAGGAGGGCGCGGACGTCCCAACCGGAATCCCGAAATTCCGTAGCCAGGTGATCGAGCAGTGCCGGGTGGGTGGGGAGCTCCCCCTGGCTTCCGAAATCGTGGGGCGTACCGACGATGCCGCGGCCGAAGATCATCTGCCAGTAGCGGTTGACGGCTACGCGAGCGGTGAGTGGTTGCTCGGGTAGGAAGATCCATTCGGCCAGCCCGACGCGGTCTTGCGGGAAGTCTTCCGGAAAGGGCAACACGGCGGCCGGGGTGGTCGGGAATACTTCTTCGGCCGGTGCGTCGTAGGCACCCCGGTCGAGGCGGTAAGTCCGCCGGGCCTGAGGCATATCTTCGGAGACCATCAGGCGGGGTAGGGTATCCTGGATGGCTAGTTGCTTTGCCTTGACCTTGCGTACCCGGGCGAGTAAGTCCTTGTATTCCGGGGAGCTACGGAATAGGTGCTCTTCGGCAACTGCCGATTCAGGCTTGGCTTCGGGTTGGTGCACGCGCAGCACTTCCAGGGGAGTAAGCGCCCGGTCGTAGAGGCGCACCTCGTCCATGCGGCCTTTGAAGATGCCATCCTCCCCCGACGCCGTCCGGTAGGCCCGACCTAACCGGAGTTTACGGAAGCGATCGGGTTTCCAGGATTCCTTGTTGGCGGCATACGTCTCGCCCCGCAGCCGATCCAGGAGGACGTGTTGTTCCGGTTGTAGGCCGTTCACGTATAGTTTTATACCCGCTGCACTACCCGAGCCGTCGTAGCTGAAGCCTAAATGATTCCACTCACCGACGCGCAGGCTATCCTGCGTCCGTACGTGGATCAGGTCGTCCGGTAGGGTACGGACAAGCCACAGATTGAGGCGGTTCTCACTGTCCAGGAAGAATTCCATACCCTGCCAACCATCGTTCTTCCAGCCCGCATTGGTCAGGATCGTTTGTAATTTGGAGCTATCCCGCTGGTGGGTGCGAACGTACAAGAAGGCTGAGCGGGGGTCGGTGGCCCCATGCGCCCAGATGCCGCCGTCGAAGTAGATGTCGTCGTAGGCGTGGTCCCACTCCGCGACCCGCCCGCGCTCCGGGTCGTCCACGATGCTCAGATCGTTGGCGGCCCAGACGTTTGCGGCCCGCTGCCCACCCTCAACGGGGCCGAAGCGATCGAGCGGGGCGTGGTACTGTGGCTGCGGTGCCCGGACGCGCTCCGATGCAAGAAAGGCCTTTAGTTCATCCTCACTCACGGCGAGCCCCGCCCGCTCGTTTTTCAGGGCATCGAGCTGGCTGGTATAGTCAGCCAGGATCTTTGATTGCTTTTCGTCGGCGAGTAGTAGGTAGGGCCCGAAGTCGCCGTCGTCACCCGTCATGCCCAACTCCCGGAAGTTGTTGAAGAAAGCCGAAAAGCCGTAGTACTCCGCCTGGCTGAGCGGGTCGAATTTGTGGTCGTGGCAGCGGCTACAGTCCATCGTCAGGCCCAGGATGCCGGTGGCCACGGTGTTTACCCGGTCGAATACGTAGCTCAGGCGCATCTCCTCGATGATGACGCCGCCTTCGGCCGTTTGCGGGTGCATCCGGTTGAAGGCGCTGGCGACTTTCTGGCTCTGGGAGGCTCCCGGCAGGAGGTCGCCGGCTACTTGTTCCTTCACGAATGCGTCGAAAGGCTTGTTGTCTTTATAGGCCCGGATGATCCAGTCACGGTAGGGGTGGGAGAGCCGTTCGCCGTCGGCGTGCATCCCGTGGGAGTCAGCGTAGCGGGCCAGGTCGAGCCACTCCATGGTGAGCCGTTCGGCGTGGGCGTCGGTCTGTAATAGCCCGTCGACCAACTGCTCGTAGGCTTTGTCGCTCGGGTCGGCGAGCCAGGCATCCATCTCCGCCGGGCCGGGGGGCAGGCCGGTCAGGTCGAGGTAGACGCGGCGGAGCAGCCGCTCGTCATCGGCCCGTTCGTTGGCAACGCAGGCCTTCCTGCTGCAAGCGCGCGTTGACGAAGCGGTCGATGGAGCCCGCCTCCGCGTAGCCGGCGGGCCGATCCGGTAAGGTGGGGTTCTCGATGGGGAGCCAGGCCCAGTGGTCCTTCCATTTCGCCCCCTGCTCCACCCACTTCGCGATGAGGGCGATCTCCTTCGGCGTCACGGTCAGCTTGCTTTCCGGTGGCGGCATGATCGTCTCCGGGTCGTCACTCACCATCCGCGCCACGGCCTCGCTGGAGCCGGGCTTCCCCGCGTGAAAAGCCGCGTGGCCGGATGCCAGAGTGGCGAACGCTCCCGCTTCCGTATCCATGCGTAGCCCCGCTTGCCGCGCTTCCGCGTCCGGCCCGTGGCAACTCCAACAGCGGTCGGAGAGGATGGGGCGGATGTGCTGGTTGAAGTCGACGCGCTCGGGGAGGCTGGCCATGGCCGCTTGCACCTCCTCGGGCAGGTCGGGCCCGCAGGCGGTAAGCGCGAAGACGACGGTAAAGAGAAGGCCGGTAGCTAAGCGCATGGTGAGGTGGGTACCTCTGTAAGATAGGAATTAGTCCGGGAGTCCGCTTCCCACACTACCCCTCCTCCAAAACCAGCAGCACCGCCAGTTCGATATCGTCCAGCATGCGCTTGAGTAACGCCCGGCGGTCCTCCGCTTCAGTTTCGCGCAGCAGAATGAAATCGGTCGCTTTGGTGTGGTCTTCGATGGCTTCGATCAGATTATCCTTACCGGAATGTTCCACGGTCAGCTCCCCGGCGCGGACGCCGGCGCGGTTCATAAGGGCGCGGGCGTCGTCCTCGAAGGTTTCCGTCCATGCGTCGTCCTTTTCGTCGAGGAGTAGGAGCAAGACGGGTAAGCGGCGTTCGTGGACCAACTCCCGCAGGATGGTCGCCATACGTACGCCGAAGTGGGCGGGCCTGCCCAGGGGGACCACCAGCCGGTCGATGCTCCGCGTACGGTGGTGGAACAGGATGGCCTGGCAGTCTTCCTCCTCCAGATAGTTGCTGATCAAGGCCGGAAAATCGCTCGTGAAGGCAGTCGTGGAATTGATGCATTCCCCGTCGATGGGAAGCGCTTCCAGGTCGGTTTTTAGTTGTTTTTCTACGGCCTCCGCTTGCTCGTCGCGCGCTTGCTCCCGCGGCGTTTGTTCGGGGATGCGTACGTAGCCGAGGGCGAGCAAATCCAGGCGGCCGAAGTTCTTCAGTACGTTGATCTGGGGTAGGTCGTCCACTTCGGGGTCCACGTTAATGGGCAAAAGAATATAAGGGCGACGGAGCGCAGGTGCAATGTGGGAGGGGTTAGGAGCAGTGACTTCCTTACCCCGGTCGAATAGGAAGAAATACGCCAGGCTGAGTAGGATGACCCCCCCGCCAATGGCCATACTGAGGTACTCCATCCAGGCGATCAGCCCGAAGCAAGCGATGGTACCCAGGATCGGGACGACGGGGTAGAACGGCGTGCGGTACGTTGGGGCAAACCATAAGGGCCGCCGCCGCCGGCACAGAATCAGCGTTACGCAGATCAGGCCGTACAGGATCAGGTGCAGTAAGCTCGCCACCTCCGCCAGTACCTCGATGCGGCCGAGAAACAAACAGGCGATGATCGGCAGGCCCACCACCGCCAGGCCGATGTGTGGCGTCCCGTACTGCTCGTGCAGGCTACCCACCTTCTTGGGCAACAGCCGGTCTTTCCCGAGTGCGTAGACCGTGCGGGAAGCGCTGAGAATGGAAGCATTCGCCGAGGAAAGCGTCGCCAGCAAACCGGCAAAGAGAATGGCGATGGCACCGATGCCCCCGACCAACTCACGTGCTACCTCCACCGTAGCCGTTTCCCCCATCTCACTCAGCTCGTCCGCCGGAAATACGCTCGTCGTCACGAAGAGCACTAAAGCGTAGATGCCCGTAGCGATCAGTACGCTGAAGATCAGCCCCCGGGGCAGGTTCTTGTGCGGCGCCTTCACCTCCCCGGCCACGGTAGCGATCTGCACGAAACCCAGAAAGGAGGTGAAGACCAAGGCGGTAGTCGCGAACACCGCTCCCCAGCCTTCCGGCACCACCTCTTCCGGCAGGTTGGCCTCCCCCACGAGCCCGAATACGCTCAGTAAACCATACCCGAAGAGCGTCAGCAAAATGATGAGCAGCCCCCCGACGATGTAGTTCTGTGCCTGGCCCACCTTCTCCGTCCCGAACAGGTTGAGTGCCAGTAGCAATACCGCTACCCCCAACCCGATCAAAGCTACCGGCGAGCCGATGTCGACGTCGAACTCGGCCAGTAGCTCGATGAGGTATTCCGCCAGCCCCGTCAGATAAAAGGCGGTCGCGAAAACCAGCCCGAAGCCCTGGCCGAGCCCCACGAGCGTACCCAGCCGCGGCCCCATCACCCGGGAGACGAAGAAGTAGCCGCCTCCGCTACTGGGCATGGCGGTCGCCAACTCGGCGGTGCAGAGGGCGACCAACAGGGCAATCCCCCCGGCGATGACGAAACTGATCACGGCCCCCGCCCCGGCTTCCCCCCCGGCCAGGCCCGGAAAGACGAATACCCCGGCACCGACCATCGTCCCGACCCCGATCGCTAATACGGCCGGTAGGGTGAGGGTACGGGATAGGCCGTCCGCCGGCTTGTTTTCTGATTCAGTGTGTTGCTCGCTCATTCAGTGGTATAAGCGTAGTAATGTGGCAGACGTTCGGATACCTACCGGCCGGAGTAAGCTCCGACGGTATAGTTATTCCCGCATCTCGTGTGGCTAAACCGGTCCGCCGGCCCCTCACTGCGGCAACGCACGTCCGTGATCATGGTCACCCTTGGCAAAGAGTTACCCCGATACACACCGTTTCGGGTATGGTGATGGCATTACTCCCACTCCTGCAGGCGATCCAGGTACAGGTAAGATTCTACGAACTCCCGGTGTTCCTTACTGGTCATGACCTCGATTAATTCCAGCGCGGAAACGAAGCTGGCGAGGTTGCCGTTGGAGGAGAAATACTTTCCGTCGCGCATAAAGGTGACTTCGCCATCGTCCTGCACCAATAACTCGGGGTAGTCCTTTTGTAGTTGTTCGCCGCCGCCGATCCAGGTCACGATCTTCTTTCCTTTGGCGATACCCGATGCGCCGATCAGTTGGGCGCCGGCGCAGTTACTAACTGTGAACTGCGTTTCTTTATCACGCATCTTTATAAAATCCACGATAGCTTCGTTGCGGACGATCGTATGCATATCGTAGGCACTGGGGACGAACAGGACCGTAAGCTCGGGTGCATCGTCGAAGGTGAAGTCCGGCACCAAGGTCAGGTTCTCTTCGGTCAGGATGGGCTCGGTAGTTTCCGCGATGGTGACTACGTTGAAAAGTTGCTCACCGCCTTCGCCGTTAGGCTTCGTGAATACCTCGGCGGCGGCCGTCACTTCACTGGTCAATACGCCATCGTACATCAGAAGGCCGATGGTAGGTAGGTTCTCATCGAACTCCTGGAGGTGCTTCGGCCGGTCGGCATCCGCGGCGGGTTCGGAAGTATCGATGGGAAGCTCCGGCTCCGTCGCTGACGATTCCGTTTGGGGGGTACAACTCAGCATCAGGAAAATCAGGCTGAAGGCAAGTAGCTTAATAATATTCATCGTAGTCGTGTTTTTGCGGGGGAGCTATGGGTTCGGTAGGTAGCCCCAAAGCGATAAACAACCCAATTCCGGCACTGTTCGGGGTATTGGAGCGTGGTTCGTGCTGTGTAGGTGTGATAACAAGGAGGGGGCTGAGTAGTCTAGCAGGCAATAAAGTGTTTGAACTTCGGCACCGAAGTACGCTGGAATGGATGGTGGTTATCGTTTGCGGGGGATTGAAAGCGGTCCGTAAGTATACGGGTGGTGGGTCGTCGATTTCCTTCTCCATGTTCCAGCATCAGATTGGCGAGGATACCCTGTCAGTATTGCTCAAGGCAACCAAACCGCTCGGGCCGGTTTAAATCAAGCAGAAACCATTGTTTCAATCAATATTCGTCTCAACGCAGTTCAAGCAAAACGCGAATAGGGCGGTTCTCAAGCTAAAGGCTATTACGATTCCAGCAATAACTTCAGAAAATCACGATTACCTACTTGTCGGAATAGTGGACGGCAATACACTAGTAGGTGCAAAATGTTATGTCTCCTATAATGCCCCCTCTGGAACCTAGCCCTAATCGCCTCCCGCCTACACTGAGTATGGATCGGCACCGTCTGCGTCCGGTTGGAAATGCGATTCTCTTACTCCAGGGCAAACCAGAATAAGAGGTCGCGAATTTCTATTGGATAGATCACGTTCGTATCCAGCACGCAGGTGAAGTGAATGCTATGTATCATACAACCCCGCTGTTTCATCGTCCCGCATCATCTGACCCAGTAGTGCTCGTTGCTTGGCCTTCATATCGTCTTTGTAAGCAGTCAAGTCCTTCACCTGTATCCGGCGATGTTTACCGATTTTGTGGAACGGGATGGTACCGCCTTCCAGTAGTTTAATCAGATGGGGCCGTGAACAACCTAGAAAATTAGCGGCAGCCTGAGTCGTCATCTCCGCCGTTTCCGGGATGACTGTCACCGCGCGTCCTTTTCCGGTGTAGCGCAGAATGTCCAGCAATAAATCCAGGGCATAGCGGGGAAGTTGGATGGGGTGATTACTCGATTCTACATCGAATGATGGGTGGTGATGTTCCCCGAGTTGATCGCGAACGGCCTTTAACGCGTCGTAAGATGATAGTGCGAGCCGCTGCTCTTCGGCGTCCGGCGGGGAAATTTGTTGAGGGGAAAGTGGCATGGTGTAAGGTCTTGAATCGGACAGCAAAGACAAGTCCAACAAACGAAATAAACGAAACGTTTGGCTTTGTGAACGATTTCATATTCTGGCTTTTGCTCCATCCCCCCTACACTCTGCACCTGCGTACTCGCCCAAAAAACTATCTTAGCCCCATACTAAAAACCCGCTTCTCCCTAGCCGTCAACTACGCCTCCACCGGCGGCTCCGTCAAATCGAACGAACTCGGCATGCGCGCCATGCAGGAGCGCGCCTACGACAAGCGTGGCGAGCAGTACCTGTTACTCAAATAACCGCCGGCCTCGGGCAAAAGCCGGGCGCTGATGTTCATCGCCCTCGATAAGCTCAATAAGCAGGGCATCGAACAAGCCATCATCGCCGAGCCAGATGCTTCCGAAGACGTGGCCACCGACGCCGTCAACGATACCCTGAAGGCCATCTCGGCCAGCCTACTGATGGAGCAGGTGCTGGCGCCCCGCTTCAATTTCACGCCCAAAAACGTCGCCGGCGGCCCGAAACCTCGCTTGCGGAAAAGAAGACGGCTGAAGAGATTGCTAACGCGAAGCACGACGCTACTTTTCTACTGGCCGGGGTAGAAGTAGTAGCCACCTATAAGTTGGCAAACATCAACCGGTTCAAATTAGAAAAGGTCTTACATAACTTCCTCGATCCGGCCAGACTGGAGATACAAATTAAGGATCGCTTCGGTAAGCCGGTGACAGTAAGGGAGTGGTTTCTGACGCCCCTGTTCATCATCGATCAACTAGTGGCAAAGGTGATCGATGGTAGCGTTAAGCATCATTACTACGACCCGGTTTCGGCTACGATTAAACGATAGGTTTCACCCACATTCCCCCGTCCCCAAAAACAGAACCACCTCAAAGCACACCTAAACCCGCCACTCGGTACCCTCCTTCCCGTCCTTAACCGTTACCCCCGCAGCCTGCAGCCCGTCCCGCAGCTTATCGGACATCCCCCAGTTCTTCTCCGCCCGCGCTTGCGTGCGTAGCTCGAGGACGAGGTCCATCACCTTGCTCAATACCTCACCCGAAGCACCCGCACCGCCTGAGTCGGGGCCTATATCCTGTAAGCCGAAAACGTCGAAGATTAGCGCTTGTAGCCCTTCTTTTAAGCGGCTTAAAGTAGCGGGGGTTACCTCGTCGAGGCTTAGCTGGCCACCCTTCAGCGCGTTGATGCGCGTAACGATCTCGAAGCAGCGGGCCAGTGCTTTGGGGGTGTTGAAGTCATCGTCCATTTCGGCGAAG
>OY764564.1:0-8930 GCA_963668285.1 uncultured Lewinella sp. | reverse complement strand
AAGGTGTACGCACTGGTAATGCCACTGTTGTTATCAAACCCGATACCGTGAATTTCTCCCTTGGTGAGCGCACCAAAGTCAAAGGTCAGCACGGTGTTGGAGGTAACCTGATAGTCGAGCAGTACGTTCTTCCAGGCATTGCCGGATAGCCGGATGGTATTATCGTCTAAAACGGTGACCGTTCCGTTGTCCTGTCGGCCGCCGTAGGCACTCGGTGGGTTGGCTCCGAAGCTCAGTGCGGAACACTCCTCGTCACCGCCGCCACCGTCTCCGTCGCCATCTCCGCCGCCTCCGCCGTCGCCGTCGTTACCACCGTCGCCGGTACAGAAGTTTTCGACAGCGGACCGGCCGAAGGTGCCGCCGGTAGCGACGTCGGTTCCAGCTACATTGATCGTGAAGGAACCGTTGCCGTAGTTACAGCACAGGCCGTCACCGTAACTGTCGTTAATGGTGAAATCGTAGCAGCCGTTGGGTAGGCAGATGTTCGCAGTGTAGGTAGACCTAGTATCCGAGTAGGGGCCACCGGTAGCGAGTACGGTGCCACTGGCGTCTTTGAGTTCCCAGGTAGTCTCACCGGGGTAGTCGTCGGTAACGACCGTGATGGTTGAAGCGAAGTCCTGACAATTGTCGGGATCGCCGCCGCCGCCGCCGCCACCACCGCCGCCACCGCCACCGCCGCTACAGGAGCTTAGGCAGCTACCGTTGTAAGCGCGGTTACGAATGAGGTTGCCGGGCTGATTGCCGAAGCCTTTGGTAAAGTCAATGCCAACGTCGGTCAAATGGCAGTAGCTCATGATGGTGCCGCCGCCCTGTGGGATGCCGACGCTGCTGTTACAACCGCCCTCCGTTGGGTAGCAGGCGTCGATGGCCGTACCGTTGCCGTTCCATACACAAGCGTGGGTATGTGAGGACCCGAAGTTGTGACCCAGTTCGTGAGCCAATACGCTGACGCTCCAGCTATAGGTAGGGACGTTGGCGAAACTGTTTCGAATCGAGCTGAACCCGTACGCGAAACTCGGGGCGCATAGTACGTCTACATAGGCTACACCACCACTGGATTGAAACGATACCAGGTGGGCAAGTTCACCGTTGAACGACGTCCGGTAGCCGCGAAACGCATCCAGATTGCCACTGCTGCTGCCACTGTTGTAGGGGTCCGAACCGGTCCAGATGAACAACTCGCTCATCGCGATATTGATGCTCTCGTTGGCGTAAAAGACGGCCACCTGGTTGAATAGCCCGGTAATAAACGCCGTCGTAGCCTCGCTGCTGCCGCGCGCCTGGAAGATACTGTTGTCTACTTCCATGTAGATGTTGACGCAGTTGTTAGCATCTTTCTGCGTTACGTCCAGGTCTATCAGTTCCTTGGGGGAATAAGGTAAGTCAGTATCCGGTGTGGCACACTCCCCGAGATCGGCGGGTGGTAAGTCGTAATCGTTATAAAGCACGTGGTTGGCGTCCGGTGCCTTCGTCCGGAGCTTGCCCAGAATGAAATTGCCACCGGCGGTGCTGATCACGGCACTCACTTCCTCGTCAAAAACGGATAGTGCGACGACGCTCTTGTGGTCGTCAGCCAGTACACCACGGTAGTGTAGACCGAGGTTTTCTTTGTGGTAACCGTCGCTACCACTTTCTTTAATCCGGAAGCCTTCCGCGAAGATGCTTTTCCGGACCAGGTCGACGCGACCAAGATCACCCGGTAGGGTAAGTTGTAGCGCGGTGGGCTCGCTGCTCTTCAGCGCCGCCAAGTCATCGGCGTTGAGCGTGAACTGCTCGTAGTCGGCGCCAACCGCGTCCAGCTCGGCGATACCGGCGGCTGATTTCTGCGTGACAAATAAATTGAAGGATTCTTCAAAGCCTTTCTCCTGGGCGACCGCGGCGACGAGGTCGACGGGGCGTAAGGATTGGGCATTGAGAAAGTTAGCGAATACCGCCATGCAAAGCAGTAGTACGCGAGTAGAAAGTAAGCGCATGGTATGGATTGAATTGTGCAATAATAATAATGCCTTACCTGCTCACCATTGTGAGTGGGGCATACGTGTTTGATCGGTCAAGTAATAGCTTAGATTCTCGTAGTGTGGGGCGATGGGTGCAAGTTGGTGTAGTCGCCGCTGTATAGTGAAAGTACGTCTAAAAGGTTACGACAAATGTAAACGAAACTTATTACTACGCAAGGCACTCCGCCCCCCAAAGAGCAGAGATCGTCACCGCAAATCGATTCATCAGGTGGCTATTCGATCGGGCGGGGTAGATTTTGTAATCGCGTAACTATCTGCTAATCAAATATATACGTATGGAAATGTGGCCGGTGTAATGTACTGACATTGCTTGTGGTGATACACCTAAAGTTTTTTAACACGAAAGGGTATAAAAGATAAGCGGGCCGCCGAGATTTCTCCCCGGCGACCCGCTGCAAGTCTTAAATGTGTCCGGAGACTGGTTAACCCATCTCCTGGCGGACCTCCTTAACCTGGGGCATCATCCGCTTCAACATACTCTCGATACCACTCTTTAGGGTGACGGTTGAGCTCGGGCATCCGGAACAGGAACCCTGCATGATCACGGTCACGATGCCCTCCTCGTAACTTTTAAATTCAATGTTGCCACCGTCCATCTCAACGGCCGGCTTGACGTAGTTATCGATCAGCTCTTTGATCTGCGTGACGATCTCGCCATCCTCTTCACTGTAGTCGTACTGGTCGCCGCGTTCGGCATCGATACGGGCGATCTCTTCGGCCAAGCCCTCCTTGACGACCGGCTTGTCTTCTTGCAGGTAGTCCTTTATATACTCCTTTAGTTTAAGCATGATGTCGTCCCACTCATAATTGAACTCCTTGGTGAGGGTGACATAATTGTTAGCGATGTATACCTTCTTTACGTAAGGGAAGTCGTACAGGGACGCGGCGAGGGCCGACCATTCCCGGGCAAACTCTTCTTCCTTGAACTCCGCCGTGCCGTTATATAGCATTCGGTTGGTCACGAATTTCAAACTCTCCGGGTTCGGCGTTTGCTCGGTGTATAGGAGGACGGGGCGTTTTTTGGCGACTACTTCGCTCATAGGTGGTTGTTTAGCGGGTGCAAAGCCCGGGTTCGCCAGATAAACACCCAGACCGGCTGACGGTTGAGTTGGGCGCTGTCGCGGGTGCCAGGTACGGAAGGGGTGGAGCCGCAAAACTTAAGCCACCACCCAGCCTTACTATCTTTGCCACCGTTTAGTCCCATCGGTACACAACTATACCTACCCCGGGGCCGTCTTTGTGCCTAATAAATGGCCTTCAACTACCTAGCATGCGTACCAGTTTCACTCTGCTCCTATTCACCTTGCTCTGCACCTGCGTCAGCGCCCAGGAATTCAGCGGCGGCTTTCGGGCCGGGCTCAACTTCGTTTCTCTCAGCGGACCACTCGAAATGACGGAGGAAGGCGAGGAGACCCAAACCCTACGCCGCGCCACCGGCTTCCACGTCGGGGCTACCTTCGCCCTTGCTTTCACTGACCTGGTCGGTATCAAGGCAGACGTGATGTATAGCCAGAAGGGTGGGCAGATCTTGTTCGAAGGGCCCAGCACCCTATATCTCTATGAGGACGCCGAGGATACCGGCCTGCCCTTCGCCTCAACCCGGAGCAGCGACATCGACATCGTCAATAGCTACATCGACGTACCACTGACGGCCTATTACCGACTTGGAAATCTGGAGATCGAGGGTGGAGTGAGCGCCGGGTTCCTCGTCAATAGCCGCGTAACCGGTGGGGTAATGCATACGAATATCGACCGATTGGGCGGTGCCCAGGTCGTATACAGTATTGATGGGCGTTACTTCAGTGACGACGCGGGTTTTGAAGGCATTAACACCGCTCTGGAAGGTTCCGTAGGCCCCAACGGCGAACCCATCCCCCAAACGGTGAGTGCTTACTACGATAACCTCGATAACGAAAAATTGTACCGCCGCCTTGATTTCGGCCTGGTCGGTGGTCTGGCTTACTACCTGAACAACGGCCTTTACATAGGGGCCCGGTATCAGCTGGGCCTTACGGACGTCTCCAAAGGAGAGAACGACCTACGGATTACCCGTAACGAAGAAAACCTCGGCACCCGTGAATTTAATACCGAGGATAAGGACTACACCCGTTCCATCCAGGCCAGTATCGGCTTCCGATTCTGAGTCATCTGACCCCCGTTAACCTACCTATACAGGATGCAAGCCCGGCTTTACGCAATCGATACCGCTCTACTCACCCAACGCTGTGTCATCCGCCGCTTTCGCGAGAATGAAGGGCCGGCCCTGCTGAAACTCATCCGGGATAGTCAGGATCACCTGTACGACAACTACCCAAGCCTCAGCGAGGATGTAGGGGAGGGGCCGGACGAAGCTGAAGCCTACGTACGGCGCTGCATCGCGGCCTGGCTACTACAACAAGACTACGCCTTCGGGGTGTGGAACAATGAAACGACCCTATTAGTAGGCTACGTGCACCTGGTGGATATCGACTGGGCAGTACCGGCGGCGGGCCTCCGGTTTTTCGTTGACCCGGCTCACGGTAACCAAGGCTACGCCACGGAGATAGTGGCCCGTGTACTTCGGTTCGCCTTTCGTCAGCTGGAACTCGAAAAGGTCTACTTCACCGCGTTGACCGATAACTACCCCGGCCACCGGCTCGCCCGCAAAGTCGGCTTTACCCGCGAGGGCGACTTACGCGGTGAATTCCGTAAGGGCTCCGGTGCGCTCGCTGACGTCATCCGCTTCGGGCTAAGCCGCGAAACGTACGGGGAATAATTACTTACCCTAAAGCCTCCAACTTACTTTAAACGCATGAATTTACCATCGCATATTACCGACCGTAGGTCCGTCTTCCCCCAGTTCTTTACCGATGCGCCGGTGACGGATGCTACCCTGCACGCATTACTGGAGGCGGCTAACCAAGCACCTAGCCACCGGAAAACGGAGCCATGGCGCTACCGTGTCTACCGGGGTGCGGGCCGTGAGCTACTCCTCTCGGAGATTAAGACCGTCTACGAGAACCGAAACGGCGTGGGTACCTGGGCGGAGAAACTCGACAAGAAGTTCAGCAAGAAGGTGATGGCCTCGCCATTAGTATTGGTGATTATGATGCACCGCGACCCGGCAGCGTCCGTCCCGGAGTGGGAAGAGATAGCGGCGGTCAGCACCTCGGTACAGAATATTTGGACAAGTCTCGCCGGTTACAATCTAGGTGGCTACTGGTCGAGCCCGGGTTTTCTGTGCGGTGACTACGGGGAGTACCCGAATACGCCGGATAACTACCGCTGCCTCGGCCTATTCTACATCGGCCACCACGAAGCTCCGGACCTACCGAGACCAAGGGGTGCATATATAGATAAAGTGGAGCTCTTCGACCAACCGGTTAGCAGGTCGTAGATACGACAGTTGTAGCTACCTATACATCGCAATATCATCGGGGCCGCCTGGTTATATTTGCCCTTGCATTGCCACTTACCCAGGTCAGCTACAGAATTATTTTCGCAATGCAGCAACGAAATCCTACGGAGCCCATCCACACGCTTACTTTACCCCACTTCCTACGAGTGATCGGGGGCATCTTACTGGGAGTAAGTGCTGTCTACTCCGCCTATTATTCAGCGGAGATTTTCTCGCTTACCCACACCCTTGATTTTCAGCTGCTGGGCATGCTGCTACTAATGGGGGTACCGGTACTGCTAGTTGGCTGGCACGATCACGAACGCGCAATGGAAAGAGCTTGATTTGGCAGTGGTTCCTTCCCGGGTACACGCACCGCAACCGCGATAAGAGCCAACATCTTTCGCAAGGCCGAGATTATTCCTCCAGCTGCTTGACCGCCTTAGGCGACAGGGTCGTGATGGCGCGGCGCAGGAAGCCGGGTATCACCTGGTCGTGCGTCTGCGCGATGCGCTCGGGGTGGGACAAGTCTTCCATGATCTGTAACCACTTTTGGCGACCGTGATCGGCAATGACTTCTTGCTTGATGTCCGGCCGGCTGAAGTGGACCATCATACCGTCCGGGTCGGCTTCGGGGTGAAACTGTACGCCGACGATCTCGGGCGACCAGCGAACGGCCATAACGGCACGTTCCAGGTCGACGTGCGGGCGGTCTTTTTCGATGGCGATTACTTCCGCACCCAGCTCGTCCAGCCGTGCCTGGTCGGGCTGTACCGCTTGGTAACGGCGGAAATCGGCGGCCCAGAACGGATCGCTCAGGCTGTTGAACAGTACGTCTTCCTTGCCACCTCCGTGGGGGTGCATTGGAAAGGTACCGAAACTGATGGCCTTGCGCGCCTTAACCTCGGCGATGCCGAAGTGGTGGACGGCCATCTGAAAGCTGTGGCAGATGAAAAAGACGTGTTTTTTGGAGCTGCCGTCGCGCTGTTCCTTGTTGTAGGCGTGCACCTTGGCTAACCAGCCGTGCCAGTTGGCCTCCCAATTCTCGATGCCCTCGCCGGAAAGGGGGTCGCCCGGCCCACCGGAACTGAGGTAGATATCGTAATCCAGGCTCGGTACGGTACCGGTGGTTCGTACGTCATATACCGTATAGTCGATGGTGTCGGCAAACCTGTCGATAAGTTCCCGAATGCAACGCATCCCTTGATTGGGAATACCATTGTATAAGTCGAGGACGGCGAGTTTCAATTTGTTCATGGGGAAAGTAATCTGAACCAAGAAGGCAGTGTAAGTAGGCGATAAGTTGTTGTTGCGCGGTGGGGAAGCCGCCCTGTTAAGACGTAAAGTCGCTGGAAAGGTAACGAGATTTTATAAGGTTGGGTTCCTTTCCGGGCCGGAATGGTCGGGTAGGCTACGGTTGGGCGATCGGTGGTGAGCCAAGGCGCATTCTCGGCGCTGACGCAGAGTGAAACGGAGGCCCATCCGTGGTGCGGGGCCGGCGCGGTGTGGTGAACAAAAGAGCCGGCTCCTACGCTCTAAAAGTAAGAATCGATAACTCCCACATCAACCATGAAGAAGCTAAGAAAGAAAAAGGAATACGAGGGCAATCCGGTAGGATTATCGGATAAGGCCTGTGAAGAAATAAGTGCGCATCTAGACCGTCACTTGGCGGCCTTATGGGTGATGTACGCACAGTACCATAAGCACCACTGGTTAGTGGAAGGCCCACAGTTCCGCGACCTACACTTGTTCTTGCAAACGCATTATGAGGAAGTGAACCTACAGCTCGACGCCGTAGCCGAGCGCATGACCTTGCTGGGGTATACCCCATCTACTCGGCTGGACAAGTACCAGAAGCTATCCTACGTAGAGCAGGAGAACGAAGATGTTTTTCACATCCGTGAGTCCCTGGAAAACGACATGAAAGCCGAACGTAAGATCGCCGTAGAGTTCCGTAAATCCATCAAGCTCTGTTTGGAGCATAGTGACTTCGGTACTAAATCCATGCTGGAAGGCTTCTTGTTTAAAATTGAAGACCGGGCACACCACCTGGAGCACTTCCTAGGTGAAGACGACCTGGCTATCGGGTTCCTTCATACGGCTAAAGAAGCTGAAGCAAAGGCCAACTAAATAGGCTTTTACCAAAGACTTTAAACACCTCCCATTACCACCGTTCCGCACCCGCGGGCGGTGGTTTTTTTTGTGCGGTCGGTTAGGGTGGTCGCACCGCGGCCACCGGTTACGCATCTATGGATGCAGTGGGTCGGCTCGGATCAGGAGGGCTTTCAAAGACAGGATTTCGCTATAAATACCACCTTGCGCCCATACCCTACAGCCCGTATCTTTACAGACACTGACAAACTTTTTAGGGAAATCTCCAGAAAACGTTTGCAAGGCGAAACGGATCTGCTTACCTTTGCACCCGCTTCGAAGAAGTACTGGCTGCGTAGCTCAACTGGATAGAGTACTTGACTACGAATCAAGCGGTTCCAGGTTCGAATCCTGGCGCGGTCACCAGCCGGTAAAGGGGCGTTATCTTTTCAGAGGTGACGCCCCTTTCAGTCCTACTTACAGCGAGCCATCCTCCGCGCCTCGGGTTGATCCCGGTACTGCGAAGGATGAGTTGGGGATGCATTCCCGCGGCAGGCTACGGTCTGCTTTTTTATTCCGGCCCCGGCGGGCCTTACTTTAAGTTAAAGATCCCTAGCGATGTCTAAAGTTTGTAACCTTACGGGTAAGAAGCCGATCAGCGGCAACAACGTATCCCACTCCAACCGGAAGACGAAGCGCCGTTTCGTCCCCAATATTCAGAAGAAGAAGTTCTACGTACCGGAAACGGGTGAGTTCATCACGTTGCGCGTTTCTACCTCCGCGATGCGCACGATCAACAAACTGGGCGTTATGGCTTACGTAAAGAAGCTGGAAGCCAAAGGCGTCAACACTGGCGTCAAGTTTTCCCCCATTAAGTAAGAACACCGGCTCACCCTGATTGACGGGGGCCGCCGTGCCACCGCCCACTGACCAATAAATACCACCTACCATGGCTAAGAAGAGCAAAGGTAACCGCAACTTGATCGTGTTAGAATGTACGGAGCATAAGACCTCCGGCCAGCCCGGCACGAGCCGTTACGTTACCCAGAAGAACCGGAAGAATTCCCCGGATCGCCTGGAGCTAAAGAAGTACAATCCGATCCTGCGTAAGGTGACCGTTCACCGCGAGATCAAATAAGGGCGATTCACCGTTCACCGGCCCATGGCTTTGACCTTCGGCCGGTACTGTACGGTGAGCCGCTAATCATTTACCAACTCGTCCGCTTCGGTCACTATCCAATAGTAGCCGTTAAGGATACCAAACCACCCCTTTATGGCTAAAGTATCGAAGAACTCCCGAGTAGGCCAACGTGCCGCCAACGCAGGTTCGGGCCGTGACTTTGTCAAAGTCATCCAGTCCATCAAGAACCCCGACACCGGCTCTTACTCGTACAAAGAAGTAATGATCCACAAAGACAAGGTGGATGAATTTCTGAAGGGTAAAT
>OY764563.1:0-1791 GCA_963668285.1 uncultured Lewinella sp. | reverse complement strand
CGCCTTGATCCGTATTGAACTTCGTAATGGAGTTCTGGATGGCGGCACTCTCCTGAGAGATTTCGTTGCCGGCTACGGAATAGCAGACAAAGCAGATCACGATTAGGAGGAGCGCCCCGATGATGCCCTTTAGGGAGCCTTTCGGATTGCTGGCTACCTGAACGATACCGAATACGATGGCGGCTAAAAACGCCAGGCCGATCAGGACGATGGAAACGGTGATGCCAAAATCAAAGGCGCTGGTAGCGTACTTCTCGGGGCCTTTAACTTGATCGTTGGTCAGGACACTGATTTCCTCGGCTGGGGCACCGAAGATGCTGACCATGAAGATCACTACTACCAGGACTCCAATCCCGAAAGCCAGCGCTTGGCCATATTTATTCAAAAATGCGTACATGCAATTTGGGTTTCGAGCTCGTGCTTAGCGAAGTGGTTAGAGGCCACCCACCGAGTGTGATTCGCCGCTGAGTTGATTACCGGGGAAAAGGCCGTTGCCTCTGGTAATGGAATGCGGTCGAGGACTACACTGGTGGGTGGCTTCAAGAAGTTTCTTCACACCCACGAGCTCCAATTAGGAGACTGGGAGATTTAGGTTAGTGGGGCGCCACCGGCGCGGGGGGTAACGACCGTGCCAGTGCGGAACACTTTGGCGGTTGCCATCGTATCGACCAGGGCGATAGAGGCATCTTCCATTCTGTTAACGATACCGTCGATCTTGTTGACGATGTAGTTATATAAGATCTGGAGGATAATGGCGACTACCAAACCAAATACCGTGGTCAACAGGGCTACCTTAATACCACCGGCAACGACTGCGGGAGAAAGGTCACCCACCGTTTCGATCTTGTTAAAGGCCTGGATCATACCGATTACCGTACCCATGAACCCGAGCATGGGCGCGATGGCGATGAACAGGGAGATCCAAACGAGGCCGCGCTCCAAGAGGCCCATCTGTACGGAACCGTAGGAAACAATGGCTTTCTCGACGGCGTCGGGGCCTTCATCCGCGTGGCGGAGGCCTTCGTAAAGGACGCTGGCGGTAGGGCCGGCGGTAGACTTGGCTACTTCTTGAGCGCCAACGATGTCGTTGGCTTCCAGGCGCTCGCCGATGCGGCTGAGCAACTTATCGGTATTAGTAGAGGCGAGGTTGAGCGTAATGATCCGCTCGATACAGAATGCCAGACCGAGAATCAAACAAACGAGGACGATCGCCATAAAGCGCCAATCACCGTCGATAAAGTATTTCTTGAGAATTTGGTATCCGGAAGCAGATGCAGCATCATCTTGTGCTACCAGGTTGCCGGCGGAGATGACGACCACCGCGAGGGCTGCCAGTATCTTGTTAAAGTGTCGCATAGCCATAATTGGTTGACGAAAAAATTTGGGTGTGAAGTAAAAACCACGCCTAAGGGGGTACCTAAGCGAGGGATAGCGGAGAGAAAGGGATTCGAACCCTTGATACGGGGTTACCGTATACACGCTTTCCAGGCGTGCCTCTTCAACCACTCGAGCACCTCTCCTAAAGTTTTATATTTCAATCATTCGGCGCAGTGCGTTCACTTGCGCCGAGGGAAAGGTAGCCGGGGGGGGGAGTTACCGTATCCACGCTTTAGCTGCGCTGATCGTCGTTCCTCCTCTGAGTTCCAGGCTGAGTCGCTTCAACCACTCGAGCACCTCTCCTAATATAGTTATATGTCAATCGATCTAGCTAAGTGCGTTCACTTTGGCAAGAAAGTTCGTAGCACGAGAAACTACCCTATGATACTCCTGAAAGCACCAAAAACCTATAAG
>OY764562.1:0-119282 GCA_963668285.1 uncultured Lewinella sp. | reverse complement strand
TCGTTGAATAACGGCCCCCCGCTGTGGGCGGCAGTCTGCCAGGCGTCGTGGAAGATGAAGGGGATGCCGTGGTGCATGTGCCCCAGTTCCAGCACCTTGCCTACGCTCGTGCGCAAGGGGTGGCCGAAGTGTTGGCCGATGGCCGTCACCGCCTCCCCGACCGCCGGCGGGGTAGTACTTATGGTTAGGTTGGGCAGGTCCGTCAGCGTTTCGAGGCGCAGGAAAGCCAGGTCGTAGTAGGCATCGAGATAGACCACCGGGGCGAGTTGTTCGGCGATCCCCCCGCCGCCGATCACGACGTTTGCGTTGTCGCGCACCACGTGCTCGTTGGTAACGATGAGCTGGGAGCCGGGGAGGTAGACGCCCGTCCCCGTACTGAAGGGCGTGGCCACTTGTATGACGTAATCGGCAAGCATATGCGCAAAGTACGAAGCATCCCGCTTTAGCTACCTTTGTAGGTATGACCGAAGCCCGGAAGTATTTTCAGCGACTGCACGAAGGGGAGCGTGGCCGCTTCGCCGCGCTAAATAAGCAGTATGACCGCTTTGCGATGGTTCGCCTCGTCGTTATTCTGGGCTTGCTGGCCGGCGTGGTATTTGCTTTCGGAACGGGCTGGCTACCGGGCATCGTCGCCCTCGGCCTCTTCATCGTCGCCGCTTACCTCCTCGTCCGCCGCCACGAATCCATGAAATCAGCCGCGGAAATGGCGCGCCGACGGAGCGTAATTGCCGAGCGGGAGTTGCGCGCCCTCGACCACGATTTCTCCTTCGCCGACGATGGCTGCGCTTACGTTACCCCCCTCCACCCCTACGAGGGCGACCTGGACGTGCTCTGTGATTTCAGCCTTTTCCAGTTCATCAACAAAACCACGACGGCGCTCGGCGGCCGGAAGTTAGCCGATGACTTACTGTACACGCCGCAGGAAAATATTCGGGCGAGGACGCAGGTGCGAAGCAAAGAACTAAAGAGCAAACCGGATTGGTGCGTAGACTTTCGGGCGATCGGCGAAGAGCTGAACGACGATCTCGCCGGCCACGAACGCCTCCGGGAATGGTTGCACCGCCCCGCCCTCGTACCGGCCGGCCCCGACCGGGTGGTGATCGCCGTCACACCGTTGCTGGCCCTGGCTTCGATCGTGGCCATCATCTTTTTCGTACCCTGGTTCATGGGGGCGCTCGGGTTCCTGCCGGCCGTATACCTCTACCGTAAGTACGCCGAGCGGATCGCCGAAGAGCACGCCTACACCGCGCACATGGGTCATATCCTCAAACAGTACGCGGATCTGTTGGACCACCTCGGGGCCTGGGGTGCGTATACCGACCGCGTCTCCGGCTCCGTGCCCGCCCTGCGGCAACTGGGCTATTTCATCGGTCAATTGGACGTGCGGTACAACCCCTTCTCCATCTTACTGGAGCTCGGTGGTGCGTGGAGCCTGCAGTGGTTGCGTAAGCTTGATGCCTGGCGCTCCGCTCATCAGGATGACCTGCCCGCCTGGCTGGAAGCGACCGGCGAAGCCGACGCCCTCGTCAGCTGGGCCAACCTCCGTTTTACCCGCCCCGACTGGGCCGAACCGGAGCTGACTGACGAGCCCGTCCTGCAGGCCACCGGCCTCGGGCACCCGCTACTGAACCCCGACGGCCGCGTTACGAACGACATCGATATGCGGACGGACGGCCACATCCACCTCGTCACCGGTTCGAACATGGCGGGCAAATCCACCTGGTTACGAACGGTCGGCATCAACCTCGTCCTGTCGCAGGCCGGCGGCCCGGTTTGCGCCACCTCCCTGCGGCACTGCCCGCTGCAGGTCTGGACGAGCATGCGTACCCAGGACGACCTCAGTGAGGCCACCTCTTCCTTTTACGCCGAACTAAAACGCCTGCAATCCATCATCGAGGCAGTAGGTAACAAGGAGACACCCGTTTTCTTCCTGCTCGATGAGATTCTTAAAGGCACCAACTCCCGCGATCGACACACGGGCAGCCGGGCGCTGATCCGCCAACTGATCCGCGACCGGGGTGCCGGCATCATCGCCACCCACGACCTGGAGCTGGCCGCACTGGAGAACGAAGCCGGTAGCCGGGTCGAGAACTATGCCATGGAAGTCCAGACCCGGGGCGACGATCTGGTCTTCGATTATAAACTCCACCCCGGCGTTTGTACCAGCTTCAACGCCACGGCGCTTATGGCCCGTATGGGGATCGACATCCCGGAAGAGGAGATCCGATTGCACCACGAGTAGCAGGCCATCCACTCATCCTAAAACCCACTCATCCCCCCCCCCTCCATGAAAACCATCCTAGTTACCGGCGGCACCGGCTACATCGGCAGCCACACCGTCGTCGACCTGCTCGACAGCGGTTACAACGTCATCAGTGCGGACAACTACCACAACTCCCGGCCCGATACGCTCGGGGGGATCAGGTCCATCACCGGTAAGGAGGTCAGGAACTTCGAGGTGGACCTGGCTGACCGGGAGGCTACCCTGCGCCTCTTCGACGATCACGAGGTAGACGGCGTCATCCACTTTGCCGCCTACAAGCTCGTGGGGGAGAGCGTAGACAAACCGCTCGAGTACTACCGCAACAACCTCAACGGCCTCCTCAACGTGATCGAAGGCCTACAACGGCGGGGGAGCAGCAATCTGGTCTTCTCCAGTTCCTGCTCCGTGTACGGGAATGCCGACGAACTACCCGTCACCGAAAATACACCCCGCAAAGAAGCGGAATCCCCCTACGCGATGACCAAGCAACTAGGGGAGGACATCGTCACCGACTACTGCCGTACCCGCCCGGATTTTAAAGCCATCGTACTTCGCTACTTCAACCCGGCCGGCGCCCACGAAAGCGGGTTGATCGGCGAAGACCCTTCCAACCCGCCCAGTAATCTCGTTCCGGTCATCACCGGCGTCGCGTCCGGTAAGCGGGGATCAATGTCCGTCTTCGGTACCGACTACGATACCCGCGACGGCAGTAACATCCGCGACTACATTCACGTGATGGACCTCGCCCGCGCTCACACCCTCGCCCTCGAGTACCTCATGAGCGACCGGATGGAGAGCAACCTGGACCTCTTCAACCTGGGCATCGGCGAAGGCCTCTCCGTACTGGAAGTCATCAAAGCCTTCGAAGACGTCACCGGCCAAAAGCTCAACTACGAACTCGGCCCCCGCCGCCCCGGCGACGTAGTTGCCGTCTACGCCGACCGCAGTAAGGCTACGAGCGTACTCGGCTGGGAACCGACGCGAGATGTCAACGACATAATGCGGACCGCCTGGGCCTGGGAGAGTAAGTAGCCCGAGCAGGGCCCCGCACCCCCCCGTGGTTTGATTAGCGCCGTTACCGCCCGGGGCGGTGGCCCGTCCGATGGATGACGTTCATCACCGACTGGCTACCCGTCAAACTATTCCCCCATGTGTACCTTCGCCGCATGCTATTATCAATGACGGGCTACGGTCGCTCTACCCAAACCGAAAACGGCAAAAGCTACACGGTCGAAATCCGTTCACTCAACACCAAGCAGAACGACCTGCGCCTTCGCAGTAACCAGAACCTGCATAAGTACGAAGTCAAACTTCGCAAGCTGTTACTGGATGCCATCAAGCGCGGTAAGCAAGACGTAACGATAGAGATAGTGGATGAAACCGGCGGCGCGGCGGCTAAAGTCAACGCCGCCCTCCTCAACCGACTCTATGAGCAGGTCAAAAGTGGTACACCGGAAGGTACCGGTCAGCTCGGGCACGATAGCGGGCTTTACGCCGCCCTCCTCCGCGTACCCGGCGTAGTAGATAGCGCCGTCGAACGCATTTCCGACGAGGACTGGACCATCCTGCAACGCACCGCCAAGGCCGGCGTCGATCACCTCAATGAGTATCGGACGCAGGAAGGCGCGGCCCTGGCGCGTGACCTAAAGGGTAATTGCACGACCATTGCCGGCCTTCTCGAAAAGGTAGCCGAGTATGAGGACGAGCGCATCCAATCCGTCCGCGACCGAATGGAACGGCACCTTGCCGATTATCTCGGCCGCAGCAACGTAGATAAAAACCGCTACGAACAGGAAGTCCTTTTTTACCTTGAAAAGATGGACATCAACGAGGAGAAAGTCCGCTTGAAGCAAAACTGTGACTACTTCGTAGAAATACTGGGGAACGACGATATGGTCAAAGGCCGTAAGCTCAACTTCATCAGTCAGGAGATCGGCCGGGAGATCAATACACTCGGTGCCAAGGCCTATTCCCCCAACATCCAGAAGCTGGTCGTCAATATGAAGGAACAGTTAGAGATGATCAAAGAGCAGTTGGCTAACGTGGCCTAGGTGCCCACGTACTGCCAACTATGTGTAGGGGGCGCTATAGCTTTGTAGGAGAACTAACCCACTAAGTCAATAATTTTCATGGAAGTCATCGTCCCGCTCGTCATCCACGTCTGCCAGGAGGCATACGAGAATAAGACTATACGTAAGGACGCGCATTTGGTAGCCGCCATCACCGCCTACGAAGAATATTTCAGACAACTGGTGGACGGCCAACCCACCGGCGCGGCATCCTTCCCCAAACCGGTGGATCGCCTCTTGGATATGCTGGAAGCCGCCCTCACCGAACGGATGGAATTGGGCTTAGATGACATGCTCATCCCCAAACCCTATTCTTCCCTGGATGACCTGTACCTCCAGGGCTTTGAGGAAGTCCGTATCAATTTAGAGGAGGCACGACGGCTGGGTTACACCATTGAGGACGTGCTGCGTGACTTCGGGAAGGTCCTTCTCTACGACCGTCGGTGGTTGCGGGACGAACGCGGGGTTCGCATCACGCCCAATTCGGTACGGCCGCTTCCGCCCGGCTTTCCGGACGAGAAAGAGGATGACGCTAAACGGGTACCGCAACTATTGGCGTTGCTACCAAAATACGCCGATCACCCGGCCGTCGCCGCGGAACTACTCCTCAGCTGTCATCCTGAAGAGGTGGAAAGCTTCGCGAAGGTCTATCTCCGTCCACTACGAGACTTTCCGGCCGGCGCGCTAGGATTTTATAACGATCAGGAGTACGTCCGCCTGACGCTGGCACAAATCAGACGGGCCGTTCTCGCCGGCGATTTGAAAAATACCTATCGTTTGCTGGACGACCTCCTCCGCCTCAATGCGCTGGAGGAAGAGATGGTCGAGTTAGCCACGCTTGCAGTACACCACCAGATAAAAATGGTGATTAGCCAACCGAAAGAAATCTCCGAGGTCCTGCTGAAGGGGTTAGCCGGCTACCCGGAATATCCGGCGGCGTCCGTATTCGTGCAGGAAATTTATGAGGCTATTTCACAACTGGCCGGAGCCAACGGGGTACCGATGCCCGCTACGAGCGGGCCGGGTATGCGTGCGTCGCCCCGCCCGAACCCAGCGCGTGACGAAATATCGGCGGATGATTGGTTGCAAGTACGCGTCGATCTTCGGGGCGCTTCCCCACCTATTTGGCGTCGCTTACTTATTCCGGCTACTACCCCGCTGGCCGGTGTCCACCGAATCCTTCAAATTGCCTTTGATTGGGAGGGCTACCACCTGCACAACTTCTTTAGCGAGCCGGACTACTACGGGCCACCCGACCCTTACGGGATGGATGACGTGATTTTGTACGACGAGTACCGGCTCGGTCACTTCCTCAGGCGTAAAGGAGATCGGCTGGATTATTGGTATGATTTCGGGGACGACTGGTGGCACCAAATTAAACTGGAAAAGGTCATCCCGCGCCCGGGCGGCAAGCAGGCGGTTACTTGCACTGGCGGTAAGATGGCAGCCCCGCCGGAAGACTGCGGCGGCATCTTCGGCTACCAACAATATCTGGATACGTACGGGAAGGGCCGCCGGACGGAAGCCTACGAGTGGTTCGTAGATATGGTCGGGGAAGGATTCGATCCGAAAGCCTTTTCGGTAGCCGACTGTAACCAGGGTTTGCGCCAGATAAAGGTGTAACCATAGAATGCATCTTATGTATATAGTTAGCACAACTTAAACGGGGGTTTAAACCGTTAATTTGCGTATCCAGAACTACTGATGCTGTTTCGATTAATTTAAAACATACCGACTTTGAAAACCAACTACCACCCGGAACCCTACTGGTCAAAAGTAGCTAAGCGCATCAAAGATCGCCAAGGTCAGAACGTGATTGCCGGAGACGACGAGCCCTACTACCGATACAAAAGGGAACGATTCTTAGAGATGCTATCCGCGGTAGATTTTAATGGTAAATCCGTGCTGGAGATCGGACACGGCCCCGGAGGCAATTTGAAGCACATAGCTGAAAACTATCAGCCGTCTCAGCTGAACGGGGTGGACATCTCCGCCGATATGGTAGCCTTGGCGGGTTCGAGTTTACCCGCCTCGGTGAACGTGCAGAAGGTCAACGGCACCGCGCTGCCTTTTGGGGACGATTCATTCGAGGTCGTCTTTTCCGCAACGGTGCTTCAGCACAATACGGATGAGCGGATGCTCTTCGCGCTCATCGATGAAATGTGCCGGGTAGCCTCCTCGGAGGTTCACATCTTCGAACGCATCGACGACCCCATTGCGGGTGACGAACTCTGCCTGGGTAGGCCGGTTGCGTATTACGCCGATCGCTTTAAAGCGAATGGGTTCGAGCTTGGGGGTACGGAATTCATAAATATCCATTCCAGCTACTTGGTGTGCGGTGCCATTAGAAAGGGGTTGAACCCAAAGAGCCGCCAAGAGGGTGAGCCGTTGAATGAGTTTAGCACCGGCCTGCAGAATATACTGCTTCCGGTTACGAAGCAGCTGGATAAAGTCGTGACGAAAAAGCGTGACTTGGCGCGTCTGTCATTTTACGGGCGGTAAACGTTCAGTAAATTCTAGGTATCCGCCCACCGTACCCGCACCATCTCCACCCCTTCCCCCCGCGCCCGCGGCAACAATACGCAAAACAACTGCGTCACCCCCTCCGCCGTTACGGCGGGAACCGACCCGCCATCTTCCAACCGGTAATCTTCGGCGGTAAATTTCCACAGGAAGTCACGGTGGCGTAGCCCAATCTTATCCAGTGAACCCATCAGTTGCGTTTGTCCTGCCAGCCAATCTTTTTCCGCAGTAGCATTGGAAGGCGTTGCAACCGTATTGCGCTCGGGGTAAACCTGCGTCCACCGGACGGGTACGTTGAATCGGTACAAATGCGGCTGTAATGCTTCCGAAAAGCGGTCGTTACTCAGCGCCACGTCCCAATCCACCTGCTTTTCGGGAAACTGACGCCGCAAGCGATTGGCCATCACTTTTGGCAGTGGATAGTTGCCAAGCGGGCGGGCGCGGTAAACGTAATCCGCGTAATGCTTTTCCATGCCAGAACTGCCTTTCCGGAATAGGGTAAAATCTTCGCTGGCGGATACGGTTGGAAACTCGCCGCCCCGGTTACCGAACAGGCGACTTATTTGTGCCAATAGCGCCGTATCGCGGCCCACGCTACATCCGTGAATAATGATTTTGGTGTTGGTATTTATTCTATTGCTAGGCATTTTTCGCTTCGGGTGCCAACGCGCAAGGGCGGCAGCGGTCACGCGCTCGGTGGTTGCTTCGGGGGATAGCTTGGCGGCAAGCCCCGTCCATTGATTGCCGTGGACAACGACGTTTATATTTTCATAATAACTTTGCACCTGCGAACTCGCAATAAAATCTCTTATTTCCGATATACTACGAAAATTCGTTAGTACACGCTCTCCGCCCTCCGCTGGGTGGGTGCGAAAATATTCCGTAGCCCGGGCATAATATGCATTAGTACCTTCGTCTTGGCCAAGAATAAAAGTAATATTTTCCGGCTGCCTGGCAAGCTGCAATTTTTCCGGTGAAGATGTTTTTTTTGCGAGATCGCAGGATGCAAGGAATAGTAGTAAGGAGCAAACCGCTACGGGCCAGCGAAGCCTGCGAAAGCATAAGGCCAACAGCGCCAGGCCGCCTCCGGCAAGTAACGCCCAGGGCCAGCCCGTCGCTTGTCCTTTAGGTAAGCCGGATACGCCAATTAGCCCCAAGTCGAAGCCAACTGCGGTAGCGGAGACGTTCTGCGGCAGGGGGAGTGGTTGTTTTACGGTTTGTAGGGGATTATCGGTATCGGCTACAATTAATTCTTCTACGGCTACGAAGCTGGTGTGTTGCGTCAGTAGATTGTAGTCGAGGCCGAGCTGAACGATCTCTTCCTCGTGGCTCACGTTGTAGAAGGACTGCTCGGCGTCGTGGAGGCGGCGGATGCGCTCGCGGGCCCAAAGTTGAGCCAGGGCGGCGTTTCGGTCGCTTTCGTCAGCGTCGCGCAGGTTGTAGGTAATACTGCGCTTTCGGTAATCCGATTCCGTGAGAGGCGTAGCGGTCTGTAAGCCGGTAAGACTACCGAGCCCGTCGAGTCCTACATAGCCGCCGTAACCCGTTAAAGTAAGTTGGCCCTTCGCCTTACCACGGTACTTACCAAATACGACGAGCGGCCGTTCGCGGGAGATATCCGGCATACTCAGGGGCTCCACGTCATAGGCATCGAAGCGATCGCCAAAATCCAGCGTGAGCTCGGTCAGTACGGGCTCGCTGATGTATTGCTGGAAGCGGGCGGCTTCTACTTCTGCGTCGCTCGGGTCGAGAACGTACGCCGGTCGGCCCCGCCCGATACGCGCCATGCCATCTATTAAATGACGATTGACCCCCGAGCCGATCCCGAAGGTGTAGACATTCGCCTGGTCGAGATTGCTATTTATTAGTTCGAACGCCTTAGGCTCGACGCTAATGTAACCGTCCGTTGCAATGACGATATTGCGGCTGAGGCCTGTGTAGGAACGTGGAAGGGCGTAGGCCGTCTGTAAGGCATTGAGTAAGTCGGTACCCCCGCCGGCATCCTGACGATCCATGAAAGCCAGGGCACCCCGGAGGTTTTCGGACGTTGCCGGGCGGGACTGCTCGGACCACGTAAGTCCAGTTCCGGCGAAAAGCAGCACGTTGAATTCGTCCGTAGGGCGTAGCTCACCGATCAGGTTGGTGAGTAGCTCCTTACTGACGTCGAGCGGAAAGCCGGTCATGGAGCCGGAAACGTCGACGACGAAGATGAATTCACGTGGGGGGTAATCGCTATCGGAAACCTCCGCGGGTGGTTGGGCGAGGTAGAGGAAGTAGTTCTCTTCTTCACCCTCGAAGGTGAGCATCCCCGTCTGTATTTGGTTGCCCTGAAGGTTGTATTCCAGGACGAAATCCCGATTGCCCCCCTTTCGCTCGGAGCCATCCAGGCGAATCGCAACCGCTTCGTCGCTGCGCCGTAAGGAAAGTTTATGGGAAGGGCTGGAGACGGAGCTGATCGGCATCCCGGCGTTAAGGTGAACGGAAAGATCGAAGTCGTAAGTCGGTAAATCGGTAGGGGTGTAGGGTTGTGCGGTGTAAATTTCCGGACTGGCGGAAGTGTCGGCGCCCACGTAGCGCGGCCCGACGACGGTAGGGTAGACGAAAGAATAGATACCGTTTGTTGGAATGAGGAGTTCGGTATATTTAAGCTCTACTCGGACGGTATCCCCGGGCAGGATATTGGCAACGTTCATCTGAAATACATTCGGCCGGTGTTGTTCCAGCAGGCTTGCGCGCTTGCCGTCTTTCTTCGCCTTCTCGTAGGTGGCACGGGCCTCGGCTTTGCGCTGAATCTCTCCTTTGATGCGCCGGTTGCCGATAATCATATTCATGGCGTAGACGGCGGAATTCGTAGAGCCGGGAAAGACGTAAGTGGCTTCGAGTCGCTGACTGCCGGCGTTGACGTAAGTCTGGGTAACGGTGACGTCGGCGATGATGCCGCTTATGCTGACGTCGGCGCTGGTGGCCGTCAGGGGAAAGTCGACCCCTTCGACGTCCAGCCGGAAATAGGGGCTGCCCACTTGATCATTGGCCGCTTCTGTTTGTCCGATGGCGTAATGACCGAGTAGGCAAAGTAAAAGAAATAGGAGGAGGTTTTTCATAGCGCGTTGCTGATTTTGTGCGCTACAAAGGAGGGGGGGGCGTGGGGTGGTAATTTGGGGGGATTAGGATTCGCGGGTAGGCAAGTAGCATCCGCAGCAGTACCCCATACTCTACCGTAATTGTCAATCTCGTTCGGAGGAAGACGTAGGAGGCCGCAAAAGTCATCATCCACTCATCCCAACACCCACTCATCTATCAAATACTACCGCCGCATCATCTCATAAAACTCCACGATAGCCGGGTCGATCATTACATCCCGCGGCGTGAGGGGCTTCTTCAGCACGATCCCCTCCAGCGTCCGACATCGAGACAGGGCTACGTAGGTCTGCCCGTGCTCGAACGCACCCCGGCCGAGGTCGATAATGATCTTATCGAAGGTCTTTCCCTGAGACTTATGAATCGTTACCGCCCAGGCCAGCCGGACGGGAAGCTGTTTGTACGTCCCCAAGGTTTCCGTACCAATTTTACTTAAGTCGGCCGTGTCGGCTTTGTAGCGGATGATGTCCCATTCCTCGTAACCGACCTCGATTTCGCGTGGCTTACCTTCTTCGTTGACGTGGATAAGGACGGATTCCGGTTTGCACTCGATCACGGTACCGATCGTACCGTTCACGTATTGGCGGTCGTTGTCGTTGCGCACGGTCATCACCTGAGCGCCCACCTTAAGCTTCAAGCCCGCGGGTACGGGGAAGAGCCGATCGGGGAAGTTGCCGCTGACTTTGGCGACGTAAAGCATTTCCGGATTTAGGTTTTCCGCCAGGGCGGTACTATTAATTTTGTTGACGGTGGCGTTGCGGGCGGCGAGTGTCAGGTAGTTCTCCCCTTCCTCCGGCTTAAAGTCAGGGATGTGCCGTTCGTTGAGGCTATCCAGCTCCTCGTAGTCCATAGTCGCGTTGCGGATGGCTTCCAGTAAGCGTAAAAAATGGACGCTATCCTGCCGGTAGACTTGCTCCAGTTCGATCATTTCCAAATCGATGTAGTCGAGGGCATCGGCGCTGAAAAAGTAAGCACTGGCATAGTGCAGACTGAACCACTGCCTTTCCTCCTGGCTACTGACGACCGGGGGGAGTTGGTAAAGATCCCCGAAAAGGATCAGTTGCACCCCGCCGAAGGGCTCCCCGTTCTCGCGGTTCAGTTTTAAAGCGTAATCAATGGCCTGCATCATATCGGCGCGGACCATGCTGATCTCGTCGATCACTAACACTTCGAGGTTCAAAAAAAGCCGTTTGTAGCGGCGGTTGGCGCGGATGTCCTTTGACTGTAACAACCGTGGCGGGAAGCCGAAAAGACTGTGGATAGTCTGTCCACCTACGTTTAAAGCTGCTACCCCCGTCGGGGCTACGACGACGACGTTCTTCTTCGTGCTGCGGCGGAAGATCTGCAGGAGGGTGGATTTGCCCGTCCCGGCCCGCCCGGTGATGAAGAGGTGCTTGCCGGCTTCCATCTGTTCGAGGGCGTAGTTGAAATCGTCCGATAGCTGGAGCGGTTGCAGCGCGTTGTGGGAATCCATAGGTGGTGAAGGTAAGGCGGGCTAAGCACCGGATAGCGTAAATTACTAACTGGGATGGGCTGCTTATGGCTGTAAATCTGTTTACCTTCCGGCCAATCAACCACCCAGTTATGTCAAGCAGGCACCAAGTTTACACCGCTATTTACGACCAGGGCGTAATGCCTCTCTTTTACCACCCGGATGTGGAAATTGGTAAGCAGGTACTCAAAGCCTGTTACGACGCCGGTGGGCGCTTATTAGAGTTTACTAACCGCGGGGATTTCGCCCACGAAACCTTTCGGGAGCTAAGCCGCTACGCGCAAGCGGATCTTCCCGGTATGCACCTCGGTATCGGCTCCATCGTCGACGCACCTACGGCGGCTCTGTACCTGCAACTCGGCGCCCGCTTTGTCGTCTCCGCCGCCCTGCGCCCCGACGTAGCCTGTATCTGCAACCGACGCAAGGTCGCTTACCTGCCCGGCATCGCTTCCTTAAGCGAAGTTGCCCGGGCCGAAGAACTGGGCTGTGAGATCGTCAAGCTATTCCCCGGCAGTACCTACGGCCCCGGCTTCATCAAAGCCATCTCGGCACCCCAACCCTGGACGAGCATTATGCCCACCGGCGGGGTAAGTATGGAATTGGAGAACCTGAAGGCCTGGTACGGCGCCGGCGCGGTCTGCGTCGGCTTAGGCTCTAAACTGATCAATGAGCAATTGATCGATAGTGGCGACTTTGGTGGCCTGTCCGAAGCAGTCGCCAAAGCACTGAGCATGGCCAAAGAGCTGCGGAGTTAGGCGGCGCTATTGTGCCCCCGGCCGTGAGAAGGCTTCCGCGTCGATAACCAGCACCCAATCGTGGCCTGAGCCCGTTGAGGGTGCGGTAAGCTCAACCCCCTCCGCCCGTTCTAATGCGGGGCCGACAGAGGAAGAACCCGTACGCGGGTCGAACCACCAACTCGTTAATGACTCGGCGGCTAGGTTCGAAAGGTCCACGCTGACCGTACCGCCGGTAGGCAGGTAGATCATCGCGTAGCGGCCCGTCTCATCCCGCGTTGCGCCGACGCGGTTTATTTCGTCTGCACTGTTCACGATCATGTTTTGGTCGGGTACCCGGCTGAAGTAGGGCCGGGAAAGCATGAGGTCCTTCAGGTGATGAGCCCGGCTGGCCATTGGTAGGTCGAGCGCCACGGGCCAGGGGCGTAGCGGTCCGTTAATTCCTTCCCGCTCGAGGGTAAACATCTGCCAGACGTCGTGGCAACCGTACGTCTGCCCGCAAGCACCGGCGAACACGTTTTGGTACATGATGCGGCGGATGTCGTCGGCCACGGAGTAGCCCAACTCGCGGGCGTTAAAACAGTTGGGGTGGTCTTCGTAGAGCGGCTCACCGTCCAGCACCGGTTTGGTCGGGCTGAGGGCGTAGTCGTGCTCGATGTGGGTGTAGGTAGCCTGGGTCGCCCCACAGTGGCCGGTTTGGTGCATATTAAAGTCTAACCAATCCTCCGCGTGGAACCAGGTAGACGAGCCGCCGTCCTCCTTCGGCTGCGGGTGGTAGCTCATGAGTGGTTCGCCGCCCTCCCCGGCCCCGGCCAGTACGCCGGCGGCCATGGCGTTCCATACGGCTACGTCCTGGCTGCCTTGCCGGGGGTTGCGGTCGCCGCCGACGATCCACATGAGGTTGTCGCGGTCAGCGTAGCGCCGCCCGATCCACGTTCCAAATGCTTTAGCGTTGGTAGGGTTGAGAACCTCCGGCCCGACGCCCCAGCTGTTCTTGTACAGTTTGTCGCCCCAGGTAGGTAACAGCGCGATGTGAAGCCCTAGCTCGGCGGCCCGGTCGATGACGTAGTCCACGTGCTCGAAGTATGCCTCGTTTGGTTGGGCCGGGTCCCGATCGATGAGCGGTAGTTCACCGTACGGGTTCGGGGTAGTAAGCCCTTCCAGTTCAGCCAGGGCAACGGTTTGGATGACGTTGAAACCCTGCTTGGCACGGGTATTCAGGTAGAGGTCGACTTCTTCGCGGTTACAACGATGGAGAAGTTCCCAGGCGGTATCGGCGAGGTAAAAGAAAGGTTGGCCGTCGGCCGTAGCCAGGTAGCGATTGGATTCGTGGACGACTAGGCGTTGGGCGGGGAGGGTGGTAGATATTAGGACGAGTAGTAACTGTAGTAGACGATGCATAGGGCGGGTGCCGCTTGGGTTGTTTGGTTTGCTGTAGCGAGGCAAAGTACTTTGACTACCTACGAAATATTGACATTGTAAATCTAAGATTAGAATTCCGATCTACCAGCTAACGTGCTTGCGTGCGCCCCGTGCGTAATTCGCCGCTAACCAACCCATCACTCCCCCATCCACTGCTCCATCTCCCAAAGCATATGTAAAATGCTCTCCTCCGCCGCGTAGGAATGATCTTCGTAGGGTAGGATACAGAGCCTGGCCGTCTTCCCCAACGCGTTCAGGGCTTTGAACAGTCGCCGGCTCTGCACCGGGTAGGTACCACTGTTCGAATCTTCCTCCCCGTGAATCAATAGCAGCGGCGCGTCGATCTTATCCGCGTGCATGAACGGGCTGAGGCGAATGTAGGTTTCCGGTACCTCCCACAAGCTGCGCTCTTCGGCCTGAAAGCCAAAGGGGGTAAGCGTGCGGTTATACGCACCACTCCTGGCAATACCGCCGGCGAATAGGCTCGTATGCGCTAGCAAATGCGCCGTCATGAACGCTCCGTAGCTGTGGCCGCCCACGTAGATCCGCGCCGCGTCCGCCACCCCGATCTCGATCAATTTCGATACCGCCGCCTGCGCGTTCAGCCGTACCTGCTCGATGAACGATTCGTTGGGTTCCTCATCGCCTTCCCCCACGATGGGCATGGCAAAGTCGTCGAACACCGCAAAGCCGGCCGCAAGGAAGGGTAGGGGGGAGAGGGGGGAGATGCGCGTGAACTGGTGCGGGCTGGTCGTCAGTTGCCCCGCATTCCCCGCGTCCTTATACTCCTGGGGGTACGCCCAGAGTAGGATGGGGAGCGGCGCGTCTTCCCCCGGGCGAAACGACTTCGGGGTGTGCAAATCACCGGAAAGCTTCACGCCGTCTTCACGTTCGTAGTGGAGCTTTTCGTAGTTGGCATCCCGCAATTGCGGGTAGGGATGCTCGAAGGCCGTCAGTTGCGTTTCTTCCCCCGTCCCCAAGTGGCGAAGGAAGTAGTTGGGGCGTTCGGTGATCTCCTCCCGCGCCAGGATGAACTGCTCGGGTTGCTCGTCTAGGAAGAAGAGCGGGCGCTCGAAGTAAGGGGGCGTACTCTGCCAAAGGCGGGTGGTGTCACCCGACTCGATGTCGTAACTATCCAGGAAGGGGCGGGTGCCCTGCGGCCCGTGGCCCGCACCGGTAAGCAGTAAACTCCCGCCACCGTCACGCGTCAGCAGGCGGCTGTGGCCAGTACGGTCCGAAATACTGATGAAAGTGCCCGGGTCGTTGTAGTTATCTTCCCAATTGATATCGAATAGTATCTCCGGCGTGCGGTCGGGCTCGTCCGGCCACCAGCGGCGGGTAATCTGGCGGCGCTCTTTCCACACCCAATCCACGGCCAGGGCGAAATCACCGCGGCACCACCGGACGGCACCGAAGCGCAGCGGCAGTTTGATGCTCTCCTTCGGCTCTCCGGTAAAGGGGGCGTCGAGGTAGTAGAACTGGTCGCGGTATTCCGCTTCCTCCCGTGGGTCGCCACCGTCGAGGGCCTGTAACCAGTACAGTTGTGCGGGGTGATCGCTGCGCCACGAAAAGCGGCGGCGTTCCGTTATCACCGAGCCGAAAGCCGGTGGGAGGTGCTCCATGGAAGGGCGCCTTTCTAGCACCCGTACCCGCTCTCCTTCCCGATCCAGAATCTCGACCCGGTCGGCGAACTTGTCGTAGGGCACGTTGAAGCTGAACGGCTCCGTCACGAAGGTGGCCAGGAAGTAGGCCTTGTTCGGGCTGGCGGAAAGGCCGGCGGCGATGCCTTCCGGGCCCCACTTCCGCTCCTCGTCCGTAAGCGCGTCGTATCGGTAGAACTGGCCGTTGCTGTAGTAGCGAAACAAGGCTGCATCCTGCTGGGTCTGCAGAAGGTTGGTGTACGTCCGGTTGCTGCCTTCGCGGCCGGAGCTTTCCTGTACGATGGGGCCGATCGGCTTGCCCACCGCCTCCGGCGGCGCAGCCCCTTCCGGGCGGCGGCGGACGATGAATTGGTCGTCACTGATGAAATCGAACGGGGAGCCACCAAGGCTATTATTGATATCGGCCGCGCCGAGCGGGCGGCACGCGAGTGCTTCGGAGGAGCAGGTCCATAGCTGTAAGCCCGTCGCGGTCACCAGGCAAAAGGCGATGCGCGTACCGTTGGGCGACCAATTAAAGTAGCGAAGGTAGGCCCCCTCCGGCAGGCCGGTCAGCGGGCGTATCTCATCGCTGCGAATGTCGCGTACCCGCGGGTTAAGGTACCCGCGGTGCCCGTGGGGCGTAAAGGTGTTCGGGTTGATCAACCGACCGGCAAGCTTGAGCTTCGGCTCGCTAAGTTCCTCGATACCGGGGTAGCTCGGCCGGTCCGCCAACAGAATGTGGTGCCCGTCCGGCCCGAAAAGCATCAGGGGGTCCGGTTTCAGATTGACCAGGGCGGCGATGGCGGGGGAGGGGGTTTGGTAATGCATGCTCTAAGGCTGGGGGTAGGTGTAGCGGTGCCCCGCTTACCGGGGGTGGTAGGCGCAGGAGCGACCTTGTTATAAGCCGGGGGGGGCGGGGGTTATTCCTCTTCGTTATCGTAGCTCGCCTCGACGGTATCGATGACCATATTGCTGACGGTATAATCGGCGTATTTCTCGAAATGAGAGTACTCGAGCCGCTCGGGCCACAGCGAATCGTCGGCGATCCATTCTTCCAACAGCGTTTCCAGGATGGCGTCGAAGTGCTGCTCGAGCCATTCGTCCACCTCATTGATGTCCTCGAAATCCGGCAGCAGAAAAACGGTCGCCAGGTCGGTAGCGTCATCGGGGTCGACGTCGTTACGCAGGGCGGGTTGTTCGCTAACGGCCCAGTTCAGCAGCGCACTGCTCGGCGAGACGATGAGGGCGTAGCGGTTGATGTCGTATAATTCCATAAAATGCCGGGTTGGATCGTGAGGTCAACAAGATACTCGCGCTGTCAGTGGTTAGACAAATATGCCGCTACGCTATTTTTCGCGGCAGGTGGGATTCACGCCGAGCACGTAGTTATGCACGACCTCGATCCTGGGGGCCGCCGCCGCACCGTCGAAGCCGTTGATGTCCGTATCGCGCAGGGCGGTAGCGGCAAAACTCGTCAGTGGCCGGGCCAACGGCAAATAGCTCCAGTGCCAGCGCTCCTCCTCGTAACCATTCGGTCGTAAAGGCCCCTTTTCGGTGTAGGGTTGGCAAAAACCGAAGCGCGCCGCATTAGCCGTCAGCCAGGCGTACACCTCCTTTCCGATGCCCGTATCGAAGTAGCCGTTGGTCAGTGCGTTCAGGTCCACGTCCGTCCCCCAGTGGTGGCGGCTCGTGCCGGGCATGGAGCTGTAGCGCAGGATGGCGAGCGCGCGGTCCGCCGCGTCGGGGTAGACTTCGTTCGCCTTCTCTTTCCCTTCCAGCAAGCGGTGCCCGTTCCATTTTGCTTCCCAAATCGACTGCTGCCGGGCGAAGTTGCGGGTGGCTGAGATGATGGTCAGCGCCACGCCATCCGCTTTGGCCGCGGCGTGCATTTCCCGGAAGGCGGCGTAGGTTTCTCGGTGTAGAAGGTAGGGGTCGCCGTCGGTAAATTCTTTCGCTACGCGTACGAAAGCCGGGTGGCCGGCGGGCTCGAATTTTCCGGTGACGTACGTAAGATTCAGTATTGAATCCAGGCTGCGCTTATTTTCACGCTTCGCGTGATCGCTTTGCTCTTTTTTTGCGAGTACCGCAGGTGCAGGGGCGGGTGCTTCTTGAGCGAGGTTTGCACCGTCCTCCGCCACATCCGTCCGTACTTCGGCGGGCGAACAGGCGGTAAGCAATAGTAAGTACAGTAGGCGGTGGATCATTCGGTGGGCTTCGGAAGCGGCTGATTCTTTCCCACGCCGGCTAGTCGGACGAGGAACACGATCTCAAAAGCCGTGTACGTGAAGTAGGTCGTGAAAAAAGGTATGACGAACATCCGGCCGGGCGGGCGGCCCAGGAAAACGTACGTACCGATCAGGCCACCGCACAGGAACATCTTGAGCATGGTAGCGCCAAGAAAGACATTACCGAAAAGAAATTTATTCTCGGCGTCGGCCGTCCGCTTTCCGAGTAGGAAGATCGCAATCGAGAGTGCGGTCAGTACGCCTATCGTCGCCACCGTTAGGGGTACCGCGTAGTCCATATCCCAGTAGGCGTGCGCCGCGGCGGCCAGGCCGCCGGCAATAGCAAAGGTGAAGAAGAGCCACAGGAAGAATCGGGAGTTGGCCATAGCGGGGCTACAAAAAGTCGCGCAAAGCTACGTATAAACCGGCCGCTACCCCCGTCAGGCTCAACACGATCGTAAGGATGGGTTCGATGCCGAGGTAGCCGTCGAGATAGATGCCCAGAAAAACGAAAGCGCAAATGGTAGCGATCATTTGAAACCCGAGCCCGGTGTACTTCACCCAGTCCCGACCCTGCTCCTTGCGTTTGTTCGCTTTATCGTCCTCGGGGGGCGACATCAGAAGGTAGGGCAGTAAACGCCCCGGCGTTGCGCGCCGCAGATCTTGTACTGTAGACTGAGCTCGAAGCCACCATTGCCGTTGGTCGCCTGGCTCAGGCCGCTGGTATTGATGTCGTAGCTGAAGCCAAGGGCGAAGTTCTCGTAGTCGAAACGGCTGCTGAGGATGAGGGCGTCGGTCAGCACGCTGTCATCCAGCCGGTTACTTACGCGCGTCCACAGACCCAACTGGAAGGCCTGGGTGGCCCGGTTGCGCCCGCCGTCTAGCAAAAATTTTACGTTAGAGCCGGTGTTCACCTGAAAGCTGGGGCCTTGATTCATAATGATGAGACCGGGCACGAGGCCGATGCGGCGCCCAAGCATAAACTCACCACCGGCGTGCACCGTAAATCGGCTGTAGAGCAGATCCTCGCTTTCGCTATCGAAGCTTTGGTTGGCTCGGTTCAGGTGGTGGAAGGAGCCACCGGCGTAGAGGCTATTGTTCTCATCGAAAACCATGAACCACAGCAAACCCGCCGCCAGGTCGGCGAAGAGGAACTGATCGCGGTCGAAGCCATCCTCACCGGAGGAGGCCGTCGGGTCGAAGCCACCCGCCCCGTCGTGCTGCGTACCCCAGCGGAGTGCCAGGAAGTTAAGGCTACGCTGAGCGGCGCCACCCTCGACGCCGGCCACGAGATAGTTACCGAAGTTGCGGCTACCGCCGACCTTTTTAGAGTAACTGAGCGATACCTTCCCGGTAGTCGTAGCAAAGTTGGCTTGCCCCGCGCGGTCGCCCCAAAAGGTACCGCCAATCCCCAAATTGTCACTCCTGCCGACGGCGATCCGCTGGTCGAAGCTTACACTATAGGTTTGAAAAGCGTTGCTGCCCAAAATCGACGCCCACTGGCTGCGGTAGTTGATGGCCACGCGGCTGTTGCAATTCATCACCCCCGTCATAGCCGGGTTCAGATTGAGCGGCGACATGTAGAATTGGGAGAAGTGGATGTCCTGCGCGCGCGCGCTGCCCGTGAGGAGCAAGAAGAAGACGACTAGTTGAAAAACCCGCATAAGGCTTGGCTGCTGAGGGAGTGGATAAAGGGTTTGGCAAATAATTTAGTCTGCTTAGTACGGCTGCGCCGATTTAGTTGGTCAGGCGGGGTGCGCCAAGTGGCTAAAATTCTAATAGACTGAAAAACTCACTTACAAAGGTACGGAAAACCACCCGGCCGATAACCGACCGAGGCGGAGGATCCTGTCGGGATGCCGTCCGAGAAAGGGAACGTAGTTTTCCGGGGCCTAGTATTCGTTAGACGCCGAGATGGAGATAAGTCACATCAGCGCCGCCGTCGTGCGCGGCCGCCGTGCGCCCCTTTTTTCCGCTGCCATTTCTCACTGGGCACGAGCGGCATGGGGTAATTTGCGCCCAATCTTAGCCCGTAACGACTCTGCTCGGCGTCGGTGAGGGTATCGGGGTGGTGGACGCATTCGGCGGGTACCTCGGCCAACTCGGGTAACCAAAGTTTAACGTATTCGCCTACCGGGTCGTACCGCTGCGCCTGGCTGAGGATGTTAAAGTAGCGGTCTTCACGCGGGTCGGAACCGACGCCGGCTACGTACATCCAATTGCACCAGTTGCTGGTGACGTCGTAGTCGGTCAGGATGTGCTCGAAGTACTCGGCGCCCATCCGCCAGTCCAGCTTCAGGTCCTTCACTAGATAGCTAGCTACGTTCTGCCGGCCACGGTTGCTCATGAAGCCGGTTTGCCCGATCTCCACCATATTGGCGTCGATGAAGGGGGTGCCCGTTTGCCCTTCCATCCATCTGTCGAGTAGTGCGGGGTCTTTGGACCAATCCTCCGCTTCGCCTTTCGTACCGCCTTTTCGGAAGATCTGGTTGCCGTATTTCTTGCCTTGTAGGCGGAAAAAATCCCGCCAGAGAAGTTCGAAGAGGACCCAGTAGGTGCTGTCGTTCCCACCGTTTTTGTCTTCGTAGGCTTTGACTTCGGCGTAGATCCGTTTGGGTGAGAGGCAGCCGTGCGCCAGCCAGGCACTGAACTTAGTGCTGTAATCCGGCCCGATCAGGCCGTTTCGGGTCTCCTTGTAAGTCCGAATGGCGTGGCTGTCGAACAGGTAGTAGGCCAGGCGGTCGAGGCCGGCCGTTTCGCCGCCCTTTTGGTGGATGGCCGCCCGCTCGTCCACGTGGGGCTCCGGCAGCCCGAAGTCAGAAACTGCGGGGAGGGGGCCGTAGTCGACGGGCTCCTCGACGCCCGGTAGTCGGGTGGGGGGCGGGCAGGGGCTCCCGCACGGGGGTTATCCGCTCGACTTCCTTGCGGAATTGCGTGAAGACGTCTGGGGTCTGGGTGATGGGGAAGGGAAGGTCGGCCGTATAGTAAAGCAGCTTGCCGCGGCTGTAGTAGACTTCGCGGCCGATCGTCCAAAGTGCCTGTTCTACCTTGTTCTGGGCTTCCAGTTCTTCCTGCATGCGCTCCCGGTTGCAGAATACCCAACTGGCGCGTACCTCCTGGCTGAGTTCCGGCAGTACCTCTTCGGGGAGGCCGTGACGCAGGAGTAAGTCGCTGCCGCGTGCCCGAAGGCTTTCCCGGAGGTCCGCCAAGCTTTCCAGGATGAACTTGGCGCGGTGGGGCCCGATCTTACGCAGGCCGGTATGAGGGAGGGTGCCTTGCCAAATACGGGGGTCGAAGACGTAAACCGGCAGTACCTCATCCGCGTGTTTCAGCGCATCGGTCAGCGCTTCGTTGTCGTGTAGTCGGAGGTCGTTGCGGAACCAAAGAATGGCGAGGCGTTTGGCCATGTGGAGGGGGGCTGTTTTATCGAGGCTAACGGCACCGGTAGTGCTTGGTTGCGCTTCCCGTCCGCTTTTACCCAGCCCCGACAATGTTACGGCCCGGCCGAGGGCGCTCGCTAACCTTTCTTGGCGGCGCTTCGTAAATAACGCGGCACGGTAAATCGCTGCCCGTAACGATCCTTCAGGAACTCGCACCGCTCCAAAAAGCGATCGTGGCCGTAACTTTCCACGTAGCGAAGCACCCCGCCGGTATACTTCGGGAAGCCCCAGCCGTAGCAACTACCCAGGTTGGCGGCGGCCGGCTCGGTGATGACCTTTTCCTGCAGGCACCAACCGGATTCGATGACCTGGCAAAAGAGATAACGGTCGATCATCCGGGGGCGGTCGTAGTCGTCTTTGGTAATGGGAAAGGCGGTCGCCAGCCCCGCCCAGAGGCGCCCCCTCCCCTGCGCGTCATAATCGTAGAAACCCGCTCGCTTATGGCGGCCGCCCCGTTCGAGCTCGCGCAGCATTTTTTCGAGGGTAGGCACGGCCGGGTGCTGTTTGTAACGGTCGCCGTAGTGATCGGCGGCCTGGCTTTCGTACCGCATCACCAACTGCAGCCCCAGCTCGTCGGCCAGGGCCAGCGGGCCTAAGCCCATACCGGCCTGCCTGCCCATGTTCTCGATCAGGGCCGCCGGATAACCTTCGTTGAGCATCGTGACGCCCTCCAGGATGTAGGTGTTCTGCACGCGGGCGGCGAAGAAGCCCCAGGTATCGTCGACTACGATCGGAAGTTTGCGGATGGCGGTAGCAAAGTCGAAGGCGCGAGCGATCGTTTCGTCGGTGGTCTCCTTGCCGCGGATGACTTCCACGACGCTCGTCTTCTCCGCCGGCTGAAAAAAGTGGATGCCGACGTAGTTGGTGGGCCGTACGCTACGCGACCCCAACTCGGTGATGGGGATCGAGACGGTATTGGTTGCGAAGATGGCGTATTCATCCAGCTGGTCCTCCGCCTCCCGGGTTACCTTTTGCTTGATCGCCTTGTTTTCGAATACGGCTTCCACGACGATGTCGCAGCTTTGAAAGTCATTGGACCTGTCGGTGGTGGTGATCCGGCCCAAAAGCTCCTCGCGCTCTCCGGGCTGGAAGGTGCCCCGGTCGATGTACTCATCCACCTTCGCCACGACGAACTCGCGCCCGCGGTCGGCGACGGGTTTGCTGACGTCTTTGAGGATTACTTCCAAGCCGTTGCGTAGGCAGACGAAGGCGATGCCGGAGCCCATCTGCCCCGCCCCGATGATGCCGACCCGGCGCGGGCGGAAGCGGCCGAAGCCTTTCGGCCGGCCCAAGCCTTCCCGCACGGCCTGCTTATCGAACCAGAAGGTGGAGATCATATTCTTACTGACTACCCCCGTTACGATGCGGGCGTAATAGCGGCTATCCAGCCGGCAGGCGGTTGCGAAGTCGAGCTTGGAACCTTCGGCGAGCAGGTCGATGATGGCCCTGGCGGCGGGGTAGAGATCGTTGGTGTCCGCCGAAAGGCGCGCCGTAAGCAGCCGGATGCGGTGGCCCAGGTTGGGGTCGGCCGCCGTGCCGCCGGGTATTTCCTCAAAGGCATCGTCCCACGGCCGGCGGCTGGGCGGGTTGGCCAATAAATAAGCCTTTGCTTTTCTGATGAGCTCGTTCTGACTTTCCGCCAGGTCGTCGACGATGCCTACCTTGATGGCCTCCTGGGGGCTGTAGCGGCGGCCTTCCATCAGTAGTGGATAAGCGCGCTCAATACCGAGGAGCCACAGCAGGCGGATGACGGCCCCGCCACTCGGGATGAGGCCGATCTTTACCTCCGGGTGGCCGAGGCGGATCTTCGGGTCGGCCAGGGCGATGCGGTGGTGGCAGGCCAGGGCCAACTCGAAACCGGTACCGAGGGCATCCCCGTTGATCGCCGCTACTACCGGGACGCCGGGCATTTCCAGGTCACGCAGGAAACGCTTGAGGTCCTGGGCGTGCTGAAATGCCTGCTCGGGGTCGGTCAGTTCGCGCAAGTAGGCCAGGTCCCCCTGCCGCAGAAAGTCCTTTTTCCCACTGGTGATGATGATGCCGTGCAGTCGATCCGCTTTCTTCTCCTTCTGCAGGTGGGCTATGACGGGCTTGAAGGCGCTGACCAACTCGTGGTTAAGCAGATTGCTTTGCCTGCCGGACATATCCAGGATCAGGGTGACGATGTCGTCGGTGTCTTTACGGTACTGGATCATCTGTGGGATGAGTAAATGAAAGGAGGAGTGAATTTTGTAGCTTAGGGGCCGTGACCCTAGGTCCTGGGTATATCAGACGCGTTCAATAATCGTTGAAATGGCCAGGCCGGCGCCGGCGTCGATCGTGAGGGCGCCGACGGAAAGATCGCGCCGTTCGAGCTCGGTTAGCAAGTGACAGAGCATCATGCTACCGACCGCGCCGAGCGGCTCACCGAGGGCAATAGCACCACCGAGGGCGTTGAAGTGATCGGGGTCGATACCCATTTCCTCCCGGAAGCGGATGGTGGGGGCGGCGAAGGATTCGTTGAATTCCCACAGGTCGACGTCTTTTCTTGCGAGTTGGGATTGCTTCAGGGCCTGGTCGGTCGCGCTGACGCCGCCGGTGAGCTGGGTAGCGTCGACGGCGGACATAGCGACCGAGCGGATGCGGGCTCGGGGGGTGAGGCCGAGGGTTTCGCCGTATTCTTTGGTGCCGAGCAGGGCCAGGGCGCAGCCGTCGGCGGGCTTGCTCGTATTGCCGACCGTGTGTAGGTGGTCGATGTAGTCAACCAGAGGAAAGCGGTGGAGGGCCATTTCGTCGAAGCCGGCCAGGCCCATCTCGGCGAAGCGGGGCAGGAGATCGGCTAGTTCCTTGGCCGTGATCTTGGGTTGGACGACACTATCGTGATCGAGGATGACGAGGCCGTTCGTGTCGAAGATCGTTTCCATGCTGCCTTCGAAGTGGCCGTCCGCGGCGGCTTTCGCGGCCTTCCGGTGGCTATCGATCGCAAATTCGTCCAGGTCGGCCTGGGAGAGCCCGTGGCGGCTGGCAACCAGGTCGGCGGCTACGCCCTGAGGGATGTAGTGGCTGTTGATGACCGTGGCCGGGTCGTTCATCATCGGCCCGCTGTTGAGGTAGGTCGGCACGCGGCTCATGCACTCTATCCCCCCCGCGATGACGACCTGCCCGTAACCGGCGTTGATGCGGGCCGCGGCGAGGTTGATGGCTTCGAGGCCCGAGGTGTTGAAGCGGTTGATCTGCAGGCCACCGCGGGCGTTCGACCAACCGGCGTTGAGTAGGGCGGCGCGGGCGATGTTATAGCCCTGATCACCCGCCGGTGTATTGCAACCTACTATAAGGTCGTCTATACTCGCCGGCAGGTCTTCCACCCCGGTGCGGCGTTGCAGCGCCCGCAGGCACTGGCTGAGCAGGTCGATGGGTTTTACTTCGTAGAGATCCGCGGTGCCTTTCGCGCGACCGCGGGGGCTACGCAGAGCATCGAAAATGTAAGCGGGGGTGGGCATGGGCGGTCGTTAGTGCTGCTGGTTCGGCAGTCTTCCAAAATTGAAACTAGCCAGCCAAACACATGTTCGTGGCTGCCGGGTACTAAGCCTTGCGGGCCGAGTCGATGGCCTGAACCAAGGCTTTTACCTCGGTGCTGAAGTCTTTCGACAGGATCCAGCGCAGGTAGCTCGGGTCCTTGGCGAATACGTCCGTGACGGCTTGGCCGGCATACTTCCCGAAGTTAAACTGGGGCCGGCCATCGGGGCCTCGCTTCAACCTGCGGGTAGCGTCCAAAAACCGATCGTCGGTGCAGAAAGCGGCTACGCTATCCATGGATGCGAAAGGTTGGATGGGCTCTTTGCCCTCCTCCTCAAACACCGCACCTGCGTACTCGCCCAATTGTCCTTTAAATACCTCCACCGTCGCCCGAACGTCCGCCAAAGCGTCGTGCGCGTTCTCCATTTCTTTGCCGGCGTAAAATTTGAGGGCCGCCTTCAGCGTCCGTGGCTCCATGCGGTAGAAGATCGTCTGGGCGTCGATCAGGCGCCGGTTGCCGGTATCGAGGTAGATACCCGCCCGGTAAAGCTCTTCCTGGAGTAGCGGCACGTCGTAGCGGTTGGAGTTGTAGCCCGCCAGGTCGGCCTCCCCGATGAAGTCGTAGATCCGTTGCGCCACCTCGGCAAAGGCGGGCGCGTCGGCCAGGTCCTCCATCGTCAGGCCGTGTACCTCGGAGGCTTCCTGGCTGATGGGGACGTCGGGTTTGACCTTCAGCTCCAACTCTTCGTTGGGTCGCCCGTCCGGAAAAAGCTTGATCAGGGCGATCTGTACGATGCGATCTTTCACGATGTTAAGTCCGGTAGCTTCCAAATCGAAAAAAACCAGGTTGCGGTCAAGTTGTAACATGAGTTGGGTATAAGTAGGGTGTAAGGTACTTTAGAGCCTTCTAGTAGAATCACTTATTTAAGCCACACATCCAGCCTTCCCCAACATGATAGATGTATTAACCGTCCACTCCACCCCAAAAGCCGACATCGCCTACCGCCACGTAGGCCGCACGGATGCTACGCGCCACGAAAAAATGCACGTCGAAGTGTTCGGCGATTCCGGCGATGCATCGGTGGCCATCGCCCACGAAATCGCCAACCAGATCAAAGCAAAAGCCTATCAGCGCAAGAAGTGCGTGCTGGGGCTGGCCACGGGTTCCTCCCCGATCCGCATCTACGAAGAGCTGGTGCGCCTGCACCAACAGGAAGGCCTGAGCTTCGCTAACGTAGTGACGTTCAACCTAGACGAGTACTACCCCATGGAGCCGGGCAGCCCGCGGTCGTACCACTACTTCATGCAGGAGCACCTCTTCGACCACGTCGACATCAAGCCCGAAAACGTCCACATCCCCGACGGAACGCGGCCGCTCAAGGAGATCTACGAGCAGTGCGTCGCCTACGAAGAGCTGATCGAAGACCACGGGGGGCTCGATTTCCAACTCCTCGGCATCGGTCGAACCGGCCACGTCGGCTTCAACGAGCCGGGCTCGAACCCCCGCAGCCTCACCCGCCTGATCACGCTCGATCACCTCACGCGGGTTGATGCAGCCCCTGATTTTCAGGGCATTAACAACGTCCCCACCCGGGCCGTCACGATGGGCATCGACACGATCCGCCGCGCCCACCGGGTGGTTCTGGTCGCCTGGGGCCACAAAAAAGCCCAGATCGTGCAGCAGGCCGTAGAGGGCGAGCGCACGCCGTCCGTCCCCGCCTCCTTCCTCCAAGATCACGACAACCTCACCGTTCTGCTGGACGCCGAGGCCGCCAGTGAGCTGCGCCGGTTCAAGACCCCCTGGCTCGTCGGCCCCTGCTCCTGGGACGACGCCCTGAAACGCAAGGCCATCATCTGGCTCAGCGAGCGCGTAGAGAAGCCGATCCTCAAACTCACCGAGCGCGACTACAACGACCACGGCATGTCGGACCTGCTTGCACTGGGCACCTCCGCCTACGAGCTGAACATCGAAATGTTCAACATCTTGCAACGGACGATCACGGGTTGGCCGGGCGGTAAACACGGCTTCCCTGACTCGGACCGCCCCGAACGCGCCAACCCAAAGGTCAAGAACGTCATTCTTTTTAGTCCGCACCCGGACGATGACGTTATTAGCATGGGCGGAACTTTTCTGCGGCTGGTCAAGCAGAACCACAACGTACACGTGGCCTACCAGACGAGCGGCAACATCGCCGTCTCCGACCCCGACTCCCGCCGCTTCGCCGAGTTTGCCGTACAGGCCAATAAAGGCAAGGAGGTGCACCCGGATTTGCAGGAAGCCCTGGAATACCTGAGCGACGAATCGAATAAAGCCGACGTTGACCCCCACCCGGTCCGCGACATCAAGGCGCTCATCCGCCGGGGCGAGGCCGCCGCCGGTGCCCGCTTCGTCGGCCTGAAGGACCACCAGATCCACTTCCTCAACATGCCGTTCTACGAAACGGGTAAGAACAAGAAAAGCCCCCTCGCCCAGGAGGACGTCGACCTCATCATCGACCTGATCCGTGAGGTGAAGCCCGACCAGATCTTCGCCGCCGGCGACCTCGCCGACCCCCACGGCACCCACAAGGTCTGCCTCGACGCCATCTTCGAGGCCCTCGATCAACTGAAAGGGGACCCCGCCATCAGCAATACCTATCTATGGCTATACCGCGGCGCCTGGCAGGAGTGGCCGATCCACGAGATCGAAATGGCCGTTCCGCTCAGCCCGCAGGAGGTCGATAAGAAAAGGCAGGCGATCTTCTTCCACCAGTCCCAAAAAGACGGCGTCATGTTCCAGGGCGACGACGACCGGGAGTTTTGGCAGCGCGCCGAGCAACGAAATCGCGAAACGGCCCGCGCCTACAACGCACTCGGGTTGACGGAGTACGAAGCCATCGAGGCATTCCGCCGCTGGAAGTTTAAGGGCGAGGAAGAGTAGCGCGGACCATCCGCCACTTCTGCTGTAAGTCCTTACGGCGGAGGATGTCGAAGCCCGCTTGCTTAAAGAGCAGGGCTACTTCCTCATTGTTGTATTCGTTAGTTTCTACGTAGAGCCGGCCGCCTGCGTTGAGGTGCCTCAGGGCTTCCTCGGCCAGGCGGCGGTAGAAAAGCAGCGGGTCTTCTTCCGGCACGAAAAGGGCCAGGCCCGGCTCGTGGGTCAGGGTGGAGGCGGACATCCGATCGCGCTCCGATGGGAGGATGTACGGTGGGTTGGAGACGATGAGGTCGTACTTCTCCTCCGTTTTGAGCCCTTCCGCAACAAAGTCGGCCCGCCGCGCTTCGGCCAGCCGGGTAGCCAGTCTTTCGGCATTGCCCGTCGTCACTTCCAGCGCGGCCGGGCTCACGTCCAGCGCGGTTACCTGCCAGGAGGGCCGTTGGTGCGCGAGCGTTACGGCGATACAGCCGGAGCCGGTGCCGACGTCGATGACTTGCTTGACGGTCTGTTTTCCGTGGTCTTCCAGCATCCACTCCACCAGCTCTTCCGTTTCCGGGCGGGGGATGAGAACGGCGGGGGTGACGTGGAACTGGAGGCCGTAAAAGTCGGCCACGCCGGTGACGTACTGTACCGGTTCGCCTGCTTTGAGTCGGTTGACGGTCGTCCAGGCAAGGAGTTCCTCGTCGGGGGTGAGCTCGCGGGAGCGGGTGCCGCGGCGCCAGCCGAAGAGGTCTTCGAGTACCAGGCGGCTGATCGAGGCGGCTTCGCCCTCGCCCTGGGTCGGGCTTAGTTCGGCCCGGAGGTGTTCGGCGTATTCGGCGGTGCCCAAACCCTTAGAATTTATTTTTCCACATCATGGATTCCATGGGCTGCTTCTGCACCTTGTTGTACTTCGCGCTCTTCTTGTGGTTGTAGTAGTTCTCGATCTCCCCCTCCACGGCAAAGTAGATCAGCTGGCCGATCGGCATGCCGGCGTAGATGCGGACGGGGTGGGTGCAGCTGATCTCCAGCGTCCAGTGGTTGCAGAAGCCGACGTCGCCCTTCCCGGCGGTAGCGTGGATGTCGATGCCGAGCCGGCCGACGGAAGATTTGCCTTCCAGGAAGGGGACGGAGGTGTGCGTCTCGGTATACTCGAGGGTAGCGCCGAGGTAGAGCGTGTTGGGGTGTAGCAGAAAGCCTCCCTCGGGTATTTCGTCGTGCACGATCGGGTTGTGCTTGCGCGCGTCCAGGATGTGATGCTCGTAGCGGGCGATGTATTTGCCGAGGTGCACGTCGTAGCTGTTCGTGCCGAGGTTGCCGCGGTCGAAGGGCTTGATGACGATCTCACCGGCTGCGATGGCCGTTAGGATTTTTTTGTCGCTCCAGATCATGGGCCGAAGATAGTGGGCAAATGCAGCTAAGCAATTTTTGCGAGGCCGCAGGTGCATGGTTCGTTAGAAGTCCAACCCTAGCCCGATCAGGAAGTTACGGCCGGCTTGCGGGTAAAGCCCCTGAGTCGTGGTAAATACCCCGGCAAAATTGAATCGGTAGGACCAGCCGTTAGAAAAGTACAGTTGATCGGTGAGGTTGCGCATGAGTAGCGTTAGCCGGAGCGCGCCGAGGGGGGAGTTCTCGGGGGTGAGCCGGTAGGCCAGGCGGAGGTCGGCGTAGTAGTAGCCGTCCAGCGCGGAAGCTTCGGAGCCGGAATTGTCCACGAAACGTTCGCCGACGTACTTGCCCTGCAGGGCGGCGGTGATCTTGTGGCTGGATACGTCGAGTATAGCGTATTCCAGGTCCAATGCACCGGTTACGGAGGGGCTGAAGGCGAGCGGGTTGTCATCGTGCTCGATCTCGTCCTGCCCCAACCGGTCGAAGTTTTCGTCGTAGTTGTCTACGAATTCGGTGTAGCTGCCCACGCGGTTGCGGCTGAGCGTCAGGTTGCCGCCGAGGGCGAGGCCGTCGGCCAGTCGGTAGCCCCCCTGCAGCTCCACGCCCAGACGAAAGGATTTGGGTACGTTGGCGCGGATGTACTGCCCGACGTCATTGAGCTGGCCGGTCAGCACGAGTTGGTTGCGGTAACCCATGTAATAGAGGTTCACCCCATAGTTGAAGTTGCCCCCCGTCGTACGGATGCCCAGCTCGCCGTTGTAGAGTTCCTCGTGGGTGGGGCGGGTAGCGGTGGGGTTCTCCGTGTAGTCGTTGCGGTTGGGTTCGCGCTGGGCGACCCCGAAGCTGGCGTAGGCCTGACCGTTTCGGAAGTCGTAGAGCAGGCCGACTTTCGGGTTGAAGAAGGTTAGGCTTACGTTTTCGTCGATCCGGTCCAGGTCGTTATCGAAGCCCAGGAATTGGTAGTTGACGTGGCGCAATTGCAGGTCCGCATAGGCGTTGAAACCGCTACCGAAAGTATAGTTGGCCCGGAGATAATTACTGAAGTCGCGCTTGCTGGCGTCGTTGTCGTAGTAGCGGTCGCGGATTTCGCTACTTCCCGCGTTACGTGCCCAGATGACTTCCCCGTAGTGGTCACCCAGGTACTCGTTGGCGGAGCCGCCGAGGGTGACGTCCAGCGCCCGGTTGATGCGGTAGCGGAGGCTGTAGACGGTGCCGTAGAAGTGGTTGTCCAGCCAGCGGCGGCGGATCAGGTCGGAGATCTTCTCCGCCCCGGCGATGATGCTGTATTCGGTAAGGTCTTGGTCGGCCTTGTATTGCTCGAAGTAACCGAGCCCCCGCGTGTAGTGGCCGGATACGCCGATCGTAGCCTTCCCCAGCGTCGTATTGTAGTGGAGCTGGTAGTGGTTTTGCCGGTAGTTATCTACCTCGTTGTCGTAGGGTTCGCCTTCTTTTTCGGTGCCGACCGAGTTGTAGGTGCGGCCGAATTCGGCGAGTTGCTCCCGCGTCACTCCGTTCCACGATTGGTAGGTCACCTCGTGGCCGCCGAAGGCATTGAAGCGCCAGACGGAGGATTTGCCGGTGGGTGCGTAGGTGAGGCCGGCGTAGTAGCCGTCCAGGTCCGCCCGGGCGCGGTCTACGTAGCCGTCGGAGTGGGTTTTGGAGTAGCGGGCGTCGATCTTCAGTCCGTTATCGAGCAGGCCGGAGGTGTACTGTACGGCCCCGCGCCGGGTGCCGAAGCTGCCGAGGCTGCCGTTGACGGTCAGTTTCCTGGGTTCGGCGAGTTGGTTGGTCGCGAAGTTGATGCTGGCACCGAACGCGCCGGCCCCGTTGACGCTCGTCCCTACCCCCCGCTGGATCTGGATCTGATCGGCCGAGGAGGAGAAGTCCGGTAGGTTGACCCAGAATACCCCCTGGCTTTCCGAGTCATTATACGGTATGCCGTTGATGGTGACGTTGGTCCGCGTCGGGTCGCTGCCACGAATCCAGATGCCGGTGTAGCCGACGCCCGTTCCGGCATCGGAGTTGACGACGACGGAGGGCGTCCATTTGAGTAGGTAGGGGGCGTCCTGGCCGAGGTTCCGTTCCTGAATCTCTTCCTTTTCGAGGTCGGTGTAGGTGACGGGGGTCGTGGCCGTCGCGGCGGTGGCCGTTACGATGACGTCCGCGTCGAGTCGGGTGATGAGTAAGGTATCCGGATCGGATTGTGCCAGGGTGGGGTAGAGGCACGGGAGCACCAGGGCGGTGCAGAGTAGTAGTCGCAACATGCGAGCGGTAGTTTTTCCCTTCCCGGCATTACCCGGGCAGGTTCCTGATTTGATAATCGAAGGGTATGATCTCAGCCTTCCGTTCGGAGGGCACCCCAATTCGGGCGTAAAGGTAGCTCGCCGTAGCCTACCGTCGACATTTGCCGGGGTGAGATCGTAACGCTTGCCACCGGCCTAGCATAGAAGGCTTTACCGAAGCCTAGTTAAATGCGAGCATTCCTCCCACTCCTCCGACCTACCGACCGTTTTACCCGTCTGCGCCGGCGCGATTTTGCGCGCCTGGATCAGCAGCGGCACACCTATCTGGACTATACCGGTGGCAACCTCGCCCCGGCCTCCCTGGTACGTGCGCACGCCGAACTGTTGGCTACCGAAGTACTCGGCAACCCGCATTCCGTCAACCCCAGTTCGAAGCGCGCGACCGACCTGTGCGAATCGGCCCGCGAGCGGGTGCTGGGCTACTTCGGCGGTACCGATGACTACTACTGCGTTTTCACCGCCAACGCAACGGCTGCGCTCAAGCTGGTGGGGGAGTGCTTCCCCTGGCGGGCCGGCAGCCGCTATTTATTGACCGCCGATAACCACAACAGCGTCCACGGTATTCGGAGGTACGCTACGGCCGGCGGTGCTGCGTTCGAGTATACCGGGCTAGACGATGACTTAGGCCTGGACGGCGTTCAGCTCGATGCCGCCCTCGACCGCCCCGGGGCCGCGCCGAGTCTGTTCGCGCTGCCCGCTCAGTCTAATGCGAGCGGCGTCAAGCACAATTTAGGCTGGTTGACCGAGGCTCGCCGCCGGGGCTGGCATACTCTGCTGGACGCCGCTGCGTTCGCCCCCACCAACCGCCTGAACTTACGGACCCACCGGCCGGATTTCGCCTGCGTTTCCTTCTATAAAATATTCGGTTACCCTACCGGTATCGGCTGTCTGCTGATCCACAAGGAAGCATTCGGGGTGCTGCAGAAGCGGTGGTTTGCCGGGGGTACGGTGACGATCTCCTCGATCGCCGAGCCGGCCTTTCACCTGCACGACGGCCACGAGCGGTTTGAGAACGGGACGATCGACTTCCTGGGCCTACCCGCCATCGAAGCGGGGCTGGATTACATCGACCGCATCGGGGTAGAGCGGATCGGGCGGCACGTGGGGCACCTGAGTGAAAAGCTTGCCGCCGGTCTGCGTGGGCTCAGCCACCCGAACGGCCGCCCTCAAATTGCCCTCTACGGGCCGGCCGACCGGCGGGATTGCGGGGGCACCCTTCTTTTCAACGTGCTGCGGGAAGACGGCAGCCGCGTGCCCTTCGCCACCGTGGAGCGGGCGGCCGCGGCGCGCAACATTTCCCTGCGCGCGGGCTGCTTCTGCAACCCCGGGGTCGACGAGGCGGTCAACGGCGTCGGGGCGGAGGAGTTACGGTCGTTCTACGGACGGCACGAGCGGCCGCATTTTGGGGACATGATCGCTTCGCGGCCCGGGGGCAGGGGGTGCGTGCGGGTTAGCCTGGGCCTGGCTTCTTCCACCGCGGACGTCGAACGGTTTCTGGCCTTCATCGCGGCGCACGCCTCCGCCGAATCGGTGGCTAGGCCTATTCTTCCTCGAAAGGGATGAGTAGTTGCACCCCCGCCCCCCCCTCCCGCTCGAGGTTGCTCATGGATAGGCCGAGGAGGCGTACTACGGGCACTTCTTCGATGTTCTCGTCGAGTAGTTGGTAGGCGGCTTCCTTGAGCGCGCTGAGGGTGCGGATCTCACCGCCGAAACTGCGCGAGCGGGAGTGGATGACGAACTCCGGCGTTTTCATCTTCAGGGTCAGGGTACGGCCGAAGTTTCGGCGCTCGCGCATGTAGTAGAAGATCTTTTCGGCCAGCCAGTCGAGCTTGTGGCGCATAACGGCGCGGGTGTCGACGTCATCGGAATAGGTGCGTTCGGCACCGATGCTTTTTCGGTTGCGGTGGGGGTTGACGGGGCGGTCGTCGAGGCTGTGGACGATCTTGTAAAGCCGGCGGCCGAATTTACCGAAGCGGGTAGCCATTTCCAGCTCGGTGAGGGGCATTAGGTCGGCACCGGTGCGGTAGCCCATGCGCTCCATCCTGGCGGCCCCCTTTTTGCCGACGCCGTGAAAGTCCTTTACGCGGAGCTGGCGGATGAAGCCCGGGGCCTCCGCCTCGGTGATGACTTTCATCCCATCCGGCTTGTTGACATCGGAGGCGACCTTGGCGAGGAACTTGTTGAAGCTGACGCCGGCGGAGGCGGTGAGGCCGGTTACCTCCAGGATCTCCGCGCGGATGGCCGTTGCGATGAGGGTAGCGGAGGCGGGGCCTTTCTTCGGTTCGGTAACGTCGAGGTAGGCCTCATCGAGCGAGAGGGGCTCCACGAGGTCGGTGTACGATTGGAAGATGGCGCGGATCTGTTCGGAGACCTCGCGGTACTTCTGGAAGTTGGACTTGACGAAGATGAGCTCGGGGCAGAGGCGCCTGGCCGTTATGCTGGGCATGGCGGAGCGCACGCCGTACTTACGGGCCTCGTAGCTGGCCGCGGCGACTACCCCGCGCATTTTGGAGCCGCCTACGGCGATGGGTTTGCCGCGTAAGTCGGGGTTATCGCGCTGCTCGACGCTGGCGAAGAAGGCATCCATATCGATGTGGATGATCTTGCGGGCCTTAGTAAGGGGCGCCCTGCCGGCCTTCCGCTTCCATTTCATTCATGAGGGCTTCCGTCTCTTCGGTAAGGTCTTTGAGCTCGCGCTTAGTCTCGCGGGAGAGCTGCCTGGCATCGTCTCCAACGGTTTTCTGTAGCTCCAGGCGACGTTCGTCGAGTCTGCGGAGGCGCTCTAGGGCACCCGAATCTTCGACGCTTCGGGCACGGTCTTTTAGTTTGGCGTACAGGTTGTCGAGTTTGTCGAGTGCATCGTCGTACTTGCCTTCGCGCATTTTATCCCGCTCCGCTTTCAGCAGGTTCCAGGCATCGGAACCCAGGTCTTTTACCTTTCCGACGATCTCGCGGCTTTGTTCCTTTTCGGTATCCGTACCGAAGAAGTAGTTGTAGCCCAGTAAGCCGACCACGAGGAGTAGTCCGATTTTTAGCAAAGTCCGCACCATGGGGAATGAGTTAGTTCGATTGGGTAAACGTGCGAAAGGCTAATCTACCACATAAACCAGTGCCATTTAAATGATCCGTTGCCGTATTCCAGGGCGGGGCCGGGGATTTTGAATGCATCCAGGGCACCGAGCACCAATCGGACCCAACGCTTTTTGGTGGGGATGCGGGAGAGGTAGATATCGGGGCTGAGGAAGTACTGGCGGTAGCGACCCTCCGGGTAGACGAAGCGGACGCCCTCCTGCCGCCACACGTTCCGTAGGCACCGTAAACGTTTTCCGACCCGTAGCCTACGGCGACGTTGAGCCAGCCGGGGAGTTTCGAACGGGGGAAGAAGGATTTGGGGTTAACGCTCGCCCAGATGGTCTGGGCATTGTAGTCTTTGAGGAAGCGCTCCAGATGTCCTTGCCCGAAACGCTGGCGGGTAACGAAGCCCAGGTTCCCCTCGCGCGCCTCGTTGAATACCGGTACGTCGGGGTGCGGGCGCAGGTCGTTAGAGACTTTGAGCAGGATGCGCTGTTCTCTCCAGGCTACGTCCTGAAGGGTAAAGACCAGGCTGCCGGCTACGTTCGCGCCCATGTCCGACCAGCTGAAGCCCCAGCCGGCGGAGTAGCCATCCATCAATTCGATCGTCCCCTGCAGCAGGTTGGCTACGCCAAGGGCGGCGATGCGGGAGTGGGACCGACGCAGGCCCGCCCACCGGAGGCCGGCGAAGGCGTAACGGTTGAAGGTGTAGGCGGAGAAGACGTGCCCGGCTTTATCCATCTGGTTCCACTCCGGCCAGTCGTCGAAAGACCGTAAGCCGCGACGCTCGAAGTTGGCGTACCAGGCGTGGTACAAGCCGAACGAGGTGGCGCCATACAGTGCCAGGCCCACCCCCGTAGCTCCGAAGAACCGCCCCCGGTCGAAGGAATCCGCGGGGCGTAGCCAGTGATCAGTAGCGACGGGGGCCATAGGGTCGCGCACCGTATAGTCGTACATAGAAGCCCCTTGCGCGACCCCGGGCGTGTTTACGAAAAGTAGGATAAAGCACCCGACCGCCAGGTGACAAAGCGTTGAGAAAAGGTCGTAGCGGCTTGTTCGGAAGGACGTAGGAGGCAAAATTAAATTATTAAATTAGTGGCGTTCAGGCTAAAAGGTGCTAAAATTAATTAGATGCAAGCAAATAATTAATGCTCGTAGAATTTGTAAGTCACCAGCAATGTTGCATATTTGTTACGAGGCGCGGCGGTTTTTAGGGACTAATGTCCGACGACCGGAGCCCAAAAGTTAAGATTTTCACTCTGTTGTGGCGCGAACAGCCATATTCTCTGACTTTTACTTTTTTACGACCTAGTTGTGTTTTGGTATTAAACCCCCTTTGTCTCTCGCGAAAGAGGCCTTTCGGTATTCACACAAGAACATTGCATAAAGAATGTCACAATCGGCGAGCGATACTCGCCGATTTTTTTGTTTATGGGCAAAACTTTACACCTCGCTTGCCTAGTTTTAAACGTCGACTTACCTTTGCGTCGCTTTAGAAATAAAGCACCACAGATTCCTTAGCTCAGCTGGCTAGAGCATCTCACTTTTAATGAGAGGGTCCTGGGTTCGAGCCCCAGAGGAATCACTTACCCAGGGTCAACGACCCTGGGTAACTTTTTTACCCTGGGTCCGAAATCCCGGGGATAGCTTCACCCGATCCAAGCGATCTTACAAAGCATTTATAGTATGGCAGTTTATCTAGCTAAAGAGAAGATCGAGGAGATCTTCCAGGAGTACGCCGGTGACCCTAAGAATACCGGTGATACCAAAGGTCAAATCGCGCTGTTCACCTACCGCGTCCAACAATTGAGCGAACACTTGCAGCGCCACCGCAAAGACCACAGCAGCCGTAAGGCGCTCCTTAGCCTCGTCGGCCAACGCCGCCGCCACCTGGCTTACCTCCAGAAGAAAGACCTCGACGGTTACCGTGCGCTGATCGCTAAGCTCGGCATCCGGAAGTAACTGGCCGATTCGGCTTACCACCGACGCCCCCATCCGTAACGTACGGTCGGGGGCGTTGCTGTTTTTACTTACCCCCAGTCCGCCGGCTCGGCGGTTACCGTGAGGGTGGTGCCGTCGCTATCCGGGAAGGTTAGCTGGCGTGCGTGCAGCATGATCCGGTTCGGTCGGTAAGGGGCGGTGGAGCCATAGTGCGCGTCGCCGACGATCGGGGCGCCGGCGGCGGCCAGCTGAGCGCGAATCTGGTGGTAGCGCCCGGTGATGGGTTCGATCTCGTAGAGGAAGCCGGCCGCCGTTTGCCGCAGTAGTCGGTAGTTCAACCGGCTGTGTTTTGCCGCGGGGCGTGGCCCGTCGACCACCCTGGCCCTTCTTGCTAAGGGATCCTTCACCAGGTAGTGACTAAGCTTGCTATTTCCTTCCGATATCTGCACCTGCGTACTCGCCCAATAAATCTTTTTTACCTGCTTTTCCGCAAAAGCGCCGTTGAGGTGCCGGAGCGTCGACTTATTCCTGGCCAGTAGCAGCACGCCCGATACCGGGCGGTCCAGCCGGTGTACGATGCCGACGTAGGGGCGCTTGGGGCTTCGTGGCCGCTGGAATTGCCGCCAGGCCCGTGCTTCTACCGTATCGTGGCCGGGGTAAGCTTCCGTGGAGATCCCCGCCGGTTTGTAGACCGCCACGAAACCCCGCCCGACGTGTAAGATGTGAAGTGGATCAGCGGGCAAAGGGGGAGGATTTGAAGAGATTGGACAGTGCCCCGGGCTTCAACAAAGCTCCGTAGGCTACCGCGGTGAAGAAGGTGAACATCGCGTACACCAGGGCCGGCTTCAACATCTCCTCGTTGCCGAGCAGGGTGGAAGCGATCATAAAAGCCAGGCTGGTATTCTGAATGCCCGCCTCTACCCCCAGAGTCAGCTGAACGTTGCGGCCGAAGCCAAATAAGCGCCCGAACACCCGCCCCGAAGCGAGTGCCAGTACGTTGATGAGTACGGAGGCCGGAAGGATCGTGCGCAGATCGAGCAAGGTCAGTTCGCTACCCCCCGACTCCGCGGGCGCGAACAGCTTGATGAGGAAGAGGACGGCCAGGAGAAAGATGCTCACGAAGCGAAGGCGCTGTTGCAAACGGACGGCCCGGTGCGTCTGCCACTTTCGGTAGGCCATGCCGACGATGATGGGCACCAGCACGATGAGCAGGATCGTAGCGGCGGTGGAGCGCACCGGGAGTTGCTCTACGCCGCCGCCGGCCCAGAAAGTCGCCAGGCCCAAATTGACGATGAAGGGGATGGTGATGAGCGAGAGCGTGGTATTGCAGATGGTGAGGCTGACCGCCAGGGCGGTGTTGGCCCGCAGAAGATAGCTGATAAAATTACTCGTGAGCCCCCCGGGGCAGGCGGAGAGGATGACCACCCCGGTGGCGAAAGCCGGTGGCAGGGCGAGGAGGTAGCTCACCGTGAAGGCGATGACCGGTAGTAGACAAAGCTGGAGAAACAAGCCGAGCAGTACAACCCGCGGCGTCCGCCAGAGTTCTTGAAAATGCTGCGCGCGCAGGGAAAGGCCGATGGCAAACATGATCAACGCCAGTAGCGTACCGATGAGAACGTCGATCATTTTATTCCATCCTTTCTTTGGTTAATCAAATTTCGGCATTACTTTCGCATTAAGTTCGACTATAAGTCATCGGGTAAACATATTGTTCCATGCGGCTTAAAAACTGAACTTTAAGATAATAAACGTGGCTTTAAGCCCCGTTTGCAAGATGTTAATAGGGTTTTAGGTGTTTATTTCTGGACCGGCTGTGCTCTGCACTCCGGTCTTTTTTATTGCGCCGTACCCGAAGCGCATCGGCTGGGGTATACCTTCGCCCAAAATTCATTCTATGGGCCGCCGCCGCCGCCGCTTCCCCGAGCGCATCGATCAAGTTACCATCACCGGGCTCGCCGATAAAGGATTCTGCGTCGGTAAAACGGATGACGGGCAGGTTGTTTTCGTAGAGCACGTGGTGCCGGGGGACGTCGTCGACGTCCGCCCCTTCCGCCGCAAGAAGCAGACCCTCTTTGCCGCCCCCCTCCACTTTCATCGGCGTAGCCCCGAGCGCGTGACCCCCTTCTGCCAGCACTTCGGCGTCTGTGGGGGCTGTAAATGGCAGAACTTCGCTTACGCCGGTCAGCTACGGGAAAAGGACCGTATCGTGCGTGATGCCTTAGACCGCATTGCGAAGGTGGAAGTCGGCCGGTGGGAGCCTATCCTGGGTAGCGAGCTACAGCAGCGCTACCGCAATAAGCTGGAGTTCGGCGTGGCCAACCGCCGGTGGCTCACCAAGGAGGAGGTAGCGGACGATTCGGTGGGTAACGAGCGTAACGTGATCGGCTTTCACAAAGCAGGCGCCTACGATAAGCTGATCGACATCGAGGAGTGCCACCTACAGCACGGGCCGAGCAATGAGTTGAGAAACGGTATTCGCGAACTGGCCGAACGGATGGAGGTTCCCTTCTTCGACATGCGGGAACGGAGCGGACTGTTCCGGCAGTTCATGATCCGGACGACGACGACGGGGGAGTGTATGCTCGTACTTGCCTTCTTTGAGAACGACGCGCCCGTGATCGAGCGTTTCCTCGACGCCGTTATGGAAGGCTTCGGGGGGCACATCACCAGCCTTTACTATTGCATTAACGGTAAGGTGAACGAGTACATGATGGACCTGGATATGTTGCTGTTCGCCGGTACCTCAACCATCCGGGAAACGCTCGGGCACGTAAACTTTCACATCGGCCCCAAATCGTTTTTTCAGACGAATACCCGGCAGGGGAAGGAGCTCTACGACATTACGGCGGAGTACGCCGGCCTGACGGGCCGCGAGAATGTGTACGATCTCTACACCGGCATCGGCTCCATCGCCCAGTACGTAGCTAAGGATGCGGGTTCGATCGTCGGGATCGAGGAAATCCCGGCCGCCATCGAGGACGCAAAGATCAACGCCGACCTTAACGGTATCACCAATTGCAGCTGGTACGCCGGCCGCACGGAACACATCCTGACCCCGGAATTTGCCGAGAAGCACGGCCGCCCGGATGTGTTGATCACCGACCCGCCGCGTGCCGGTATGCACCCGAAGGTTATTCCGATGCTGCTTCAGTTAGCCGCTCCGGTAATGGTGTACGTTAGTTGTAACCCCGGTACCCAGGCGCGGGACCTCGCGCTGCTGAACGACCGCTACCGAGTCGCCCGCGCCCGGGCGGTGGATATGTTCCCGCAAACCAGCCACGTAGAATCCGTGGTGCGATTGGAGTTGCGATGATTTTCCCAAGCGGGTTCATCGTATCTTAGTCGGGAAAACCCCTTTCCCTTGATGAGTATTTGGGACACCCTTTTTCGCCGAACGCCCGGTTACGACCCCGCCGGCGAACCGGACTTTCACTTTGGCCGCTACACGGACGCTTACAAGACCACCGATAACTACAAGGCCTGGGATCGCGCCCTCCACCTCTTCGAAGACGGGGAATACATAGCCAGCTGTGAGGCCTTTTTGCGGTACCTCCTCGACCCCAACGAGGATAACGTGCGCCACCACACCGAGGGGGGTAAGCTTTACTTTGAGTGCTACCAGGGGAGTAAAAGGGTCACGGGTTTCATTGACGACCGGCAGTTCCGTGCTACGGCTGGCATCGCCGAGCTCCGCGAGTTGAACGTCGAACTGCTGCAACGGCTGACCGCGCTGAATTACGAAATGAAGTACAGCCGCTTCGCGATGGACGAGAACGATACGCTCGCCATCGTTTTCGATAGCCCCGTGAACGACGCCAGCCCGCACAAACTCTACCACGCCCTTAAAGAGCTTGCCCTGAATGCGGATAAGCAGGACGATCTGCTACTGGAGGAATTCGGCGAGCTATTGGAACCTACTGAAATAACCCACCTACGCGAGCTTTCGGCGAACGAAAAGCAACTCAAGCTGAGCTTCCTCACCAACCACGTTCAGGGGGTGATCGATTACCTGCTCGAGGGAAGGGTGAACCCGGAGGAGCAACCGGGCGCGATCGCCTATCTGTTGTTGGACCTCGTCTACCGCCTGGATTACCTGCTCATACCGGAAGGCTACACGATGGAAGCCTTGGAGCGCATGCACCGGATGTACTTTTCGCGCGAGCAAGACCAGCCAGTCACCTACAAGAACGTCCGCCTGCTCGGCGAGCTACAGCACCTGATGCGCCGGGCGCCGGAATCCTTCAACGAGGAGTTATACGCCGGTAAGTCAACCTTTGGCATCACCCTCCCGGCTAACCACGACCGGCTGATCTCCCTGATCGACAGTGAGCTACCGAATATGGATTGGTACCAGGATAACGGCTACATCGAGGTGGCCAAAGCAGTGCCCGGTTACATTGTCGGCTACGCGCTGTTCAATTACGCCGTACCGCCACCCGACCGCAAGCTGCTCGAGTTGTACTACCGGGTAGTTGAAGACGACTACTTCCGTTCCTTAGGCTATAAGCAACAGTTCCTGGATCAATCCGGCCGCCCCGCCCGGCGTGCCATTCGCGCGGCCATCAGTAACATCAGCGATCGGTTTAGTAAGGATTACCCCCGCCTGCGCCCCGCCCTCAGTCAGTTGAGCTTTAATAATACCGTCGATTTCGGCCGCAGCTACCTGCACATGATTCGTGAGCTCGATCTGTCTAGTCGTTAGTGGGCGAATGGATGTTAGTCCAACTTCCGTACTTCGGTCATTCCGGCTTCGATGAACTCCGTCAGGTCGAGCTTGGTGTTATCCAGGATCACGGCATCCTCGGCCTGCCGCAGGGGGCTATCCGCCCGCGTGGAATCGATCCGATCCCGGTCCATAAGGTTATTGGCTACTTCCTCACGCGTAGGGTTCTTGCCCGCGGCAGTCATCTCCCGCAGGCGGCGATCTACCCGCGTACCTAAGTCGGCGGTAACGAAGAGCTTCAAGTCGGCTTCGGGAAAGACGACCGTTCCGATATCGCGGCCATCCATTACTACGCTGCCATCCTGCCCCATCCGGCGTTGCTGAGCGACCATGGCGCGGCGCACGGCGGGTAATGCGGCCACGGGGCTGACGAAGTTGCTTACTTCCATACTCCGGATCTCGCTTTCTACCTCTTCGCCGTTGAGTAGGGCTTCGTTCTTCCCCGCCTTAAAGTCGACCTCGATGCTGGCTAATGCAGCCGCGACGGCCGTTGCGTCCGTGATGTTTACGTGGTGGCGTTGGAAGTGTAGGGTAACCATGCGGTACATCGCACCGGTGTCGATATATCGGTAGTTGAGGCGGCTGGCGAGGGCTTTGGCTAGCGTACTTTTCCCGCAGGCGCTGTAGCCGTCAATGGCGATGGTGTGGGGCATAGTGGAGGGGCGGGCTGGTTCTGCGACGGAAAGTACCACGAAAAAGCCGGAAGCCTCCGTGTAGAAAGCTTCCGGCTTTTAGCGCTGGTTGCGGGTCTTAGTATTCGTCTTCGTTGAAAAGAAAGTCGTCTTTACGGGGGTAATCGGGCCAGACGTCGTCGATGGCTTCGTAGGTGTCGCCCTCGTCTTCCATGGCCTGTAGGTTTTCAATCACTTCCAGGGGAGAGCCGGAGCGGACGGCGTAGTCAATCAGCTCATCCCGCGTGGCGGGCCAGGGGGCGTCTTCCAGATGAGAAGCTAGTTCGAGGGTCCAATACATTAATTACTCGTTGTTTATTCTAATGGTAACAAAGCCGTGGCGGGTGAATTTGTTTGAACCCCTCCGGGCCGCAAATGTAACATTCTGACGCGAAGGAAGCGCCGTAAGTCACTGTTTAGGTATAAACAACTGAAAGTCAACTATTTGTAAGTTCCGATGATCTGGAAATTTCGCTCCTCATAGCCGGGTGGAATACGGCCGATGGTGCTGGAGTTCTTCGGGCCGGTAGGGTCGCAGAACACGTAACGCTTGCCCTCGTAGGTGAAATGATCACCCTCGATCGTCTCGCTACCGATGGCGATGGTCAGATGATCGTCGTAGGCAATGACGGCCATGGGGATGTCGATCAACTCCCGTACGAGCGCGAAAAAGAGCGCCGAGCGGTCTTCGCAATCCGAGAAGGTATAGCCAAATAGCTCTTCGGGTACCATAGGCTTCGAGCGGCCGAAGTTCTCATTGTCCTCCTTATACAGAAAGGCGGAGCGGGTGAAGCTGGCGAGCAACTCGAGTTGCTGTTGCTCGTCAAGGGGCTCCAGGTAGGTACGAAGCTGTGGGAGCAGGCTCCGTTCCAGGGTAGGGGAGAGGGGTGTTTCCAGGTAGCAGTATTCGTGGATGAAGGGGTAATCCTCCATAATGTCGACCATCGTGCGGTCGAAGGTGACGTCCATTTCTTGCTGGATGCCGTGGAAAGAGAACTGTAGGCGCTTATTCGTCGGCTGGGTACCGAGGGTTGGCCAACTGCGTAGTTGAAAGCCGAATGACCGACCGGTCGGGTTCGGCTGGGCGGGGTGGATGAACAGTCGCTGCCGCCCCTGGCATTCCCCTTCCATGCAACTTAGGTTAGCGTAAGGACGGCCGTTACTGTCGATGATGGGTACCTCGAAGAGGTCTTCACTGGTGTAGACGTTTACGAATACGCGGTCCCCCCGAAAGGTAAGGCGAGCGTCGAAGCCGGCGTCGATGAGTAAGCCGTACATGGTAATGGCCCGAGCGTTCAGCTCCCCGTTTTGATAGACGACGGCGAGGGTTTCTTGCGCCAGTTTGTAGAATAAGTAGTCGTTCAGCGCGAAACGCTCTTTGGCGTTCAGTAGGCTGTTAAGCAGTACCTGCGTCGGGCGATGGCGTAACTCTTGGTACTTTAGAGCCAGGACCTTATTGTCAATCACGACCGGTTCGGTCAGCACCATGGCCGGGTCGTACGTAATGGCTACCGATTCTGCGTAGAAGGGCAGCTCGAATCGATGGTGTTGGCCCGCCTCGCCGTAGCGATGTGGGCTGGTTCCGGTCAGGAGAATGGTAGCAAATACCAACAGGGAAAGTTGGTGGAAGAGCGATTTCATGCGTCAACTTGAGGGAGCGAAAGGAAGACCAATTAAAAGTGGGTTGACGTCTCAGTTAATGTGTTGCTCAATATACGCCCCAGGGCAAGGAAAAGTATGGCCCAAGCTCCTCAATTGATTCTTTTTTAACAGTGCGTCTACGTGAATGCGAATTATTTGTGTACTCGCGACATTCTCGGCAGTATTTATAATACTTCGGCGAGCGCTTCCCACTGCTCCATAATCGTTTCCAGTTCGCTCTCTTTGGTGGCGAGCTTACCCATCCACTTATCTCTGGCGGCGGCATCGTCGTAGAAGCCGGGCTCACCCATTTTGGCGTGGATTTTGGCGATGTCTTTTTCGAGCCGTTCGATCTTACGCTCCGCCGTGGCTACTTTTTTTTCTATCTCCCGGCGCTTCTGCGGGTCGAGGTTTGCTTTTGGCGGGTGCGCGGATTGGCTGTTTGCCGGTCCCGTGTTTTGTCGGGATGCAGTGTTTTGGAAAGAGGACGAAGCGCCGTTAACCGATGTACCGGCAGCGGGGAGATCAGCTTTCGACTTTTCCAACTCGACCGCCCGCATATTGTCCAGCTGCCTCCGCTCCAGGAAGTAGTTGATGTCTCCCAGATGCTCGTAAAGCTGGTGGTCGCGAAATTCGATCGTCCGATCCGTCAGCCCCCCCAGGAACTCCCGGTCGTGACTCACGACGAGCAGCGTACCGTTATAGTCCAGTACGGCCTGCTTCAGCATATCCTTCGATGCCATATCGAGGTGGTTGGTCGGTTCGTCCAGTACCAGCAGGCTGAAGGGACGTAGTAACATACAGGCCAGTGCGAGTCGCGCCCGCTCCCCACCCGACAGCACCGAAACTTTCTTATCCACATCCTCTCCACTAAACAGAAAAGCGCCCAATACGGAGCGCAACCGAGTACGCATTTCCGGCGGGCTGACCTCCTCCATGGTTTCCAGCAGGGTTTTCTTACCGTCCAACTCATCGCTTTGGTTCTGGGCGTAGTAGCCGACCGTTACGTTATGCCCGAGGATGGCTTCCCCCTTGGTAGCGGAGAGCTGCCCTATCAGGATCTTCGCCAGCGTCGTCTTCCCCTGGCCGTTCTGCCCGACGAAAGCGACGCGGTCCCCCCGATCCACCTTCAGGTCGACGCCGCGCAGGACGTTCAGTTTGCCGTAGGTTTTGGTGATCTTCTTCGCCTGTAGGGTGACGGCCCCCGAGCGCGGGGCGTCGGGAAAGCGGAGGTTCATGACCGCTCCGTCGGTGACGTCCAATTCAATGCGCTCGATTTTGTCCAGTTGCTTTTGCATGGACTGCGCCATTTTGGTCTTCGTTGCCTTCGCCATAAAGCGGCTGATGGTACGTTCTTTTTCGGCGATGACCTTTTGCTGGTTTTCGTAGGCTGCCTCGGCCTTCTCCCTGCGGTCCGCCTGCAACTCTACGTATTTGGAATAGTTGGCTTTGTAGTCGTAGGTTTTGCCTAGTTCGATTTCTAAGGTACGCCCGGTGACGGTGTCGAGGAACTGCTTATCGTGGGAGATCGTGATGACGGCGCCGCTGTAGCTGCTCAGCCATTCTTCCAGCCAGATGATGGATTCGATGTCCAGGTGGTTGGTAGGCTCGTCGAGCAGTAGGTAGTCGGGCCGCTGGAGCAGCATTTTGGCCAGCTCGATCCGCATCTGCCACCCGCCGGAAAATTCGGTGGTCTGGCGGGCGAAGTCCTTCTGCTCAAAGCCCAGGCCCTTTAGTACCCGTTCCGATTCGGCTTCCATGGTAATACCCCCGACCATGGCGAAGCGCTCGCTTAGGGCCGTAAACTCGTCGAGAAAGTTGGCGTAGGCGTCGGTCTCGTAGTCCATCCGCGTTTCCAACTCTTTCGTCATGGCGTTGATCCGGTCCTCCATCTCCTGGATGTGGGCGAAGGCGGTCAGGGTCTCCTCCATCACCGTGTTCCCGCGGGGCAGGTCCATCTCCTGGTGGAGGAACCCTAAAGTGGTTCCGTTGGGGCGGGTTACCGTACCCTGCTGTGGGCTAACGTCACCGGCGATGATTTTCAGCATCGTAGACTTCCCGGCACCGTTGCGCCCGACGAGCCCCACCTTGTCCCGCGGCCCGATTACGAAGGTGACGTTGTTGAAGAGGACGCGATCGCCGTACTGTTGATAGATGCCGGTAGCGGAAAGCATAGCTGTTATAGGATTTGCGGCCGCAAAGGTAAGATCTGGTAACCAGCCGGCGTGGCAAAACAAAGCACGTACCTTTGCGGCGCTATGGTAAAAATTGCCGACATAGAATTGGGTGAATTCCCCCTCCTCCTCGCACCGATGGAAGACGTCAGCGACCCCCCCTTCCGCGCCCTGTGCAAAGAAGCCGGCTGCGATATGATGTACACAGAGTTCATCAGCGTAGAGGGCCTCATTCGCGATGCTGATAAAAGCGTCCAGAAATTGGATATCTACGATTACGAGCGACCGGTCGGCATCCAGATATTCGGGGCTAACCTCGACAGTATGGTTCGGGCCGCCGACATCGTAGAAGCCGCCCGGCCGGAGGTACTCGACATCAACTTCGGTTGCCCCGTCAAGAAGGTAACCTGCAAGGGCGCCGGCGCCGGCATCCTACAAGACATCCCTAAGATGGTACGGCTAACGAAGGCCATCGTCGACCGCACCAACCTGCCGGTAACCGTGAAGACGCGCCTCGGATGGGACGACAAAACGAAGTTCATCGAGGAGGTAGCCGAACGGCTTCAGGATGTCGGCATCAAAGCCCTCTCTATCCACGGCCGTACCCGCCAGCAGATGTACAAAGGCGAAGCGGACTGGACGCTGATCGGCAGCATCAAGAACAACCCCCGCATCGGCATCCCCATCTTCGGTAACGGAGACGTCAACTCACCGGAAAAAGCGGAAGCTTACCGCAATCGTTACGGCGTCGATGGCATCATGATCGGCCGCGCGGCCATCGGTAACCCATGGATATTCCGGGAGATCCGTCATTACTTCCGCACCGGAGAGATCCTACCCGGCCCAACCCTGGACGAGCGGGTGGATGCCGCGAAAAGCCACCTGCAGCGAAGTATGGAATGGAAGGGTATCAAGCTCGGCGTGCTCGAGATGCGCCGCCACTACACCAACTACTTCCGTGGGCTGCCCGGCGTAAAGAAATACCGCCAACGCCTCGTCCAGGAATACGATACGGACGTGCTTTTCGCCACCCTGGAGGAAATGCGGGAAGTTTACAGCGACGCGCTGGTGGGCTAACCTACGCCAGCCCCTAGCTGCGACGGGGTTTCAACGTTTGCGGCGGGCTTCCAGCACCCCCGGCGTCACGCGGCGTAGGCGCACGTTAAGATCTACCCTGCGGTCATCGTAAACGATTATGGTGTGCATTTGGGGGAGGTACCCATCCGCGCTTATTTCTACCTCATAGGTGCCTGCGGCCAGGTAGCGGTGAAAATCGCCGGTACCCGGGTCGACGAAGACGTCGGAATGCTGATAGTCGTGGCCAGGGATGAGGATACGCGCCGCGACGGGCTCGCCGGTGTAATAATCACGAACGAAGCCGTGCAACCCCCGCCGCCCCTCGTTGAGAAAGCCGTAGATGGGCGCTTCGACGAACTGCCATAGTTGGCCTAGCCCGATGGCGGGGAAGCGCTTGACGTCGCTTACTTCCAGAGTCGCCTCGCGGCAGCGGTGGTAGTAGTTCATATAATCCTGGCGGGAGCCGGAGATGGGATACCAATCGTGGCCATTCGTGACGCCGTTCTGCCGGTCGTCGAAGTAATCCATCTTACCGCTGGCAACTTGCGCACGCCGCGCGAATTCCCGGCTGATCCTGCGCCACCATACATTATCCGGGTGTCGGTTGTGGTAGGTATCCCAGGGGTAATTGAAGACCTCCGCGCCGCCGTGAATATTGACGGCCAGGTCAAAACTGTGCTCGCGGGCGGCGCGCATGAAGATGACCGTTTCCGGCTGGTAGCTTTGGCCGTCCGGGTGAGCACCGTCGTCCGGGTCGGGGTAATTACGGTTGAGGTCGACGCCATTAGCGTTGCCGCGGCGGCTACGGGCGAGGCTGTAGTCGTTAGTATGATAGGCTCCGTCAGGGTTGGCGAGTGGATTGACGTAAATCTCAAGCTCATCGAGCAGCCCGTCCGGGTTCTTTCTGAGTAAGGATTCGGCCATTTTAAGCATCAGCCAGTAACCCGCCGTTTCGTCACCGTGCATCGTGGCGGTACAAAGGATCTGTGGTTTGCCGGCTGAATTAGACAGATTATTAGTGATGCGAAGCGTCAGGATCTTACGGCCCGAAGGCAGCGTCCCCCAATCCTCGAGCGCGCAGCGGTTGGGGTACTTGCTCGCCAATTGCTGCATGATGTCCAGGTACTCCGCGTAGCTGGGGTAGCGGTTTTCCGGTACGATCCTGCCCAGGTATTTGGCTGGTGGATCCAAGCCCGAGCGAACGGAGGTTTGACCCAGTAGCAGCAGGGGGAGCATCCAGCAAATCAGTACCAGGTATTTCATGGAGCTAAGATAACGGACCTGAATATCGGTCGGTATGAGAGGTTACTAAGCTGAGAAACTGCAAATCGGTTGTCGGGTTCACCACCGTCCTATTCGCCACGGATCAACTCAATGTAGCCGCTGAGGGGCTCGGCGGAGGGAACGATACCATCCAGGCGCTGCTCGAATACGGTAGCCATATAGTAATAAGTACCGGAGGCCAGCGCGTCGCCGCCGCTGTTGTTACCCGACCAATTCAGGGCGGGGTCTTCGGTTTCGTAAACGAGTTGCCCCCAACGGTTAAAAATCTTAAATTCTACCCGCTCTACAAAGCAGCGGCTGGTAGGTACGAACAGCTCGTTTTGCCCGTCACCGTTCGGCGTGAAGGCATTCGGTAGTTCGTAGATAGGACAGTTCGTGACGCATACGGGCTCACTAAGCTCACTTTCGTTTCCATTGGCATCGAAGGCGGATATCCGGTAGCAACCAGTAATGCCATTCTGAGGGAAGTCATCGTAGCTCAACTGGTCTTCGTCATTCAATTGGACGATCTGCGCCGGCTCGGCATCCACCCCCGCTGCGAAGTAAATACGATAACCGGCAAAGTCCTCGTCGCCGCATTCGAGGGCTGGGGTCGTCCAGCTCAAATTATTGAACAGGTTCTCCGCCACGGTGCAGTCTACCTCCCGGTCACAGGGGCTTTCGACCATCAGAACGGGTGGGCACGGAGGCACGTTATCTACCGGTATTAAGCATAGTTCCTGACTACGATTCACCAAGGAATCGGGCAGATTATCTACGCTGTAGGTACCTAGCGCACTAATGATATAGCAGTATTCCTCGCCGTTATTCAAGCCCTCATCGCGGTAGCTAGGGTCCAGAACGGTAGCGACGGAGGTGAACTCGGTCTCTCCCGGCCCCCGGCGGAGAACTTCGTACTCGATGTTCGTCCAGGGTACGAGAGCTGACCAGCTTAGATCGTTGGCTTCGTCCGTCGGCGTACCATTTAAGAATACGCTACTACCGGGTAGAGCCTCCCCGGTGGCTTCGTCATCATCCCCGACGAACAGCTCGATGCGGTAGGTGTAGGCCGTTTCGCTCGTGTTGAGATCGGTGTCCGTAAAACAAGTGTCTACTTCCTGCCCGAAGAACTCAGTAGTGAAAGTGGCGACGGTAGTAAATTCACCGGGGGCCGCCCCCTGCCCGTCGGCGCGGCTAAGGACGTAGTTGTAGGGGCCGGGGTTGTCTAAGGTATCCAGTGCCTCCGGGTCGGGGAGGAGCCAACAAACGTCTATCTGCCCGTCGCTGGCGTCGGTCTCGATGACGTCGACTTTGGTAAGTAAGGGTAGGTCCCGATCTAACTGCAGACAAACTTCATCGGAGGTGAGGGACTCGATGTCTTCAAAAGTGAAATTAGAGTCGCCTATTCGGCGGCTGAGGGTAGCGACTACGCGGTAACAATAAGTCCTGCCGGGCGCGGCATCCATATCGACGAAAACATAGCGATCGCCGTCCATTTCCAGCGTTTCATCCAGGGTGATTTGAGTATATCCTCGCCCGTCAAGTCCGGTTATGCAGGTATCTATCGGGAAGGGGTTACTGCCGAGACGTCGATAAACGTCGAAGCCGAGTAAAATTGGGTCGGCCTGTTCTTCACAGGCGTACGGTTTCTCCCAACTGAGAATGATGGCGTCATCATCGGCCACCAATTGCAAATCCTCCGGTGGCGGCGGAACTACCCGAATGGATACCGACTGCACTGTGCTTAGGCCACCCTGTTGGTCCCCGACGGGGGAGATGTCAAAAAAGTTGTCCTCCGCCCGGAATACCACGAAATACGGTTGATTACTGACTTGGCTACAATTCGGTCGCCAACTGAAACGGCGGGTGTACGGATCGGTCTGGTAAGTACTATCCTGGGGTAGAAAGGTGGCGGGGTTATCGGTGGTATCGAAGGGCTGGCCACTTGCCTCCAGGATTACCAGCTGCTCTACATCCGTCAGCGGGGCGGACGCGATCACGTCGAATTCGATCAGTTCTCCGGCAACGACGCAAATTTCCTCGGTGGGCAACTCGAGTTCCGGCGGGTCATTGTTGCACTCCTGAACGAAGATCTGCATGTCGCGGATTAGCGTATCGAACGGCAATCCATTGCGGAAGGACTTCACCATGAACGCCAGGTTGTACTCGCCGGGGAGGGCCGGCGCATTCCAGGTAATTTGACCGGTGGACTCATTGATGGTTAACGTACTCGTCGAACCGCCCACCTCGTTGGGTAGCAGGTAATTGGCGATGGGTTCGCGAGGGGCGCGTTGCGGTACGGTAAACTCGAAAGCCAGCGAATCGCCGTCTACGTCGAAGGCACCGGGGTTGTGCGTCCAAACGGAGCCGATACAGGCGCTTTCGATGGGTATCTGGCTGAGCTCGGGGCTGCTGTTGCAACCTAAAGGGGCCTGATTCGTGAGTTTGTAAATAGTGTATACGCTAAAGGGGATGTTGACCGAGGAGCCATTTTCAATGTTCTCTACGTTCGCTACCCGATTTTGATCTAGAAAGCTAATAAAATAAGTGCCAGCACCCGCGTATCTGTGGGAGGCGGCGTATTCATTGCGCTGAATACCGTTCCCGATTGGGAATCTGTCGGTACGGCGGATGGTCTCCCCTACGTCCGAATCCCCCCAGTTGATCACCAGGCTATCTCGATCGACTTCCGTCTGGATTATCTCTGTGTAGGTGATGATCGTCGCCCTAACTGTAGTATTCGTAGACACGTCAGAGCAGTCTGCCGGCCCCCGGACGATGATCTCGCCCGCGCGGTTGTGGGTTGCCAGCAAGAGGGCCGGAAGGCCGAGCAGACAGAGCAAGGCAATGAGGGTGCGCATACGCCGGAAAGAATTAGTGTTAATGGGAACGTAGAATGCTACTCCCGCCAAGGACAACGCTCAAAGTACGGTTTTGCTTACACCCGGGTTGTCGCCCGGTGGGTTTAAATCCGCTTTTCCCGTGTGCCATCCACGGTAGGTGATAAGCAGGCTAAGATCGAACTTTGAATTTTCGGGCTACGCTTAGCTAATATAGCACAAGCAAAATGGCATTAGCAAAACGAACCCAACAACATCTTTTTCAAGCTGGATATACGGCGAAAGGGATCGTTTATGTCCTGATAGGTGGTGCCGCCCTGACTACTCTGATCGGCATCTCGATGGATGCTACCAACGGCCCGCGCGCGGTGATTGACTGGTTGGGGGATAATTCCTTCGGAACGGTCATATTGCTACTCATCGGGGCGGGCTTGCTTTCCTATTGCGCATGGCGTTGGTACAAAGCCGTGCAGGATACCGAGCATGAGGGGCATAACGCCAGTGGTATGATCAAGCGGATAGCTTGGGCCGTAAGCGGTACTTCCTACGGCGCTTTAGCCGTGTTTGCTTTTCGTAGCGCCTTCGCGGCCGGAGGAGGGGAGGGCGACACCAAACGTAGTGTGATCGCCGAATTATTACAACTCTCCTGGGGCTCCTACGCGGTCGGTCTGATCGGCCTGGTCATACTTGGCGTAGGTATTTATCAAATTTACCGGGCCGTCACCAACAAACACATGAAAAACGTGGCGGAATGGCATCTTAGCGCTGATCAGGAGCAGGCCTTCCGCAACGCTGGCCGCATCGGTCTGACGGCTCGGGCGGTCGTCTTCGGTCTCATTGCTTACTTCCTATACCGCGCCGCTACGCTGGAAGACGCCAGTCAGTTCCGCGGCATCAGCGGATCACTGGAATACTTGGAGCAAGGTTGGGGCAACGTAACACTCGCCTTGATCGGTGCCGGCTTGCTGGCTTACGGTTTTTTCATGTTCGTCCGCGCCCGCTACGAACGAGTGTAGCCTTGGGGAGACTTAGCTCACAGAGCGTATCCGAAGTACTTACGAGAGTAATTTCTGCAACTGCATGGCGAGGGCCATATCGCCTTTGATCTTGACTTTGCCACCCATCATCGCCATCATAGGGTTCAATTTGCCGGTGCGAAGCTGATCGAGGGTGTCGACGTTGGTGGTGACGACGGTGTCGGCTTCCTTGTCCTCTTCGGTAATAACGGCACCACCGTCATTAGTCATATCGATGTGAATAATACCTTCTTCTAGGTTCAGCTTAAGGGATTTACCGAGGTTGGGAGCTTTAGTGCCAGCTTTTTCAACACCTGCTTTGAATTCCGCGAAAGTCATATGGTCATTTTAGTGGGTCAAAGTTAGCGAAAATTCGCTGATTTATTTCTGGTGATTACCGCGTCAGCCGGCAACTAAGGCGCGCGCTTCCGCCAGGGCGGCTTCAATACCACCGGGGTCCTTCCCGCCGGCAGTCGCGAAGAAAGGTTGCCCGCCGCCGCCGCCACGGATGTTTTTGGCCAAGCCACGAATCATGTTCCCGGCGTGCAGCGGGTCACCGGCCAGCCCCTTCGAAATGGCCAGCGTAAGTAACGCTTTGCCGTCGTTCTCGCTGGCTAGCAGGACGAACGCGTTGTCGTTCTCACCGGTAAGTTGGAAGGCAAGCGTCTTGATACTGGCCGCATCGTCGAGGGGTACTTTCTTCGCCAGGAAGCGAACGCTACCGATCGTTTCGAAGGCAGCCGTCAGCTCACCCTTCAGGTCGCCGGCTGCGGCGGCCTTGAGCTTGTCGAGTTCCTTGCGCAAACCACGGTTCTCCTCCTGAAGGGAGAGGACGGCGCCGGCGGGGTCCGTAGAGTTCTTGAGTAGGTCGCGCACCTCGGCCAGGGCGGCGAGGCGGCCGCGGACGTAGTTTTCAGCTCCCTCGGCCGTCACGGCTGTGATGCGGCGCACGCCGGCGGCAACGCCCGTTTCCTGGTTGATCTTTAGTAACCCGAGTTCGCCGGTATATCGGACGTGGGTACCCCCGCAGAGTTCCGAACTGAAGTCTTTATCGAAGGTGATAATGCGGACGCTTTCGCCATACTTTTCTCCGAACAGCATCATAGCGCCGGAGTCGCGGGCGGCGGCGATGGGTACGTCGCGGCGTTCGTCTAGTGGGATATTGCTGCGGATTTTGGCGTTGACGAGCCGTTCGATCTCTTCCAACTGCTCTTCGGTCACGGCTTCGTAGTGGTTGAAGTCGAAGCGCAACCGCTCGGTAGTTACGTCCTGCCCTTGCTGGATGGCGTGCTCGCCCAAGACCTGGTGGAGGGCGGCGTGGAGGAGGTGCGCGCCGGAATGGTTGGCGCTGATGGCATGGCGGGCCTTGGCGTCGACCACGGCGGTGACTTCTTCGGAGGGGTACTCCGGTAAGCGGTTGACGAGGTGGACGGTCAGGTCGTTTTCCTTAATGGTGGTAGTGACGTGAAGGGTTTCGTCGCCGATCTTCAGGGTTCCTTTATCGCCGGCTTGGCCGCCGCTTTGCCCGTAAAAAGGCGTACGATCGAGTACGATGTGGTACTGCAATTTACCCTTCACCTCGACGGTGCGGTATTTGGTGATACGAGTTCCTGCCTCGCTGAGGTAGTCGTAACCCGTGAACGTGCTGTCTTCGTCCGACAGGACGGTCCAGTCGCCGACGACCTTGGCGGCATCCTTGCGGGCGCGCTTCTTTTGCGCTTCGAGGCCGGCCAGGAAGCCCTCTTCGTCGACGGAGAACCCCTGCTCGGTGGCGAGCAAACGAGTCAGGTCGATGGGAAAGCCAAAGGTGTCGTAGAGCTCGAACGCGTCGTTACCGGTAATCACGTTGTTCTTCACCTCCAGGCTCGCGAAGCGGCTAAGGCCATTCTCCAACGTATTGAGAAAGGAACGCTCTTCGCTTTCGATAATGCGGGTTAGTTGCTCCTCCTGCTGCTTGATCTCCGGGAAGGCGGCGCCCATCTCCCGTACCAGGGTAGGGATCAAGCGGTAAATAAAGGGTACTTGCTGCCCCAGGAAGCTGTAACCGTAGCGAACGGCACGCCGGAGAATCCTCCGTACCACGTAACCCGCCCCACTGCTGCCGGGGAGCTGCCCGTCCGCAACGGTAAACGCCACGGCCCGCAGGTGATCGGCGACGACCCGCATAGCCATATCGGCTTTGGCATCTGCGGCGTAGGAACCACCGTAGCTGATACCGGTGATCTCCTCAAGTTGCCGGAGGATGGGGGTAAATACGTCCGTATCGTAGGTCGCGGCCTTGTCCTGCAGCACCATGCAGAGGCGTTCGAAGCCCATACCAGTATCCACGTGGCGCTCCGGAAGATCTTCGAGGCTGCCGTCGGCTTTACGGTTGAACTGGATGAATACGTTGTTCCAGATCTCGACGACGCCGGAGTCATCGACGTTGACCAGGTCGCGGCCGTCTACTTTCAGGCGCTCTTCGAGGGGGCGCATATCGTAGTGGATCTCGGTGCAGGGGCCGCAGGGGCCGGTCTCACCCATCTCCCAAAAGTTATCCTTTTTGTTTCCTTCCAGGATGCGGGTGGCGGGGAGGGCCTTTAGCCATTCCTTGCGGGCCTCGTCGTCTTTCGGCACGCCTTCCTCCGGGGCACCTTCGTAAACGGTAGCGTACAGCCGCTCCGGGTCGATACCCATCCTGTTGGTTAGAAATTCGAAGCTCCAGGCGATGGCTTCGGTTTTGAAGTAGTCGCCGATCGACCAATTACCCAACATCTCGAACATGGTGTGGTGCGTACCATCACGGCCAACGTCTTCCAAGTCGTTGTGCTTACCGGAGACGCGCATACACTTCTGGGTATCCGCGATACGTCGGCTGTCGGGCGTTGCGTTGCCGAGGAAGTAGTCCTTGAACTGGTTCATCCCGGCGTTGGTAAATAGAAGGCTGGGGTCGTCCTTATTTACAATGGGGGCGGAGGCGACGATTTTGTGTTCCTTTTCCCGGAAAAAGTCCAGAAAGGATCGGCGGATTTTGTTAGCATTCATATCGGCGCCAAAGATGGCAATACTGATTCAAATAATCGCCCCGCCGTTTTCCGTTGACCGAAGCCACGGACGAGTTATTCACTACCACTCGGCGCGAGGCGATTCCGCCAGGCACGGTTGTAGATAAGCACGAGCGCGATCAACAAAAGTAAGCCGAGAATAAAGCCGGCCGATACGTCCGTGAACCAATGCGCGCCAAGGTACATCCGGCTGAAGCCTACCGTAAAGACCAAAAAGATGCTGAAGCCACCCAGTACCTGTCGCAATAACAGGGGCAGGGAAGTATGCCGGTACATAAGGTAGGCGATAAAGCCAAACAGCACGGTATAGAATACCACGTGCCCACTGGGGAAGCTGGCGTTGTTGAAGTCACGGACGACCCGCACCACCTCCGCCGTCGGCCGCTCCCGACCAAAGAGGTTCTTTACGAAAGAAACGATGGGGACCACCAGCAGTACGGAGAACAAAAAAGGCACTTCGAGGTAGCGCCCACGCAACGCGAACAGCAGGCTCGTTGCGATGATCGCCACCGCCGCGCCCGGGATGGAGGCCCACCAACTGATGAACTCCATAAAGCCATCCAGCGCCGGAGACTGATAGCGTTGCAACCGAAGCGTGACTCCCTGATCGAAGCTGGTGTCGGCGGCGGTCAATACGAATATCGAAATCAAGGCGTAGCCAACGACAAGAAAAAGGACGACGTGGAGCAGAAGATTGTCGTCACGGCGCAACCAGGCTTTTACGGGGATGTCGGAGCGGTTCATCGCGGGGCTTTCAGGGCTAACCCTGCCTTATCGGTACGTGTTCTCCCAACTATTCATCGCCGCTGTATTCCTTAAGAATATCCCGCCAGGTGGGCGTGAGGATGAAGGCGGTCACCCTGCTATTGATGCGGTCGTATGACCCTACGTTTTTGCCTACCATGATCGCGTGCGCGACCGGGGCGCTGTTCGTCGCCGAAATAGTGGTCTTTACCCCCGATCGGTCGGTCGCGTAGCGCATGGCGGTAACGTCGCCGACGACAATATCATAGTCACCGTCACGTAATGCATTCAGGGCATCTTGGGTGGTGGGTTCGGTTTGAAACGAATAGCCCCGTTGTTTCATGAACTCAGCGGTAGGGGAGTATTCGACGACCGCCACTTTTTTGTCCTGCAGGTCCTGCGGGAAGCGAACGGAATCTTTCGCCCCGATGGCGCTCACCACCGCTGCGGTAAGGCTCGCCGAAACCGCCATGGCAATCAGCATCCAAAGCATGGCCACGATACGGCCCCCGAGTGTCAAAGGTGCTTTATCTCCGTAGCCGATCGTCGTCATAGTTACGCCGGCCCACCAAAATCCGCTCCCTATTCCCTCTATCAGCGAGCGGTCACCACCGAACTGCTCATCGTTATCCTTCCGCTCCATGAAGTACACCAGCGTTCCGACAATGGCCAGAAGGACGCACAGAGAGAGGATGATGTAGAGGAATTGTAGACTGAAGATGTTACGTAAGATCTTTATCAGGTTCCGGGAGTGTGGCTTGGCTACTCCCAGGGTGGTCATGTAGTGGTGTTGGACGAAGCGGGCACTATCCATCAACCTCGCGGATAGGTCGGTCGATAAGGCTACGTCGATGTCGCCCCTGACGAGTGCGTCCTCGACCGCTTCTTCATCGTCCAAATCAACCCATTCGAAGTTGACGTTTTCTTGGTCGGTCACGTGCCGCCACAACTCCACGGTCATCCCGTTCCAGTTACCCTCCTTCCCCAGAACGCAGTACGGCGGGGCGGGGTGCAGGCCGACCCTTAGGTTAGTAGGTGCCTCCTGGGCAAAGCTGAGGCAGGGGCATAGGAGTAGGAGGGCAAATAAATAGGATTTCACGGTTGCTGGCTTTGGTACCGCTAAAGAAGACCGTCAGAACCAACGGCATGTTCGAAGGTGAGGCCGGCTAATAACCCACCGACGAGCTATCTGCTCTCCTTGGCCGCGAAGAACGCATACAGCCCCAAGGTCACCCAGGAGAAGGTAAGGCCCAAAAACTCGCGCGTGAGCTCGACGAAGGGGTTCTCTGCCTTCATCTGCCCCGTTATGGTCGGCATACCTGCGTTCAGCCACTCGATGAAGGCGGGCACGTAAGTACACCACCAAACGAATATGGCCACGGCCGGGAGCAGCGGAACGATGGGCCGTAACCCACCAAAAAATTTCCTTACGGCCACGTAGGCAACCATCCCGTATACGGCAACCCACTGGGCGGGGTCCGGGTCATTAAGTTGCCAGTACGCACTCAGGGCAAAAAGTAGAGCAACCAGTAGGTGGAGGTATCGCATACTGTAAAGTTAATTACTCTACCCTGCTTTTCGCCCCGGCGCTCCGGGCGGTAAATTCTATCTTCACCCCCATGCCAATCGAACACATTCAACTTGCCCCCGGCGGCCCCTTCATTTCGCAATTAGTCGCCGGAGTAATGACCTGGGGCGAGTGGGGCACCGACCTCTCTACGCACCAGATGGCGGAAATGATCGCCACCTGTATCGATGAGGGGCTGACCACCTTCGACCACGCCGACATCTACGGGCATTACAGCACCGAAAAAGCCTTCGGTGACGCACTGGCCGAGCTGGGGGCAGCTACCCGCGATCGCATCCAGTTGGTCTCCAAGTGCGGCATTCGTCTGACGACCCACCGTAAGCCTGAGAACAAAATAAAGGGCTACGATACCTCGAAGGCTTACATTATCGGGCAGGCCGAAACCAGCCTCCGCAACCTCCGCACCGACTACCTGGATGTCTTCCTCATCCACCGCCCCAGCCCCCTCCTGAACCCGGTTGAGGTAGCCGACGCTTTCGAGACGCTACGCAAGGACGGAAAGGTCCGCCACTTCGGCGTCAGTAATTTTACCCCTAGCCAGTTCGATCTGCTACGGCAGTATGTCCCCCTGGTCACCAATCAGGTAGAATGCAACCCCCTCCGCCCGGAGCTGCTCTTCGACGGTACCTTTGACCAATTGCTGGCGGCTGGCATCCGCCCAATGATCTGGAGCCCCCTGGGCGGTAGTAAATACTTTGCCGGCGAAGGCACCGCCGTCCTCCGCCTCCGCACCGCCGTTCAGAACATCGCCGAAAATTACGGCACCAGTGAAACGGTGATCCTGATCGCTTGGCTACTGCGCCACCCCGCCGGCCCCGTCCCCGTCTTGGGTACCACGAAACCCGAACGCCTCCGCGAAGCCAAACAAGCCCTCTCGCTACAGCTGGACCGCCAGGATTGGTTTGCCATCCTGGAAGCCGCCCGCGGAGAAGAAGTAGACTAATTTTGTTGGAACTAACACCCTAATAAACAAACAGGCCCCATGCTCAAAACCCTCCGCGGTAAAACACCCCGATTCGGCAACAACCTGTTCCTGGCGGAAAACGCCACCGTCATCGGTGAAGTAACAATGGGCCATAACTGCTCCATCTGGTTCACCGCCGTGGTACGGGGCGACGTCAACTCCATCACTTGCGGCGATCGGGTCAATATCCAGGACGGAGCCGTAATTCATGGAACCTACCAGCGGGCAGCCACCACGATCGGCAACGACGTAAGCATCGGGCACCGCGCCATCGTACACGGGTGCACTATTGAGGACAGCGTACTGATCGGGATGGGAGCCATCGTGATGGACGGCGCCGTCGTGGAGTCCAACGTCATCATCGGGGCCGGGGCGGTGGTGCCCGCTGGGATGCGGTGCGCAGCGAATTCAGTCTACGCCGGCGTTCCCGCCAAAAAGATCAAAGACTTGGCGCCGGGGCAGCGGGCGGATACGATAGAGCGCATTGCCGGAGCTTACCTCAAGTATGCGGCCTGGTATAAGGAAGATTAATCTTCCGTAAGCAGGAGGGTAGCTAATCCAAGCTGCGTCTCTCCGGCTTCGATCAATTCCTTCGCCAGCAGCTCAACGGTATCGGTGCCCTGTAGCAAAGCATACTGAACGCGTTCGTCCGAGCGGGCTTTTGCTACCTCCGCCGCCGACGGTAGGGCCTGCAAATTACCCAGGCGACCCAGGTTGTTTCCCGTGAGTACCGAGCTGTTACGGACGTAGTCCGGCAAGCCATCCACACCGATGCAGGTGGCCTGAGTCGGCTTTGGGACCTCAAACAGCGCCGAACCCGCGGCGTGGACGTAGGCATTGCCGCCCATCCGACCGACGAGATCTAAGAGTTGCCCGTCGATCTTCCCCTCGCTATTCAGGATACGATCGGCCAGGTGTACGCGACGGATTCGCGCGAGCACCAGGCTGCCGCCCATGGCCTCCTGACCGAGTTCGACTACCTGATCGACGGTGCACTCGAAACTGACGGCGGCTTCTCCGACCCGCGGTGGCTTCACGAGCTCACTGGCTCGTTCGGTGAAGGCACCCTTCTCAAACTCATTCACGTCGGGGGGGTAGGTTACACTGGTTAGCGACATCTGCTCGACGATGCCGTACTCGACGACGTTTATCGTGACCTCCCCCGTAGCGCGAATATTGTTGAGGGTATCCTTCGCTGAGCCGTCCGTGCCACGGTAGAGGGGCGCGAAAGCTAGGATCGGGGGGGCAACGCTTACGACGTTAAAGAAGCTGTACGGACTGAGGTTAACTAGCCCTTCGGCATCCACCGTGGAGGCGAAGCAGATGGGCCGTGGGGCTACGGCCGTACTCATGATGCGGTAAAGCGTTCGGGCGTCGGTGGTGGCGGCGTCTAAGGTCATGGCTTATTGATCGGTGATCAGAGTGAGAATTTCGTCAACGCCGAGGGTGGCGGCAGATCCGGTTCCCGCCAGGATCTGGTCGGCAAGGTCGCGCTTCTCCCCGTGCAGGGCGATGATCTGCTCTTCAATGGTGCCCTCGCTGACGAATCGGTATACCGTCACGGGGCGTTGCTGGCCGATGCGGTGGGCGCGGTCGCTCGCTTGGTCTTCGGCGGCCGGGTTCCACCAGGGGTCGAGGTGGAGAACATAGTCGGCGGCAGTCAGGTTAAGGCCTGTTCCGCCCGCCTTCAGGCTGATCAGAAACAGGTCGCCCTGCCCGTCCTGAAAAGCATTTACCGCCGTTTCGCGGGCTTTGCCGGGCGTACTTCCGTCCAGGTACTGGTAGGTGATGCCCTGATGGCGGACCCAGTTTTCAACCAGCTTCAGGTGTTTGACGAACTGGCTAAAGATCAAAGCTTTGTGGCCATTGTCGAGGATCTCTAAGATGGTCTCCCCAATCAACTCCAGTTTGCTGGAACGAACCCGGCTATCGGGCCGCACCAGCCGGGGGTGGCAGGCAGCTTGTCGCAACTTGGTCAACTGAGCGAGTACCGTAAAGCGCCGCTCGCGTTCGTTTGCTTCCGCGATTTCCTTGAGTGCTTGCCGGCGCATCGCCTCGTATAGGTTGTTCTCCTCTTCGCTGAGGCTCACATTGAGTAGAACCTCGGTCTTGGGGGGCAACTCCTTAAGTACCTCGTCCTTGCGCCGCCGGAGGATGAAGGGTCTTACAAGGTTCTTAAGTGCCGTGCGCCGCGCCGCGTCGTTGTAGATACTGATCGGGCGGTTGTACTTTTCGTTAAACGCCTGTTTGCTGCCAAGAAGGCCGGGGTTCAGGAAGCGGAATAAGCTCCAAAGCTCCCCCAGGTGGTTTTCAATCGGGGTGCCGGTAGTAGCCAACTTAAAATCAGCCTTCAGCCGCTGAACGATCTTCGCCCGCTTCGTGGCGGCATTCTTGATGGCCTGCGCCTCGTCGATTACGATCGTCGCCCACTCGATTTCTTCCAGCGTGTCCCCGATGAACGGAAGCAATCCGTAACTGACCAGGGCGAAGTCGCCGGCGCCCAATTCATGCAGATGTACAGCTTCGGTGCTCGAGGCGATCAGTACCGGTAGGAGCGCGGGCGCGAAACGCTCGGTTTCCCGCCGCCAGTTACGGGTCACGCTGGCCGGGGCAATCACCAGGGCTGGCCCCCGATCGGCCCGGCTGGTAAGCATCGCAAGCGCCTGCACGGTCTTACCCAAGCCCATGTCGTCAGCCAATACGCCGCCGACGCCCCATTCGGCCAAGCGCATCATCCAACGGTATCCTTCCTGCTGGTAGTCGCGAAGTTCCGCCCTGAAGTTGTCGGGTAGGCTGGGGGTCAGCTCGGCTGCCCGCCGCATCCTTTCTCGTGCCTCCTGCCACGCCCCGTCGTGAACTACCTCTTCTAAGTCCTCGGTCAGGTCTCCGAAAGCGTTGACGGCCAGGGTAGGAAGAGACAGTTTCTTTCCACGCTGGTGCAGTAAGCCCTCCATCTCCAGCACCTTATCCCGCAATTGATCGGTAATGGCCAGGAACTCCCCGTCCGCCAACTCGATGAAGGGGTTGTCGCGTTGTTCCCTAAGGTGGTCGAAGAGCAGCTGTAGATCGGTAACGCGCTCTTCATCAACGCTTAGGCTGCCCTCTACTTCGAACCAATCACGCCCCTTACTCAGCCTGAGGGCGAGTGAATTTTGACCGGCCTCGGCCACGATACGCAGCTTTTCTCCCTTAGGGTGCTCGATACTTGCTTGGCCCGACTGGGATAACCGCCGCATTTCAAGTAAGATACGTAGCGCGAGTTGCGTTTCTTCGATGTGCCACTCATAGTTTTCCTGTGGGCTGCGCGCCAGGTGGGGGCAGGAGAGAATGGCCGCCGCGGCCGCCTCCCGCTCCTCGGAAAGCTGGCGCTCGAGAATGTGGCGCCCCTGCTCCAAAACCACGATGGCGCGCGGCAGCCCGTCACCCGGTTTGAAGTAGTAGGCCTGGCCCGTTAAGGGTTTCGCGTACAACTCGATCTTGTACCCCGTGCCGAAGGGTAATAAGTGAAAACACGGCAAGTCGCTACCGGCCACGGTAGGAAGGTTCTCGTCGATCAGGTCCAGGGTCGACTGTACGTTTACACGGGGGCGAACCTCCTCCACGATCGCCTCTACGGTAGCCCGTTCGCTGTCCGGTACCTGAAGTTTGTCCCCGATGGCGTGCGCGATGTTGGCCTGCTCCTCGGTCACCTGATAAACGCGGTAACGGGTTGGCGTCTCCTTCTGCCAGAAATACCCTTCACGCTCCACCGGCGGGTCGAATCGCAGTAAGAGCCCGTCGTCGTTCTCCGTCACCATCAACTGCGGGTCACGTCGGCTTACTTCGATGGGAATGCGGCGCTTCTCGCCCAGGAATAGGCGCGGGTGGTCGGCAATTTCGTACAACACCCGGGAGAACGAAGCGTAAAGCATATCCTCCGAATAGTAGGCAGTGGTACGGATTGCTTTTCCGTCAAAAGTTGTCAGACCGGCCACGGCCCGGTGATCGATCTCCTGCAGGGAGGTGACCGAGCGCGGCGAGATCAGCTCCGACCATTTGATCCTCCGGCCCTTACTCCACCCGGTTTTTCCGAGCTTTTGCTCCTTGGCGTACACTTCCTCCAGTTCGAAGTCGACGATCCAGATGACGCGTAATTGTCGCTCGCCTTTCGGTTCGTTTGTGGTTGCGGTAGCTAGCTTTAAACGCCTCAGCGCGTGGGCCCAGGTAGGCTTGGCCGGAAGTAGTTGGTAAAGTGGGCTAGGGGCGTAAGCTATGCCGGTCGTTTCCCTGGCTCGCTTCACTTCTTCACTGCTCGCCGGGTGGGTTTGTTCTAGGGCGTGCAGCAATTCTCCGAGCACCCACGGCGTGCTTCCAAAGTGGGTTTCCTTCACCGCTTCCAGTAAAGGCGCTACTTGCGCCGCTTGCAAACGGTAGCCCATCCAGGCGGCACACCAGAGCGCGGTTAGCCAGTCGAGGGGGTAGTTAAGCTGCGGCAGCTGTGCTTCGTAGAGCGCCTCCCCTCGCTCCGCCTCCCCGGCCTCGACCAGGGAAAAGGCAATCAGGCAGTTCACGACCTGCGGGTAGTTACTCATCGTGAGGCGCCCGCAGATATCTCTGAGCTCTTCCACGCCGAAATCCCCCCGCCCGTAGTGATGGGCGATCTGTACTACCTCCACGAAGCCAACGGGCGCGTCTTGTTCCGCTGGCAATATTTTTTTTTGCGAGAACGCAGGTGCAAGCAATTCGGGGGGAGGAGCAGTGTCAGTAGTGAGGGCCGCCAACAATTGTAAGCCCGCGTCCTGTGGGTACCACTCCGGTCGCATCCGAAAATAGTGCCACCCGAGCAGAATCGATACCCGCGCTAGTTCGGAAAGCCTGCTTTCCGGCGAAAACAACTGGAGGAAGGGCTGCTCCAACCGCTCCGGTGTATCGGCGGTCCACTGCTCCGGCCTACGTTGCACGGTCAACCAACAGAGCTCCTGAAAATAGCGGTCGTACCGCTGCCAGAAGTTCCAATCCAACCGGCCGAATAACTGCTCGATCTGCTGAAGGCCGTGTAAGCGCATCGCCCCCGGCCGTCCTTCGTCCTGTAGTACGCCGTACAATGTGCGAAATTCCGCCGGCCGGTTAAGTAGAATCTTGTGTAACGCTCGCATCCAGATCTGCCCGAGCCGCAGTCCGTGCCGAGTGATGGTCTCATCGCCCGGTGTATAGTTCCGTACCTGGTTGACGGCGTCCACGAGTTGCTGGATGTGGCCGGGTTTGAGTTCCGCCGCCGCGAAGAAGGCTGCCTCCCGGTATTTGACGTCTAATCGTGCGGAGCGCCAGGATAGGTGGACGAACGCTCGCTTGGTCAATACCGCGATGGTGGTTTCCGTCCTGTCCGGCAGGCGATAGCCGGTAATGGCTTTAGTAACGTGATAGAGGTCGTAAATCGAGGCTTCGTAGCCCATAAGTACCATACCGACCACGTGCACGAACACGTCGTAGTCGAGCGCGAGTAAGTCCTTCTTTAATCGATCGTGTTCTGTCAGAGGGAGGGTAGGCAAAGGGTTGAACTACTGGTTTTAAGAGCTTGTCGACTAACGTTTGAGATCATCTTAGGTTACGCGTTCGACGCATCCTACCAATACTTTATTCGGGTAGATGCGGAAGGCAAGGTCGAATAGCATCCGAACTTCATCCTTCTGTAGCATGGCCGTAGCGCGCGACTGTTGCGGGTGAAAATCATGAAAGTCCACGTAGAGGTGTTCCTTGAAATCTAACTGCCGCCGACCGAAAGCTTTGTACATCGACTCCTTGGCGGACCAAATCAAATGCATTTGCAACAGCTTGTCCGCCTCCTTCAACTGTATTCTTTCAGCCGGTGAGATGAACTTATCCGCGATGCGCTCGATCTTTTTTACGAGGCGTTGTACGTCTATACCACAGGGGTTAGGGTGGGCGATGGCGGCGGCAAAATCGGCGGTGTGGCTGATGGATATGTGATAGTGCGAGTCCGCAAGGTGCGGCTTTCCGGTACTGTCCTTAAACAGCGCAGCCCGCGCCGGCCGGCCGCTCATCCGGTGAAGCAGTAGCCGCGCGGCCAGAAATTCCCGCCGCCGCCCCTCGCCCTGAATGAGGTCAATTTGCCGGGCCTCCTCAGCGCTTAGGGGCACTAACTCACGCAGGTCGGCCTCCGCCTCCGTAATGTGGAACAACCCCCATTCGCCGGGCGAAAAAATAGTTTCTTGAAAAGCTACGGGCATGTATGGTAGGAGGACTGGTAGGGAAGCGGGGGGGTACTTAGGCGGGGACCAAAAAGACCCTGCGAATGTTGGAGACCGCACCGGCGTACTCCGGTTTGGCGGACATTTCCTGCCACTTCGGGTGAGGCCCGAATTTAGACCATGCGGCTTCGCGCGCTTCCATATCGGTAAACTGCAACATGTACACCAAAGCGGGGCGGTACGGCCCGGCAATCATCTCGCCGAAAAATAAGGGCGTAAGCCCGACCTCGTAAAATAGCGGCAGCTCCTCCTTGTTGAACATGGTCACTTTACGTCGTACGGCATCCTCACTGTGGCCTTCGTAGGTGCGTAACTCGAATAGGCCGGCGCCATCGATCGTATCCGCCACCGTAGGCATACCCTCGAACCCGACGAGTAGCTGACTTTCAAAACGATTATAGACTGGCTTACTACCCTCTATGGCGTCGTACGCAGCGTCGGCGGGGGGCTGCTGCCCACTCAGATAGACTCCGGGTGAAGGGTAGCTAATGAGCACCCAGATGTTTGCCGGCTCCGCAGCACCCTGCTCCTTATAAATGGCAAGCGGCGGGCAGCCCAGGCCTTCCAGAAAAGGACTAAGCGTTTCGGTTAGATAGCGCAGCAGCGGCTGGGTGCCGGGCCCTCCGAAGGTGATTTCGTAAGTGCGTAGTTCTATCAGGTGCCGCTCTGCGGCGCTGGTGGTACTTTGGGGTATGGCACCCAGAGCAAGTGGTGCGGCTACTGCACCCAGTGCGGGCAGGAATTGACGTCGTTTCATGCCGGAAGCTACAAATAAGCTCCCTCTTCCAGTCGATCGTCAAAGAGTAAGGCAATAATAAAGAGGGTGAATAAGACTAATAAAAGGCCGAGAAAGACTTGAGTAAAGACGGGTAAAAGAGGAAAAGAAAATCCTACTGAAAAGTATGCAAGGGATAAGAGGAGATACTTCATTGGAACGAGCTTAGATATCGAAGGGGTGGATTAGGGAATTAGTCGAAAGCAATGCCGAATAACCTGGCGCCGAGAGAATACGCCCGGTTTCCTGCTGATGGGGGTGTCCGACTATTTAACCAACTCCAGCCTTATGTGTTCGGAAGAGTCATGTTGAAGCGACTAAGTGTACGGAACGGTCACCTTGCAGCCCTCTACGCGCTTCAGCAGGCGGAAGACGGTCTGTACTCGGCGGGTGCGGACGGGTTTATCGTCCACTGGCACCGCGACGACGTAGACTTCGGCAGGGTAGTCGCAAAAGTCGAGGGCGGTAAGTTTTTCAGCCTCGCAACACTCGAAGACGGCGGGCTGATCGCCGGGGCGTTGGATGGTGGCGTGCACTGGCTCTACCCGGAAGCACCGGAGCGCAACCTTCACGTCGCCCACCACGCTCGGGCCGTGTACGACGTCTTCCGATTTCACAATGATCTCTACACGGCCGGTGGCGACGGTCGACTTACGCGCTGGGATGTCACTACCCGCCGCACCGTGGAAAGCGTCCGGGTCAGTAATAATTCCCTCCGTTGCATTGCTCACGACCCCGTCAACGACCGACTCGCCGTCGGTGCCAGCGACGGTAATGTCTACCTCTTGGCCCGGCACCAGTTAGCGGTAAGCGGGGTACTGCCGGCGAATGGGCCTTCGGTTTTTTGCGCCGCCTTTAGTGCCGACGGGAAACAACTCGTCACCGGCGGGCGAGACGCTTGCTTGCAATTCTTCGATAGTGCCGGAACGGCCCTGGCGCACAGCCCCCTGGCAGCTCATCAGTCCACCGTAAATAGCCTTGCGTTTAGCCCGGGCGGTGAATTTTTGGCTACGACCAGCCGGGATAAAACGGTAAAGCTCTGGAGAGCCGAAGATGGTACCTATACCTTACTCAAAGTGGCGGAAGTCGTGCGGGATGCCGGCCACGTAAATTCAGTCAACTGCCTCCTGTGGCTCGATGACAAGACCCTATTCACGGCCGGGGATGACAGGCGAATCCTCGAATGGCGGGTGGGGTAGTCAGAGCTCCACTACCTCCGGCATCTCTTGGTCCTCTTCCCAAGCCTTTACCAACCCCTCGATCTCATCGGCCGAGAGGTAGTATTTTGCGAGCCTTTTCTTATAGTGCTCCGGCAAGGTGCTGTGCATCATTAGGTAGTTCTTGGTAGCGATGATTTCCTTGCCGTAACCGTGGTTAACCGCAATCGTATCCGCCCGACGCTCCGCGGCCCTCATGTACCGAGACCATAAAGCGTACCCCAGCCCGAAGCTGATCATCCCCATCCAGGGCCGTTTTAGGTAGTCCACCACGTGCCCCAATTCGTGCGCGAACCATCCTACCACGACGTCTTTAGGAAGCTGCCTCACCCGCACGTGCTCGAGAATATCGAGGTGGCTGGAGAAGTCTACCCGATAGTCTCGCGTAGCCCGACGAAAAAAACGGCGGTTCAGGACGGGCTGCGCACGCATGGTCGAACGACGCATATTTAGGCGGCGTAAATAGATTCGACGGTCCGCCAATTCGGGGTAAGTGTGAAGTACCTCGCAGAACCAGTCTTTTAACTGCTGAGTCTGGACGTTTTGAAATAAGCATTGGTGCGTTTGATCCGGCATGCTTATCCCAACCAGCAAGCTCGTTAGAGGTTTGCCGGCTGGTCGAGCCGCCCTTATTGTTGTACGAACATCATTGTTTCGAACATAGCGTGTGCGAGCTGCGTATTACTCAGCGCAAGTCACTGACGTTAAGTGGCTTATTGACATTAACTAACCATTAGTAAAACTGACTAACATGTTACGCTACGCACTGATCTTCTTCGTAATCGCCATCATCGCCGGTGTCCTGGGCTTCGGCGGCTTCGCAGGTACTATGGCAGGAATTGCCGAAATACTGTTCTATATATTCTTGGTCCTCCTAGTGATCAGCCTCGTATCGGGCCTCTTCCGTAAGGCGTAGAACACCACGATATACCTACCCGTTATTGCAATGGCCGCGCCGAACTCTTCGGTTCGGCCATTTGCATTATCAAAAAAACTATCAGCAATGTTTCCTTACGTCCGTAAAACCGGTCTTACGATCGTCTCACTTCTCACTACCAGCATGCTATTGCTTGCACAGGCGGAGCAGGAAAGCCCCTTTCAGTCCAATGAGACTGTAACCAAAGGGGAAGGTGGTATCGGCTCCGCCATCTGGATCGTCGTCGGCATCGTACTACTCCTCGTTATCTTTTTCTTCCTTCGTAAAGGCGGTTCCGGTGCTACCCGGGCGGGCAACCCAAAATAAAGACTCAAAACGAAGCCCCACTGAACAGGGAGGCAAGGCTTCCGTTATAGTTATAAACCGGGGCATCTACTACTACCCAGTGGTTTTTGAGTGACTTAGCAAATACCCCCTGAAAATACCGTCCGAAGCGGTAAGGACTGTTCGTAGCCTTCCTTGTGGAAGCGCTCCGCCATAGCTGCCTTACGAACTTTCGATGACCGCCGGGTTAGCAAAAACTACGCAATGATCTACAAAACGTTCATCCTCCTTCTATTCGCCGCCTCTTTTGTAGCGTGCGACTCCGCTGACAACGATGGTACCTCGGATGAACCGGAAACCGTTACCACCACCGACACCGATGGCGTTAACGCCAAATCCGACGGTAAGACGTCCACTTACGAAGACCAAGCCGCCGGCGGTGAAATCAGCGCCAACAGTGCCGATTACGATGGCCGCGGTACCAGCCCCGCCGAAAGAGCCGCCGAGCCGGATACGCTGAAATACATCCAGACACCTGAGTCCCAATCCACCTCGCCGGTGCCAAAAAAAATCGATCCTGAAAATAAGGACGGCAAATGAACTGAACCTTTAGTTCAGCTACTTCCTAAAGCGCTTGTCGCTATCTAGGAGACCCGTACGGCAAAGCCCTTTCCCACATCCGTGAGAAAGGGCTTGCTTATTGAGCCACCCATCGGACTCGAACCGACGACCTATTCATTACGAATGAATTGCTCTACCAACTGAGCTAGGGTGGCTGGCGGGGCGCAAAGATAAAGACTGTATCGATTTGCGACCTAACTATTTAAGCTGAATGAGTTCCTTAAAAGTTCCCGTATGTAGCGACAGAAGCCACAAGCGTACCTTTGCGGGCCATGACAACCCAAACCAAGGAAATCAGCCGCCGCCGCACCTTCGGCATCGTCGCCCACCCCGATGCGGGTAAGACAACCCTTACCGAAAAGCTGCTCTTGTTCGGTGGCGCCATCCAGGTAGCCGGGGCGGTGAAAAGCAACAAAATTAAAAAAAGTACGACCTCGGATTTTATGGAGATCGAACGCCAAAGGGGCATCTCCGTGGCCACCTCCGTCATGGCCTTCGACTACGCCGATAAGAAGATCAACATCCTCGATACCCCCGGCCACAAAGATTTTGCCGAAGATACCTACCGCACCCTCACCGCCGTAGACTCCGTGATCGTAGTCATCGACGTCGCCAAAGGCGTAGAGGAACAAACCGAAAAGTTGGTGGAAGTCTGCCGCATGCGCAAAACCCCGGTCATCGTTTTCATCAATAAGATGGACCGCCCCGGTAAAGAAAGCTTCGATCTGCTCGATGAGGTCGAACAGAAACTCCTCCTGCGCTGCACCCCCCTCAGTTGGCCCATCGGCATGGGCGATCGCTTTCAGGGTGTCTACAACATCTTCGAACACCGCCTCGTCCTCTTCCGCCCCGACAACAAACAGGGCCGCCCCGAAGAGACCATCGAATTCACCGACCTGGAAGACCCGGAACTCGATGAACTCGTAGGTACCGCCGCCGCCGACGAACTCCGCGAAGAGGTAGAGATGATTACCGAAGTCTACCCGACCTTCGACCGCGAGGAATACCTCAAACAGGAAGTAAGCCCCGTCTTCTTCGGTTCGGCAGTCAATAACTTCGGCGTAGGGGAACTGCTCGACTGCTTCGTACAGATTGCACCCCAACCCCGCCCCCGCCCGGCCGAAGAGCGGCAGGTACAACCCAATGAAGACAAATTCAGCGGCTTCGTCTTTAAAATCCACGCTAACATGGATCCGCGCCACCGCGATCGGATCGCCTTTCTGCGCATCTGCTCCGGTACCTTTGAACGCAATACGAATTACCTCCACGTCCGCCAGGGCCGCAAGATGAAGTTTGCCAACCCCACCAGCTTCATGGCCGCCCGCAAAGAAGTCGTCGACGAGGCCTTCGCCGGCGACGTAGTGGGCCTTTATGATTCCGGTAACTTCAAAATCGGCGATACCCTGACGGAAGGGGAGGAGTTGCACTTCAAAGGCATCCCCAGCTTCAGCCCCGAACAGTTCCGCCGCGTCTTCAACGGCGACCCCCTCAAGTCCAAACAACTCGCCAAGGGAATCGATCAGCTGATGGACGAAGGCGTCGCCCAACTGTTCACCCGCCAGGTCGACAACGCCCAGATCATCGGCTGCGTCGGTGCCCTCCAATTCGACGTTATCCAGTACCGCCTCGAGCACGAATACGGGGCGACCGTTCAGTACGAACCCATCAATCTACACAAAGCACTCTGGGTTACCTGCGAAGACGACGAAGCCCTCCAAGCCTTCACCGAGCGCCGCCGCCAACACATCGGCCACGACAAAGAAGGCCGCCTCGTCTACCTGGCCGACAGCGCCTGGACGCTCCAAATGGCTAAAGACAACCACCCCGAAGTCACCTTCCACGCAACCAGTGAATTCTAAAGCATTGGCTTCGTATAAAGGCACCATATAATATGGCCATCAACGTAAACGCCGAGATCGACCCCCTCCGCCGGGTGATCATCCACCGCCCCGACGCCGGTACGGCCACCATCACCCCCCGCCGCGCCGAAGAACTTCTTTTCGACGACATTGTCTACCTCCCACAAATGCAGTGGGAGCACGATGTATTCACCCGCCTCCTGACCCGCTTCCTTCCGGAAAACGGCGTATTGGAGGTCGCTGACCTGATCGCCGAATCCATCGCGGCCGACGAACGCGCCACCCGCGAAGCGCTCGAACTGATCGTCAACTGGGAGGAACTCCCCGAGCGCTACGTCGAGGACCTATACGCCCTGAGCCCCCGCGAATTAGCCGACGTGCTCATTACTGGCTACCTTGGCAGTCAGGAACGCCGCCTCTTCGACCCTATCCCTAACTTCATCTTTACCCGGGATATCGCGGTGACGATCAACGACCACCTGCTAATTACTAAAGCCGCAAAGCCAGCCCGCAGCCGGGAGAACTTCCTTACGCGCCTCGTCATCTTGGCTCACCCCGCTTTCCAGGAGCTATGGCAAGCCGGTCGCGTCATTAACCTCAATGACGTAGAAGCCTTCCCCCCCGGAAAGGACGGCCAGAAGGTAGCTATCGAGGGAGGGGACGTGATGCTCCTCAACGCCGATACCTTACTGATCGGCGAGAGCGAACGCTCCAGTAGTTATAGCCTGCGCCTGCTAGCCGATGAACTCTTCAAACGGAAAGTAGTCCGCCAAGTCGTCCGCGTGACCGTACCGGCCGAGCGCAGCTTCATGCACCTGGATACCATCTTCACCCAGATCGACGTGCACGATTACGTCTGCTACCAACCCATCATTTGCGACGGCGGCAGACTGGCCGGCGTAGAAGTGTGGCGGGCGGATGGCTCGAATACTACCTACACCAGCCTCAAAGACTGCATCCTGGCGGAAATCGACCCAGTCGCCCGCTTCATCCCCACCGGCGGCGGCGAAAGCCCATTCCAGGAGCGCGAACAGTGGACGGATGGCTGTAACCTCGTCGCCCTGCGCCCCGGCGTCGCCGTCACCTACGACCGCAACCCGGTCACCGCCACCACCCTCCACAACGCCGGCTATAAGATTACCGGTGCCTTAAAACTGCTTGAGCAGATCGACAACGAAGGCTTGAACCCCGACACCGTTACCCGCACCATCATCACCCTCCCCAGCGGTGAACTCAGCCGGGGTAGGGGAGGTAGCCACTGCATGACCTGCCCGATCGAGCGGACGCCACGAAACGAGTAAACGTGGTGTCTAAGCTGACATAAATTCGCCCCTTTGTATTTGGTTTACCTTTGCGCGGCAATCCGTCACATCCCTCAAAATAAGCTAAGACGCGGTGCCGTTAAAAAGTCCTTAACAAATACTCTCACTCGCCCCCGGGCGCTCTCTCGTTAGCGCCTACTCGACACTCCACTAGATCCTGGCCCCGCCGGGTGTACTCTTCTACCATGCATAGACTCCTAATTACTTCTTTAAGCGCGATTGCTTTGTGCCTGAGCATACCCACTGAAGCCATCGCTCAATTCTGCATTGATAACGGTGGAAAATTTGAAAACCCGGACGGAACTCCTTGCGTCAATACGGTAGTAACTGCCGTTCCGTTTTTACGCATTAATCCAGATGCCCGCGGAGGCGCTATGGGAGACGCCGGAATAGCAATGCCCGCTGATGCCAACTCCATTCATTACAACGCTAGTCGTCTGGCCTTTGCTGAGGAAGACGCAGCTTTGGGCGCAACTTACACGCCTTGGCTACAGGCACTTGGCTTGAACGATGTGTATCTGGCTTATTTAGGCGGCTATAAGAAGTTGGACGATCTGCAAGCCGTCGGAGCTTCCTTACGCTACTTCAGCCTAGGCGACATTCAGTTCACGGACGTCAATATGAACTCCCTCGGTACCGGTAAACCCAACGAGTTCGAGGTCGCAGTTACTTACACGCGTAAGCTTACCGACCGCTTCTCCGCCAGCCTTACCGGTAAGTACGTCAATTCAAACCTGGCCGCCGGCCAACAGGTAGACGGGGTCGTGCTCGAAGCCGGTCAGGCATTCGCGGCGGACCTGGGTTTTACCTACCGCAATAATGAAACCAGTCGGGGCAATGCCTTCGCCGTCGGTGCCGCCATCACTAACGTCGGTAATAAGATCTCCTATTCTAACGATACGATCCGGGACTTTCTCCCCGCTAACTTAGGCATCGGAGCTGCTTACACTTTCCGTATCGACAACTACAACGAAATTACCATCACCACTGACATCAACAAATTGTTAGTGCCGACACCCTGTAGCGTAGCTGGCGCCGACTGCGAAAACAAGAACCAAGACCTTAATGACCAGTCTCCGGTCAGTTCCTTATTCTCCTCTTTTGGAGATGCTCAGGGCGGCGCCGGTGAAGAACTGCGTGAACTCACTTACAGTATCGGCGCGGAATACTGGTACAGTCAGCAGTTTGCCGTTCGCGCCGGCTACTTCCATGAAGACCAAACTAAAGGCGGCCGTAAATACCTCACCGCTGGTCTAGGTCTGAAGTACAATATTTTTGGCCTAAATTTTAGCTATTTGATACCCACTAGCAATCAGCGTAATCCGCTAGACAATACCTTAAGATTCAGCTTGTTATTTGACTTCGGCGCTGGCGCTGCTGGTTAAAGCGACCGAGTAAGCACACTGTTAAAGTATCGGCTGAATTAGCATAACCGACGGTGCGCACGTAGTTTTACATCAACAACAAACCAACGCGGTGCCTTCATCGCAACAAGATTTTTTATAACTGGGGTTTAGTTCAGGGAAGGTGCGTCACTTGTGGCGTGCCTTTCTTTTTGTTACGAAGTTACTCGGCCAAGAGTTGCTACCACTCCGCCGCTGACGGGCTTCGTCTCAACCCGTTTTCGTCAACACACTGTGCGCACACTACTACTACTTTCAGTACTCACGCTATTCCAGATCACCCCCCTAACCGCCCAGTGTGGCGGTAACCTGGGTGAAAATGCCTTTCCCGATGGCGATTTCGGGAGTGGTACGGACAACGTTCGGCAGGACGACCCCGGCATTGCGCCCGGTTTTATATACACGACCGCCCCGCCACCCGTGGATGGTTTTTACGTCGTCACGAACAACACGGGAGGCGCGGACTGGGCGGGCATCTTCCCCGATTGGGCGCGCTTCGAGGATAACAGCGACGACCCGAACGGCTATATGATGGTTGTTAATTCCTCCGTAGAACCCGGTGCATTCTACGAGCGGGAGGTAACCGACCTGTGTGAGAATACGGACTATGAATTTTCCGCGGACATCCGTAATCTGTACAGGGCGGGTATAGAAGGAGATATCCTCCCGAACGTTTCCTTCCTGATCGACGGCGTGGAAGTATTCACGACGGGTAATATCCCCAATAACGACTTGTGGAACGACTACGCTTTCGCCTTCAGCACCGCACCGGGGCAGTTTACCGTGCGGCTTACGCTCCGTAACAATGCCCCGGGCGGGTTAGGCAACGACCTCGCATTGGATAATATCTCCTTTCGCCCCTGTGGCCCGGAGGCAACGGTGACCGCCATCCGGTCGGAGATAAGCGCCTGCGAAGACCCCGCTACGGTAGCGTTGGAAGCCGTAGTGGCGGGCTCCGCGTTCCCAAACCCCGCCGTTCAGTGGCAGGTTAGTCCGGACGGGGTAGATGACTGGGTCGATATCCCGGGGGCAAACGTACCGGAATTGACAGTCGGGCAGCTCACACTGGGAGGGCAGTTCTATCGGTTCCTCGTAGCCGCCTCTTCCGAGATACTAACCAATAGTAAATGCCGAATCATCAGCGACGTAGTAAATATTTCCGTGCAAGTACTGGCTTCTACCCGGACGGACGTCATCTGCGATGGCATGCAACTAGAGGTAGGTACGTCCGTCTACACCGAAAGCGGAACGTTCTTGGATACCCTCACAACCGACGCCGGTTGCGACAGTATCGTCACGACCAACCTGACGGTACTGGCAAACGCTGCGTCCAGCCAATCGGAAACGCTCTGTGAAGGCGATCAGATAGAGGTAGGCACCTCCGTGTACACCGAAAGCGGCACCTACCTGGATACCCTGATAGCAGGTAACGGCTGTGACAGTATTGTAACCACTAACCTGACGGTAATAACGAACGCTACCTTTAATCAGGCCCAGGCAATTTGCGAAGGCGGCCAGATCGAGGTAGGCACCTCCGTCTATACCGAAAGCGGCACCTATCAGGATACCTTGGTAGCAGTTACCGGCTGCGACAGCATCGTAACGACCAACCTAACGGTAATAGCGAACGCTACCTCCAGCCAAACGGAATCGATCTGCGAGGGCGGGGAATTCCTGGTAGGCACCTCCGTGTACACCGAAAGCGGTACTTATCTGGATACCCTGGTAGCAGTTACCGGCTGTGACAGCATCGTCACGACCAACCTAACGGTAATAGCGAACGCTACCTCCAGCCAGACAGAATCAATCTGCGAGGGCGGGGAGTTCCTGGTAGGCGCGTCCGTCTATACCGAAAGCGGCACCTATCTGGATACCCTGGTAGCAGTTACCGGCTGTGACAGCATCGTCACGACCAACCTAACGGTAATAGCGAACGCTACCTCCAGCCAGACAGAATCAATCTGCGAGGGCGGGGAGTTCCTGGTAGGCGCGTCCGTGTATATCGAGAGCGGTACCTACCTGGATACTTTGGTGGCAGTTACCGGCTGCGACAGCATCGTCACGACCAACCTAACGGTAATAGCGAACGCTACCTCCAGCCAAACGGAATCGATCTGCGAAGGCGGGGAATTCCTGGTAGGCGCGTCCGTGTATATTGAGAGCGGTACCTACCTGGATACTTTGGTGGCAATTACCGGCTGCGACAGCATCGTAACGACCAACCTAACGGTAATAGCGAACGCTACCTCCAGCCAAACGGAATCGATCTGCGAGGGCGGGGAATTCCTGGTAGGCGCGTCCGTGTATATTGAGAGCGGTACCTACCTGGATACTTTGGTGGCAATTACCGGCTGCGACAGCATCGTCACGACCAACCTAACGGTAATAGCGAACGCTACCTCCAGCCAAACGGAATCGATCTGCGAGGGCGGGGAATTCCTGGTAGGCACCTCCGTGTACACCGAGAGCGGCACCTACCTGGATACTTTGGTGGCAATCACCGGCTGCGACAGCATCGTCACGACCAACCTAACGGTAGTAGCGAACGCTACCTCCAGCCAAACGGAATCGATCTGCGAGGGCGGGGAATTCCTGGTAGGCACCTCCGTGTACACCGAGAGCGGCACCTACCTGGATACTTTGGTGGCAATCACCGGCTGCGACAGCATCGTCACGACCAACCTAACGGTAATAGCGAACGCTACCTCCAGCCAGACAGAATCGATTTGCGAAGGCGGGGAGTTCCTGGTAGGCACCTCCGTCTACACCGAGAGCGGCACCTACCTGGATACCCTGATGGCAGTTACCGGCTGCGACAGCATCGTAACGACTAACCTAACGGTAGTAGCGAACGCTACCTCCAGCCAGACAGAATCGATCTGCGAGGGCGGCCAGATCGAGGTAGGTACCTCCGTGTACACCGAAAGCGGTACTTATCTGGATACCCTGGTAGCAGTTACCGGCTGTGACAGCATCGTCACGACCAACCTAACGGTAATAGCGAACGCTACCTCCAGCCAGACAGAATCAATCTGCGAGGGCGGGGAGTTCCTGGTAGGCGCGTCCGTCTATACCGAAAGCGGCACCTATCTGGATACCCTGGTAGCAGTTACCGGCTGTGACAGCATCGTCACGACCAACCTAACGGTAATAGCGAACGCTACCTCCAGCCAGACAGAATCAATCTGCGAGGGCGGGGAGTTCCTGGTAGGCGCGTCCGTGTATATCGAGAGCGGTACCTACCTGGATACTTTGGTGGCAGTTACCGGCTGCGACAGCATCGTCACGACCAACCTAACGGTAATAGCGAACGCTACCTCCAGCCAAACGGAATCGATCTGCGAAGGCGGGGAATTCCTGGTAGGCGCGTCCGTGTATATTGAGAGCGGTACCTACCTGGATACTTTGGTGGCAATTACCGGCTGCGACAGCATCGTCACGACCAACCTAACGGTAGTAGATAACGCTAACTCCAGCCAGACGGAGTCGATCTGCGAGGGCGGGGAATTCCTGGTAGGCGCGTCCGTCTATACCGAAAGCGGTACCTACCTGGATACCCTGGTGGCAGTTACCGGCTGCGACAGCATCGTCACGACCAACCTAACGGTAGTAGAGAACGCTACCTTTAGCCAGACAGAATCAATCTGCGAAGGCGGGGAATTCCTGGTAGGCGCGTCCGTCTACACCGAAAGCGGCACGTATTTGGATACCCTAACGGCGATTACCGGCTGCGACAGCATCGTCACGACCAACCTAACGGTAATAGCGAACGCTACCTCCAGCCAAACGGAATCGATCTGCGAGGGCGGGGAGTTTCTGGTAGGCACCTCCGTGTATACCGAGGGCGGTACCTATCTGGATACCCTGGTAGCAGTTACCGGCTGCGACAGCATCGTAACGACTAACCTAACGGTAATAGAGAACGCTACCTCCAGCCAAACGGAATCGATCTGCGAGGGCGGGGAATTCCTGGTAGGCACCTCCGTCTACACCGAGAGCGGGATGTATTTGGATACCCTGGTAGCAGTTACCGGCTGCGACAGCATCGTAACGACCAACCTAACGGTAATAGAGAACGCTACCTCCAGCCAGACAGAATCGATCTGCGAAGGCGGGGAATTTCTGGTAGGCACCTCCGTCTATACCGAAAGCGGCACCTACCTGGATACCCTGGTGGCGATCACCGGCTGTGACAGCATCGTAACAACCGAATTAATGGTGCTAACCAGTTTGACGACCAACCAAACGGAAGCAATCTGCGAAGGTGGCCAGGTAGAAGTAGGCACCTCCATCTACACCGAAAGCGGCACCTACATAGATACCCTGGTATCGAGTATCGGCTGTGACAGCATCGTAACAACCGAATTAATGGTGCTAACCAGTCTGACGACCAACCAAACGGAGAGCATCTGCGAAGGCGGCCAGGTAGAAGTAGGTACTTCCGTCTATACAGAGAGCGGCACTTACCTGGATACTCTGGTATCGAGTACTGGTTGTGACAGCATCGTAACGACCGACTTAACGGTACTGACGAACCTCACATTCGATCAAACGGAGATGATCTGTGAAGGTGAGCAACTACTGGTAGGTAGCTCCATCTACACCGAGAGCGGAACGTTTCTGGATACCCTGGTAGCGAGTAGTGGTTGCGACAGCATCATAACGACCGAATTAATGGTGCTAACCAGCTTAACGACCAACCAAACGGAAGCAATCTGCGAAGGCGGCCAGGTAGAAGTAGGCACCTCCGTTTACACCGAAAGTGGCACCTACGTGGATACCCTGGTATCGAGTATCGGCTGTGACAGCATCGTAACGACCGAATTAATGGTACTGACCAGTCTGACAACCAACCAAACGGAGAGCATCTGCGAAGGTGGTCAGGTAGAAGTAGGCACCTCGATCTACACCGAGAGCGGCACCTACGTGGATACCCTGGTATCGAGCACCGGTTGCGACAGCATCGTAACGACCGAATTAATGGTGCTAACCAGCCTGACAACCAACCAAACGGAAGCAATCTGCGAAGGTGGCCAGGTAGAAGTAGGTACTTCCGTCTATACAGAGAGCGGCACCTACCTGGATACCCTGGTGTCGAGCACCGGTTGCGACAGTATCGTAACGACTGAATTAATGGTGCTAACCAGCTTAACGACCAACCAAACGGAGAGCATCTGCGAAGGCGGTCAGGTAGAAGTAGGTACTTCCGTCTATACAGAGAGCGGCACCTACCTGGATACCCTGGTATCAAGTACTGGTTGTGACAGTATCATAACGACCGAATTGACGGTACTAACCAGCCTGGCGACCAACCAAACGGAAGCAATCTGCGAAGGTGGCCAGATAGAAGTAGCCACTTCCGTCTATACAGAGAGCGGCACCTACGTGGATACCCTGGTGTCAAGCACTGGCTGCGACAGTATCATAACGACCGAATTAACGGTACTAACCAGCTTAACGACTAACCAAACGGAAGCAATCTGCGAAGGCGGCCAGGTAGAAGTAGGCACCTCCGTCTACACCGAAAGCGGCACCTATTTGGATACCCTGGTATCGAGTATCGGCTGTGACAGCATCGTAACGACCGAATTAATGGTACTAACCAGCTTAACGACTAACCAAACGGAAGCAATCTGCGAAGGCGGCCAGGTAGAAGTAGGCACCTCCGTCTACACCGAAAGCGGCACCTATTTGGATACCCTGGTATCGAGTATCGGCTGTGACAGCATCGTAACGACTGAATTAATGGTGCTAACCAGCTTAACGACCAACCAAACGGAGAGCATCTGCGAAGGCGGTCAGGTAGAAGTAGGTACTTCTATATACACAGAGAGCGGCACCTACGTTGATACCCTGGTATCGAGTATCGGCTGCGACAGCATCATAACGACCGAATTAATAGTACTGACCAGTCTGATAACCAACCAAACGGAGAGCATCTGCGAAGGTGGTCAGGTAGAAGTAGGTACTTCCGTCTATACAGAGAGCGGCACCTACGTGGATACCCTGGTGTCAAGCATTGGCTGCGACAGCATCGTAACGACCGAATTGACGGTACTAACCAGCCTGGCGACCAACCAAACAGAAGCAATCTGCGAAGGTGGCCAGATAGAAGTAGGCACCTCGATCTACACCGAAAGCGGCACCTACCTGGATACCCTGGTATCAAGCACTGGCTGCGACAGTATCGTAACGACCGAATTAATGGTACTAACCAGCCTGGCGACCAATCAAACGGAAGCAATCTGCGAAGGTGGCCAGATAGAAGTAGGTACTTCCGTCTACACCGAGAGCGGCACGTTTCTAGATACCCTGATATCAAGCACTGGCTGCGACAGTATCGTAACGACCGAATTGACGGTACTAACTAGCCTGACGACCAACCAAACGGAAGCAATCTGCGAAGGCGGCCAGGTAGAAGTAGGCACCTCCGTCTACACCGAAAGCGGCACCTATTTGGATACCCTGGTATCGAGCACCGGCTGCGACAGCATTATAACCACCGAATTGACGGTACTGACCAGTCTGACAACCAACCAAACGGAGAGCATCTGCGAAGGTGGCCAGGTAGAAGTAGGCACTTCCATCTACATTGAAAGCGGTACCTACCTGGATACCCTGGTAGCCAGTACCGGCTGCGATAGCATCATAACCACCGAATTAACGGTAGTAACCAGCCTAACCTCCAACCAAACGGAAATGATCTGCGAAGGCGGCCAAGTGCGGGTAGGAACTTCGGTCTATACAGAAAGCGGCACCTACCTGGATACCCTGGTAGCCAGTACCGGCTGCGACAGTATCATAACCACCGAATTGACGGTAGCAACTAGCCTAACGTCCAGCCAAACGGAAACGATCTGTGAAGGCGAGCAGCTAGAAGTAGGCTCCTCCGTGTACACCCAAGCCGGTACCTACTCGGATACCCTAGTAGCCAGCTCCGGCTGCGACAGTATCGTAACCACCGAATTGACGGTAGCCATCACCTTAATGTCCAGCCAGACGGAAGCGATCTGCGAAGGCGACCAAATACGGATAGGCTCTTCCGTCTACACCGAGAGCGGCACCTACTCGGATACCCTGGTCGCCACCTCCGGCTGCGACAGCATCGTAACCACTGAGTTGACGGTCGTAACCAGCCTGACGACCAACCAAACGGAAACGATCTGTGAAGGCGGCCAAATACAGGTAGGCACCTCCGTCTACACCGAGAACGGCACCTACCTGGATACCCTGGTTGCCGGCTCCGGCTGCGACAGCATCGTAACGACCGAGGTGACGGTAGTAACCAGCCTGACGACCAACCAAACGGAAACGATCTGCGAAGGCGGCCAAATACAGGTAGGCTCCTCCGTTTACACCATGAGTGGCACCTTCCTGGATACCCTGATGGCCACCTCCGGCTGCGACAGCATCGTAACGACCGACCTGACGGTAGTCACCAACATCACGGCCAGCCGCACGGATACCCTCTGCGAAGGCGCGGAGTTGCGGGTCGGTACCTCCGTCTACACCGAAAGTGGCACCTACCTGGATACCCTGGTAGCCAGCTCCGGCTGCGACAGCATCATAACGACCGACCTGACGGTACTGCCGGCTGACGGGTTGCGGGCCGTCGTAACGCAGGCGGACCCCAGCTGCTTCGGTTTTGCGGACGGGCGCATTCAATTGACCGAAGTAATAGGGGGCGTACCTCCGTACGTCTTTTCGGTAAATAGCCTCCCCCCGGACAGTACTTACGGTGGATTGACGGCCGGCATGTATACCTACCGTCTGACTGATAAATTTAATTGCGAGGACGCAGGTGCAGTGAATCTGGCTTCCCCTACGCTATTTACGGTAGATCTGGGTCCGAACCGCACCGCCGTTTCCGGGGAAACGTTGAGCCTCCCAGTAATGAGAACGGGGGAAATCGCAACCTTCGAGCTTCAACCACCTACCGCAACCTGCGAACCCGACTGTGACCGCATATCGCTCACTCCGGACAGCACCGTACTCCTGCGCATCCGCGCCCAGGATTCACTCGGTTGCGCCGCCTCCGACAGTATCCGCATTACCGTAGAAATACCCCGCAGAATATATATTCCCAATTCCTTCAGCCCGAACGGAGACGGAAGCAACGACCGCTTCACGGTATTCGGCGAGTCGGACTATCTGGCCCGCATCCGGCACCTACGGATCTACAATCGCTGGGGCGGCCTCGTCTTCGAACGGCAAGACTTTTCGGCCAACGACCCCTCCCTGGGCTGGGATGGCCTCCACGGCGCAAAAATCGCCCCCATCGGCCCCTACGTTTACAGCCTGGAGGTAGAGTACGCCGACCAGGAAACCGAGCACTTCGGGGGTGGTTTGATGCTGGTGAGGTAGCGGATCACGCCCGACTACCTGGCGATAAATCGTATGAATTGTAACGTAACATCCTATCGGGCAAACTAACCGGTTTGTTTTCCGGTTGGCGCGTACCTTGAGCATCTCCTCCTTAACAGCCAAGCCGCCCGTTGATCTTCCGCACCACCATAATTCTGGTTCTCGCTCTACTTGGGCTACCCCCGGCCCTCCCGGCCCAGTGCTCCGGAACGCTCGGTGAGAACATCTTCCCCGGCGGCGACTTCGGTGCCGGAACGGAAAACATCATTCAGGAGGACCCCCGTATCGCACCCGGCTTTAGCTACGAGAGAAACCCGCCGCCAGTCGACGGGTTCTACACCATCACCAACAATACCGGCGGCACGGGCTGGGGGGGTATCTATCTGACCTGGGATCGGTTCTTCGACAACAGCAGTGACCCGAACGGGTACATGATGGTGGTCAATTCCTCTTTCAGCCCGGGCATATTCTACGAGCAAACCGTCAACGGCCTGTGCGGGAATACCGACTACTTCTTCTCGGCCGATATCCGCAACATGCTAAAGATCGGTCAGCCGGGCAGTGACCCCGACGTATCCTTCCTTATCGACGACGAGGTACAGTTCTCCACCGGCAACGTACCGAAGGACCAGCGCTGGAACAACTACGGCTTCTCCTTCCGTACCGACCCCGATCAGACGACCGTCAAGCTAAGCCTGCGCAATAATGCACCGGGGGGGAACGGCAACGACCTGGCGCTCGACAACATCGCCTTTCGTGCCTGCGGCCCGGAGGCGGGCATCACGGCCGTTCGCGAGGTAATCGGTACCTGTGAGGACGGCGGCACGACGGTAATCGAGGCGCGGATCATCGGGGGTCAATTCGACACGCCGGCCATCCAGTGGCAGGTAAGCCCCGACGGTGTGAGTGGCTGGGAGGCCATCGAAGGCGCCCGGCAGCCAATCCTCAGAGCCGAGCAGGTACGGCTCGGTAGTAGTTTCTACCGCTACCTGGTAGCAGCATCGACGACCAATCTGACCAACAGTAAATGCAGGATCATCTCCGACGTGCGCACCATCACTACCGAGGCCACCGGTTTTGAACGCGTAGACACCATTTGCGCCGGCGGTAGCCTCCAGGTAGGCGACTCCTTCTACGACCGGGCGGGGGTGTATACGGATACTTTAACCTCCCGCCTGGGCTGCGATAGCATCGTGACGACCCAACTCGCGGTCGTGCCCGACCCGGGCCTGACGGCATTCATTACCGACATATCCCCACTCTGCCAAGGGGTAGACGACGGCATTATTCGCCTGGATAGTGCGGCGGGTGGGGCGGCGCCTTACCGCTTCCTGCTCGATGACCTACCGGCCGGCCGCACCTACGACGGACTGGCCAGCGGAAGCTACACCTACCGGCTCGTGGATCGTGTCGGTTGCGAGAGCGCAGGTGCAATAATTCTTGAAGAGCCCGATCCCTATACAGTAGACCTGGGGGAAGATAGGACGGTCACCCTCGGCGAAAGCGTGAGCGTGCAGGTGGTGAGCACGGATGTGACGACTGCCTTCACCCTCGATCCGCCGGAAGTCCCCTGTGATACGCCCTGTACTCAAATATTGCTCTTTCCTGCTAATTCTCTGCACCTGCGCTACCGCGCCCAAAGTCAGAATGGCTGTATTGCCACCGATAGTATCCGCATTACCGTCAACAAACTGCGCGACGTCTACCTACCGACCGCCTTCAGCCCGAATGACGATGGCGTTAACGACGAATTTCTGCCCCAGAGTGACCAAAGCCGCGTCGTCGAAGTGGCCTACCTCCGGGTATACGACCGCTGGGGGAGCCTGGTATTCGAACGCGAGAACTTCGCCATCAACGACCGTACGATGGGCTGGGACGGCACCCACGAAGGCCGGGCCCTCCCCCTCGGCACCTACGCCTACGTAACCGCAATCACTTACCTGGACGGGGAGACCCATCGACTATCCGGCGACGTGACCCTCCTGCGCTAACGCCGCAAGCCGAACATCCTGGGGGCGATGACCACCCGCCCTTTAGTTTGCAGCGCCGCCGTCGACACCGAATCCGTCGCCGGCCAACTGACCAGGGTAAGGTCGGCCTCTTCAGCGTCGACGATGGGTATTCCCCGCCTGCGGAAAACGGGCCGGGCTACCGTTAGGGCCGCTTCGACGTCGGTAGGGATGTAAGTAGGGATGTTCACCTCCATCTTCTTTACCAATTGCTCCGGCCAGGCGCGGTCCACCTCGAAATAGGGATACACCTGCACCCAAAAGAAGAGCGCCCCGAGTAAGCCGGCCAGCAGCGTGCCCCCGAGCGCAAAATCCCGCCGGTTCCCGTATACGCCGATCACGCCGAAGAGCGAAAAGATCCAGTAAGCCGCCGCCATCCCCAGCGCCGCCCGGAAGCCCGCCCCCGGGAAGGAAATGCCCGAGCCGAGCATCGCTACGAAAGCGCCGGCGAAGGCCAATACGAGGTGTACGACCGCCCCGCCCCGCGCCCAATCGCTCCAGGGGTACCGCCCCTCCTGAAAGTAAAGCTGCATCTGTTTGCCGGCCAGTAAGGCCAGGAGAAGTGGGAAGACCAGCGACTGCGTCACGAAAGCAATCCCCAGGCCCGCCGCAAATAAGCGCGCTGCCTGCTCCCCCTTGCGCACTTTGTAGATCAGATCGCGTACCCCCGCCAGGAACCACCCCGCCAGCGGTAAAAAGCCGAGTAAGGTATAAGCCAAAAAACGCGGGTAGGCGAGCGGCTGCTCCCCCCAGAACCAGTAGGAGCGGACGCCCTGGTTGCCCTGCAATAACAGCAGGGTGAGGGGTAGGGCCAACAGGATCAGCAGGTTCAACCACTGCTTACTGCCGCCGAGTAACGACCGCGCCGCGAATACGGCCGCCGCCCCGAATACCAGCGTAGAGAGTGGCGCCGCCAGGCCCGCTAACAACAACAAGACGCCAGCCGCGGGGACGTAATTCCGCTCACGATCGACCGCAGTGAGGTAGGTAGTGAACAGGAAGCCGGATTGACCCAGTAGCGCCAGCGCGTCCGGCGTAGCGACCTTGCCGAAGAAGGGCAGAAAGAGGGAGGCCGCCGCCGCCAACAAACCCAGGCGCGTCGCCGAAGCACCGAACAGACGGCCTGCGTAGCGGTAAGTAACCCAGCCCGTACCGAGCACCGCCAGCGCGCTCAGCAAGCGGGGGAACAACCAGATGGCTTGCGTGCTGTCGTCAATGCCTTCCCCCCAGCCGAATAGTTGGTAGTAGAGGAAAGAGAGCACCGAACTTCCCCGCTGCGTACTCAGGGCGTGGTCGAGCGCGAGGCTCTCCGCACCGGGCCAGGGGGTGATGACGTCCGCCCTGATCAGCAGAGCCGCGAAGAAAAAGAAGGCGCTGATCCACAGGAAAAACTGCCAGCGCGAGGAGCGCTTCGCTACGGTGGCTTCGGCGGCGGGGGTGACCTTCTGCTGTTTGCCTTTACGGCGGTTCTTTTTGGGCACGGGGTAGGCTTAGTCGGCGTTCTTGGTCAAAAACTCCTGCGCCAGATTTAGGAAGTTGGTCGCCCCCCGGCTACCGGCATTGATCATCACGACCGGCCGCGCCATATTGGGTGCCTCACTGATGCGGGCGTTGCGGTGGATGATCGTCTGAAAGGCCAGGTCGCCGAAGTTCTCGCGTACTTTTTGGACGACCATATTGGCCAGCCGCAGCCGCTGGTCGTACATACTTAGCAAGATGCCCTCGATCTTTAGGGCCGGATTGAGCTGCTTTTGCACCAGCCGGACGGTATTCTGCAGCTTCGTCAGCCCTTCCAGCGCGAAGAACTCACACTGCACCGGGATGATGACGGTATCCGCCGCGGTGAGGGCGTTTACGGTCAATAGGCCGAGGGAAGGAAGGCAGTCGATAAAAATGTAATCGTACCGATCGCGGACTTTGGCAATCACGTTGTTTTTCATCACGTCCTCCCGTCGAAAGCGGTTGATGAGCTCTACCTCCGCCCCGACGAGGTCGATGCCGGCCGGGATCAAGTGGAGGTTGGGCGTGGAGGTTTCGTAGATGACGTCCTCCACGTCGAGGTGCTGGACCAAGACGTGGTAGATGTTTTCTTCCAGTTCGTCGGGGGGGATGCCTACGCCGCTGCTGGCGTTCCCCTGGGGGTCGGCGTCGATCAGCAGTACCTTACGCTCCAGGATAGCGAGGCTGGCGGCCAGGTTAATGGCCGTCGTCGTCTTCCCTACGCCACCTTTTTGGTTCGCTATGGCGATCACTTTTCCCATGGCGGGCGAAGGTACGGAACGTAGGGGTCAAACCGGTCAAAGGTATTTGACCGGTTTCCGATTGGCGATATGCGATACTCGATACTCGATATACGATTTGGCTGCCGCATTGGATAGCTCACTCCGCTCGTTCTTTGGGAGTTAGGGAGCTATTTCTATGCTTAGACCTTTTACGGTGAATTCTTCGTCTACTTCCTCGACGTAGACGCCGGCAATGGCTGCTTTAAGGGTTCGCAATTGTTCTTTGGTTTGGCTGCGGGGGAGCTCCAGTACTACCTCGGCGCTTTCCGTAAAGGTCTGCTCGGCCATCTCCAACCCGAGTTGGCTCAGGGAGCTCAAGACCGGGGTCATCAACTCGTAACCGAAGCTTAAGCGCACCCGGTTGGTGAGTAGCTGCCAGCCGGTGGGGGCGTCAGTAACCGCCAGGGCGGCGGCTTCGCGGTAGGCGTTGATCAGGCCCGAAGCACCCAGTTTGGTGCCGCCGAAGTAGCGGGAGACGACGATGACCACGTCGCTCAAGCCCGCGCTATCGATCCTGCCCAGGATCGGCCGCCCCGCCGTGCCGCTCGGTTCGCCGTCGTCGTTGGCGCGCCAAACGTCCTTGCCTTCCCCCAGTCGGTAGGCGTAGCAGTGGTGATTGCACTTGTGGTGGAGTAAGGCTTGCGCTTCGACTACGGCCAGTGCCTCGACCTCGGTGCGGGCGTGCGCCAGGCGGGCCACGAACTTACTCCCGCGGTCGCGAAACTCACCGGCCCCGGGGCCGGTGGGGATACGGTAGCGGTCGGTGTCTACCATTAATATTTGCTCCAGTTAACGTTATCCGCCTTGATGTAAGCATTCATTTCTTTGCTGTTCAACTTACCGCCGACCGACTTCAAATACTCGTGAATCTGAACCGCCTTTTTGACGCGGGTCTCCACCCCCTTCGGCTTAGCTATCAGGTAGATGAGCCCACGTTGCTTGCCTGGGGTCAGCTTGTGGAAGAGGTCCTTGGCCTCCGCGTCGGTAGCCCAGAGCTCGGCGACTTCGCCCGGCAGTGGCATACCGTAATCCGAATCGTCCGGCTGGATGTTTAGTAGTACCTCGTCCGCCAGCTCGATCGCGAAGCGTTTGCGCACTTCTTGGCTCACGGTGATGAACCAGTTCCCCTTCCCATCGGGCATCAGGCCGGAATGGATCGCTCCCTGCTCATTGATGTTTACGATAACGCGGAAGGTATTACGCTCCCGCTTCAGCAACTCCGCCACGGCTTCGTTCGGCACGGCAAAGACCGTGTAGTAGACGTCACCGTAATTCAGGTCTTCGTCGGCCAGGGAGAGCGTAGCGGTAATGACGGGCATATCAGAGGGCTTTCAGTACCAGCTCGATGGCCTTATCTAACTGCGGGTCGCGGCCCGCCTGCCGGTCGGCTGCCGTATTATCGATGCGGACGTCCGGCTCCACCCCGGTCTTCTCGAGGTTGCGCCCGTCCAGCCCGTACACGCCCCAGCTCGGGAGGCGGTAGAAGCTGCCGTCGACCAACCCCTTGCCGGAAGTGAAGATGATCCAGCGGTAGGTGGGGGTACCGACAACCGTGCCCAGGCCCAGAGCCTTGAAGCCTTCGGCGGTAACTTCCGCATCACTCAGGCTTTGCTGGTTGATCAGTAGGACGATCGGCTTGGCGCGCGGGGCGAAGTTGGGTTGGGGGGAAGAGGTGCCGCCCCGGTACTTCCAGGTCGCGTAGGGGCGCTGGCTGAGGAACTGCAGCACGGCGTCGTGGACGTTACCACCCGTATTGTAGCGCAGGTCGAGGATTAATGCGTCCCGATTGTATTCCTCCCGGACCATCTCATCCAGGAAGCCGTTCAACTCCCCGCCACCCATATTCTTCATGTGGGCGTAGGCGACGCGCATCTCGGTTTGCTCATCCACCCGCTCCTGGTTGTTGTCGATCCATTCGTCGTAGCGGTGGTTGCGTTCGCTGAAGTAGTTTTCCGGGTGGAGGCGGACGGTGTCAGCAGCGTCAGTACCGCGTTGCAATCGAAGGCTGACTTCCTTATCCACGCTCGGTTTGGAGAGGTAGTATTCCCGATTTCTGGCCGGGTCGATTTCCTCGCCGTTGATGGCAACGATGCGGTCGCCGGCCTGGATATCGATACCGGCGTGGTCCGCCGGCCCGTCGGCCAGGACGGTTGCGATCCGGTACGGGTCATCCTGATCAAAGGTCAGGCCGAGGGCGGTAGTGGACTGGTTCGCCCGGATGGCCTCCTCTTTACCGAAAGTGCTGAAGCCGAAGTGGGAGGTATTCAGTTCCCCCAGCAGGTCATTGGTCAGCCGGCGCAGGTCGGCGCGGTTGGTCAGGTGGGGCAGGAAGGTGGCGTAACGGTCGCGCAGGGCCGCCCAGTCCTTGCCGTGAAATTCTTCGTTGTAGAAATTCTCTTCCATATTCGCCCAGGTTTCGTAGAACATCTGTTCGAACTCGGGGCCGAGGGAGCGGCGGAAGGTGTGCTTGATCTCCACGGGTTTGAGCTTGCTCTGGCCGAGGTCGACCTCGTGAATCTTATTGCCGCCGATCAGGTAGTGTTTGCCGTTGGCGGTGATCAGGTCCTGAGCGCCACCTACGCCGTTACCCTTGATCTCTTTCGTTTTTTCCGGCTCGAAAGGTTCGAAAATAGTTTGGTAGAAGGCCATCTTACCGGTGTGGTTGGAGCCGTAGACGACTATCGTCTTCCCACCGTCCTCCACCACGAAGGGGCCGCCCTGGCTGCCCGCTTGCGGGCCGACCGCTTCGAGGCGATCCATCATCCCGTCCGTATCGAGCTCGACCACTATGGAGTCCGACTTTTCTTCCTCTTCCTCGGCGAACAGCTTTTCGAAAGCCGCTTGGCGAAAGGGCTCGTCGTAGTTCTTCAGTGGCAGGCGGTACAATCGCACGTCTCCACCGCCCCGCGGGTAATTGGGTACGTGGCGGGAGGAGGTGAAGTAGATGTACTTCCCATCGGGCGACCAAACGGGTGAAACCTCGCTTACGCCGGTATTGGTCAGGTTACTCACCCGGTTGCCGTTCTCCGTATCCACGAGCTTGATGTCGCGTTCGAAATTTCGGTAGCCGGTGTACATCAGGTAGCGGCTGTCGGGCGACCAGCGGGGCGGGTCGTTCTGAAAGCCCCACAGCTCATCTTTGGCCAGGGTGCTGACGGAGTAGTCATTGAGGTCGAGCATCCGCACTTCGTCGCGGCCGCTCAGGAAGGCGATCTTGCTCGTATCCGGTGCTAGGTCGAGGTTGCGGTTATTACGGTTGTCGCTGGTGAGCTGGGTAGCGGTACCGTCACTACCGGCGTTGATGCGATAGAGGTTTTGGTAGCCGCCGTCGGTTTGGGTGAAGACGAGCGTACGGTTGTCTTTCGTCCACTTGACTTCGCTAACCCGGCCGTCCCCGGTGTTCAATTGCCGCACGAATTTGCCCTCGATGTCGGAGACGAACAGTTCACCGCGGGCGATAAAGGCCAGCTTTTTCCCGTCGCGTGCCACGTCGAAGTAGGAAATGTTTTCATCGGTGGAAAAGTCTGCCTCCCGCTGCAAGTTAACGAAGTTGCTTAGGTCGATCTCCGGGGTAGTGGTACGGCCGGAGCCGGTATCGTAAATATGGATTTGGTAATCTTTAACGAAGGCGATTTTACTGCCGTCGGCGGAGATGCCGGGGGCGAAAACGGAGGTCTCGAAATTGGTCAGTCGCTTAGCTTCGTTGCCGTCCAGTCGGTACAGATTATACTCCCCGTTATGGCGGTCGGAGACGAAGTAGGTGCGGCCACCCTTAGCCGTCATCGGCCACATATCTTTGCCTTCGTAGTCCGTATGCACGCTCACCTTCCCGGCGGCAAGGTCGAACGATTTTATCTCCGGATTAAAGGGGCCCTTATAGCCTTTCCGGTGGGTGAAGATGCTCGATTCCCAACTCTCGTTGAAGTACAGCCGGCCGCTCTGCGGGTCTTCGGCCGGGTTGTGGATGGTATTGAAGTAGTGCTTGAACAGGCGTTTCGGGGTACCGCCCCCCCGGTTCACGGTAAAGGTCGTTCCCCGATTATATCGGTCGCTGGTGAAGTAGATCGTCTGGCTATCCCAGGCCCAGTTCGCTACGGCGTCGCTCCCGGCGTGGTAGGTCAACTGCTCGATCGGGCCGCCGGCCATGGGCATCACGTACACGTCGTCGTTGCCGGTTACGCCGGCGGTAAAGGCCAGCCAGCGGCCGTCGGGGGAGACGCGGGGGTGGCTTTCGGCACCTTCGAGGGCGGTAATCCTTCGCGCCGCGCCACCGCCGGCGGCCACCTGCCAAAGGTCGCCGTTATACGCGAATACGAGCTGCGATCCGTCGGGGCTGAGGGCGGGGTGGTCGGTGAAGTACGGGCTGGCGGCGGAAAGTGGAAGGCACAGGAGAAGGCTGAGGTAGGGTAGTAGTCTCATACGGGGTAAACGACGAGCACGCAAGATAACCGTTGCACGAGTATTTTCAGGGCGAGTACGCAGGTGCGAGGTCGCAGCGGTAAAGAGCAGGGCGGTGGTACCTTCGAGCCGCAAATCACCCCGGATGCCGAAGCCAGTAGTTCCACCCATTTACCTATCTACAACTTACCGGCGCGAGGCGGACGGGAGCTACCGGGGGGGCTACGTGTATTCCCGCGCGGGTAACCCCAACCGGAGTGCGCTCGAAGACCAACTGACCAGCCTGGAAGCCGGCGCGGCAGCCTTCGCTTTTGCTTCGGGGATGGCGGGCGTGCAGGCCCTTTTCCTTTCACTCCGCACCGGTGACCACGTGATCGTGCCCGACGACGTCTACTTCAACGTCATTCTACTACTGGAGGAAGTGATGACTGACTGGGGGCTCACCTACACCGCGGTGGATATGCAGGATCATGAAGCCGTCCGTAATGCTATCCGACCGACTACCCGCCTGATCTGGCTGGAAACCCCCTCCAACCCCCAACTTAAGATTACCGACCTGGCCGCCATCGTCGACCTGGCGCACCAAGCTAAGCTCCTGGTCGCCGTCGATAATACCTGGCCGAGCCCGATCCACACCCGCCCCCTAAAGCTGGGTGCGGATTACGTAATCCACTCGACGACCAAATACATGGCCGGCCACAGCGACGTGCTGGGTGGTGCGCTCATCGCCCGGGAAGCTAACGGGGCAAGTGAAAGAATCGGCAAGATCCAACGCTTCGGCGGTGCCGTCCCGAGCCCGCTGGATTGCTACCTCGTCAGTCGCGGCCTGGCCAGCCTGGAATTGCGCGTGCAGCGGCAATCCGGTACCGCCCTCTACCTGGCCGAACGGTTATCCGGGCACCCCGCCGTGGAGGAAGTCCTGTACCCCGGCCTACCGAGCCACCCAGCCCACGCCGTCGCCGCCCGGCAAATGGAGCACGGCTTCGGGGGCATGCTTTCCTTACGTATTCGCGGCAACGCCGAAAAGGCCAGGCAATTCGCTACCGACCTGGAGCACTTTACGCAGGCAACTAGCCTCGGCGGGGTGGAAAGCCTCATCGAGCACCGCAAATCGGTGGAAGGCCCTAACTCCAGCACCCCCGATAACCTCCTCCGGCTCTCTATCGGCCTGGAAGCACCGGACGTTTTACTGAAGGATTTATTACAAAATCTCGGTGGGTAATTCATCGTTTCGTCTAACATCCACTCATCCCAGCATTCGCTTACCAAAATGCCCTACCTCCCGCTCCTAGCCCTACTTCTCCTGACCGCCTCCTGTTACGAGGACCGGCTGGGCTGCCTCGACCCGAACGCGGTCAACTACGACCTGCGCGCGGACGAAGCCTGCCCGGATGACTGCTGCGAGTTCCCCGAAGTGCGACTGGTAGTTACGCGGCTGTGGAACGAGGAATCCCTGGTACTCACCGATACGCTGACGGACGGGGCCGGCAACCCGTTCCGCCTACTTCGCCTTCGTTTTTACCTGGGGGATATCGAACTGGTAGCTGACGACGACTTCTTGCCGACGCCACAGGCGCCTACCGAAGTACAACTCGCGGAGGGGGTGGATACGATGACGGTGGAGATCAACGCGAATGCCGCTTTGGTCGGAACTACGGGGGGGGCAGTATCCGTCGGGAGTTACCGGCTCAGCGGAAGTGCCGTTACCGGATTGCGCGGGACTTACGGGCTGGCCGAACGCTTTGCTCCTATTATCCCCAACTCCGCACCTGCGTCCTCGCCATTATCCGTCAAGCCCGGGCTGCTTAATTTCTCTGACGGGCGGGGGTACGTACGGGCGAGTGCCGAATACATTCTGACGGCCACCAACGACACCCTGCGTGCCGACGCCTTCGGCAGCGAGGAGCTCGCCCTCGACCTGCCTCTGCCCGCCTTGCCCTCCCGCGGCCAAAATCTGGACCTCAACTTGGTGATCGACTACGCCGCCGCCTTCGAGGGGGTAGATCTCCTGACGGCACCCGAGCGCTTTGCCGAGCGACTACCGGCGGGTTTCACGTTGAGTTGGGAGTAACGAAGAAGCCTGATGATACACCTATCGCTTAATGACGCGGCGGGTAGAAACACCGTAAGTATTGGTCAGGCGCAACACGTAGGTACCGGCGGGCAACTGAGTGGCCTCGATGGCCAGGCGGCCGCTGCGGAAAGCGAGTATACGGTTGGTAACGATGCGACCGTTGATGTCGATCAACTGCAACTGCGTGCGGTTTGCTTTGAGGCCTTCTACTTCCAGCGTGATGCTGCCGTTGAAGGGGTTCGGGAAGACGCTCAGGCGATCTCCCGCGCTCGGCACGTTCGTGCTCACGCTGGCTTCGTTCGCCGCGCAAGGGGTGGGCGTAAACAGGCCGTAGACCGGGGTGTCCGCGTCGGGGTCGAGTTGGATGGAGAGGCCCGGCGTCGGGGCGGCGAGCTCGGTACCTTCGACCCAGAGGCCCAGTACGGTAGCGAGCCTGGTTAGCGTGGTGCCGCCGTCGTTCCAGCGGACGTAGCTGAGCATGTTCAGGCCGCCGACTAAGGGGGCGGTGCTCAAAACCAGCTCGTCACCCGCTATTCGGAGGAAATTGGCCAGGTCGACCACCGCAATCTCGCCGACCTTGATGGTGCCTTCACCGCAACTGACGGGAACGTCCGCCAGGGAGTACGTACCGAGGCTACTCGTGATGTAGAGGTCATTCAGGTTAACGGAAGTAGCGCTATTGTTACGCAGCTCGACTTCGCCGCCGGCGAACACCTCGTTGATCTCCACTTCGCCGGCCACGATGCCATCCATACAGGAGGTAGTCGAATCGCGGATGACGGTAATGAAATTAGACAGGCCGAAGCAACCGGCTAACTGAGCGGCGTTCGCACCGACGTCCAGGCCGATCGTTTCCGTATTATAGGTCACGTTCCAGATGAGGCAGGTACCGACGCCGGCCCCTTCGAGATCCACCGTATCGGCGGGCGGGATGGCGATTATCTGAAGGTTTACGTCCGTTATGACCAGCGTAGAACTGTCTCCTACGGCGCCCTCGACCTCGACGACGAGCGGATCGGGTTCACCGTCTCCGACGCAGATGGCGGTAGTATTATTCTCGATGCCGTCCACGCTGATGCTACCGCCGGTGTAGGCACAGGCCGGCCCCGCGCAGTCCAGGCCCGTTAGGCGCTCGACGTAGACCGGGTTAGACAAGCCGAAACAGCCTCCGAGGTTGTTCGCGTTAGCACCGATTTCGGCGCCCGTGATCCCGTCTTCATAGGCGAGGCCCCAAACGAGGCAGAGCCCCGCACCGGCCCCTTCCAGATCGAAGGGTTGCTCCGCCGTAATGTCGAGGATCATACCGGCGGTATCCGTGATCACGAACACGTAATTGGACCCTACCGAATCGGTGACGGTCACGTTGAAGTCGTCCGGCTCACCGTCGCCCGCGCAGATTGTGATCGTATCGGATGCGTTATCGACGATGGCGATGACCCCCCCATCGGCCGGGCAGTCCGGGTTGTCGCCGCCTACCAGATCAAAGACGACGTTTCGGTACGCCGTCGGGGTATTGACGCTGCCGTCGCCGGCAAAGACGCGGTACCGTAGGGGTAACTCGAGGCCGGGGAAAGCACCCCTGGCGATTAAGGTATCGTAGATCTCACCGAACTGCCTGGCGACGTTTGAGTCGCGGCCGATGGTGTACAGTTGGTTCGCCATAACCGGGAAGTCCGGCACGCTGGCGATCTCGACGGTGAAAACCTGAAGGTTACCGTCGGGGTCGACGCCGGGGTCGAAGGCTCCGGGCTGAGGGTCGCTACTACCGCTGAACAGTCGTATGGTATCTCCCTCGGCGGGTTCGTTAACAACGACCGGCTCCGGGAAGGCATTATCCTCGCGCAGCAGTTGACCGCGGATCTCACCGGACGGGTAGGCTACCGTGGGCAGGTTGAAGTAGTATCGCTCCAACAAAATTGCGCGCCGATTGCCGTTACGGAGTGCAATGGTATTATCGGCCGCCGTGTAAGTACCCGCGCGAAGATCGTCACCGAGGGTAGGAGTGAGGTCATAGACGACCGGGCCGACCCGCGAAGCATCGGCTACGTGGATGTGGGAGCCGATCTGTGAATCGTAGTCGCTCGTCAAGTCAGCGAAGCTACCGATGGCGGTGAGGCTGTTATCGGTGATCTCGTACATCAGAAAGCCGTTGCCGGTGGTCTGGTTAGCCGTCGGCTTTGCGTTGATGCCGTTTACGTTAGAGCCTACGTAGCCTTTGGCCAGGTTCATTACTTGCCCGCGTGCTTCTCCGCCGCGGTTCGGTTCGGTGTGCACGTTGACGTAATAGCCGCGATCGAGTAGGGTCGTTACCTGTTCGTCCGTTAGCGTGAAGCTGTTATTGGCCGCCGACCAGACACCGCCGTTGGCACCGTCATCGGGGGTTAGCGACATGGCGAAATCGATGCCGCCGCTCTGGCCGGGCAAGCCGGGGTGCAGGTGCGCACCACCGTTCAGGCTTAGTAGTACCGGGGCGGAGAGGTCGCCGACGCTACCGAAGAGTTCGAGGGTGTTGCCGGTCAGGTTGAGTTGTACGCGACCGTTGCCCTGCGTATTGATGGGGGCGGGCCGGGCCTGGTGGCCGCTCAGGTCGGCGGAGAAACTGGCCGTACTCATCGGGGTGATCTGACCGCGAACCTCGCCGCCCGGGTTATTCAGGGAATGCACGTTGACGTAAAGCCCATAGGCGGCCATCGCCTGCAGTTGCTCTTCGGTCAGCGTGTAAGTATTGGCATCCGCCCGAAAGACGGCGGAGCGGTTATCCGCCCCGATATCCATCGTGAGAGGGAAAGAAATCGGGCCGTTACGACCTACGACGCCCGTATGCACGTGGGCACCGCCGGCTACTGCCGTAGCGATGTCGGCGGATAGCCCGGAAAAGCTGCCGGAGATCGTGAGTTCGTTACCCGTGCGCTCGGCTACGACGCCACCTACGGCGAGGGTAACTACCGAGGGGGCCTCGTTGACGCCGAGGAGGTAAGCCCGGGCGTAAGCATCCGCACCCGCCGGTACTACCTGCCCGCGGATCTCCCCCGCCGGGTAGGTTACGGAGTGGATGTTGACGTACATGCCGCGCGCCGCGATCGCCGCGGCCTGTTCGGCGGTGACGGTAAAGGTGTTATCGGCCGCGGCGAACGATCCGCCGCGGGAATCCGCGTCCAGGGTAGTCGTGAGGCTGACCGCTATCGGACCCGCCTGACCGGCGTAGCCGAGGTGCAGATGAGCGCCACCGTCGACGGTGGGGTCAAAATCGGAGACGAGGCCGGAGAAGGAACCGCTTACGGTCACCGTCGTACCGCGCATGCGTACCTGTACGCTACCGTTACCGGTCGAAGTAACGGGTACGGGGATTTCGTGTACCCCGCTCAGGGTAGCGGTGAAGTCCATCCCGGCCGGGCAATCGTCACCACTTTGGCGGACGACGCTGACGCCGTTGGACAGGTTAAAGCAACCTTCGAAGTCATCTACGGAACCGCCTACTTCCAGGCCTTCGAAGCCATCGTCGTACGCCAGGTGCCAGATGATGCACGTCCCGGTACCAGCCACGCTAAGGTCGAAGGGCCCGCTGCCGTCGGGGATGGCCAGGATGTTCCCGGTATCGTCCGTGATGACGAAGGTGGTATTGTCTCCGACGACTTCCCCGGATACCGCTACGTCCACGGCCGAAGCAGCGCCGTCATCTATGCAGATGGTATCCTGGGTGCCACTCCCGTCTGCGAGTGCGAGGGTGCCGCCGAGGGCGTCGCAGGGCGCGTCACAATCCTCCCCGGTATTTCGGTCGATGACTACGGAGTTAGACAGGTCGAAACACTCCGTTGCCGCTGAGGAACAGACGTTGTCTCCCGGCGCTATGTCGATCAATTCTCCGGAGTAAGCCACGCTCCAGATTGCCAGGGTGCGCTCGCCGTAAGCGGTAAGGTCGAATGGAGGCCCGCCGGTAGGGATTTCGAGAATGACGCCGCCGGAAGTGGTGATGAACCATTGTTCTTCCCCGCCCTCGAAGCCGGTGCGAATGACGTTGGTGAGCCCTTCGGTGCCGTCATCCAGGCAGACGCGAAAGACGCGGCCACCGTCTTCGATTGTCAGTGCGCCTCCACTGAAGTCACACGGGTTGGTTTGAGCGGAGAGCGCGCCGAAGCCACCGCACACGAATAGGCATAGCAGTAGCTGTAGATACGGGTAACGGGTTGATCGCATGAGCGGGTCGCTTTAAGTTTATTTTCATGATGAGTAGGCAGAGAGAGAGCCGCCGGGTCGGAATACTTGAACAAAGTAAGACATTCGCACCTGACAAACAACTAATAACGGGTTCCGCCGGGCCAGCTATTTCAGATTGCCGTTTATCAGAGCATATTTGCCGAACCTTAGCAACTAGCCAATAATAAGCAAACACTTTACTATATGGTATCCGCGGAGCTATCCCTTTACCCCCTTACCCAAGACTATAGCGAGCCAGTCGTGCGCTTCATCCAACTACTTCGTAGCCAAGCCGGAATAGAGGTGGCTACGAATGGGCTTTCTACCCAGTTAGTAGGTACTTACGACGACGTCATGGCCGCGCTCACGGTAGCCATGCGGCCGACCATCGAAGGCCGGGCTACTTGCTCGTTCGTGATTAAGTTGCTGAACGTGCGCGTGGTGCCGGGGAAGAGCCTCGGGGTGGACTAGACTGGTTAATACCGCTAATACTTACTAAATAACCACCGGCCCATCTCGGCCAGCGAACTCTTCTTACCGTAGTTCAGAATACCTACGCGGTAGATACGGGCGGCCAGCCACACCATCCCCCCCGCAAAAGCGATGACGATCAGCAGGCTGAGCAGAATCTGCCAGGCAGGCGGGTCGAACGCTAGCCGGGCCGGCATCACGATCGGAGCAAACAGGGGAAAGAAACTGGCACCTACCGCCAAGCTGGAGTTCGGTGCCTGGATGGCGGCCATCATGATGTACAACGCCAGAATAACGGGGATGACGATGGGGATGGTCAGCGACTGGCTTTCCCCCATGTCGTCACCCATGGCGGAGCCCACCGCGGCGAAGAGGGCCGCATACATGAAGTACCCACCCAGGAAGAACAGTAGGAAGCACGGGATGATGATCCACCAGTTGAGTTCACCGAGGCCACCAACGACCTTCTCCATCATGCTTTGCATTTCTTCCGGGTCGATATCCGGGCTCTGCGGCATCTCCTGAGCCGCCGATGCATCGAGGCCGAAAAGTAGGCTGACCAGGAATATCGTGCCGGGTATCAACACCATCCAGGCCAGTACTTGCGTCAGGCCAACCGCCCCTACACCGATGATCTTGCCCAGCAATAGGGTGGTGGGGCGCACGGTAGAGATGACTACCTCGACGATTCGGTTCATCTTCTCCTCCATCACCGAACGCATCACCATCATGCCGTAGATGAATATTGAGAGGTACATCAGGAAACCCATCAGGTAGCCCAAGCCTGCCCCGACGACGCTGGCCATGGTCGTATCCTCGCTTTCCCCCGCTTCGATCGTTACGCGTTTAGTACGTATATCCACTTCGGTTTCGAGGGCCTCCAGAGCCTTCCGATCCAGCGATAAAGCTTCTACTTTGTAGTCGCGTAAGGCGCGTTCCAGTCTGCGCTCGATGGCCACGCGGGTATTGAGTGACAGCGCATCGTCGCTGAAGTACTGTACCCGGATGTCGTTGGCACGGGGGTCGTCGATCTCCGGTATGACCAGCACTGCGGTAAAGGCATCCTGCTTCTGGTCGCGAATGTCAGCTTTGAGTACCTCCGGGTCGATCTTCGTCTTTATGAAATAGAGGTTGTTCTCATCCGGTATGGCTTTGGTAAGTACGTTGCCTTCATCAACGATGGCTATTCGGGTATTTTCGTCGTTCTCATAGCTGAAGATGAACTGTGCCACGATCGCGAAAGCGGCCAGGCCGAGCGGCGTAAGCAGGGTGGCTAAGATGAAAGACTTGCGGCGTACGCGGGTAATGTATTCGCGCTTGATGACGAGCCAGAGGTTGTTCATGATTAAGGGCTTTATCCCTGAAAGGGGGAAGAATTAAAAAGGACCGGCTCAGATGCGGCTGACTTGCTTGATGAACACCTCATTCAAGCTAGGCAGTAACTCCCGAAAACCTACTATGTGCACCCGCTCGGCCAGTAAGTACCGCAGCAGTTCCTCCCGGTTTTGGTGCTCACCGAGTTGAATGGTGATGCTGGACGGCGTGGGGTTGAGCAACTCGTACCGGGCGCTAAAGCTCTCCGGTAGATCGCCACGGTACTCCAAATAAAACTTATCATCCTGAAAAGTGCGGCGTATCTCGGCAACCTTACCCTCCAGGATGTTCCTGCCCTGATTGATGAGGACGATGTATTCACAAAGTTCCTCTACCTGCTCCATGCGGTGGGTGCTGAAGATGACCCCCGTGCCACCAGCATGCAGGCGTAGGATCTCCTGTCGCATGCGGGTAGCGTTCACGGGGTCCAACCCACTGAAGGGCTCGTCGAGGATGAGTAGTTTGGGTTCGTGGATGACGGTGGCTATGAACTGCACCTGTTGTTGCATGCCCTTCGAAAGCTCCTCGACGGCCTTGTGCCACTGGCTTTCCAACTCGAACTTTGCTAGCCATTCCCGCGCACGGGCGGTAGCTTCCTTAGCACTGAGCCCTTTAAGGCGAGCCAGGTAGACCAGGTGCTCACCCACGTACATCTTTTTATACAGCCCCCGCTCTTCCGGTAAATACCCGATCTGGGTGGGGTGATAGCCGGATAGTCGTTCCCCGTTGAAGTAGATCGCTCCCGTATCCGGAGCCGTGATGGTAGTGATCATGCGGATGAGCGAAGTCTTCCCCGCTCCATTCGGGCCGAGCAGCCCGAGGATGGCATCCGGAGGCATGGAGAAAGTCACGTCGTCTACCGCCACCTTATCGCCGTATACTTTACGTACGTTGTCTACTCGGATGATCGGGGGTGGGCTGGAGGCGGTCATAGTGTTCGTACGCATGATTGGAAAAAAAACTGATGTACGGTTACAAATGTGAGCAATTACCCTGGAAAGCCACCGAAAAACCGACGTAGTGCCGCTCACTATCGACCTTTAGGGCAATGATTACGGAAAAGCCCGACTGGCATTTCATCATTAACTCGGCCGCTGCGGGCGGGCGGGTAGGTGCGCTATGGCGGGAGTGGATGCCGAAACTCAAGCTGGCCTTACCGTCCCTGACTTTTGCTTTAAGCTCGGTCGACCGACCGGTTGGGGTACTCGTTCGGGAGGCCGTGCGGAGGGGCCACTCCGGGTTGGTAGGCGTTGGAGGGGACGGCACGCACCACTACGTACTCAACGAGCTGGTCGCGCTGGATGCGCTGGGTAAAGTTATCTACGCTCCTTTATCGCTGGGGTCGGGGAACGATTGGGTACGAACGCTGAGCATCCCGACCCGGCTACCCGCCTGGTTGGCCTACCTCCGATCTGGCCGGGTGCGGAATCATTCGGTTGGCTCGATTAGGTTCGTCGATACCGGTACCCGACGAACCTTCCTAAACGTTGCCGGCTTCGCGTACGATGCCGAAGTAGTAAGGGAGGCGGAGGGGTTGAGCGCGGCCCGCAGCCGGTGGATGTACCCCCTGCTTGCCGCCCGCTACCTGAGGAGGTACGATGCGCCTGCCGCCCGTATCGATTACGACGGTAACCGATGGGAAGGACCGGTGCATACCATTAACGTCGGTATAGGGCGCTACTCGGGCGGGGGGATGTCTTTCGTACCGCACGCTAAGCCCTTCGGCGAGTTGTTGGCCCTGACCGTAGCGAAGCGAATGCCGGTATGGAAAGTACTGGCCAATAGTTGGCGCTTTTATACCGGCTCGATCGCTTCCGTTTCCGGCGTGACGACGGGCCGAGCAAAGGCCATCAGCATTACCCCGCTGCACGGCAGGCTGGAATGCGAAGCCGACGGAGAGTGGCTGGGGGAGGGGGAAGTGATCGTCGACCTACACGTTGATCGGTTGCGTGTATGGGTGCCGGCGGGCGGCGGTTAGTCCAGGCTGAGGATGCGTTGGAGAATACGCAGGGTACAGAGGTAGGCCGGCTTAACCCCACTTACGCCGAGCGGCCCCGAAGCCAAAGTATGCCCGGTCAGCAGAGGGTTATCGCTTGCGTAATAAGCGTAGCGCAGTTTCAGATCCGGATTAGCCGACTGACGAATGTGGGTAGCTGCCTGAATGGCCTTCTGGTAGTGGGCCCCTTCCATCTCCAAGCCTACCGCTTTCCAGGAACTGGTGAGGAAGTAGTCTAGGATGGGGATGTTCTGTAAGCTGGTCCCGAGCACCGTTACCATCGGGCCGGCGTATACCCCCAGGCCGGCATCTTCAAAATCTTCGACCTTGAATTCGTTGCGAAAAGGGTAGTTATCCGCCGTCCCTTCGAAGATGTGCGCGTCGGGAACCATGATGTCGCCTTTTTTGCCCTCCAGGATGCCGGCTTTGCCCATGATGTTGATGCTCTCGATCGGCATGTCGTACGTCCGCCCGGTCTTCGGGTCGTGGTAGGGGCGGAGTAGTTCGTCCATGCTCTCGTACGCCTGCTCCCCGAAGGCATAATCCATAACTAATACCACCGGTGCCCGGCCCGGCACCTGAGTGGTGGCCCAGGCGATCTCTTCGGCGACCACCTTCGGGTCGAGCTGAGCGGTATCGATCAGCTGTACCCCCAGGTTGGTGCCGCTCGTATCGGCTATCTCTATGAGGCCATTCTTAAAGGCAAGGGCGAACACTTCCGGGCGCAGGTGTCTGTATTCCGCTTGGCTTAGTGCGCGGGCGTACTCGAATACGGTAGTGAGATTCTTAATTTTCTTGCCGAGGGCGGCCGGGGCGAAGATCGTATTGACTACGCTGTGCAGATTAGCGCTTACGATGTGGATGGGCCGTTCGATCAGCTTGCGTTCTAACAGGACCGCCTTTACGTTGAGCGCCCACTGCTCACCGTGGTAGTGGTGGCCGGTGCTTTCCCTGAGCGTATTGCTGAAGCTGATCTCCCGGTCGTTGTTTTTTTCGGCTTCCGCCTTGGCCAGGGCACCTAGCCAGTAGGTGACGTGAAAGAGGCTGTTGACCTTTTCCTCCGCCGCGAACCGCCTGCAGCTAACGACCACCTCATCGTACGTCCTGCCAAGAAGGGTGCTGAGGTAGGTATAGGCGGTCTCCCGTTTGAAGTCCCGCCCCTGGGTTTCGTCCTGAACGATCTCTTGCAGTAGCTTCCACTCCCGCATTTGCCGCCCTTTGTTGTCGAGGCTATTGCGGTAGATCTTGGTTGCCTCCGCGTACAGAAAAGTCATGTGCGTGAGGATGTCGTAGATATCGGAGCGGCCCCGCGTCATCTCGATGTACATCTCGTCCTTATCGATGCGGTACGCACTGCGCCGGCGGGCCGGAGCTATGATGGGCTCGAACTCGCTATTTTCGTATCCTTCTCGCCCGATCAGTTTGATGAAGCGGCACTCCTCGATGCCTTTCGGGAGCCTGGTCATTACGTAATGCAGGCCGTTCAGTTCTACCTTCTCTTCATCCGCGATCGTGCCGTATATCTCCGGCTGCAGGATCATGAGGTTATCCATCAGCGTTCGTCCGCTCATTCCACCCGGCTTGTAGCTGCCGCGAATGAGTAGGTGGCGCATGGCGATGTACAGGCGTTGAACGGCGGTACGGCTTTCCTGGGCGCGGGTTCTGATGGGCATGTGGATGGGCTTTGGCGTAAAGGTAAAATCCCGCCCCCAAGGTGGTCGGGGGCGGGATTTTTGGTAGGCGTCTGCGAAGGGTAGTCGGCCTACTCGATCTCGAAGAGCCCCTGGTCGATATCCGTATTGACCTGAAGGTCGGTGGTCTCCATTTCCAGGGGGAAGGGCATCATACCGGAAAGCGACATTTTGTAAGGGAACTTCACCCCTTCGACTTCCCGGTAGTCACTGTAGTCGATCGTCACGGTAGCGGGGCCTTGCTGCTGAATCTGCCGTACGAGTAAGTTGCTTTCCTCATCGAAGAAGTACTGCACCTCACTTCCTTCTACGGCGGCGGCTTTGAGCACGATGGCTTTTTTGCCTTCGATCATTTCGGTGCCGGAAATACTGACACTGTCGATCTGATTGGCGAGGTCGGCTACCGGGAAGAGCGCCGCCTGGGCCGCCAGGCTTTGGGTTACTTCCGGATTATCCGGCATCTTTTGCCCACCGGCGAGGGCGTAGGCTTTGCCATCGTTGTAGCGTTGGTCGGCTACCACGTTACCCATCATGGTGGTTTGGCTGGAGAACTTGTTGCCGCCGTCTTTGATCATCGTTTGTTCGATGGTCTGACCCTGAATGGTCGCGGTCATTTTCATCGAATAGTTACTAACGGCCTGGATCGCAGGCCCACCGCCGATGGCCTCGATGTAGGCATTGATCACCTGCTCGGGGTTCAGATCGCTCGGGGCGGCCATGGCGGCCATATCCACCGGCTGCCCGTTCACGTCGAAGTATTCCACTTCGCCGCTACTCGCGAACCCGGCCAACTTATCGGCAACGGCTTTATCACCGACTACGATCACGTTGATCTGCCCCGGCTTGATCAGCTCCTCCGAGACTTCCAGCAGATCGTTAGCGCTGGACGATTCTACCCGTTGCAGGTAAGAAGGGTAGAAATCCCGATCTAGATCGTAACGGACGGTATTGAGCGCGTAGCTAGCGATCCGTTGGGGGCTTTCCAGGGCGCGGCCGAAGGAGCCGGCTAGTTGCGCCTTGGTACGCATAAGTTCGTCCTCACTGACTTTCTCGGAACTGATCTTGCCTAGCTCGTACATAAACTCCGTGATCGCGGAGTCGGTAACTTCCGAGCGCACGCTTGCCTGGGCGGAGAAGCTGCCTACGAGCTGATCGTCACTCATGTTGGAGTAAGCGCCATAGGTATAGGCTTTATCCTCCCGGAGGTTTTTGAACAGTCGGCCGCCGAAGCCACTTCCGAGGATCCGGTTAACGATGTCCGCCCGGATGGCTTCTTTCGTCCCGGGCTCCAATTCGATGGGGCTAGTCAGGACGATGTTGGACTGGACGGCACCGGCACGGGGTACAAAGGCAACGCGTACGCCACCGGGGGCGGCGGGCATCGGAAATTTAGTTTCAATGACGGCTTTCCGCTCCCAGGTACCGAAGTGCTCTTCGGCCATAGCTTCCGCTTCCGCCCGCGTCAAATCGCCTACCATGACGAGGTAGCTACGGTTCGGGACGAAGTAGGAAGTGTAGTATTCTTCCAGGATGGGGAGTGAGATATTTTCTAGCGTCTTCTCGGTCATCAGCTCACCGTAGGGGTGTTTGGTTCCGAAGGTCAACGTGCGTCGTACCCGGCTAGCGATCGCATCGGGGTTGGCCAGTTCCGACTTCAGATTAGACCGAGCGTCATCCTTGACTTTTTCAAATTCCTCTTGCGGAAATTGAGCGTCGAGAATGATGTCGGCGAGTAGTTTGATGACCTCCTCCTTGTATTTGGAGATCGTCGAGGCGTAGGCGCCACGGCCGCTCGTCGATAGGTTCGCGCCGATAAAGTCAATGGATTCGTCGATCTCATCCTTGGTCATGGTCGAGGTGGCCCGGCGGAGCATGCTGCCCAACATACCGGAAGCACCGGCGTACTTACCCTCCAGGTGGGGGGGTACGTCAACGTAGAGCTGGTAACTGACGCGGGGGAGCTTGTGGTTCTCCACCAGAACTACCTGAAGGCCGTTGTCGAGGGTAAAGTCCTGAAAGTCGCCCAATTGGATCTCGGGCGCGGGGCCCGCTTCGGGGGCCGTCTTTCTAAAGTCGTCCTGCGCGATTAGGGGAAGGTTGGTGCAGGAGAGAAGTAATAGGGTGGCTAGTAGGCCACGTAGTGCAATAGTCATGTTTGTGTTTTCTAAAGTTCGCTAGTGGAGGTGCTTATTTACTGCCTTCGCCGGGGAGCCAGTGTAGAACGACGCGGTTTTCCTCTGTGTAGTACTCCTGCGCTACGCGGCGAATGTCTTCGCGGGTAACGGCCATGAAGCGATCGGTTTCGGTATTGATCAGGTTTGCGTCGCCCTGATACATTGCATAATCCGCCAGGCTTTCAGCGATGCCGGCCATGGAGCTGTAGCCGCTGATGGCATCTACTTCGATGTTATTTTTCAGCTTCTGAAATTCTCGTTCGCTGATGAGCTCCGTCTGAATCTTGGCTACTTCGGCGTCGATGAGACTTTCGACCATTTGCAAGTCGGTATCTGGCTTGACGATGGCGAAGGCGATCGCCAGACCGGGGTCTTGCGTGAAGGAAGGGAACGAGCCTGCCTGAACGGCGATCTGTCTGTCGTCGACCAATACCTTGTTCATGCGACTACTTTGCCCGCTACTGAGTACCTGGTTCATCAGGCTGATGGCGTAGTAATCGGGGTTGTTTCGCTCGGGCGTACGGTAACCCAGGATGACGGCGGGTAAGGGGGCTTTAGCGTCATAGACGGTATCGCGAACCTCCCCACCCAGGGCGGGCTCTACGGTAGAGACACGGGGGGGCTCCTCGCCGCGGGGGATGCCGGAAAAGTACTTGTCGATCAAAGCCTTAGTTTGTTCGATGTCGAGGTCCCCGGCAATACTCAGGATGGCGTTATTCGGTACGTAGTAGCGGCCGTAAAACGTTTTGTAGTCCTTCTCTTCGGCGCTTTCCAGGTCTTTCATGTAGCCGATATTCGGGTCCTTATATGGGTGCTCTTTGAAGCCATGGCTGAAGAGCTCGTTCAGGATGGCACCGTAGGGCTGATTGTCGATCCGTTGGCGGCGTTCCTCCTTTACGACTTCGCGTTGGGTCTCGATACCCTTGTCGGTTACTTTGGCGTGGAGGAGGCGTTCGGATTCCAGCCACAGGCCCAGAGCGAGCTGGTTGCTCGGTAGGATCTCGTAGTAGTAGGTCCGATCCTGGCTGGTATTTGCGTTGAGTACGCCACCGGCGCTTTCGACGTACTTGTCGAACTCGCCGCGGTCGATGTTCTCGCTACCCTCAAAAAGAAGGTGCTCGAAGAAGTGGGCGAAGCCGGTGCGGCCTTCGAAGGAGTCTTTACCGCCTACCTCGTACATCACCGACACGGCGACGATGGGGGTAGTACGATCTTGGTGAAGAATGACCTTGAGGCCGTTATCGAGTTCGTACTCGGTGAACTCGATCTTGGTTTGTTGCGCTTGGAGGCCAATAGCTAAAAAGGCCAGCAACATTGCGCAGGACATACGTAGCGTCATAGATATAATGGGGTGTTTATGAATTGTTCAGTGGCTCCGGGCCGGACGGACCGCCCCGGATAGATGCATAATAACGATAATAGTTTAACACCACCAGCCCGCCTGGGTTTGCAAAAGCAAAAGCCTCGCATCACGGAGGTGACGGAGGCTTTAAGGTATTAATGGTCAGGGTCGAAGTTTGAATGCTGGTTTCAGGCTATGGGTATTACATCTCAGGGTGCTTATCGCTGGACAATGTGGAGCAGCGCCATAACGGAAGCTGCCCTCGATCGGTAGCCTAAAGGTAGGTGGTGCGGACGCCCCGTGACGGCGGCCTGCCAGTCGGTAACCCGCTTGTACACTATCCTCAAGCTAAATCTTAAAAGACGTTAAAGAGATGCTTGGAAAGTAGGCTTCTGGCGCTTACTTAAGCTAATCTGCCATTGCTAACGTGAGAATGTAAACCCATCATACGGCCTTAAAATCGTTAACACTTTTCCACGCCACGCCCCGATCGGTACGGCAAATGGGTCCGTAACCGGCCTAAGAATGCGCCAAATTATAGGAATGTTAAAGCTGGAAAGGCGGCGGTGATGACGCGCTAGGCCTCCTGCTTAAGCTGTTCGGCGAACAGCTTGGGAGTGACCCCCACGGTATCCCGGAACACCTTATAGAAGGTACTCTTGTTCTTGAAGCCACACCGCTGAGCTATACCGTAGAAAGTGTGCTGGTAGAAATCACCATTCGTAATGCGCGACTTTACCTCGTCGATACGGTAGTGGTTGATAAACGACAGGAAGTTCTCTTCGCCGTGGCGGTTGATCACCTGGCTGAGGTACTTGGTGTTCGTATCCATGCGAATGGATAGCTTCCTGAGGGTAAGGTTCGGATCTAAATACAGCTTTTCGGTAACCATGACCTCGCGAATGCGCTCGTAAAGACGCAACTCACTGATGCCGCGCAGGCTGCTGGTACGGTATCGGTGGTCGATGTTCATGATGGCGATGTCGGCATCGCTCGGCGTTTTGCCATAGTCGATCTCGAAGGCCAAAAAATTGACCAGCTTCTCCTGTTTGTCGAAGATCGGATGAATGACCAGGCGGCAGAGGTACTCTTCGCCGTTCTTACGGTAGTTAGTTACGGTCTCTTTGAAGGGCTGCTCCGAGTCCAGGCCTTTCCGGATGCGGGCGACGACGTCCGGCTCGGTGCCGGGGCCCTGCAAGACCTGACCGGGTTTCATACCCATCACTTCGTGCATTTCGTAGCCGGTGATGTATTCGAAATCGCGGTTTACCCAAAGAATTCTTCGGGTAGCATCGGTTAATATAACGGCGATGTGGTTCATATCGGAAAGGTAGATGTGACGTATGTGCCCGCCAAAAAGCGGTCCGTCGGTAGATAACTAAGGGTGGTAGAGAGCTCTCTAAAGATAATACTTAATTCAGGATTGAGTACCGTGCAGCGGGAACGTAGATACTGCGGAGAGCGACACCGCGGAATTCGGACTGCAAAAGCACCTTCCGCAAAAATTCGTTTCCTTGCGACCTGCTACCATCTACTCTAACAAGACTTTGTATGATATGTTGCAGGGGTAAATCCGTAACTCCGGTTTCTCTGTCTTAGTTCGGTGGTCGGTTCAATAAAATACCCATGCAAGAGAGCGGGCCCGTGTTCGGCCAGTACAGTTTTTCGGCTACCGTAGGTTTGTGGCTGCGTTATGGGGTCGACCCCTTCGTCAGGTCGTCGATCAGCCCGTTCATTTCCGATGATGCCTTCACGTTTACGCCGGAAGAGTACCTGGAGCTGCGGGAGAAGATCGGCCAGCTACGGCGCAAATTCGATCGCTGGCCCCATAGTTCCTCCAACCTCAGTAACCTACACACCGGCTTCTTTCGGCACCGGGAGCTGGCCGAGAGTCAGCAGATCATCACGGATCACCTGGAACGCTACCTGCGTGAAGGCCAGGAATTGCACCGGCAACTACTAACTGCCGTCAACGGCTCGGCTCGCCGCGCTTACTTCCTTCGTCGCAGTGAGATTGAGGAGGCGCACGCGAGGCTCCGGGCGGCGGATGATGAACTGGGCAGGATCAACGCCCTCGGCCGCTGGAAACAACGCTCGGCACTCAAGGCCCTATCCACGGCGCTGAATGCCCTCCGGCAAACGCTCGGGGGGTTGTCCGATTCGTCTCCTCTTTCCAAAAGCCATGCACCTGCGGATCTCGCAAAAAAAATCACTCAGCTCCGTAATTTGCTGGGCCAGGAGCGGGAGATGCTCGGGCGCACCCTGCACGAACGGACGGTCAACCTGAGCCCGGCCACCGCGCCGCCCGAGGAGCGCGCAACGCTTGAGGAGCTGACGAAGGGTCTGGCGCGTTTCACCGGCGGCATCAACGAATCCGGTCTGTACCAACTGCCGCTCGCCGCTACCGCGGCGGCGACCACCACGCGCCAACTTTCCATTCTGGAACGGGTGCTCGAGCAGCTTCGTACGACCCGGCGCCACCTCGACGAACTGCCCGGTCTACACCAGCGGCAACGCTCCTGGTACCAACAACCGGCGCGCCTACGACGTCTGATCGGCCCGCTACTGGAGCTGCCGCCCGAGGGGTGGGAGCCCGCCTTCAGCAGCTGGTATTTCGAAGCCTGCCTTCGCCGTAGCCCGGCCGCCACTCCGCCGTCAGCACTCGAGAAAGCACCGACGCGGCTCGCCCCCGAAGAAAACCCCGCCGATGCCGCCCGGTTCTTCAACGAGCCCTACTACTGCGCCGGTGCGCCGGATTGGGCCGTTACCCCCACCGCCGAGCCGCCGCCCCGGCTCGTCATCGACGCCCGCCCGGGGGAGTTGGAGGTCTACTTGCCGGATCGTTTTGACAGTGAAGATGCGGCTACCCTGCAAGATCGCTGGCCTACCATGTTCGACGGGGTAGCAAAACTGCGCCTTCACCACGCTACCACTGATGCAAAGATTACGGAGGCGCTGCTGCGGGACGGTCTTACGGCCGGTTTTCTGGCCGCCGTCCTCATCCGCGCCGCCGAGGCCGCCCGGGCTCAACCCTACGACCCGGAAGAACTCGCCGGTATCGGTCGTGAGTTGTACAAGCGCAGGAGCGTCCCCGTACCCGATCCGCACCCCCTGATGCTGGAGTTGGCCCGCCTGCTGCGCAAGCGCCTACCGGATCATACCTTCGATGCGCACCGCCCGTGGCGCGCTACCTTTTTGCCCTTGCTGGTCTCGCACGGTAAATCCGGTAAACGGGTCGTGCTCTACCCCGAGGGGGAAGCGCTGCCCCCGGCAACCTTTTCGACACTTGCCGTTAGTGCTTACGGGATTTGGGAGGACCCCAACGCCAGCCTGGAAGCGATCAGCGCCGACCTTCTATCGCTTGCGCATCCTTCTTGAATCCGTTAAAGAACTCTTTGAGCGAGTCGAACTCCCGCCGCCAGGAAAGGCCGGTACCGATCTGTATGCGGCTATCGCCCGCGATGTCCGGCTCGAGGCGCTCGTAGAACCGTAGCCGTAGCGTTCGCGCGGTGTTGAGGACGTACTCGATGGCCAGGTCGTTGCCGACGAAGGTTCCGGAGCTGGCCAGCCCGCCCAATTGATTATTATTGAATACGTTCAGGTCGTGGCTGAAGCGCCACCGGTTGTTGAATTCCCGACTTACCGTAAACTCGACGGCGGAGCTACGGCCGTCTACGGACTGCACGGCGGAGCTGTTACGGAAGGAGTTGTACGCAAAGTCGAAATCGAACGAGGAGATGAAAGCGTCCTCCCCGAAGGCATTCCGCACCAGGTCGTTGACCAGGAGGCTGAAGTAATTCGACAGCCATTCGCTGACCGTGTTGATGGCGGCATCCGAAACCCCGAACGAAAGATCGGAAGGTAGGAACTGCCCCGCGACGATGAGCCCGAATACCTGCCGGTTCAGCTCGTTCTGGTCCAGCAGTAGTAACTGCCGCTTGTTATCCGCGTAGCTTTTTAGAAGTGGGTTGAGGTTCGGGAAGTCGAGGTCGAAGTTGATGTCCGGCTGCGTGAGGGGGCCGTCGAGCTGAAGGATGAGGTCGACCTCGGTGGCCTGGCTGGCGCTGTTCAGCACGTCGTCGTTCGGGTTCGTCTCGATGTACTCCTGGATGAAGTTGGCGATCGGGGTGCGCAGGTCCTCGTAGTCGGCCTCGATATCCAGGGTGGCCTGGAAGGGGTCGCCCGTCCAGGTAACCTGCCCACCGGGCCGTACGGAAAAGCGTTTGTTGACGATACGCTGAAAGGTAAACAGGTAGCTCCCGGAAGTGATGTTGTAGTCGCCGAACATCTCCAGCTCGCCGTCCCGCGGGATGTTCAGCTGAAGATCGCCATTGCCCTGGCCCTGTAGCACGTCGCCGACCTCCTCGTCGAAGATGATCTCGCCGACGGCCTCCTCGGTCACCGTCAGGTCCATCTTGAGGCTGACCCCCGTCGGTTCGCTGGCCGTTCGCCGGTCGTCCCCGTCCTTATAGATGCGGCGGTCGACGAATCGGACGTTCTCCAGCGAACCGCCCGATGAGCCGTAGCTGACGGGGATCGACAGTCGGCTGCCTTCGCCCACCGTGGCATTTACGTAGATATCCGGCTGGCGGAAGTTGCCGGTGAAGCGGATCACCCCTTGGCCGAGCGCCCGCCCGTAGAACAGCTCGTTATCCAGCGGCCCCAGATCCAGGGCCAGGAAGCGGTTGGTGTTGATCGTAGCGTTCAGCCCCAGGTTCTTGAGCCGGTCGTGGGTCACCCCTCCGCTCAGCCGCGCCACGTTCCCGAAGCGGTCGAATATCTTGCCCCCCTCCAGGTCGAAGAGCCGGTTGTTGATCGCTACCCGATTGTACGGAAAGGTGTATCTCGTTTTTAGGTAGTCGATCGTCAGGCCGCCGCCCCGCGCTTCGATAAACCCACTTACGTCGAGCTTTTTCACTGGGCCCGTAACGGCCATCCGCGCGTCGAAGATCCCCTGAATGTCAGATACCGACCCACCGATCCAGTAGCGGGCCAGATCGAGCGGGTAGCCGGATACGGTCGTCTCCAGGTCGAGGTAACCCTTAGCCTGCGCCGCGCTCGGCGCCTCGGCCAGATCGGCCAGATTGTAGGTGCCCTCAGCGATGAGTTGGGAGGTATCTTGGTTCAACGCCATGTACGCGGTCACTTGGCTCCGTGGGTTGGCCGCCGCCAGGTCGATGCGGAGGTAACCGTAGTCATCCCCGTTGATCAGAAAAGTATCCGAACGCAACTCCGCGCGGATATCCTCCTGCAGGAAAACGTCGCGCACGAAAACGTTGATGTCGATGTCGCCGCGGAAGTCCAACGGTTGGTAGTCCCACAGAGAATCGATGAGGGAGAGGTCCATATTGAGGAGGTCCAGATTCAGCCCGTTCTCTCCGAAGTTATTGAGGCGAATGCTGCGGCGGCCGCTGCGAATGGCAAAATTCTCCGTATCGATGTATTGCGGCCCGAAGATCAGGTAATTCCCCTCTTGGATGGTCCAGGGCTGTTGAAACAAGCCCAGGTCGCTTTGCTCGAAGCGCAGTTCGAAGTTCTGACTGTCCGGCAGGGTGAGGCTGCCGTCCAGGTTGATGCGATCCAGCAGGATGTTCGTGCGGTCACCCAGGTAGGTGATCCCGAAGTTCACCTCCTGGTTGTCGAACAGGCTATTGAGCGTAACCCGGTTGGCCAGGTGCCGGCCGGCGACGAAGGTGGAGTCCACCCTGAAGTCCAGGTCCCCCTCGTCGCGCTTACCGTTGAGGCGTACGATCAGGTCTACCAGCCGCAGGTCGCCGTAGTAGGCGTTAGGGGCGATCAGCTCCGCGCTGAGCTCGTTCTCGAAGCCGTCGTACTGGCCGATGAGGGAGATGTCCACCAGCTCGCCCAGTTGCGGCGTCAGTAACCGATTCAGCCCCTTGGAGTCGGCAATGTTCAACTCGAAACTGAAGCGGTTCGGCTCCGGGATGCGCCGGGGGCGGTTGATCTTCAGCCGCCGCGTCCAGGCCGGGTAGTACTCGACCAGGTAGTTGGTCAGACTGCTGGAGACCTCTTCGATGTCGAAGCGGCCCACCACGGTGCCGGTCATGATGTCGCTATCTACGTCGACCACCCGTTCGCCGTCCCGAAAATTCGAACGGGCTACCAGGCGCTCTATCGGGATGTCGAGGGTATCCAGCCGCACGCTGAAGCTATCGAGCGCTACCTCGCCCTCCATCTCACTGAAGTTCGTGCCGATCAGGTTGAGGTCGATGTTGCCGCGCAGGCCGATCGGGCGTTCGCTCAGGTTCAGCGCCTGAAGGTCCAGCTCGCCGATGGCCGCGTCGAAGTCGAAGGTGGGCACGGAATCCCGGAAGTCTACCTCCCCCTGGAAGCTGAAGTCGATGTTGTCGTCCGCGATTTCGAAATTCCCGTTGAAGAAGCGTTCTTCCAGCCGCCCGTCGATGAGGGCGTTTTCGTAGCGGTACCCCCGGAAGGTGAAGTTGGCGATCCGCGCTTCCAAATCCGCGCTCGCTACGCCCGGCTCCAGGCCGATGCCGTTGCTGACGCCGCCGGAAAAGGTGACGTTACCGAACTGCGGGTTATCCGTCCAGGCACCCAGGTCGAACTCAGTGAGTGCGAGGGCGCCGTTATAACGTGCCGGCAGTCGATCGTCCAGGATGAGCGCCATATTGAAGTTCGCCCCCCCGATTTGGGATTGTAGCTCCCCGGCGGCGACGAAGTTTGTAAAGAAGCCGTCGAACCTGCCGGAGAGTTCCATATTTCCGAGCCGGTTGAAGTTTTCGGGCAGGGGGATACCGGGGATGAGGCGGCGGATGGTACCGACGTTCGTCGTTAGCCTACGCAGGTCGAGGTTGAGCGATTCGGAGCCGGGGCGCGCCAGGTTACGCGAGCCGAAGCTACCCGCCAGCCTCGTCGTCCGGTCCAGCGTCAGGTTGATGCCCCGCCCACGGAGGTTGTTCACCCGGCCGCTGAACTCCCCCTCGATGGTGATCTGTGATTTTCGGTTATCCCGAAAAAAGGGGTTGAAGCGGAGCTTACGGGCGAAGTAGAGAATGTCCCGCACGGCGACCGAGCTGCGCTTGACGTTGATGTCCATGCGCACTTGGTCGTTGAACTCCGCCCAGGCATTCCAGGAAGGAAAGCGGAACCTGAGCGAATCGGAAAGTTTGCTTTCCGCCGTGACGAGCTCGAGATCATACAGCTGCAGTTCGGTGGGGGAAATTCGCAGGTCCTGCACGCTCAGGCGATCGAGCACGAAGCCGGATTTTTCTTCGAGGCTAAGGTGCTTGAGCGCGCCTTCGAAGACGGCGTTGGAGTAGCTGGCGTCGATGAGCTCTATATCGATGCCTTCCATGCCGAGGCGGCCGAAATCGACCGCGCTGATGTCGGAGGGCGCGATGGGGTCCTTGCGGAAGTTGTCCAGCAAATACGCCCCGTCGATGATCTCGATGCTGTTCAGCCTGACCATGAGCGCGCTACTGTCGTTGGCCTGCACGGTGCTGTCCAGCGCGATCAATGCTTCGGGGAGTGGGGTGGGGGGGATGCTCGTTTGGTGTAGCCGCGGCTGTCGCAGCTCCATATCGGAGATGATGATCTCCCGCTCGGGCAGGTTGAGCCCGTCGAAGCGGATGACGCCGGAGGCAAGGTAAGCGTCGAAGCGCTGGCCCTTCACGCTGTCGTTCTGGACGAAGGTGATGTTGAAGAGATCCACGCGGTCCAGCTGCAGGTTGAGCGGGTTACCGGCCTCCTTTTTCGGGGGGAATAGTTTGCCCAGGGCCGTGGTCAGGTTCGTTTCCGGGTCGCCCAGGTCGCGCCGAATCTGAAAGCGGGTATCGGCGATCGTGATCCGCTCGATGGTGAAGCCGCCCAGTATGTTGAAGTCCGCCTCCAGGCGGCCGCCGTACAGCAACGTGTCGCCGTATTTATCCTCGATGAACACGTCCTCGATCGTCAGCTCGTCGAGCCAGGAAAGACGCGCCTTGGCAACCGTCACCCGGGCGTCCAACGTCTTACTGACCCGCCGCGTTACGAAGCCCGCCAGGGCGTCCTGCACGACCGGCAACTGCAGGGCTAAAAACAGGAGGATCGGGAGCAGGATGACCCAGATTACGGCCCGCCGTAGTAGCTGCCAGCCCCGCCGCTTTTGGCGGGGGGGCTCGGGGGTCGGCGCTGTCGACGATTTTTCGGGCATACGGGCGGGCAAAGGTACGGTTTGACGGGGTCGCCCTATGCTAACGGTGTAGGCCGCCAAAAGTAGGCTTACGCAAAACTTAAATTAGGCGGAAAGCCCCGCAACTAAGTATATCAGCCGGTGTTAGACCGTCCCAAGCCAAGCAACCATGTTCAACCTCTTCAAAAAGAACCCCACCAAAGCCCTGGAAAAACAACACGAGAAGCTAATGGCGCAAGCCATGGCCCTCCAGCGCACGGGTGACCTGCGCGCCTACGCCGCCAAGCTCGAAGAGGCCGAAAAGGTCATGGACCGCATCGTCGAACTACAGAAGAAGTAAGCCCGGGTGGCCCACAAGAAACCACACCTGCCCGAGAAGATCTGCCCGGTCTGCGGCCGCCCCTTCGCCTGGCGTAAAAAATGGGAAAAGGTGTGGGACGAGGTCAAATACTGTTCGCAAAAGTGCCGGCGTAATAAGGCGGCCACCACCGAATAATGCAGAACGAACGCCCATACGAGGTCGCCCACCTGAGCGAGGACCCGACGGAAGACAACTTCGCCTTCCACCCAAAAAACGTGTACCTCACGCTGCTCTTGTTCAGCCTGACCATGCTGTTCCTGACCATGACGGCCGCCTTCGTCTACACCCGCGTCCAGAGCGACCTGCCCCCGATCAAACTACCCATCCTTTTTTTGGTCAACACGGCCATCCTCCTGGCCAGCAGCTACACCATGATCCGCGCCAAACGCTGTTATTTGGCGGACGACACCCGCGGCTACACCCGCATGCTCTGGTTTACGATGGGCCTGAGCTTCTTCTTTCTGGGTATGCAGTGCATCGCCTGGTACCAACTGTTCAGCCAGCAGATTTACATCACTACGGATAACTCCGCCGGCTACCTCTACGTAATTTCCGGGCTGCACTTCGCCCACGTGATCGGCGGCATCCCCTTTCTCGGTATTTTCCTCTACCGCGCCAGAAAATACATGCAAGAGCCCGTCAGCGTACTGGTGTACTTCTCCGACCCCGATAAGCGCCTCAACCTCCGCCTCCTCACCATCTACTGGCACTTTCTGGACGGCCTCTGGATCTACCTGATCATCTTCTTCTTCATCAATCAATTGGTCTGGTCCTACGCCTAAGCATTGGTTATTTGTGCGAGTACGCAGGTGCGGGGTTTTGTAAGTAAAGAGAGATAATTCACCCCGCCTCCAACGTTTTTGATAGCCTGCCCCGTCCTACAAATAAAACCTGCCCTTATGAAATTCCCACTATTTCTTTTTTTGATGATCCTTTGCGTCGTACCGAGTTGTACCATCGATGACGACGACGGGATTGCTTCTCCAGACATCCCCACCACCACCTGCGGAAAACTTGTCGAATTCGTCGATGTTCCATTGGATCAACTACAGGGGCGCCCCGTGAGCTTTAGCGAGGTAATCGCCGTAAATGGGTTCTGCCTGGAAGTTTTGGTCGGCTACTCCGGCTGCGGCGTACAGGACGATGCCGTATCTCTCTATACCGATGGGATATCCTCAAGAAGTATACCTTCCAGGACCAACGTTACACTTACGCACTCCAAGAGCTTCGTCAATCAACCGTGTCAGGCTTATTATGAAGAGGTCTACACCTTCGATCTAAGCCCCTACGTGTCGTTACCTACCAAGCTTACCATAGCGACCGCCGAGGGAGATACGACTCTGCTGATAGAGTAACTAATTTAAAGTGTGGTAGTACCTTTCGGGTATCAGCCATTCAACTGCTTGGCAAACAAGCGGCTGATATCCCGAAAGGCTTTAAACTCCAGCGCATTCCCCGCCGGGTCGTAAAAGAACATCGTATTCTGCTCCCCCGGTAACCCTACGAAACGCACGTAGGGCTCGATCTCGAAGTGCACGCCGTGGCGGCGTAAGCGCTCGGCAAACCGCTCGAACTGCGTCCACTCCAACACCACGCCGAAATGCGGCACGGGCACGTGCTTCCCGTCCACCTCATTGCGATGGTCCGCTGCCTCCTTCTTCGGGGCCAGGTGGGCGACGATTTGGTGGCCGAAAAGGTTGAAATCAATCCATTCGGCGTCTTCCCTTCCTTCGGGGCATCCGAGTACGGTTCCGTAAAAGTGGCGGGCGGCCTCGAGATCGTCAACGGGTACCGCATGGTGGAAGGGCTGAATCATAATTGGCCGGTTTCAGGGCAAAGTACGGCTGCGGTGGCAAACAAATCAGTATGCATTCACGCCTGTTTGTATCCATTCCCGGTCCTAATTACCTAATCCTATTGTTAGCACCGTTCGCGGCGGCCCCACCAATCGAATAGTGAGGGGCGAAGCCTTACCTTTAAAGTGCTTTGATAACTAAACTACCCCGTCGATAATGTTGCCGCCGCCCCTGCCCGGGAACGAAACCTCAAGGTTAGCCGCACTGCGCTCTTACGCCATCCTCGATACCCTGCCCGAGCAGGACTACGACGATATCGCGCGGTTTGCCGCAAAGATCTGCGGAACGCCGATCGCCCTGATCAGCCTGGTAGATAAGCAACGGCAGTGGTTCAAAAGCCGGTATGGCCTCACCACCAGCGAAACCCCGCGGGAGCATTCTTACTGCGCCCACAACATTCTCGACCCCGACGAATTGATGGTCGTACCGGATGCCCGCAAAGACGAACGCTTCGTCGGTAACCCCCTGCTCGAAGGCGACCCGCAAGCGGTTTTTTACACCGGCGCGCCACTGGTTGACGAGCATGGATACGCGCTGGGTAGCCTCTGCGTGATCGACAACAAACCGCGTGAGTTAGACAAGGATCAACTGACCTCCCTCAAATCGCTATCTCGCCAGATTACCCGCCTGCTGGAGCTTCGCCGCCGCGAGGAAGAAACCCAGGCCCTCAACGAACAGCTTAAAACGGCTTACGCCAACCTGGAGGAGTTTACCAGTATCGTCGCCCACGACCTACGCGCCCCCCTCCGTAACATCAAGCAGTTTGCCCATATCCTGCGGGAAGAACACGCCGAGGATTTGCCGCAGGACGCCGCCGACGTAGTCGAAATGATCTCCGACTGCTCCACCAGCGCGCACGCACTCGTACAGGGCGTGCTGGGCTACAGTAGGGCGCTGCATACCCTCAAGGAGAACGCAACCTCGGTCGGCTTTCAGGATTTACTGCTCCAGATCGTCGGCGGCCTCGATCTACCCGATGACTTCTCGATCAACTACCACGGGCTGCCCGACTACCAAGTGCATACCAATCAACTAGCCCTCAACCAGATCATGCGTAATCTGCTGAGTAACGCGGTACACCACAACCACCGAGCTGCGGGCGGCGCGGTAGAAGTACACGTCCACGAGGAGGACCCCGTCAGGGTAACCGTATCCGACAACGGCCCGGGCATTCCGGCCCACCTGCGCGAAGCGGTATTCCATAGGTTCCAAACGCTCGGCCCCACCCACAGCGCATCGCGGGATAGTACCGGGGTAGGCTTGGCCATCGTACACAAACTGGTAAATGGACTGGGTGGTGACGTATGGGTGGAGGGCAATCCCACGGGGGGAGCTACATTCGCCTTCACGCTCTCGCCCCGGTAGACGCCGGTGGTTCGTCAACGTTTGGGTTACCCCGATTTAGCCTGGCGGATTACCAGTACTGTATTTACGGTTCCTACCGCCAACGCCCCGCTCCCCCCATGGACATCCTGACCTATACCCAGATCGGTACCCGCCATAGTAACCACAATGAGGACGCCCACGCCGTAGGGGAGGTAAGCGACCGCCATACACTCGTCGCCGTAGTCAACGGTAGTGCCGCCGGCCACAAAGGATACTTCGCGGCCGCTTTGGTAGCGCAACTCCTGGAAACCATCGCTTCGCAAACCAACCTGCGCAATTTTGCGGAAAAAGGAAACCCCACCGCCGGCGATCTCCTCCGTGACTGTCTGCGGGAGTTACTAAAACGATTGAGTAAACAGCGGACGCAGCTCGGCCTCACTGACGAAGAGCTACGGCTGATCCTCAACCTGGGCATCCTCGACCACGAACAACGGATCGCCGAAATCGCCGTGATCGGCGCCGGAGTCATCACGTGTGACGGGGAGACCGTCGAGATGGCGCAGTACGAGGAAGTGGACTACCTGGGCAACCACCTGGATAAATCGGAATTCGACCACTGGTGGGCCTATCACGATAAGCGTATCCGCTGCGAAAATTGCCTCGACGTGGCCATCGCCACCCCCGGTATCCTGACCTTTGAACCCTTCAGCCACGATTCCTACCGCCCGGTTACGGAAGACGAAATATTAGACTTCCTACTGGCCGAACGGAACGACGGGCCGCTAGCTCAGCTCTTCCGCCGCAAGTTCATCTACATCGAAGAGAAGTTCGGCCTACTGGCTACGGATGACGTGACCATCATTCGGGCGCTATTCATCTAAAGCGGCCGGTTACTTCGTAGATGGCCAATCCGGTAGCCACGGCCACGTTGAGGCTATGCTTGGTACCGAACTGTTCGATTTCGACGCAGCCGTCGCACACATCGATCACTTCCTGTTGTACCCCCTGCACCTCGTTTCCCACGACCAATACAAACGCCCGATTGGTGTCGATACTTACCCCACGCAGGGGCAGCGACCCGACGGTTTGCTCCAGCGCATATAGTGCGGTATCGTTCTTACGGCGGGCTTGTGCGATAGCCGCGAATACATCTTCGTGAAAGCTCCAATCGACGGATTCCGTAGCGCCTAGCGCGGTTTTCAGGATGTCGCGGTGCGGTGGCTGGGCGGTAATGCCACATAGGTACACGTGCCGTAGTGCGAAACAATCCGCCGTACGGAAAATGCTCCCGACGTTGTTTGCCGAGCGGATATTATCCAGAATGAGCGAGACGGGGAGCTTGCGGGCGGTTTTGAAGGCACCCACGCTCAGCCGGCTGAGCTCGGCCATGCTTCTTTTCCTCCCCACGGTAAGTATTGACTAGTGGCCGAGGTAGTTCTTCAACAGCTTGCTTCGGTTGGCGCCGCGTAGCTTGTTGATGGCTTTGTCTTTGATCTGGCGCACGCGCTCGCGTGTAAGGCCGAATTTTTCGCCGATGTCCTCCAGGCTCATCGGGTGCTCTACGCCGATGCCGTAGTAAAGCTTGATGACGTCACACTGCCGTTCGGTCAACGTACCGAGGCTGCGTTCGATCTCCCGGCGGAGGGATTCTTTGTATTCGAGGTTGGTATCAGTACCCGGGGTAGCGGTGTTGGCCAGTACGTCGAGCAGGCTGTTGTCTTCACCCTCTACGAAGGGCGCGTCCATCGATACGTGGCGGGCGGCAACGCCGAGGGTGGTTTCTACTTCGTCGGAGTTGATCTCGAGCTCCCCGGCGAGCTCCTGGCTGGTCGGTTCCCTTTCGAAGGCTTGCTCCAGGCGGCTGAAGGCCTTGTTGATCTTATTGAGGCTACCGACTTTGTTGAGGGGGAGGCGTACGATCCGGCTCTGCTCGGCCAGCGCCTGCAGGATGGACTGGCGAATCCACCAAACGGCGTAAGAGATAAATTTGAAGCCACGGGTTTCGTCAAAGCGCTGGGCGGCTTTGATGAGCCCCAAATTGCCTTCGTTGATCAGGTCGCTAAGGGAAAGGCCCTGATTCTGGTACTGTTTTGCTACGGAGACTACGAAACGGAGGTTGGCCTTGGTGAGCTTTTCGAGTGCAATTTGATCGCCCTGCTTAATACGCTTCGCTAAATCGACTTCTTCTTCGGGGGTCAGCAGATCGACTTTGCCGATTTCCTGAAGGTATTTTTCCAGGGACTGACTCTCGCGATTGGTTATCGACTTAGTAATCTTTAACTGTCTCATATATCGTGTAGCGTTTTGAGGGGGCGCTGTTTAGCGGGCTAGAGGCACTTAATTTCGGGCCGCAAAATTACGGGGAAGTTCGTAAGTATTCAAGTACCGATTAATGCTCATTTGTATATACCCTGTTAGTAACAGCGCTATAGTACTTAAAGTTGGTAGACAATATATTTTGGTAGTCTCACTTTTTTAGCCTTAATTGGCCGCCATCACCTTCCCAAAATTCCACCAATGGAACGCGTCAAGTTTACTTCCGAATTCATCTGTCGGGCCTCCCCGAACATCGTCTACCAGTTCCTGACGGACCCGGCCTGCATCACGCGGTGGTTCTGCGACGAGGTCGACGTGATGGATCAAACCTACACTTTCGTGTGGGACGGAGCCGCTGAAGTAGCCGAGCTCATCGAAGACAAAGAAGGCGACATCGTTCGCTTCGCCTGGGAAGATGCCGACGACGACGACGAATACCTGGAGTTCAAGATCGACAAGAGCCCGGTTA
>OY764561.1:0-5333 GCA_963668285.1 uncultured Lewinella sp. | reverse complement strand
GCCCGAAGTCGGGTTAACCGTCTTTTTTTCACGTAAATTTGCCGTCATATTACTTAGGCTTTAACCGTAAATTAAATAACCCCGATCCACACTATCCCCTCGCTCACCCTCCTCGGTACCGGCACCTCCCAGGGCGTTCCCGTCATCGGCTGCCCTTGCGCGGTGTGCTCCTCGCCCGACCCCCGCGATAAGCGTTTGCGCACGAGTGCCATTCTGCGTCAGAACGGGCGCACCTTCGCCATCGACGCCGGGCCCGACTTCCGCGAGCAAATGCTGCGGGCGGGTGTCCAGGAGCTCGACGGGGTACTCATCACGCACGAGCACTACGACCACACCTCGGGCCTGGACGACCTACGCCCGTTCTGCTTTAGCCAGGGGATAGACATGCCCGTCTACTGCCTGCCGAGGGTCGCGGCCGACCTGCGCAAACGCTACCATTACGCCTTTTCGGGCTACCCGGGCGTACCGCGGCTGGACATTCGCGAGGTGGGCTTCGGCGACCGCATCCCGTTCGCCGGCGGGGAAGTAGAACTGCTGGAGGTCCTTCATGGCCGAATCTCCATATTCGGGTTCCGGTGGTACGAGCTGGCCTACCTGACCGACGTGAAGGAACTGCCCGACGAAACCCGCCGCCGGTGCTCGGGCTGCCGCCACGTCATTATTAGCAGCCTCCACCATACCGGCACCCACAGCCACCTATCGTTGCGGGAATCCCTCGCCTACCTAGAGCAACTCGAAGCGAAACATGGCGTACTTTTCCACTTCAGCCACCGGATGGGGCGCACCGGGGAGCTAAACCCCCAGCTACCGCCCGGGGTAGAATGCGGCTTCGACGGTATGCAACTACTGGCCCAAAAGTAACTCGAAACAGCTCCGCTTCAAGCCCCGAAGGACTGATTATGAACCCCCTCGACCAACTCCAATCGACCGGCCTGGCAAGCACCGTGCAGGATGCTTTACGACGGGGGTGCGCCCTGCTGCCGGGCCCGGTAGGCGCGCTAACGCCATTCGGTATCGGCACCGGGGCGGACCGGCTGGACGAAGCGCTGGAGACCGCATTTCGCGTAAGGGGTGAAGCGCCCCCGGCCGACCTCCGCAGTGTGCTCAAAGCGGCGGAACGACGGGGGTACCTGATCCCGCCGGCTTGGTACGAAGAGGGCGTACCGCCGGGCGTACGGCTGGAGCGCGCCATTCAGCTGCACTTACACTTTCCTGTAAATAAAATGTTGGTGGCCACGGTGCGGCACGCCGGCCAGGGGCAGTTCAGCCAAGCCCCCGTCGGGGTACTGGCGCTACTCAACTACGTAGAGCACTACGCCGTGGCGCTACGGTCGGCCGGCGGGGCGACCTTGCTGGAAGGGCGCATCGACCCGGCCCGCCCGCTGCCCCGGCGCTTAGCGAGCGAGCAACTACTGGAACTGATCCTGACGCAGGCGCGGGTACTGAGTGGGGTGGAGACACCGATAGCTTTGCGGAAGCTGCGGGACTCCGCCAGCCCGGCGGTGGCAAAATTCTTCAAACGCCACGCCGGTGCGTTCAAAAGGGGCTTTAGTGCCGGCGGAAAGGGGATGTCGCTGGGGCATAAACTGCGGCGGCAGTTCTGTAAGTGCTGCCGGGGGGATGAGGATCAGGCCCTGTTACAGCTCCTGGCCAGCGGAGATTGGCCGTCGGAGCCGCCCAAAGTGGTGCTCGGTGAGCTTCGGCAACTCGGGGTCACGAAGCCGGGCGTGCGTAACGACGTATTCGAGCGGATCGCAGCTTTCTCTTCACTACCCGCGTTAGGGGCATCAGCCCCTAACGACCTTGCACCTGCGCGCCGTCGCCAAACTGAAAAAACGGCCGTACGGACAATCAAATACGATATTTGGGCGAGTCCGCAGGATGCAAGGCTAAGACTGCTAAAGAAAGTTCGTCGCCAGCCTGAGTGGCGCTCGGCGGCAATGGAGATACAGGCGCAAACTTATACCCGCCTCCTGCGGCATCTGCTCGCGCCGGTACTCGGATGGGACACGGTCAGCGGTACGCCGGTGCCCCGCTACGTGGGAAAACGGTACCCCGGCGTGGTGCAACGCTACCAGGTACTGGAGAACCTGCGGGACGCCGAAGCCCGCGAAATGCTGCTGTTGCGTGAAAAAAGCAGGCAACTGAAGCTGGCGACCACCCCCGAAGTCATCGACCGCTACGCCTTCGGAACCCACTTCGATCACCCCGCCGTACGCGGCCATTGGCAGCAAGCCGTCAGCCGCCGCCGGACGGTGGTAGAGCAGCACCTTCGCTACCGTAAGCGAAAACTAGCGGAATACGGTATGACCGTTTTCCACGGCCGCCCGTACGTAAGGGATATCTACCTCGATGAACTGCTGAGGATCGAGCACGAGGTGACCCCCTTCGTCCCTTTCGTAAAGGCGGCCTTCCGTACCGCTTTGCCCATCCGCACCTCGGTCTCTTTCGACCCCAGCCGCCACGCCGCGGACGGCCCCGAATTCGATCCGGATACCCTGACTCAGCCCGATAAGTACCTGCGGGGGGAGGTGATGAAGACCTTTCGCCAGTCCCGCCGCAGCGTACCCGTCGAGCAGGTGAATGCCTTCTGCCTCGATTATTCCCGCTCGATGACGCACGAGCCGATGCGTCGCTTGTTCAAGATCCTCTTTTTACTCGTCCTGGGTCTCGAGGACCGGGCCTCCTACGATGCGATCTATTTTTTCGACAACCAGTTCTACGACGTAGCGCCGTTCGGGGCGGCCTACACCAGCCGCGTCTTGCTCTTTCAAATGCTGCAAGCCGTCGCGCAGCCGAATGGAATGCAACTCCGTTACTCCGGCCGGGGGTACACCAACATCGAGCAAGGCATAGCCAACAGCACGCAGCGGATCGCTGACTTTTCGGCTAAGCTGCAGCAAACCGAGGCCGATACTCAAATCGTCCGTTCGCTCTTCTTCCTTACCGACGGCGAACCTACCGGCGGCATCATCGACCCCGATAAGTTGCGGGCCTACATCGACGGTAAGCGCGAAGAAGGCGACCTGGCCATTAAAGGTATATATATGGACACCGGCGAAAATGCGGCGGGCACCATCCGCCACCTTTTCGGTGAGGCCAATACCGTAGCTACCGATTCCTTCGCCGACGCGGCCGTGCAGATCACCCGCCTGATCGTGGCTACCTACCGCGAACAACGGCGGCAGTACAAACGCGACCGACGTAAACCCCTGACCCAATGGACCTGAAACCCCTCCGCGAGCAAGATACCGGCACCTGGGCCGACCATTACGAGGAACCCTTCAGCGGGCTCGTCTACCGCCAGGACCGGCGGGGGAACTGGTACGACGTGGAGGGCGTGCGGCTCTCCGTACCGGTGTTCTTACGGGGTGACGTGCTCATAAGTCTGCCGGGGAAGCGGTCGCGGCGCTCCTTCGCCTTCGGTGGCCGGCAAGTGAAGGTCAGCCCCAACGTTCAACTGATCCAGATCGGTAAGTTGGTACTCGACGTCGGCCTGAACCCCGTGCGCTATTACGGGGACCGTCTGGCCGGTTTGGGGGAGGGCTACCTGAGCTTCGGCGGCACGGATTGCTGGCAGGAGGTCAGGCTGAGCCTGCGGCACGGGGTATTCATCAATGAGTACGACCGGCGGCCGCTGCGCGTTAACGACGAGGAGATCACCGGCTACCTCGGGTCGGATTACGTGGCCGGAGCCCGGTTCGATACCGTTAGCTCGGCGGGCCGCGCGTACGTTTTGCGGGGGGGCAGCGAGGGTGTCTTTACGATTGCCGACCGACCGGCACGCGTACGGTTTTCTTCCCTTACCGCCTTCGACGGTGATTGGCTGGCGCTGTGCAGCGTCGACCCGGCGGGTAATGAGTGGGCTTACGCCGACCTCGGCGCGGGCACCTTCTTTCACCTTGGTGGGCACCCCGGTGAGCCGGTAACCGAACTGAGCGCCCTGGAAATACCCGATCGTAAGCTGTACCGGGTAAAAGCGGGGGAGCACGCGCTGGTGTACGACGCGGCGAGCGGCAGCGCGTTCACGATCGACGATGGCGCCCGCCGCCCCAAAGATCTGCGCGTTCACCCCGACTTCCCCAACCATCTGCTGATTGCCACCCTCGAGCACAACGAGCGGGTCATCGACCATAGTGACGAAGACACGCTCCGCTACGGCGAGCACCGCTTCGAGCTGGCCGAGCTCACCGGTGCCGCGGGGGATCGGTTGCTGAGCGCAAAATCCGTCCGTGGTGAATCCCTCGTAATCGACTCCGCCGCCGGTATGCACCGGCTTCGCTTGGCGATGTGCGGCGATCGGCGGGTGCTGCGCCTGAATGGTGCTGGCTACGCCGTCGGCCCCCGCATTCTTCAGCCCGTGCTGCTGCAATCCATGGGCGGCCCGATCCCCCGCATTCTGGTCGTCAGCGAACCGGAGCTGCCCCCTCTTCACCCTGCCGAAGGACCTGCAGGCCTATACCGACCAGGTCGAGCCTTCGGCGTTCGCGGGCAATGAGGTGATCCGTATCGAGCCGGGTGCGGCGGTGACGATCGAGGGGCACACTTATCTGCCGGCTACGTTCAATGCCTTTAGCGGGGCTTACGAGCGGGTCATGCTCGACGCCGCCAACGGCCGCCCCCTCCACCTCGAGGGCGAGGGCCACCGCAACGAGTTGGTGACCGAGCTCGTGGACGATACGGTCCAACGCGCCTACTACCTCGGGGAGCACCGCATGATCGGTGCCCGTACGCTGACGTGGGATCAACGCCACGGTGAGCTACTCTTCAGCGCCCGCACCGGCCGCAGCTGGCTCGCTTTTCACGATGACTTCCTGCCGATCTTCCGCCGTGTCATCCAGCCGACGGATATGGAATTAGACTGGTCTTATCAACTCTTCGAGATCCGCCAAAGCAGTGGGGTGGGGGAGTACGTAGCCGTCGAGCGAAGCCACCCTTACCGACTGTTGGCCGAGAAACGCAACGGCCGCCTTGGGCCGAAGGTCGTAACGAACCGCGACCGCGCACTCGAGAACCCGGAGGAGATCAACCAGTTCCGCCGGCTATTTATGACTTCGGTACAGCTGGCGATGGTTCATTGAAAGCGGGAGAAACGCTAACGTGGAAGTTTTAGTGTATGACCCACTATATCGCTTATATATTTTTACATACCTTGCCCGCAGACTGACCCCCGCTTTACAACACTTCACATGCATTCGATAACCTCTACCATGCTCACCATCCTTTTTGGGTGGGTGCTTTCGCTCAGTTTTACGGCTACCGCCCAAACTGACATCACCGATTCAGGTGGCTCCTTTACCGCCAAATATTCCGATTCGCCCTTTGGCGAAGAA
>OY764560.1:0-52164 GCA_963668285.1 uncultured Lewinella sp. | reverse complement strand
CTCGGCGGGCGACGCAGGGGAGTTCATCGCCGCCGAGTTGTGTATCGGGGCGTTGGAAAATCCGCTGCCTGCCAATGAGCAGCAGGTCAATCTTGCGGCCATCGCCGAAATAAACGTCACGCTCGATGACGACTGCCAAGCGTTGGTAATACCGGAGATGGTACTCACCGGTGATCTCGACGACGATGGGGACGGGACCGAAGTGGGAATGGAAAATTTTGAGGTTGTCGTGGCGGACGACGATGAAACTAACGGGGGGATAATCGACGGCTGCGGTACGTATAACTATCGCGTCTCGGCCAGGTCGGCCGGCTTTACTACTACCCAGGGGTTCGCGAGTGATTACGACCCCGGTGGGGCGAACGTCCTCACGCTTGCGGGCGCCGACGCGGCAATCGAATTCACCGAGACCGGCGTAAGCTTGAGCAGTTCGGGTTCCGGCAATACGGGTGACCCGTCGGCCGACGATGCGCTCCTCCGGCTTACGTTCGTTAACAGTGGCTTCGTAAGTATGTCGTTCAGCACCGACCTGGACCTTCCCGCCGCCCGGCCGGACATCACGGTCATCGATTTTGAAGGTGAGGTGCTCTACCAACTACCCGCCGTAACCGTAGATGACCAGGGCTTGCCACAAAATGGATCGCTCACGGACGGAGGCAAGATTTCGGACGTCGCCGTAGAAGCGGGTAATACTTTGATATTGAGCTTGGTCGGTAGCGACGAAGTAGCTCAGAGAAATTCCACCTTTAGCATTGACAATTTCCTGTTCGTCGAAACGCCCACCGAGGCATCGTTCGAAGTCGTCAATTTCGCTATGTCGTGGGGTGTCGTGCACGCGGAGGACAAGACGGCCCCCGAATTAATTGAAACGCCACTCAGCCCGAGTACCCTACTGTGTTCGGATATCGATGCGAACCACGTAAATACCCTTCCGTCGAGTATCAGCCGCTGTTACATGGTCAATTCCGTGACTGGGGCTACCATTCTGGGTTCTATGGCACCGGAGCTGCGTGCCATCCTCGCACCGAATAGGTTTGATGAGAACGGTAGCACGATGCCCGCTCTGGTACCAACCTTTTTTGACGGCTGCGCCGGTACGCTGCAAGTCTGCGTGAGCGACGTTATGGAAGCCTCGGCCGATGGGTGCGGTACAAGCATCATTACGCGTACGTTCACCGCGGGGCTCGACCCGAGTGGTGACAATTGCGAACCGGTCAATGACGAAGAAGAAGACGCCGCAGCTACCGAAGCATCGACCTCCTTCCAGCTCACTTTCCTGCGGCCCTCGATCGACAGCCTAGTAATGGATAGCATCCCCGCCGTGGTGGAGATTGAAGCTTGCGGCTCACTGAACTCCCCCCTGGAATTCTTGCCGACCGAAGCGGACTACCCCTTCCTGACCTATGGTGACCGTACGCTTTCACTATTCGACGCCGACAACGAGTGTTCCATGATCGCCGTGACGTTCTCAACCTCCGGGAACCCGATCGTGACCTGCCCGAACACGGTTAAGTTTCAACGCACCTTCACGGTCGTCGACTGGTGTGACGCCACCAACGTACAATCCTACACCCAGCTGGTAAAGATCGGTGACGGTACCGGGCCGGTCATCACGACACCGACGCCCCCCCTCGCCCCCGACGGCAGCACGCAGGAGGTGCTGACCTACGGTACGAACGTATCCGGTGAATGCGCCGCCGCCGTCCGCCTCGACGCCCCCGGCGTGAGTGCGCTCGACGATTGCTCCGGAGCCACCATCGATATGCGTGTCACCATCTACCCCGATGGCGACGTGACCGGTATCGGCTTCGGTGCGTATACCGTAGACCTTGGCAATGCAAGCCCGGAGCTCTCCGACCCGATCGAGCTCGGTGACTACACCTTCGTTTACACCGCCACCGATGAGTGTGGTAACGTATCGACCAGCACCGTCCCCTTCCGGGTTGTCGACGGCAGCACGCCGGAAGCGATCTGTGAGGATGGCCTGAACATCACGCTGAGCCAACCCACCGGCCTGGCGGTAGTGACCCCGTCAGAAATCGACGGAGGCTCCAGAGACGACTGTGCGAGCGAGGACGACCTCATCTACCAGATCGGCCGCAGCAGCGCGCTCGAAGTTATGCCGACCGAGTTCGCCGACCGGGTCGTTTTTACCTGCGAAGATCTCGGCACCCAGTACCTGACGCTAGAGGTTCGGGATGGCAGTGGCCCGGAGTCGAACGTAAATGTCTGTTGGCTGGAAGTGCTCGTAGAGGTTAAGAATGGAGAGGCCGCGGCATGTATGGCCCCCGCCGCCGTTACGCTGACTTGCGATGAGTTCAACGCCGCCTTCCCCGCCGGCACACTCGAAACGGCGACGGCTGAAGAGCTGGATACGGCCTTTGGCGTTCCTGCGTCCGTCGGCGTATGTGGTGCGTCCGTTACCTCCGCCATCATCAGCAGCGATCTGAACGAATGCGGCATCGGAACCGCAACGCGTGAATTTACCCTTAGCGACGTATCCGATACAATCGGTTCCGACCCCTGTACACAGCTGATTACTATCGTGGGCGTGCACGAATACCAAATCGTGCTCCCCGGCGACGCGACTTCGCTCGAATGCACGGGTGCCTCCGATACCGGACAAATTCAAGTGAACGGCGGTTCCTGTGATATGGTGGTCATTGATGCGGTTACCGAGGAGGTCGCCAGCCCCGATGGTGCGGACGAGTGCTATCAGGTCCGTACTACCTACACCATCACCAACCTGTGTGAGGTAGATATGGCGAGTATCGGCGCTACGCCCATTACCAGAGCCGGCCTCGACGTCGAAAACGAAGACCCGATCTACCTAAACGTGCTGAGTAGGAATGCCCTCGACCCCAGTGACGACCTAGCTTTCTTAAGTTCGAGCGATAACCGGGAGTTCACGTCGAATAGTGACGACGACGATCAGCTCGTCGATTACGCCAATAGTAGCAATCGCGGCCGCTTCACTTACGTACAATCCGTAAGCGTTTTCGACCGGGTCTTTCCAGTCATCGACGCTACCGGGCCGTCAGCGTGCATCAGCGGCTGTACGGCTGACGTCAGCCTTGACTTCACGGCTACCGACGACTGCATCACGCCAACAATCGCCCTCGATCTCGACGCCAACTACAACGAGGCTACCGGCTTCGTGGCCGAACAGGTGGATGGCGTAACCCTGACCCTGGATGACACCGGCGCCGCCGACGGGAACTATACCCTAAACGCGACCAACGTGCCCGCCGGCGACCACGCCATCCGCGTTACCGCTACCGATGGCTGCGGTAACGCGAGCGTCGTCATCCTTCCCGTCAGCGTATGTGGGAACGTAGCCCCCATACCCATGTGCCTCCAGGCGGTCACCGCCGAATTGAGGGATGATGGCGATGGTGGCGGAATAGCCGAGGTGTTGGCTGCATCTTTCATCCCCGAGGAAGGATTACTGGACTGCTTTGGTAACCCCGTCACGAAATTCGGTATCGTCCGTGCGGGGGACGGCCCGGCCGCCGTCGACCAGGTCAGTCTAACGGTTACCTGTGCTGACTTTGGTGACTTCGTACCGGTCGAAGTCTACGCCTTCAGCGATCAGCCGGACGCTGAGCCGGAGTTCTGCTCGGTACTGATCGAAGTGCAGGAAGGAAGCGAGGTAACCTGTGGCGAAGGTGGTAACCTGGCCGGCCGCGTGGCTACTAATGGCAACGCAGGTATGAGCGGCGTACAAATTACCCTGAGTGGCGCTAACGGTACGGATAAACTGGATGTGACCGACGCGGAAGGTCGCTTCGACTTCATCCGCCTGCCCTACGGTGGCGACTATACCTTAACGCCGAACTACGGGGAGCCCGTCAATCTACGGCAAGTCAAGATCTCCGACATCGTGGCCATCTCCGGCGTGATCCTGGGCAACAACGATTTTGAAACGCCGTATGACTACCTCGCCGCTGACGTAGACCAGAATCAGCGCCTGAACGTACTCGATATGGTGGCTATTCAGCGGGTCGTCCTCGGCCTGGATCAGGTCTTCAATACGCAGGAATCCTGGGGCTTCGTACCGGCGGGGACTAGCCTAGCGGATCCTTACTCCGCCACATTCCCCCGCGTGTTTAACGCCAACGACATACAGGCGAACGCCCTGAATGCGGACTTCATCGCATTCGAATACGGTAACGTAACGGGTGAAGGTCGAACGGCCCTCGATATAACCACGCAGGACGTACGCTTGACTGCCGGCCAGACCCATACGGTCGTCATCGACATGGCGGGCATGAGCGCTTTTCAGGGCACTTTCCAATTAGGTGCCGGCCTTGAGCTGGTAGGTGCCGAGTACGGTGGGCGGGGCGCGCTCAATCTGAATCACGCCGCGGAAGGCCTCGTCGCCGCGGCGGTCTTCAGCGATGAACCGCTCTCGCTAACCGTTCGCGCTACGGAGGCAGGCCAGTTGAGCGAGTTACTCGGCCTGACGGATGCCATCACCGTGCGCGAGGGTGTTAGCGGCAACGGTACCCCCGGGTCGCTTAGCCTGACCTTCGGCCCACCGGCTACCCGGGGGCCGGTCAACGGCCTCGGGGAGGCAACACCGAACCCGGTCGTCGCAAGTACCCGCATCGGCTATACCCTTGCCGTCGCTGGTGAGGTTGCGATCAGCATCCGGGATCTGCAGGGCCGCACCATTCTCGTGCGTAAGCTAAGCCGTACCGCCGGGCAGAATGCCGAGGTGGTCAACGTGAGCGACCTGAAAGGTGCCACGGGTGTACTCACCTACACCTTGGAAACCGAAGGATTTACCGCCACCAGAAAGATGGTGGTCATTCACTAACCTGAATATATTATCCTACCCCAGTGGAATGGGATAGCAGGGCAGCGGCCCCGCCGACACGGATTCGGCGGGGCCGCTCGCTATTCGGGCCGCTCGTCGATAGCTTCCGAAAATTGGTCGAAGCGCCCATAACAAAAGCAGTCTGCCAGGCCTTACCTTCTCGGATGCGCGTGGTTGCGTATCTTTGATACACTAGTCAGCTACCGCCTAAAGCATTTATCGATATGGAGGCACCTCAAATGAAACCGAAATCCTTCTGGCAGCGGCCGGAGGGCGTTACCGGATTGCTCTTTCTAGTAGCCGTCCTGGGCGGGCTTGGATTCGTCATCGCCACGTTCGGCGCCGCCATCCTCTCCTTCATCGGTACGACGATCGGCCTTTTTGTTGCCGCCGCCGTTCTAGGGCTTCTGTTATACATGGTCCTCGACCCCAAGGTGCGCAACCTGGTTTTTTATATGTATAAGTCCGTGATGCGCGCCGTTACGGGTATGTTCGTGCAGATCGACCCCATCGGCATCCTGAAATCGTACGTCGAAGAGTTGCAGAACAACCTGCGTAAGATGAATAAGCAGATCGCGCAGTTGCGGGCGCAGATGCACAAGCTCAAAGAACTTATCGTTAACAACCAGCGGGAGATCAGCAACAACCTGCAACTCGCCGGTAAGGCCAAAGAGACCAACAAGCGCAACGTAATGATCCTGAAGAGCCGCCGCGCCGGCCGCTTGAAGGATAGCAACGTCCGCCTCGAAGAACTGTACACCAAGATGGAGGTGCTCTACCGCGTCCTCACCAAGATGTACGAAAATAGCCAGATCCTGGCCGAGGACATCAAAGACCAGGTCAAGGTCAAAGAGCAGGAACGCAAAGCCATCCACGCCAGCCACGGGGCGATGACTTCCGCCATGAGCGTAATCAACGGCGACCCCGACCAACGCGCCATGTTCGATATGGCCATGGAGAACATCACCGAAGACGTGGCCAATAAAGTCGGTGAAATGGAGCGCTTCATGGAAATGTCCGCCAACTTTATGGACTCCGTCGATCTGCAAAACGGCGTATTCGAAGAGGAAGGCATGCAAATGCTCGAGGAGTGGGAAAAGGAATCCAATAGCCTCCTCCTCGGCGAAGAAAAAAGTACCTTGCTGCTACAAGCGGAGTCGACTAACGAGGTACTCGACCTGGACGCCCCCATCCCCGAACGGGCGCGGCAGTCCGGCTCCAAGAATCAGTACGACTCCTTCTTCGACTAAACGGCCGGTAGCGCTCAGAACACTTCATGCGGAAGCTCCCCACGGCCGTATACATCGTGCTGTTGTACATGTTCCTGGCCTTTGGTTGGTGGTCCGTACTGCTCATCCGCAAAACGAACGAGGTCTTCGATGCCCAGGCCCGGGAGCTCGCCCTGCGCATGGCGGTGCAGCAACAAATTGAAAACCCCGCCGACTTTACCGGCACGGCCGAATACGCCGACATGCGCCGAAGACTCGACCGGCAGCGCTACATGATCGTCGGCGAAGCCGCCTTCCTATTGGTATTGCTGATTGCCGGCTTGGTCGCCCTCTACCGCAGCCTCGCCAAAGAGATCAGCGCCGCCGAACAGCAGCGCAATTTCTTGCTGAGCATCACGCACGAGTTGAAGTCCCCCCTGGCGGGCATCCGCCTGATCCTCGAAACCTTCCAGCGGCGGAAGCAACTTAAGCCTGAGTTACAGGAGAAACTCAGTACGAACGCACTGGCGGAAACCGATCGCCTGACCGCTCTGGTCAACGACCTCCTACTCAGCGCCAAACTGGAGACGGCCTACCAACTCAACGAAGAAGACCTCGACCTGGGGGAGATCATCCAGGACGCCGCCGACCGGGTCGCCGTCAAATACCGCTCTACCAACATTCACCTAGACATCGAGCAGGGCCTGCAACCGGTAAGGGGAGACCGCATGGGGATGCTCAGCGTAGCGGTCAACCTCCTCGAAAACGCCGCTAAGTACAGCCAGCCCGACCCCGTCATCCATACCTCCCTCCAGCGAGGCGGTACCGAAGAGCTCGTGTGGGAGGTGCGCGACAATGGCATCGGCATCCCCGACCGCGAAAAAGGGCGCGTTTTTACCAAGTTCTACCGCGTCGGCAGCGAAGATACCCGCACGACCAAAGGCACCGGCCTGGGCCTATTCATCGTCCGCCAACTCGTCAACCTGCACGGCGGGCAACTGGAGATCGCCGATAATCCGGAAGGCGGGACGATCATCCGAATTTTCCTCCCTACCCGACCGCAATAGCTTTCGGGGCCGGGTGTATCTTGCGCGCCATGCAGACTACCCCCCTGACCGAAACCCACCGCGCCCTCGGTGCTAAGCTCGTTGATTTCGCGGGCTACGAAATGCCCCTCTCCTACACCAACCTGAAAGAAGAACACTTTGCCGTAAGGGAAGCCGTCGGCCTCTTCGATGTGTCGCACATGGGGGAGTTCATCGTCCGTGGGGCGGGTGCGCGCGACCTGGTGCAGTACGTTACGGGCAACGACGTCGACAAACTCGGTGAGGGGCAGGCGCAGTACAGCTACTTCCCGCGGCCCGAGGGCGGCATCGTCGATGATCTGCTCGTTTACCGCCTGCCACCTAACCCCGCTATGGGAATGACGGGGGAGCACCCGGCCTACATGCTCGTCGTCAACGCGGGTAACATCCAGAAAGACTGGGCCTGGATGCAGCAGCACAACAGCTTCGACGCCGAAATGCTCAACATCTCGGAGCGCACGGCGCTACTGGCCGTCCAGGGGCCCAAAGCAACCGAAACGCTACAGTCGCTTACCGAGGTGCCGCTCGGCGACATCCCCTACTACCGCTTCGTGCGCGGTAAGCTGGCGGGCGTCGATAACGTCATCATATCGGCTACCGGCTATACCGGAAGCGGCGGCTTCGAGCTTTACTTCGACGCCGCTCAAGCCGCCACCGTATGGGAGGCGGTGCTCGCGGCGGGCCAGGACTACGGGATCAAAGCCTGCGGGCTCGGCGCGCGGGATACCCTGCGGCTGGAAAAGGGCTTCTGCCTCTACGGCAACGACATCAACGATACGACCTCCGCACTGGAGGCCGGCCTCGGTTGGGTCACCAAGCTCGACACCGAGGATTTCGTCGGTAAAGACTTCCTCGCCAAACAAAAAGAAGTCGGCGTCAACCGCCGCCTGGTCGGCTTCCGGGTAGACGGCCGCCGCTCCCCCCGCCAGGGGTACGCCCTGCAGGATGCGCAAGGCAAGCCGATCGGTGAAGTCACGAGTGGCACCCACTCTCCGAGCCTGGATTACCCCATCGGCCTTGGGTACGTAAGCCTCGGCAGCCACAAAGTCGGTACGGAGATCAAAATCGACCTCGGGCGGAAAACGCTGGACGCCACGGTCGTCAAAACGCCCTTCCTGAAGTAAACTGTAGAGGCTAGCCACCCCCGAACTCCCACCTGCCAACGGATTTTACCTCCGCTTCCTCCCAGTCGCGCCAGCGCGTAAGGTCGTGGTAACGGCCGTTGATCCAGTCTTCCAGCCCGTTATCGTAGGCTTCGCTGCCGGGGTGGCCGGAGGCGCCTCCGGGGAGAGAACCCCAGGCCCGAGGGTGTTTGCCGAGCTCGACGACCATCCGCCAACTGGCACCGTGGCCGCCGATCAACACGCGCGGGCAACTTCTGCCACCGTCGGCCAGGATGAGCTCGGAGCCGAAGCCGGGGATGCCACCCAGGTGACGGACCCGACTGCCGCGCGCCACCGCCCACCTTTCCGGTTCCTCGCCTTCCAGGTCTTCCACCGTTTCTTCGAACGCCCGCTGAACGAGGGTTGCGGCCGTCTCCCGGAACCGTGGCGTGCCCGCAATATCGAAAATGGGGTGGTCGGGCGTACGGCGGGCCAGGTCGGTCCATACCCGATGATCCGGCCTCCGGTAGCTGGTCGAGTCGTTACCCGCGAGCTCGTCGAAGGTGAGGTCGTACACCTTTCGCAGCCAGGCTTCGAATACGGTAGGGGCGCGGCTGTCGGCGGCGTAGCGGTAGTCCCAGTCCGCCACCAACCTGAAAACGTTCGATCCTGCATCCGTCAACTGAGTGCGGTTGAGTCTGGCGAGGAGCAGGGGGGTGATTTCTTCGGCCTGAAGGGAGTAAGCATCCAGTTGCAATTCCTTCATCGAGCGCTGGTTCATCACGTCGCGCTCGCCCAGGGCACGGTTGATGTAGCGGCCGCGGTATTCGTCAAAACTGCCGGAATAAGGGTAGGGGTAATCGGGGCCGGTGGTGATCTGGTTGGCCGAGGAAACGAAGCCGCGCTCCGGATTGCGCTGCGCCGGCCGTTGCTCGAAGGGAATGTAGCCACGCCAGTCGTTCGCGCGCGTATCGCCTTCGAGCGGAACGCTGCCGTTACCCGCCGCCCGGATCGGGAAGAAGCCGTTCGGGCGTATCGCAACCGTGTTGTAGCGGTCCGCATACACGAAGTTCTGCGCCGGGTCGACGTGGCCCTTCAGCGCCGTTTCGTAGTCTTCGTAACCCTCGGCGCGCATCAGGCGGAGGAACGCACCGATACTGCTGTGGGGGCGTAGGTCGCGGCCGATCGTCTCGTGGCCCAAATAGCGGTATGCGTGGTCGGCGTATGCCCCTTCCGTAAAGGGTACGGGCCCGAAAACGGTAAGGGGAACTTCCAAAACGGTCGGCTCCTCCCCCTTAACGCGCAGCGTATCCCGCCGCCACTCGACGGGCGTAGCCTTTCCGTCCAGTAGGTAAGCAGTCCGTTCCTTGTCGTGCCAAGTGATTCGGAACCAGTCCGTTACGTCGTGGCCGACGTTCGTCTCCCCATAAGCGATGTGGTCGTTGTAGCCCATCAGGATGCCGGGTGCGCCGGGCAGGCTGACCCCGCGGGCGTTCATATCGGGGAGGTGGATCTGTATTTCGTACCAGATACTGGGTAGGGTTAGCGCCAGATGCGGGTCGTTGGCCAGCATCGGGTAGCCGGTGTTGGAGCGGGCGGCGCTGACGGCCCAATTATTACTGCCATTGCCGGGGTGAGCGGGCATCAGCGTATACGGGTCGCTACTTTCAGCGTCGGAAGAAGCTAGCGCCGTTTGTTTATTGCGAGTCGCCCTACCGGGCGGCCCTGCCGGGCCCGCAGGTGCGGAGTTGGGGGAAATAGGAGCGGGGTTTGACAAGGCGGCGGACCGCCTTCCTTGCTTCGGGGGGGCGTCGGGCACGACGGGGCTCTCCCCGGGCAGGTGCTCGGGGAACAGCTGGGCGTAAAGCTCCGGCCCCAGGCGCTCCCGGCTAGCCACGGTTTCGGCGTCCTGATAACTTGAGCTCAAGGATTGCGACATTCCCTTCAGCAGCAGCAGCGATCGGTAGGGGGACCAGCGCAGGGGCTCATGACCGAGCAGTTTGTACTCGACGGGGTAGTGGTCTTCGTCCAGCGTCGCGACGTAAGCATTGATGCCGGCGGCGTAGGCGTCCAGGGCGGCGTAGTCCTCCGCGAAATCCTTGCGGATCAGTTCCAGCTCCTGGCGGGCGCTTTGGCGGTAACCCATTTGGATCTGCCGTACGTCCCGATCGTAGGTCCGGCGCCCGAGCACCTCACTCAGGCGGCCTTCGGTGGCCCGCGTACTGACGTCCATCTGCCAGAGCCGATCGGCGGCGTGCAGGTAGCCCTGGAGGAAAGAGGCGGCGTTCAAGTCCTCGGCGAAGAGGTGCGGTACGCCGCGGTCGTCGAAGAAAACGGTACCCGCCGCGCGTGGGTCGCTCACCGTCAGCCGTCGAACGTCCGCCCGGTCGTGCCGCTCGGTTCTCGTATTCGCCCAGTAGCCCGAGGCGGGGTTGAAGAACGGGCCGAGGGCGGGCAGCGGAAGGCCGAACGGGCCGGCCGCACTACCCAGTAAAACCCAACCTGCGAGGAGGAGGCCGGAGCCCACGACGGAAATGACCTTCATGAGCGTGAAGATATTGATTTGGTGCAAGAGCTCGGTGGTGCATACCCGCCCACTTACGCGCATCTTTTATCTTTATGGTTTAATTCGAACCGACTACTCCTTTGACGCTTCCGATAACCTTCCAAAATAACCCACACTTGCGCAGCCATCTTCTGCTATACGCTTTGGTGGTGGGCGCGCTCATCTCCGGTGCCCTTCACGCACAGGTGGATAACCCCGCCGCCGCCGAAAACGAAACCCTGGAAGAGCAGATCACCAACATACTAAGGGTATCCAATAAGTACGCCGGTTTCAAGCTAGTGCGGGAAGAATTCATCACCGCCTTTGTCGCCAATATGAACGATACCCTGGGGGTACGCCGGGAGGAGGTGGAAGAGCTGCGGCAAGTCATTGCTACCCAGAACGAAAAGATGCTGGCACAAAACAACGGCATTGCCGATCGCGAGCAGTTGATCGGGGAGTTAGAGCGGGAAAGTGCCTACGTCAGCCTTTTCGGAATATCCATGCCCAAATCCACTTACCGACTGGTGGTATACGGTATTATCGGCCTGCTGATCGCCATGATCGCTTTTGCGCTGACTAGGATGCGTTACGCGATACAGGCGGCCCGAGGCGCCAACGCCAAGCGCGCCAAACTCGCCGAAGAAGTGGAAGCCGGTAAGAAAAAGCGCCTCGAGATGGAGCAAAGCCTGCGCCGTCAGCTTCAAGACGAAATTAATCGCAACAGGGCAACCGGCTCGGGTGGTGGGGCTAGACAGGCCGCCCCCGCCGTACGTAGCTCCGGGCCCGTACCCCCGCCCCCCGGGGCCCCGCCGCCTTCACCGCCGGAACGGTCGGACCTATAGGCCCGTGACTACCCGAACCCCGCTCTCAAACTTCCCACGCGCCGCACCTGCACCCCGTTGCCCTTTAAAAATTAAGATTTACAATACAATACTGTCTGCCGAGTAACGGTTTATTGTAGCAGCCGCCCGCCGGTCGAAGCCCGGGCGCTTACCTTTGCGCCCATAATCCTTCTAACCCCCCCCGATCCACATCCGCTTATGAAATATTGGCTCCAAGCGACGCCCTTTCTCGCCCTCGCGGTACTTCTGATCTCTTCCTGTGGCCGTAACGACCGCGACTCCGCAACCGGCTGGAAGATGAACGACACGAAGTGGGGCGGGTTCGAGTCCAAAAAAGACTACGAGGGCCAGGATACGCCACCGAATATGGTGCTCATCCCCGGCGGTACCTTCACGATGGGCTTTACGGAGGAAGACGTGCCTTACGATTGGGATAACATCCCCCGCCGCGTCACCGTATCGACCTTTTTCATGGATCAGTTCGAGATCAGCAACGACAACTACCTGCTCTATACCGCCTGGACGCGGATGGCCTACGGGGAATCCTACCCCGAAGTTTATCAGGACGCCCTCCCCGACACCCTGGTCTGGCGCGACGAACTTTCCTTCAACGAGCCTTACGTACAGAACTACCTGCGCCACCCGGCTACCAAAGACCACCCGGTCATCGGGGTAACCTGGACGCAGGCCAGCGAGTACGCCCGCTGGCGGACGGACCGGACCAATGAGGCCATCCTGATCGATAAAGGCATCATCAACCCGAACCCCGCCCCGCAGGACGAGAACGTTTTCGTAACCGACTCTTACGTAGCCGGCCAGTACCAACCCGAGATCCGTAAAGGCGTGAAGGACTACCGCACCGGCGGCGACCGCCAGGTAAAGTGGGAGGACGGCATCCTGCAACCGGAATTCCGCCTGCCTACCGAAGCGGAGTGGGAGTACGCCGCCCTCGCACTACAGGGCCTCCAGGAAAACGAGAAGGACGAGAACTATACCGACCGCCGTATCTACCCCTGGTCGGGCACCGGCGTTCGTTACCAGCGCCACGACCGCTACCAGGGCCAGATGTACGCCAACTTCAAGCGCCGCGGTGGTGACTACATGGGCATCGCCGGTAAGCCAAACGACGGCTCTTCCGTAACGACCTCCGTCTACGAAAACTTCCCCAACGACTTCGGCCTGTACAACATGGCCGGTAACGCGAACGAATGGGTCGCCGACCTCTACCGCCCGCTTACCACCCAGACGCTGAACGACTTCGAGAACCACGACCTGAACGCCTTCCGGGGCAACAACTTCCGCAACATCAAGACGGACCCCGTAACCGGAGAGCCCGTCGAGAAGGACAGTCTGGGCCGCCTGCGCTACGAGTACGTGACCGACGAGGAAGCCGCCGAGCGCGATAACTACAAGAAAGGCCGCGTGTACAATTACCTGGATGGTGACGAGCAGTCGGAAGCCGAATACGCTACCAACGAGCACACGCTCATCTCCGACAAAGCACGCGTCTACAAAGGAGGCAGTTGGGCCGACCGCGCCTACTGGCTCAGCCCCGGCACCCGCCGCTTCATGGATGAGGATAAGGGCAGCCGGACGGTCGGTTTCCGTTGCGCCATGATCCACCTTGGTGGGGAGCAGGAAGCCGCCTCGGGCGGTCGTAAGAAAAACCGCTTCGGTAGAGACCCGAAGAAACAGGGCCGCCGTAGCCGCCGCCGTTGAAAACAGGAAGCCTAATCAAAAACCTCCACCGAAGTAATTTGGTGGAGGTTTTTGCGCGCTTGGTACTTATCCGCCCATCCGTGGGCAACATATCTTTGCGACGATGGAGTACGTAAGTGAGGAGCGGCTATACGCCTGTTACCAGGAGCACCCGAACGTGCAAATCGATAGCCGAAAGGTTACGTCTGGCGATCTCTTCTTCGGTCTGGCGGGCACCCAAGTGCACGGTAACGAATACGCCGCCAAAGCTTTGACGCTCGGGGCGGCCTACGTCGTCGTCGATGACCTTAGGGTGCTGCCGGACGGCGATGACCGCTACCTATTGGTCGAAGATACCCTGGAAGCGCTGCAACGACTGGCTACGCACCACCGCCGCCGCCTGCGTATGCCCGTGCTAGCGATTACGGGAAGCAACGGTAAGACGACGACCAAGGAGTTGGTCCGCGACGTGATGGCCCGCCAGTACTCCGTACACGCCACGCGCGGGAACTTCAACAACCATATCGGACTCCCGCTTACGATCCTGGCCACCCCGCCCGGTACGGAGATGATGATACTGGAAATGGGGGCTAACCACCAAGGCGAGATTGCCGAACTGTGTCTGATCGGCCAACCTACCCACGGCCTGGTGACGAACGTAGGGGAGGCGCACCTGGAGGGCTTCGGCGGCTTCGAAGGCGTCATTGCGGGCAAAGGGGAGCTATTCGACTACCTGGCTACCAGGCGGGGCGTGGCCTTCGTTAACCGTGATGAGAAGCACCTTTCACGGATGGCGGATGGCGTCGGCCGGATCATCTACTTTGAAGAAAGCGCGCACCCTAACCCGGAGGTGGCGCCTCTGGAAATAAAAGTCACGCGTACCGCCCCGGTAGTGACGATAGCTTTCCTGAACGGAGCGGGAGAGTTACTAACCGCCGTAACGCACCTGGGTGGGAGACACAATCTGCAAAATATTAAGGCGGCCATCGCCGTAGGTAAATACTTCAAGGTGCCCTCGGGGGGGATCGTAGCCGCCCTGGAAGCCTACCGTGCTACGAACCACCGTAGCCAAGTAATGGAACGGGCCGGCGTGAATTTTTACTTCGATGCCTATAACGCCAACCCCAGTAGCGTCCGCGCCGCGCTAATGGGCTTCGCGGCGGATCGTACGCCCCCGGAATCAGCGGTCGTACTGGGGGAAATGTTGGAGCTGGGGGAGCGCAGCGCGGAGGCGCACCGTAGGATAGCCCTGTTAGCCGGGCAACTGGCCAAGACCGTCGTGCTGGTCGGGGAAGGGCACCGGCAAGCCGCCCGCGAGCTCGAATACCTGTGGTTTGCCGACACCGAGGAACTTGCCGGGTGGTTCTGGCAGCAGGACTGGACGGGGCGGACCGTATTTGTCAAGGGTAGCAGGGGCAACAAACTCGAGGGCTTACTCGAACGGGCGCCGGTACGCCAGGAGGGGCGGTAGGGAACGATTATACACCGCTATCGCTAATCACTTCGCTGGTAGACTTCTCTTTAGAGGTTACGCTACCGGTTTCCGGAAGGATCTCTACTTCGTCTCTGGTGATCTTCTGCCGTGGCTCGTCTTCGGGGCGATTTTCCAGGTCGTCGAAGTTGATGCTGGGGCCGATGAAATAGAGCTCGTCGTTAACGCTGGCATCCATATCGACGGTATCCGCCCCTACGAAGGTCACGTCCCCCGAGGTTGCGGAACGCAGGTAGAGTGGGATCCCCTTTACCGCTCGGATGGATTCGATGGCCTCGTCGATGAGTTTGGGGTCGTGAACGGTGTAGGTACGGTAACCATCGTGAGAGCGGGCGGTGCGGTTGAAGGCCAGGTAGCTGGCGAGCGGGCTGAACAGGGAGCGGGATGAATACCGGCTACGCTGCACCTCCCGGCGGGTGATCAAGCGGTAAATGCCCCGCATGCCTTCCCGGGAGCGGTAGTTGTTGACCAGGTAGAAATTGTCTTCGTCGTTGCCGGTGAGTGCCAGGATGTAGCCGACGTCAGTCAGGTCGAGCACCTGATCGAGGTCATCGGTATTGATGGCACTTTCGACGACGGTCAGCCCCATATCCCGTGCGGTGTCGGCGGCACCCTGATTGCTGGTGACGATGGTGACGTCGCGGCCGCTCTGCTCGAGTGAGTTGGCGAGAGTCTCCGCACCCGAGCCCCCTCCGAAAATGAGGATGCCGCTACCTTTCGGCAGGCTGACCCGCAGCTTTCGCGCCAGGAAGCCGGCCAGGGTAGCGTTGAGCAGTACCGTACCCAGGACGATCATAAAAACGAGGGGGGTGATGTACTCGGCGTACTCGATGCCCCTTTCTTCCAGTTCGAGGCCAAAGAGGGAGGCTACGCCCGCCGCTACGATACCCCGCGGGCCGACCCAACTGACAAAGGCCTTATCCCGCCAACCCAAATCCGAGCCGGCCAGGGCCCAGAACACGCCAAGGGGTCGGGCGACCAGGACGACAACGAGAAAAAGGACGACGCTCTCGACCTGCGAAACCAGGATGATCTGTTCTACCGTAATGTTGGCCGAGAGCAAAATAAACAGCATCGAGATCAGCAGGATCGTAAGACTTTCCTTAAAGTCGAGGATGTCGTGGAGAAAGGGGACGTCCCGATTAGCAAGCGTCGCGCCCATCACGACGGTGGTCAGCAGGCCACTTTCGTGTGCGATGGCGTCGGACATCAGGAAGGCACCAATGACGGCAGCCAGGATAAAGACGTTGAGTAGGTATTTGGGTACGTAAAGCCGGGTGATGAGCAGATAGAGGCCGTGACCCAGGGTAGCGCCGAGGCCGATGCCCACCAAACCGGAGCGAACGAATTCGACCATGGCTTCCCCGATAGTGGCCTCCGGCTCGTAGAAAGCAATGATGAACTTATAGAAGAGTACGGCGAGGAACGCACCGACCGGGTCGATGACGATACTTTCCCACTTCAGGATGGTGGAGATTTGCCGTTTGACGTTGATCTGCCGGAGGATGGGGGCGATCACGGTAGGCCCGGTGACGACGATAAGCGTTGAAAACAGGAAGGCAATTTGCCAGGATATGCCCATGATGAAGTGGGCACCGAAGCCGGCTACTATGGTCGTCGTAAAGGCACCCAGGATGGTGAGCCTGAATACACTATTCCTCAGTCCGCGTATTTCCGAGCTGCGCAGGGTAAGGCCACCCTCGAAGAGGATCAAACCGATGGCCAGCGAAACGAAGCTGTACAGGAGGTTGCCCGGGAAGAGGCCTACTCCCGCATCGGCATCGAACTGCGGGTTCAGCAGGGCGTGACCGGTGTACGCCTCGTAGCCCGGCCCGACGCAGAGCCCGGCCACGATCAGTGGCAGGATAGCCGGCACCCGTAAGCGCCAGGCCAACCACTGCGCCAAAATTCCAATGATGATTAGGCCGCCAATTTGGTACATCCTACGGGGGTGATCGGGTCAATAACTAGGAGAGTGTATGCCTTTAAGGTAAACGCCAGGGGCGAAGTTTGCAATCCGGTCAATATGGGTCGGGGCATTCGAAATCGGCATCCCGGTGGGTGACTGTATCTTCGCTCCGAACCGCGGCCCACCCAAAGGGCCACCCCAGCTCCCGTGAAAAGAACCGATTTCGACCAGTCACTAATTAAAGATGCCGCCCCGCCGGAAAGCGCACCCTTGCCCATAGCCGCCCTGTGGTGGCTTTGCAATCAGAACTGGCACAAAGCCCACGATTTGATCGACACCGCCCCCGGCACCGACGTAGCCTGGATCCACGCCCTGCTGCATCGCATGGAAGGCGATCAGGGCAACGCGAACTACTGGTACGCCCGCGCGGGCCGGCAGGCCGAAGGCTTGACTATCGGGCGGGAGCTGGAGTCTATATTGGGCTATTTCCTGGAAGGGGGCTAGGCCGAGTACGACTTACTTACCATACTACTCAGTTACCTACCTCCACTACCAGCCCTTTTAGGTACTCCCCCTCTTGGTGGTAGAGACTCACCGGGTGGTCGGGGCCCTGAGATAAGTGGTGCAGCACCCGGCAGCTCCGGCCCGCTTCGAGGCCGGCCGCGACGATGGTATCGTAGAACAACTGACGGTCGACGACGCGGCTGCAACTGAAGGTGAACAGCAGGCCACCCGGGCGGATGGCTTGCATGGCCTGGGCGTTCAGGCGCTTGTAGGCCTGTACGGCCCGGTGGCGTTTGTGCTTATTTTTGGCGTAGGCGGGCGGGTCGACGATGACGATGTCGTGCGACTGGCCGGCGGCGTTTTCCTTGAGCCAGACGAGGACGTCTTCGGCGTGCGCCCGGTGGCGGGTAACCTCAAAATCTCCGTTTCTGGCAACGTTCTCTGCGGCGAGCGCGATAGCCGTTGCACTTAAGTCTATACTCTGCACCTGCGCGGCGTCGCCCAAAAGCGCGTACACGGAAAAACCGCCGGTATAGCTGAAAGTATTGAGCACCTTTTTACCCTTGGCGTAACTGCCCAGTAACCACCGATTTTTTCGTTGATCAAGGAAGAAACCCGTCTTTTGACCCCCGGCTACGTCGACGTGGAAGCGGCGGCCGTTCTCCAGAATAACTACCTCGGTGACTTCATCACCCCGTAAGGTGCCATTCTCCGCCGCGTAATGGGAGGGCAGAACGCTTGCGCTTTTGTCGTAGACACTGGCGATCTGTTCTGGAAGCAGCGACATAAGCACGGCCGCAATTTCCTCACGCAAGCGGTGCATGCCGACGCTGTGGCACTGAATCACCGCTACGGATGCATAGCGGTCGATGACGAGGCCGGGCAGGCCATCGCCGGCGGCGTGAACGAGTCGATAGGCATTAGTAAGCGGATCGCCCGCCAGCCCGAGCCTTTCGCGTAAGCGGAGGGCGCTTCGCAGGTGGTCGCGGAGTAGGTCTTCAATGGGTAGTTGCTCCTCCCCGAAATGAAGTAGGCGAACGCGAATGCCCCCCGTCGCGTAGTGGCCGAAGCCGAGCCGCGTGCCATCGATGGCGTCTACCGCCACAAGTTCACCGTCTTCGATATTCGGTTCTTCCTGCTTGACCGCGCCGGAGAATACCCAGGGGTTGCGCCGGCGGATGGCACCGTCTTTACCCTTCTGGAGTGTGAGTGTTTTCATGGGCGTGAAGGTACGATGCCTACTTTCGCGGTATGAAGATCTTGATCGTAGGGCAGGGGTTGGCCGGCACGTTGGCCGGCTTTAGGTTAGAGCGGGCGGGCTGCACTGTGCACTACCTGGACGACCCGGCCCAGACGGCGGCCAGCAGTGTCGCCGCCGGTATCGTGAACCCGATTACCGGCCGCCGCTTCGTAAAGTCATGGCGGATTGACGAGTTGCTACCGGAGGTCCACGGTACTTACCGCGAACTGGAAACTTACTTGGGCGGGCAATTCTGGTTCCCTCAGCCACTGATCCGTACGTTGTATAACCGCGGTGACGTCAACGATTGGCAGGTGCGCTCGGCGGACGCGGGCTACGCCACTTACATGGAGGACGCCCCGGACCCCGGTACAATCGCCGAGAAAACGGAACCGGTGTTCGCCTACGCCGGGGTACGGCACGCCGGGCGGGTGGCGATAAGGGAATTAGTGGATGCATTCCGCGCACGATTGCAGGAAGAAGGGCGGTTCTTTACCGGGCATTTCGACTACGATCGGGTGCCGACGCTATTGGGTCAGGAACGTGCGACCGATGGAACAGTAGGACTATTGCCCCCTTACGATCGCATCGTTTTCTGTGAGGGTTGGCGCGCGCGCTTCAACCCCTATTTCCAGGATCTACCGTACGGAGGAAATAAGGGGGAGGCACTATTCGTGCGTATTGCGGGCCCCCCGATGGCGCGCTTGTTCAAGCACCGCGTTTTTATCGTTCCGGTCGGGGGCAGTCTGTACTGGGTAGGGGCTACGAGCGAGAACGGATTTACGGACGATGCGCCAACGGAGAACGGGCGGCAGTACCTCGAGGGGCGACTGCGCGAGATCCTACGCGTCCCTTACGAGTTGATCGACCACCGCGCCGCCGTGCGGCCGACGGTACGCGACCGACGGATGCTCATCGGCGTGCACGCGCATGATGAGCGGTTGTCGATCTTTAACGGACTCGGTACCAAAGGGGCTTCGCTGGCACCGCTCGGCGCTAAGTGGTTGGAAGGGCGGTTACTGCGCGGAGAGGCGGTACCCGGGGAAGTGGATATAGCACGGTTCTCGGGTTAGGACAAGCTAAATAAAAAGACCCGAGCCACCGTATTGGGCGACTCGGGTCTTAATTCCGAGGTAGACGGCCCCGGGCGGTCAGGCGGTCTTTTCTACGTCGGAAGCACCTTCTGGTGCAGCGTCTTCGGCGGCTTTCAGGCCTTCTTTCGCCGTGGCGGCTGCTTCGGCTTCGGCGGTAGCTTCTCCGGCCAGGTCAGCGGCTTGCTCGGCGGCGGGTTTTTCCTGGGCGGGGGCAACACCTTCGGCGGCTGCTTCGGCTACGGCCGCTTCGGTAGCGGCGGCTTCTTCCGGCTGGTCGTTGGGGGAGGTAAGCGTTTCTTCCGCGTTTTCAGGAACGGCGACTTCCTCCGGCTCGGGCTCCTCGATGACCGGGGCGGTACCGGAGACGGCGGCGTGGTAGTCTGCCTGGCGTTGTGCTTCAGTCTGGCGAGCGGCTTCGGCGGCACCTTCTTTGGATTCGATGAAGGCCACGAATTTTTCGCTGGCGTCTTCCTGCGTCAGGGCGCCTTTCTGTACGCCGCGCATGAGGTGCTTGTAGTACATCACGCCTTTGTAGCGAAGGATGGCGGCAACGGTATTGGAAGGTTGCGCGCCTTTGGTCAGCCAGGTGTAGGCGGCCATCCGGTCCAGCTCGATGGTGGCGGGGACGGTCATTGGATTGTACGTACCCAGCTTTTCGATGAACTTGCCATCGCGTGGGGCGCGGCTGTCGGCGGCTACGATGTGGTAGAATGGGCGCTTGCGGCGGCCGTGGCGTTGAAGTCTTAGACGGACTGGCATAAGGACAAATTATCTCGTTAGTTAAGTACCGATTTCCTCCCTGAAGGGGCGGTCGGTTTTGTCGATGGCCCGCAAAGGTACGATGGATTTTTGGTCCTAACAACAGGAGGGGGGTGGGGGGATTGTAATCTGGAAGATCGTCGTATCTTGGACGTTTATCACTTACCCCTAAGGAATCGTTCGTTCCCCCGCCGCAACTACGATGTTGACATGCAACCCCTACTTCTAACTGACATTGGCCTGTTTATAGGTCGTTTTCATCCGTTACTGGTTCACCTCCCTATTGGCTTTCTTCTGTTGGCCGTTGCTTTGGAGTGGTGGCCCGGGGATAAAGCCCGCCTTGCTATTCAGACCTCCTGGGTTCTCGGGGCGATGAGTGCGGTGGCCGCCGCGGTCTGTGGTTGGCTACTGGCGCGCGAGAGTGGGGGAGGGGATACCCTGTTCTGGCACCGCTGGCTGGGGGTGTCGGTAGCCGTTCTGGCCGCGATCGGTATCATTGTGGCCGGCAGGGGCGGTATGGCAGCTAAGGGCTACGGGTTGTTAGTTGCGCTGCTGTTGGGGTTGGCCGGGCACCAGGGCGGTAATCTGACGCACGGGGAGAAGTATCTTTTCGAGCACGCCCCGCCGGTAGTGCAGAAGATTGCGGGCCACGCACCGGATACCACGGCGAATCGTGACTGGTCGGAAATGAACTACGATTCCATCAATCTATACAGTAATTTTTTGCAGCCGGCCATAGACGAAACCTGCGCGAAATGCCACAACGACCAGAAACAAAATGGCGATCTGCGAATGGACGCACCGCATTACGTTTTCGTCGGCGGTGACGGAGGGCCGATCGTTGCGGCCGGCGCTCCTTTCAGCAGCACCTGGCTCAAGCGGGTGACGCTGCCACGGTCGAACGTCAAAGCAATGCCCCCGCAGGGGGACCCCTGGAACTACGCCCAGGTCGAATTACTGAAATACTGGCTTGCCGAGGGTGCGGATACGCTTTTCGTACTTTCCCCTACGGAAACACCGGATGAAATCAAAGAATTGTTGCGGCGGGACTACGAACTGGATCTCCGCCCCCGCCTGTTCGTCGAAACGGTAAATGCGCCTAAGCTAGAGGAGGAGATGGTGGAGGCGTTGAGCCAACTCAATTGGTCCGTCAGCCCCCTACGACCGGAGGGGGGCGCGATCGAGGTCAAGCCGAAGCCTGGTCAGGAGCTCCGCCCCGAGGCCCTGGCCAAACTGGCGGAAGGCGCACCCGACCAGGTCGTTTACCTCAGCCTGGACAATGAACCCATGCGAGACGGCGACCTCGAGCCCCTGACGAAGTTCAAGAACCTGAACCGGTTACGCCTCAACGGTACGCAGCTCACGGCGGCGACCGTCGAGCGCCTGAAATCCATGCCCAACCTGGAAAGCTTGAACCTGTACGGGACGGAAGTGGACGACGCGATTTTCGCTCACCTCGATAGTTACCCCCAATTGAAGCGTCTTTATCTCTGGCAGACGAAGGTAACTCCGGAGGCCGTCGAGAAATATGCCTCGGCCCACCCGAACGTCACCGTAGATACCGGATTTAAGCCGGAGCCCACCGTTTCTAAATAAATAGCAGTTCACTAAGCATGCGCAAACAACACTCCCGCCGAAAATTCTTGCAAACCGCAGCCCTCACTACTGCCGCTCTACCCCTGGCCGCCGGCACCGGTACACCCGTTGATCGGGCCGCCATGGATGAGAAAGTAATTATCGGCCACGGCGATTTTAAGTACAAGGTGGATAAGGGTTGGGGTGATCTCGACCCAACCGGCCAGCCCATCATTCACTGCCACGAGATGGTCCTGGACACCCGCGGCCGGCTGATCTGTAGTGCCGTTAGCGGCAAGTTCGATGCGTTGGTATACAACAAGGACGGTAAATTACTTACCTCGTTTCAGCACAACCTGGTCGAGCCCCACGGCATGAGCTTTGCGGGGGAAGGGAACGATCAGACGCTCTGGCTGACCGACCCGGAAACCGGGCGCGTGCTCAACCTCGATCTGGACGGGCGCATCATTCGAGAGTTGACCGTACCGGCCGACCAGGTGCCGGAAGGGAAGCAATTCAAGCCCACCGAAACGGCCGTAGCCGCTAACGGAGATATCTACATCGCCGATGGATACGGCACCAATAAAATATTTCAGTACGACGACAAAGGGCAGCTCAAGAACGTATTCGGTGGCCCCGACCACTTCGATTGCTGCCACGGTATCGTCGTGGATACGCGTAGTGGGGAAGAAGAGCTCCTCATCACCAGCCGGGCCGCCAACAACTTTCAACGTTGGACGATGGATGGTCATCACATATCCACCCGCGTATTGCCGGGTCTTTCGATCTGCCGGCCGGTGATTTCCGGGGAGAATACCTACTTCGCGGTTATCGTAACCAAGTCTTGGTACCACTACGACGGTATGGTGGCCGTACTCGATCGTAATATGGACGTAGTCTCCCTGCCGGGCGGCACCAGCCCGCGGCAGCAAGATGACTTTACGGAGGTCAAGCCCCTGGTCAACATGTTCATGAACCCCCACGACGTGTGCGTCGACGACGACGGCGACCTCTACGTGCCACAGTGGTACTCGGGGCGGACTTACCCAATACGCCTGAAGCGGGTGTAGTAGCTAATAATACCCCCTATTTAGCCTCCCGGCCCAACAACTCCGTTAATAAGGCTTCGGCTGAGATGACGCCCTTCTGGCGTACGAAATCACGGGGGGTACCGTCGCCGATCTCGTAGGTGATCCCCTCCGCGTTGAATTGAGTGCGAAACCAGCTCATGCTGGTAGGTCTGCCTACGGGTTCCGCCTCCTCGTTGATGCTGAAATCCGGGTAGCCGGCCGCTTTGATCTTCGTTTCGATAGCAGCGAGCCATCGGTCTTTGAAGTTACCGAGTGCGGAGACGGGTTGAACGCTATCGTCGTGGGTATAGTAAACGTCTTCCTGGGTACTGTGAAAGTCGAGACCTAATACGAGGGGGGCTTTGGTCTTGCGGGCCGTCCGCACGATGTCGTTGGCGATCTGCTCGTTCTCGGGTTGCCGGTAGTAGGCCCAATCGCGATTGAGGTCGACGCCCCCGGCGTTATGGCGCCAGTGACCGCCGTCCACCCCATCGGGGTTGAGAAGCGGATAGATAAGGAGTTGGTAGTCGTCGAGGAACCCCCCCAGTCGGTCATCATCTAGCAGCGCCTCCACGAACGCCTGCATGGCGAGGTAGCCGGTCACTTCCGGCGGGTGCTGGCGGCTCAGGATGGCTATGGTCTTTCGTGGGCGGGCGTCCGCCTTTTTGACCGTGAGGCGGATCAATGGACGACCCTGTACGCTCTTTCCTACGGTAGTGTACTCCGTATGTACGTGCGCGGCCTGCCGTTTGGCCCAGTTGCTGACGTCCTTTGAATCGTGAATCTCCTGGGCGGCAATCCATACTTTCTCACCGGCCGATAGGTCGATGGAAAGGGTAGCTACCCGACCGTCCGGGGATAGCTCGATTCTGGTACTATCGAGACGCACCCAGTTGATGCGGTCGGTGCTGTATTTGGGCCAGTACCGATGGCCGGCCCATTCCGGGTAATTCAGCGCCACCTTGACCGGGGTGGCAGTGAGCGCCTCCAAAGTGAAAGCATACCAGGGGCTTTTATTGATGGGCTCGTTTTCGGGGAGAACCGAAGCGCTGATCACACCGCCCGGGGTCAGGCGAAGCTCATGTAACCGGCCGGATAAAAAGTCGGTGCTTACCGTAACGCCATTACTGAGCAGCCAGTTACGGCTTTCGGCCGCACGAATTGGCTGGGTGCTCGTATCTACCGGGCGGGGAAACTCGTAGGTCGCCGCCTTACGCGCGCAAGCTCCCAGCAGTATAATTAACGAAAAGGTAAAGAGAGAGCGACGGAGCAGCGACATGGCGGTATACATTGGGGTTGAACCGCCAAACTACGACACCTAAGTAGGATGCGGTCGTCTTTGAGCCCGGGGGTAGCCGCTGACGGGCGTTAGATAACACATAGGTAAACCAACCATGCAACCTAGCCGCTTATCTCGAGTTTGGTATATTTGAACACGAATCGATCAGCACTTTTACACGTAACACCATGAAGAAAATACTACTGTATTGCGCCGTAGCCCTCACGGCCTTTGCCTGCCAGGATGAGTTGCTTACCCCTACTGCCACCGAACCTCTGGAGGAACGCACGCCGCTCAGCAGAACGGAGATCAACCGAGCCGTTGAAGCTCATCTACAGACGAACAATACCGTATACGACTGGAAGGAGGCGAGCGACCACCTACTCTGGAGCGCGCTTACCGTTAGCGAACACCACGTCGCGGTCGGTTACCAGCCCGCCGGCTTTGCGGATTTACGAGACCGCATCCACGAGATAGACGTTAACGCAGGTGCCTGGAAGCAGACCCGTGATGAACTGGTGACCGATCTGCGCGCCGCTACCGAACGCCTTACCGGCCAGGCGATCAGCGAAGAGGAGCTATTGCTGGTGCCGGATGATGGTACCCTGCCCGTTCTCGAGATCAAAGCCCTACACCCGGGGGTCGTCGAAGAGTTCCGCCACCGCCCGGAGGTCCGTTACTTCGAACCCAGTAACTACGAAGGTGGTGAGCTGACCCTGCGCGCCGGCTCGGGGTGCTCGGAGGCGCCGGAGAATACCATAAATGCCGCTGACTTCCGTACCATTAGCCCCGGCGCTAAACTCCCCTGGAGTTACGACGAAGCCAACATCGAGCAAGCGTGGGCGAAGAGCCAGGGCGATGGGGTCGGCATCGCCATCATCGACTCCGGGGTCTACCCCGAGCAGGCCAACCTCAATGGCTCTTTCGCCAGCGGATTGAGCGGGGGGCGCAGTATCAACCAACTCGGCTTCTACGCACCCAACTGGTGGAGCGGGGCTACCGACGGGCCGGCGGACCGTTGCGGCCACGGCACTCAAATGGCCGGCCTGGCAGCCGCCCCGCGAACTTCCGGCGGGGCCACCGTCGGCGTCGCGTACCGGGCCGATCTATGGGCCTACCGCGCAACCAGTGACGTAATCGTCAATAGCAGTAAGGAGAAAAGAGGCGTGAAGGACGCGCTGATCGATGCCGGTAACCGCACGGGCATTCGCATCATCAGCATGAGTATCGGCGATCCATTTAGTAATGGTACGGTCGAAGATGGAATCGACTACGCCTACAACCGCGGTAAGCTGATCACCGCCGCCGCTGGCACGAGCCTTAGCTGGACGAGCTGGTGGGGGGTCATCTTCCCCGCCAACCTCAGCAGGACGGTAGCCGTAACCGGCGTGCGTGACGGGCTGCCCCTCCAGCGCTGTAACACCTGCCACGATGGTAGTCAGGTCGATTTCGTGGCGGTTATGCAACGCCGAACGGATGTGGACCGCACGTCGCTGACCCTTAGTCGCTACAATAATGAGCCCGGTTACGTAGGAGGGTCTAGCGCAGCTACGGCGCAAACTGCCGGGGTTGCCGCCTTAGTCTGGTCGACCGACATAACCCAATCGCGCGGGCAAGTACTCGATCGTATGAAGGCCGCCGCCTCTAACTGGCCCGTGAGGGACGGTAATTTCGGTTGGGGAACGCTGGATGCGGGCTTGGCCGTAGAGTAACGGTTTTCGTTTACTTAGCTACGTACACCCCTTCCGTCCGGGCCTTATTCATCAGCAGCGTTGCGCCGCGTTCTTCCCCCCGGTAGATCTTGACGATGTTTTGCTGGTCGGTGAAGGTCTCTACCATCAAGGAGTTGTAGACGCGCACACTATCGGGTGCGGAAACCTTTTCGGCGCTTAAGTAGATCCACAGGCCGTGTAAGTCATCTTCCAATTCGTAACCCACCACCGTTAAGGAAAGCGGCATGTCGTTCCAGTTGATTTCGAAGTGTTCGCCCAGATACCGTTCGAGTAGGGCTTCGGCGTCGGGGTGTTGGATCTCGGTGCCCAACTCCAGGTCCTCCGGGGCACCATACGCAACCATGTCTTTTTCAAGATCCTCCGCAAAAACGTGGATCTCTACTTGCACCTGTTCCGTCTCCTCTACGTAACGTAGATTAGTCTTTGAGATGTGGTATTCGTGGGAAGGAAGTAATGGAAGTAATACGGCTAGGACTAAAGTAGTAGTGAAAGACACGTTGGAAAGCTTTAATACGACAAAGGTACGTCAATTAGTCTGGGAGCGTAGCGACCTCCCCTCCCTGACTATATCTCTTCCGCCAGTTGTCGCTCGACGATCTCAGAATAGTACCCCCCTTTCACGAGCAATTCCTCGTGGGTGCCCATTTCGGATATACGACCGTCTTCCAGCACGATGATCTTATCAAATTTTAGGTGGCCGTAAATACGGTGGGTGATGATGATCGAAGTTTTCTCCGCCAGCGCTTCGTTGAAGTAGGTCAGGATCTGTTGCTCCGTGTTGGTGTCTACCGCACTGAGGGAATCATCGAGGATCACGATATCCGGCCGTTTGATCAGCGCACGGGCGATACTGACGCGTTGCTTCTGCCCCCCGGATAGCGTCACGCCGCGCTCTCCGACCATCGCGTCGAAGCCCAACGTCAACCCCTGAATATCGTCGTAAACGGCGGCGTGCTTGGCAAATTGCTCCACCTCGCCACGGGTGGGGTCGTGGGCCGCCCCGAAGGCGATGTTGTTATGGATCGTGTCCGAAAAAAGGAAGACGTCCTGCGGCACCATGCCTATGCGCCGTCTCAGGTTTGCCAGGCCGATCTCGCGAATGTCCTCGCCGTCAATCAGGATGCGCCCTCCGGTTACGTCGTACATCCGTAGCAGCAGATCGGCCACCGTAGTTTTTCCGGAGCCCGTACGACCGATGATGGCTAGTTTCTCACCGGGCCGAAGGTGGAAATCGACGTCTTTGATGGCCTCGATCCCGGTATCCGGATAGGTAAAGGCGACGTGTTCGAAGGTAACTGCCCCCGCAATAGCTCGCTCGTCGCCTGGGTCCGGATCCCGGATGGCTGGCTTAGTACTCAGAAATTCATTGATGCGCTTTTGGCTGGCGGCGGCTTGCTGAACGATACTTGCGATCCACCCAATGGCCGTTACTGGCCAGGTCAGCATGTTGACGTAAATAACGAACTCGGCGATGTTGCCGGCCGAGATGTTTCCAGCTACTACCTGCAGGCCCCCGACGAATACGGTCAGGATCGTCGAGGCCCCGATCATAAAGATCATCAGTGGGAAGAACCAGGCGTCTACCTTAGCCAGGTTCATACTCATCTCCTTATACTTCTCGCTCTGTTCGGCAAAGTGCCTAACCTGCGGCTCTTCCCGTACGTAGCTTTTTACTACCCGAATCCCGCTAAAGACCTCCTGCGCAACGCTCGTCAGCCGCGAAAGCTGCTGCTGAATGAACGTAGAGCGCGTATGAATGACGTTGCTGACGTAGTAAATACTAATCGCCAGGAAGGGTAGGGGGATAAGCGTGAACGCCGTTAGGGTCGGGCTGACGGCCAGCATCGAAGCCACCACGAATACGATCGTGGAAATTAGGTTGGCCAGATACATTACCGCCGGCCCCAGGTACATCCGAACCTTATTGACGTCCTCAGTGATCCGGTTCATCAGATCGCCGGTGTTGTTCCGCTTATAAAAATCGAGGCTCAGCTCCTGGTAGTGATCGTAAACCACCTCCCGCAAGTCGTATTCGATCATGCGGGACATTACGATGATCGTCTGTCGCGTCAGGTAAAGGAACACCCCCATCAACAAGGCTAGTAGCAATACCAACCCTCCGAACAGCATTAACGTACGGCTAAGAATGGAGAAGTATTCGTCCCGCACCTCGCCAAACCCCTGGTACATCCGGTAGTTATTTAGGTGCTCTACTACCAGATCCAGAGCCTCTCGAATCACCTGCGGCTGCAACACCTGAAAGTAGTTCGACACGCAAATAAAGATGAGCCCCAGTGTCAGCCGGCCCCGATATTTCCAGAAGAATTTGTTGAGGTACTTTAGTTCGCGCACAGAAGAGAAGGCCGGAGTTATTTGGGGTAGTTTGCTGTTAACGCACGGTCTGGCGGTTAGTTCCCGGGTAGCGGCCTTCGGCCTTTAGGACGGGCTGCGCCGCTTAGTAGGCGGGCCGGCTTCGCCTTTAGTCCGTTGATTCACTACCCGCTAAATCCTTTCCACCGCCTCCAAAGGCAGCCACCCCTGCCGGCCGTTCTCCACGGAAACCTTTACGAAGGACTCGAACTCGTCCAGGATCTCCACCTTCAAACCTTCCTGCAGGCGTTCCTCCAAGGTGGCATCCGGGCCGGGGGCTACGCGGAGGTCGACTCCTGCGGCGACGATGATGGCTTCTCGGTCGTATTCCAAAAAAGACAGCCGGCTGCTAGCCAGCAGGTAGAAGGTAAGTGACAAAGCGAGGAGTGTACCGGCCGCCGGCAAAAGGGCGAAGCGGCGCGTCTCCGAGATGCGTTCCTTACGCAACAACCACACCGTGGCCACCGCTACGGCACCCGCCCAGAACCCCATTGCCAGCCAGCGTGCCAGCGCTACCCCTAGGGCGGCGCCTAGGTTACGCCAAGCCCGAATCAGCCAGAATTCCTGAATCTCCGGACGGTCGATGGCCGCCTCCCCCCGCACGTAGCGCAGGTTGTTACGCAGGGCCCGGTGGTTCGGCTGTAGGCGGAGCCCTCGCTCGTAAGCCAGGATGGCGCGGCCGTAAGCCCCTTCGTCAAAATAATCGTTACCCGCCGCCTGGTAGTAGGTCGGGCTAACCGTCACGGAGTCCTGAGCGGCCACCGGTGCTAACCATACGAGGCAACAGAGTAGAACCGCGGTACGTAGGCGAAGGATCATGTATGGCGAATGGGTGAAGCGCGAGGATCGTCAGCGCAAAGAAACATCAAACAAATCTAGCAAGCGCTTGGGCCGGCGGCCGTCTTCCAGCCGAAAGCCCTCCAACTTAAAGGACTCGTGGTCGATCACCCCCATCGGGTCCATCTTGCCGCTCGGCGCGTCCAGAAATTTGATCTTTCGTACCGATCCGTTGGCGAAGTGCAGGACCATCGCGCTACACGCCGTTTTATTTACCCCTACGTAATCCCCCACCTTGTCCTGGATGTAGTAGATCGCCTCAGCGTTGCCCGTTACGTCGGTCCGGGTCAGGCTCGAGCTATCGAAAACGGCCACGATGTTTTTCCCCTTTACTTGGTTGTAGAAGATCAGATCCGGCGAAGTCAGTACCATCGCGTTGCGCCGTAGCCGGACGCGGTCCAGCTCCTCACCGGCGAACAGGATCTCGATCGTATCCCCGGTAAGCTGGCTGGTGTCCTGCCACAGCACGGGGTCGTCGTACAAGGTCAATACGCTGTCTACCGTATTGAAACCCAGCGAGTCGCAAACCGCCTGCAGGTCACTTTTCAGGATGCGTACGTCGGTGTAGGCACTCAGGTAACGGATCGTATCCCCCTGAGCGTTGACGGTGTCGGCGCGGTACGAAAGGAGGGTGTCCGCCGCCATCCACATGGTGTCGCCCTGTAGGATGGAGGTCAGCAAAGGCCTGCCGTATGGCCCCCCGGTGGCCTTCAAATATCCGGTAGTTTCGTTGTAGCGAGCAGTCGCGGCCTCTATCGTTAGATCCGCCGAGGTATCCTGCCAGATCACCTCCCCACTGGCCACGGAAAAGCCGGTTTCCGGGTCGGAGTCCATCCGATCGGCTACCACGATCATGGGGGGCGCCGATACCCGCGGCCGGCCGCCGGCAACCGCGTAGGTCGTGCTAACGGCGTTGTAATCGATCGTATCGCCCGTCACCGTCTGTACCGAATCGCGGACGTACGCGTTGCCTTCCAGCAAATAGCGATCCTGCCTGCGAAAATAGTTGATCTTGTCTGCGGTAGCCCGCTGGTCCTCCCCTTCGGAAACGAATGCCCCGCCCTCGAGTACGTACACCTCCTCCGCCCCGAAATAACGGATGGTATCCGCCGCCGCTACCCGCTCGCCGCTTTTGTACTGAGCGTTTTCGGCAAATACGGCCACGTCATTCGTTACGTCGTAGTAGCCGGACTCACAGTAGATGCGGTGGGTATCCGTTCGGATCACTGTCGGCCCGAGGAAGTGCACCACCTCGTTCAGCAGGTCGTACTTCAGCGTATCGGCCCGCATTTCGAAACGGTCATCGACGACGACCACGCTATCCCGGAAGTAAACCTCCCGCGCGTTGGCGTAATAGTAGCCGTGGCGGCTGCTGAGCTCGGTCGTTCGGCTCACGATGCGCCCGCCGGTGTGGTAAGTGCCCGTTTTGGTAGCCAGGTCGTACTCGAGCCGGTCCGTGTACAGCTCGGTTTCCCCGCGTTTCAGAACGACGTTCCCCTGTAGGTCGGCGAGCAGCGTGCCGGCGTTGTAGTCGAGCACGTCACAAAAGGCCGCCAAGCTATCGCCTTGCTGGATCGTGACGTTGTCATAGGCATACACCTGTTGTTCCCCTTCCAGGATGACGCTGTCGCCGTACATAAAAATACTGTCCTGGCTCAGTTCCACGTTGCCGATCAGCAGCTGTGTTTGACCCCGTTGCAGCATCCGTAATTCGTCAGCGCGGTCGATATTCACGACTTCTTTCTCTACCGTATCCACGACTGTTTGTGCGAGGACGCAGGTGCTCAGTATTGGAATTAAGAGCAAGGCCAAACTTCTACCGAAAGCTTTCTTCATAACGCAGTGGCAACAAGACGTGCGGCCGGCCTCATTCGTTACCCGATCTACAAGATTTTAGGGGAATGTTAAGTCCGAACCCCGCATCCTGCGACCTCGCAGACTGAATACGAAGCGTACAACGAACATTACTCTTCGAGATCGAAGATGCTGTCACGCTCCCGATGATCCACGTTGTCCTTCAGGCGGTCTATGGAATCGACGGCCCGATCGTAGAAATCGCGGAATATGGGAAATAGGTCTTTGCCCTTGTCCCAAACACTTTCGCGGAAAACGGTTACGGGCTCGTAAGTCACGCTATCCCGCTTCAACTCCTCCGTCACGATCCGGCTGGTATCCCCGAGGAGTAATAAGCCCGAAAAGACAAACACGAAAAACAGCGCCGACACGATCCCCCCCAGCAACTGGTTGATGACGTTGATGTTGATGGTCTGCAAAAAGCTGGTCAGCCCCCGCGCCACCAACTTGAATAACAACAGCGTCAGGAAGAAGACCACGATCACCCCCAACAGGAAGCCCCCTCCCTTCGTCACGGCCGGAAAGCCGTCGAAGATCATATCCCCCGCAATCGGCCCGAACTTCATAGCCGCCAGGGCCCCGATCAGGTAGCTGGCCAGCGCGAGCACGGTAGAAATGATCCCCCGGGTAAAACCGACGTAGAAACCGTAGGCGGCGAAGATGAGGCAAATAATGTCTATAGCCATTCGGCAAAGATAGGGTGTAGTCGGTCGCTGCCCTCCTCGGAGTCTTGGAGGCCTACCCGCTACCCACTAGCTTGCTCCCAGACTAACCCGTACCTTCGCCCACCCAAAAAACAACCCCGAATGATTCGAGTACTCGCAAACGACGGAATAGCACCGAATGGAAAGAAAGCGTTGGAAGATGCCGGCTACGAAGTAGTGACCGACCACATCCCCCAGGAGGAACTGATGACGAAGTTGAATGATTTTGACGTGATCATCGTCCGGAGTGCTACCAAAGTGCGTAAGGAGCTGATTGACGCCAGCCCGAATCTGAAAGTGATCTGCCGGGGCGGCGTCGGCATCGACAATATCGACCACGAGTACGCGAAGGGCAAGGGCATCCCTACCTATAACACCCCCGCCGCCTCCAGTGCCAGCGTAGCCGAGTTGGTATTCGCGCACTTCTTCAGCCTGAGTCGCGACGTGCAGCGCTCTAACCTCGAATTGCGCGAGGAAGGCAGCGAGTTTAAAAAGCTCAAGAAAGCCTACGCAAAGGGCCAGCAGCTTCGCGGCCGTACCCTCGGCATCCTCGGCTTCGGGCGCATCGGCGTCGAAGCAGCCCGTATCGGCCTCGGCCTCGGGATGAACGTACTGCCGGTCGATCTCGTCAAAGACAGCGAAACCATCGAGCTCTCTTTCATGGGCGGTCAAACCGTTTCGGTCGAAGTACCCACCGTCGGGATGGACGAGATGCTGGCCGCGGCGGATTACATCACCATTCACGTCCCCGGCGGTAACCTGATCGGCGAAGCGGAACTGGCCAAAATGAAGGACGGCGTAATCCTGGCCAACACCAGCCGCGGCGGCGTCATCAACGAAGATGCCCTACTATCCGCCCTAGCATCCGGTAAGGTACGCGGCGCGGCCCTGGATGTTTTCGTCGGCGAACCCAACCCCCGTCAGGACTTACTCTCGAACCCGAAAATCAGCGTCACCCCCCACATCGGCGCGGCGACCGGGGAGGCGCAGTTCAACATCGGAACGGAACTGGCCGAGAAGATCACCGGGCACTTCGCCGGTAAGTAGTAAGGAAGCTACCCCTTAAAACACATAGCGTTATAAAGTAGAAAGTCCCTTCGGCAGCTGCCGAAGGGACTTTCTACTTTGGAGAAGCAAATACTAACGGTTATCGTTTTGCCGCTCCTCCCGCTTGCGCTGCTGCCGTTCCAGGCGGCGGCGCTCACGATCGCTTATGGTCGACTTACCCTGTAGCTCCCGCCGCATAGAGCGCAACTCTTCGAGGATTGATTCGGTGCTCTGCGACATTTCCTTGCGCAGGGTGGCCTTGTCGGCATCACGAGCGGTAGAGGCTTCCTCCAGCATGTCTTGCTGCTTGGCTACCTGTGACCGAAGGTTGGCAAGGTCGCGTTCCATTTGGTTGACGCGGGCCGTATCCGTCTGCATACCGGCCTCGGCGGGCGGGGCGGCGAACTGACCGTTGGGTAGCATCATCGGCTGGCCGCCCGTTACGTTCGGTGGGGGTGGGAGGGTCTGCATACCGGCGTTGATGCCTTCGAAGATCTCTTCGATGAGCCCTTCGAGCTCCGCCGGGGTGAGGCTGATGCGGCCGTTCGTACCGCCGGCGACCGGCTGGGTAGTAATCACGGCCGGTTGCTGGGCGGCTACGTTAGCGGTGATGGCCTGGTTGGTTAGGTTTACGCTGTCCGCTTCTGCCTCGCGGACGGTTTTGACGTATTCTTCCGTCCGGTCTTCCAGCTCCTCGACGACTTCTTCCGTTTCCTCTACTTCGCGCTCCAGGGCAATGATCTGGGCGGTATCGCGGTTGATGCGGGCCTGATCGAGGTCGTCCCGTAGCTCATCGAGGCGAAGTTCGTAATCGGCGCGGAGTTGGTCGGTCGCCGCGGCGTTCTCCCGGGCTTGCTTGGCCAGGGCGGCTTGCATTCGTGCCTGGTCTTCGGCCTGCTGGGCCTGTAAGCGGGCGTTGGAGGTGGAGGTGAAGACGGCCTGCGGCGCTCTGGCTTTACGACCGAAGGCCAGGTTGACGCCCGCGCTCCACATGCTGCTCGCACGGATCTGATCGGTACTGCTGACGTCCTCCACGTCGGCGGAGGTCGTAAGTAAGGCCCGGTAGGTGCCCGTCAGCCGAAAGTTGCGGCTGATGTTGAGGGAAAGGCCACCGCCGCCGGTAGCAAAACCCTGGCTGGCGGCACCGAAGGCCCCGTTAGCGTTCAGGTAGTCGTCCTGTACGTCGATGTAGCCTCCACCGACGGTTAGGAAAGGGGAAATGCCACTCTGTACGCTGCTGAAGCGGAAGCGGAAGTCCGCCCCGTACATGCTCAGGTCGTCAAAGCTTAGGTTGATCTTCTCGTCTTCCATCGACCGGTAGTAGAATACGCGGGCGCCGACGAGCGGGCCGAAGTCCAAGCCCAGGCTCGCTCCCCCCATGTAGGTATCGACGTAATCCATACCGTTTTCCCAGTTCACGAATGCGAGGGTTGGCTCGACCAGGAGGCTCACGTTGCGGAAGCCATCGCTAAAGGTCTGTTCGTAGGCGCGGTCCAGTTCCGAGAGTACGCCGGGGCGGCGGCCGCCCAGGTAGAATTCCAGGCCGGCACCGATCGACCAGTTGTTCACGCGGTTGCCGTCGAAGTCACCTACGTCGATGCCCAGTTGGGTGCGGTCGTCTTCGGTGAGGAGGTTCCGCACCGCATTTCCGCTGAAGGAGAGGTTGCGCCCCTCGATGTTGAGGGTAAGCCGGTCCAGGATGCTTACGGTGATGCCTAAGCCGAGGGTAGCGTAGACGCTCTCGCTATCCGTACCACCGTCCAGGTCGAACTCCTGCACGCCGGCCCCGAGGTTGAGGTAGGGGAGGAGCTTACCGCGGGAGAGGTTCAACTTGACCTCGCCGCCGTAGCGGGTAAGGTTCACGTCGCGGTTGCGGAGGCCGTCTACGTCGTCCAGCAAACCGGAAAAATCGTTCTCTATGGTCGTACTGCGCATGTAGATACCGCGTAGCTCGACGTTCTCCCCGAAGCCGAAGCCCAAACGCCCGCCGTAGAGCAGGGCGTTATCGAGGGCGGCTTCGCTATCGTAAATGTCGTAGGCCAGCGATGGCTGAACGGTATAGGAAAGGCCCTTCACCTGGGCGCGGGCGGTGGCGACCGACAGCAAAGCCAGGAGCAGGAAAAATGATTTCTGGTACAGGTTTCGAGACATAAGAATAAAATTGCTGCGTAGGGCGAAGCCCACGTTGTTATCAAGTAGTTATTGCGGGATCGCCAGGATCTCGACGCGCCGCCCGGCCGCCGGCGTCGTGGCTTGGAAGTCGATGCCCCCGGCTACGAGCCGAATGCGCGATTCGGGTACGCCCAGGGAGGTAAGCCCCTGCCGCACGGCCTCGGCACGCCGCGCGGATAGCCGTTGGTTGTACTCCGCGTTGCCGCTACGGCTGGCATAACCCGTCAGGCGTACGGTGTAACCGCCTTTGTTCTGCATATCGTCGATCATGCCCGCCAGGATGTTGCGGTGGTTGGTATTCAGGGTCGCCGAGTTGTTGTCGAAAAAGACCGTCGGGAAGCCGATCGGCTCTTTCGCCGCCAGCTCGACCGTCTCGACCCGAACGACCTCGTCACGGACGATGCGGTCTTCGACGACGGTATCCCGTATCACGGTAGGTTCGGAAGCCCGCATCACGGTGTCGGTGCGTAACACCTCCGTCGTTCGGTCGACGAACACGGTATCGCGAATGACGCCCGGCCGGGTGGGGGAGCGATCGACGATCACGTTCGGCTGGTTGAAGCCACGGCCGAAACGCAGGTCTCTATCCCGGAAACGATCGTCGCGAAAGGCATCTTCCATGCGGTCTTCGGCGCGGCGGCGGCGATTTTCCTCTACGACGAGGCTGGACCGAAGGCGGCCGATCTCGTTATTCATATCCTCCATCTCCAGGGTCAGCCGCCGTAGGTCCTCCCGGCTGAGCCGGTTGGGGTCGTCGGTAGTCATGATGCGTTCGATGAGGGTGTCCCTTTGGGGGGCGGCTTTGGCCCGTGGCATGTTCGCGTCCCGAATTTGCAGTAGCAGCTCTTCCTGGCGGTCGAGCCGGCGGCGGAGGGCGTCCAACTCCGCCTGATCGGTAGCCTGCTCCGTGCGCCGGATGGAGATGGTAGTGTCCTCGGCGAACGTTAGCGGATCGATGGTGATAAAGGTATCGACCACGTACGCTCCCGCATCGTCGTTGATCTCGATATCCACGGTCCTATCGACGGCGGGGGCCGATGTTTTCTCAATACTTCTAAGCCCTGCACCTGCGGCCTCGCCCTTATTCTGCTGCGTCGCCAAACTCGCGTAATACTGCTGCCACTGCTGGTAACGCTGCTGATACAGCGCGTAACGTTGGGCCCTTAACTCCGCCATTTTACGGACCAATGATTTCAGCTCGTCGCTAGATAGCACGACTTCTTCGCCTCTGGGCAGGTCGTTCTGCGCGAACGTCGGCAGACTCAAAGCGAGGGCCAGTAATAGGCAGGCGAATTTCATAAGAGTATATTGAGTTACTGGGTGAATCAAGCGCAGGCTGATGGTGCACCTAATACCGCAACTTCCGGGCAAATGTTGTAAAGCATGAATCATGCATCAAAGTAGCCCCCCGGAGAACCCGAAAGGTAATAGGTCCGAAGCGGATTCGAAAACGTAGATCGGCCCGGTCTGCCCCCGTAATATAAGGCGCATCTTGCTGCGAAATCGCCCTTCGTGCTCCGCTAATTGCTGCCGGCAGGATCCACACGGCGAGGCCGGCCGGTCGACGATCCGCCGGGGCGACCGTACGGTAACCGCCAGGCTGACTACCGGAACGCCGGGGGCCCGCGCCGCCGCTGCCGCCAACACCGCCGGCTCCGCGCAGAGGCACATGGGGTAAGCCGCATTCTCCGTATTCCACCCCGCCACCGTCTGGCCGTCCGCCAAGCGCGCCGCGGCCCCCACCCGAAAGTTTGAATACGGCGAGTAGCTGTGCTCGAGCGCTGCTTCCGCAAGCTTTAGTAATTCCCGATCTTCGTCCGTAAGGTCGCCCAAGGCGCTAAAAGCTTCGTACGTGATCGTAAGACTGGGCATGGGGCGGGCGTTTCGGGCAAAGTACGTAGGATAGCGGGTAGGGTGCCCTACCCGCTACCCGTTAAATACCGACCCCGGCCAACCCTCTACCGCAAAATCCCCTCTCTACCGCACACTCACCTCCCGTATGAACACGCGTACTCCCTCGCCACCGACGCCGGCCCGTATGACCGAACAAGAACTCGTCACCGCTTGCCGCCGGCAAGACCGCCGCGCGCAAAAAGAACTGTACGATCGCTACGCACGGGCAATGTACACGGCCTGCTACCGCATCTGCGGAGATTTTGAAACCGCGAACGATGCGCTACAGGAGGGGTTCCTGAAAGTCTTCCAGAAGCTACATACTTTCCGGGGTGACTCCACGATCGGGGCGTGGATGAAGGTGGTGGTAGTACGCACGGCACTCAACAAGATCCGGGCGCGCAAAATTACGGAAGAGCTGCCGTTGAACTTCGCCGACGAGGAGATCGACTGGGGCACGACCGCACTCGACACCGAGTACCTCGAAAAGGCCATCGCCCGGCTGCCGCCGGGCTACCGCGCCGTGTTCGTACTGATCGAAGTAGAGGGGTACAAACACCAGGAAGTGGCGGATATGCTTAACATTACGGTGGGGACGAGTAAGAGCCAGCTCTTCTACGCCAAGAAAAAATTGCGCGAATACTTACGCCATTACGTATGAAAGAGAAGAACCGCGAAATGTTACGGGGCGCCCTGAGTCGGCTGCCGCAGTACGCGCCCCCCGCGGGCCTGTGGGCTGGCGTTCGCCGACAGCTTGAGCCCGGCCTGGCCGATAGATTGCCGAGCTACCAACCGCCACCGGAGGTGTGGAACGAGCTCTCCGCGCATTTACAAATGCAGCAAGAGGGCGACGGCGCGCAGGTGCGAGCTTTGGCAGGTAAAGAGCAACAATCCCCCCGTAGCCGTAGCCTTCGCCGGTACCGCCCCCTACGGTGGGTAGCCGTTGCCGCCGGCTTCCTCCTCCTGCTCACGGCGGCTTATCAACTGTTGGCTGACGAAGCGGGCCCGACCGTCAGTTACGCCTACCAACGGGAAGCGGCCCCTACCGCCACCGCCCGGGATTGGGAAGACGACGAAAGCAGCTTCACCGCCGTCCTCAACGAACTTGAGCACCGAAACGAACCGGAGCTCAATACCCTCCGTATGGAACTCGACGAGCTGACGGAGGCCAGCCAGGAAGTAAAGGCCATGCTGGTCGCTTACGGGGACGACCCCCAGGTAGTCCGCCAACTAGCCGCCATCGAGCGCGACCGCAGCGACGTCTACCGCCGCATCATCGTCCGTCTTTAAGGCCTTCCATCCAATACCTTATATATGGTTGTCATCTTCCGGTTGCTTCTCCTGCTCCTCTGCTGCGGTACCCTGCCCGCCCAAACCGACAACGCCTTACGTGAAGTCGTCAGCAAAACCATTGAGAATACCTACAAGTACAGCCCCGGCCGGGAGTTAGCCGTGGAGGGGGAAAAGGCGGAGATATTCGTAGAGACCTGGGACCGCCGGGAGATCCACGTCAAGATCGTCATGACCGCCCGCCACGCCGATCTCGACCGCGCCGAAACGGACCTGGGCAACCTCGAATACATTGCCGAGACCGGCGGCCAGAAGATCTTTCTGAAGAACCAACGCAAAGACCCCGAGTACGCATCCGAAAGCGAGCTGACGGTACACTACTACATTACGCTACCCGAGGAGTGCCCCGTGTACCTGAAGAGCCATTTCGGCGGGGCGACCATCTCTAACCTCCGCAATCAGTTGCGCATCAACGGGGAATACTCCGCCATCAACATCGATAACGTACAGGGGCTGTTGGATATCCGCACCCGTTTTGGCGACATCACCGGAGACCGCATCGACGGCAACGTCGTCATCAACTCTCGCCGTTCGGACATTCGCCTGTTCGATATCGGCGGTACGTTCACCATCAACGCGCAGTACGGAGAGCTCAAGCTGAGCCCGAACCGCGCCATGCGCGACCTGAGGATCACGGCCGATAAATCCGACGTATACATCTACGAACCGCAGAACGCCGAAGGCCTCGCTTACGAATTCAACCTTAACAACGGCAACATCCGCCTGCCGGAGGACCGCCTGGTGCTGGAGTTGGAGCGGACGCAAGAATTCCGACGCGTAGCCATCCGCCCGAGTCAGGAGCGGAGTACCACCATTACGGCCAGCGTCACTTTCGGCGATCTATACCTTGCCAAGCAGACCAACGAGCAGCGGGTAAAGTTCTGACCCGACGGGCAGCGAAAATTCGCAAATTGTTGATGTTCAGGGTGCCTGGTTTACCTTCGTGGGCATGAACCCAGCCGAACTCGTTCAGGATAAAATTTTGTCCTTGCCAGATCTCTACCGCCGCCGTAACGGATGGCGGACGTACAGCCAGAAAACAGTGTTCACGAACGGGGTTTTCGACCTGATCCACCCCGGCCACCTGCAGTATTTGGAAGAAGCCGCCGGCCTCGGGGTCCGCCTGATCGTAGGGGTGAACAGCGACGAGAGCGTTCGGCGCCTGAAGGGGAATAGCCGGCCGGTCATGCCCGTGGAAGCCCGCCTTCGCCTACTCGCCGGCCTGTTCTACGTCGACGGGGTGATCGCCTTTGAGGAGGATACCCCACTCGAACTCATCAAGGTTCTGCGCCCGGACGTACTCGTCAAAGGCGGGGACTATACGATCGATACCATCGTCGGCGCCCGGGAGGTGCGGGCCGACGGCGGTGAGGTGAAGGTGCTGTCGTTCAAAGACGGGCACAGCACCACCGACATCATCGAACGCCTAAGCAAGTAAGCCATGCACATCGGAGCCGTAACCACTTACCTGGAAAGCATCGCCCCGGCGCACCTACAGGAGAGCTACGACAACGCCGGGCTGATCGTAGGCGACCCCACTGCGGAGGTCAGCGGCATACTCACTACCCTGGATTGTACGGAGACGGTCGTCGAGGAAGCCATCGAGCGGGGCTGTAACCTGATCGTGGCCCACCACCCGATCGTGTTCCGTGGCCTGAAGCGCTTCAACGGGGCCAACTACGTAGAGCGCACCGTCATCAAAGCCATCAAGGAGAACGTAGCCATCTACGCCATCCATACCAACCTGGATAACGTGAGGAGCGGGGGGGTGAACGAACGCATCGCCCAACGCCTCCGACTAGAGCACCTTCGCCTCCTGGCCCCGAAGGATGAAACCGGAAACATCGGCTCCGGAATGGTGGGGGAGCTTGCGGAAGCCCGTTCGGCCACTGATTTCCTCCGGCACCTGAAGTCGAGTATGGAGCTAGCGCTGGTGAAATACACCCCGGTGAGCCATACGATCAAGAAGGTAGCCGTCTGCGGCGGCTCGGGTAGTTTTCTGCTCGGTAAGGCCAAAGCCGCGGGGGCGGATGCCTTCGTTACTTCGGATTTTAAGTACCACGAGTTCTTCGACGGGGAGGGGGAGGTGATGATTTGCGATATCGGGCACTACGAAAGCGAACGCTTTACAACCAGGCTGTTAGCGGAGTTGTTAACTAAAGAATTCCCTACCTTTGCGGTTCTTTGCACGAAGCGAAACACTAACCCGGTTCGCTACTACACGTAACAGCCGGGCCGCAGGTCCCTCATCCCCACCCCGATAAACACAGCATCACCGATGGCAGCAGTAACAACCGAGAAGACGGTAGAAGAGAAAATGCGCGAGCTCTACGCCCTACAGCGCATCGATTCACAGATTGACGAAATCGAAATCCTTAAGGGCGAACTCCCCATGGAGGTCAGCGACCTCGAGGACGAGATCGCCGGGCTCGACACCCGCATCAACCGGTTAGAAGGTCAGGTAAAGGAACTGCAGACCGAAATCAGCCGCCACAGCGCCAACATCGCCGAATCGGAGCAGCTCATCCGCCGCTACGAGGAGCAGATGAACAACGTTAAAAACAACCGCGAGTACGAGGCCCTCATGAAGGAGACCGAAATGCAGCGGCTCGAGATCCAGCTCTCCGACAAGAAAGCGGGCTCCAACGAACGCGAGCTCGAAACCAAACAGGCGGCCCTGGATACAACCATGGAGCGCAAAGCCGATCGGGTCAAACTGCTCGACATGAAGCGGGAGGAGCTTAAATCCATCATTACCAAAACGGAGAAGGACGAAAAGAAACTCCGCCGCGCTTCCGATAAGCAACGCAAAGCCATTGATGACCGGCTACTACGCGCCTACACCCGCGTCCGCACCTCCTACCGCAACGGCCTGGCCGTCGTCACCGTAGAGCGAAATGCCTGTGGTGGTTGCTTCAACAGCATCCCCCCCCAGCAACAGCTTGAGATCAGCCAGCGCAAACGGATCATGATCTGCGAGCACTGTAACCGCATTCTCGTCGACGACAATATCGACGAAGAGAACACGATCGAGGCTTAGTCCTACCCTTGACCCCGAATTGAATTGGTGAATCTCCCGTCGACGGCTTTCGGCGGGGGATTCATACGTTAATGATGGTTAGGCGTACGGCTGTTTTGGGCGTTCGCGCGTTGTTTATTCGGCCTTTCATCATTTACAACGAACAAGCCCGGGTGCATTCGGGCTCCTTACACCTGCCTATGCGCCTGCTCAGGTTCAGCGTCTATTTATTCTTTATCGGGGTGCTTGTATTCACTTACGGTTCCTGTAACCCCTGGGGGCTATTCGATCGGGCGGAAGGCTTCATCGATGATCTCGTTACCCCGCGCACCCTGCGGGAGGCTTACCTGCGCCATGAGTACCGCAACGACATCCTGGCCGATACGTTGTTAGACACGTGGGACATCGCCTACCTCGAAGCCGATACCCAGCGATTGCGTATAGCACTGCCCCACCGGGAGGTGATGGTATTCGATAGCTCAGCGGAGCATTCCGTGCGGACGTTCCGCTTCCATCTGCCGGCGGGGAGGATGCTGAGCGTCGAAAGCCTGGGCCCGGCCCCGAACCTGTTCGCCGAACTATACCGTACGGGCCGTGACGGGCGGGTCGTCGGTAACCCCGTAAGTTTCTGGACGCGCTCCGTCAACCGCCTGACGTACGAGGCACGGAGGCCGGGGGAGGACCTATTGTTGCTCTTTCAATCCGTTCCTCGCACCTGCGTCCTCGCAGAAATAAGCCTTATTACGGAAGCGGCGCTGGAATTTCCCGTAGCGGGTAAAGACGCGCGCGCGATCAAGAGTTTCTGGGGGGACTCCCGCGACGGTGGCAGGCGGAGTCATAAAGGCAACGACATCTTCGCGCCGAAAGGCACCCCATTGGTAGCCGTCGCGGACGGGAAGGTCTACAAAGTCGCTAACGGCGGGCTGGGGGGAAAGACCGTCTGGTTGCGCGATCGAGCCCGCGGCCAGAGCTATTACTACGCGCATCTGGATACACAGTTCGTTCGTTCCGGTCAGTACGTCCAGCGGGGGGATACGCTCGGCACCGTAGGTAATACGGGTAATGCGCGGACGACCCCGCCCCACCTTCACTTCGGGGTGTATGCGCGTGGCGCCTACGACCCCAGCCCCCTCCTGCAACCCGACGACGCACTGCCCGGGAGGCCGGTTTACGAGTTGCCCCCGGAAGCTGCGGCCATGGCGGTACCCAGCCGCGGTAGTCACTACTTGCGCAAGAGCCCCGAGCGGGGAGGGGAAGTGCTACGACAATTGGAAAACGAGGAAGCCATCGTCGGGCTGGGGGCTACGGGTCGTTTCTACCGGGTGCTGACGCGGCAGGGGGAGCTGGGGTACGTGAACTTCGACTGACCCGGTAGCGCCACTCCCACCAAGCGAAGCCCGCCACTATCAAGTATTCCACGGCGACCACGTAGAGGTTCTCCCGGTACGGATCCGTAGTATAGCTGATGTAAGTGATCGGAATGAGTGCACTCCAAACCAGCGGGAAGCGCCACCGCGTGAAGCCGCACAGTACGATGGGAATACTCAAATACCAGGGATGGATCGTGGTAGCGCAGAGCAGGTAGAGCACGAAGGCAAACAGCCACCCCTCCGGTAAAGAACGCCAGGAAGAACGCCCGTCGAGTAGCGCGAGTACCAGGATGCCGGCGGCCGCTATCTTGGCCAGTGCCGGGCCAATGGTCGCGATCCTGTTGTAGCCCACCTGGTAGAACCCGTACTCCCGCGCGAGGTAATACAGGCTGGCATTGAACTCGAACTTGCGGAAGTAAAGATCCAGGCTGCTACCGAAACCGTCAAGGAACCCTACCGCGACCAGCGGAGCGAAGAAGACGACCAGCCCGACCCCCAGCGCCCCGGAAAACCACCAGAACGGACGGCCCCAGAGTCGACGGATCAAATAAGGCAGCAGGAGTAAGGGGAGCAACTTGCTGGCAACCGAAGCCGCCATAGCTATTCCGGCACCCACCCACCGGTGGCGGCAGAGCAACCAATAAGCCAGCAAAAGGAAGAAGACCATAGCCCCCTCGAAGTGTAGGTTGCCGGAGATCTCGACCAGGATGAGTGGGTTGAGCCAGTAGATCAAGCTGTTGCTCAGGGGTAGCTCCACTTCCACAGTTTCCATTAGCTTACGACCGCCCGTGAGCCGGTAAAGCAGGGTAATCGTGCCAACTTCACAGAGTACCAGAAAGGCCTGGATTGTCGTGGAGGCGAGCTCGTGGCTGTTCGGAAACAGCCAAGTAGCTAGTGCAAAGACCCCTTGCGCGATGGGTGGGTAGATCGTGTAATAGCCGGGCGAGTTAAGCCGATCGTACAGCCCTCGTGTCAGCCCGGGCACCTCGGTGCTCCCCTCGAGGTAGGCACCGGGAAGCTGCGCGAAGGGGTTTTCGCCGGCGTTAATGAGGTAGCCATCCCACAAAAATCGGTAGACGTCGTCACTCAGCAGTGGGAAGCCGAAGAGAAGTACTATGCGCAGGAGCAGGCCCAGGGCTAGCAAATAGTGAATGGCCCTTCGATCGTGGGGTAGCGATAGTAGGATACCGTAGCCGACGAAAGCTAAGCCGTAGTGGCCGATCAGCGAAAGGAAGTCCGTCCGATCCACCCACCACCCGAGTCCGGCGACGCCGTAGGCTAGCGCGGCCACTGCCAGTAGCACGCCAGGTTGGTAGTACCGGTTATCGATGCGGCCCACCTCAGGCACCGGCCAACTTTAGTGCGATGGCTTTTGCTACGTTCTGCCCGTCCATGGCCGCGCTCAGGATGCCGCCGGCGAAGCCCGCCCCCTCGCCGCAGGGGTAGAGGGATGGGAGGTCGGGGTGCTGAAAGGTCTTCCGGTCGCGGGGAATGCGGATGGGGGAGGAGGTACGGCTTTCGGTACCGATCACGTTGGCCTCTTCCGTATAGTAGCCTTTCATTTTGCGGCTGAAATCTTGCACGCCCTGCCGCAGTCGGGTGTAGATACTTCCGGGCAGTAGCTCTGGCAACGGCGCCGGGTAAAGCCCCGGGATGTAACTACTCGCCGGCAGGGTCGACGAGACCTCCCCCCCCGCGAAATCAGTCAGGCGTAGCGCCGGGGCGGCCTGGGTACCATCGCCCGCCGCAAACATGGCCCGTTCTACTTGCCGCTGGAGGGCCAGCCCCGCGAACACCCCGTGGCTTTTGAACGGCCGGAGGTCTTCGAGTTCTACGGCGACGACCGTGCCGGAGTTGGCGTAGGGGCTATCGCGGCGGCTCAAGCTCATACCGTTAACGACCAACTCCCCGGGGGCGGTCGCGGCCGGGACGACAAGACCGCCCGGGCACATACAGAAGCTGAACACCCCGCGTCCTTTGACCTGGGTGACGAGTTTGTAGCTACTGGCGGGAAGGTTCTCCTCCCGTTCCCGCTGCCCGTACTGAATCTGGTCGATCAATGGCTGCGGGTGCTCGATGCGTACGCCGAGGGCGAAGGGCTTGGCTTCCAGCCGTATGGCGTGGCGGTGTAGTAGCTCGTAAATATCCCGTGCGGAATGGCCGGTGGCCAGGATGTAAGCATCGGTGCGTAGGGTATAGTCTGTTCCATCCCGATCTCGGATGTGTAGTGCGACTAAGTCGTTGTCGTCTTTTTCCAGATCGACGAGTCGGTGGCCGAAGCGTATTTCCCCGCCGCGGTCCAGGATGGTTTGCCGTACGTTGGCGACCACCTTTGGCAGCTTATTGGAGCCGATGTGGGGGTGGGCATCGATGAGGATGTCCGACTGGGCGCCGTGCTCCGCCAGGAGGTGAAGGGCTTTGAGGTAATTCCCCCGTTTTAGACTGCGGGTGTACAGTTTGCCGTCGGAGTAGGTACCGGCCCCGCCTTCCCCGAAGCAGTAGTTGCTGTTGGGGTCTACCTCCCCGAATTGCTGAATGGCCCGAAGGCTGCGCCGCCGTGCTTGTACTTCCTTTCCCCGCTCGATAATGATGGGTTTCAGGCCGTGTTCGATCAGTTCCAGCGCCGCGAACATCCCCGCCGGCCCGCAGCCGACGATCGTAACCGGGGTAGCATCGGCTACCGTACCATAAGCATCCTTGTAGGGGGATTGCGGGCGGAATTCTTCCCCCGGCGGTATTACGTCGACCCGCAATCGGAACACCGGGCGGCTTCCTCGGGCGTCGATACTTCGCCGGTCGATCCTGACCTCCCCGATCTGCGGGTGTCGCAGCTTCGTCTGCCGGACGAGGGCGCGCCGGAGGGCGGCATCATCATGCAGATCCGCCGGCGGCAGTTTTATCTCTACGGAGGTGGGGGGCATTCGGTGAAGGTACGGTGTGCGTCGCTACGCTCCTTATACAGTCTTGGAGAGCTGGTCTTACCTCCCGGACTACTTACTCCGTCTGCGGTAAGTATTCCCCCCGGCTTCGTCGAACTCCTCCGGCATGTAAACGACGATCGCGACGTTTTCCAGCACCGTACCGTTGTTGCTGTTGACTTTCTTGCGGGTTTTGTCCTTGCTGATGAGCTGCATCCGATCGCCGGAGATATTGCCGACAAGGTCGTAACGCTCTTTCTCTTTGAAGAACTTGAGCATGAAGGGTTTGCCGTTGACGATTTTGACGCTGGTTTCTACCAGGATGTCATCGCCGGGCCACGACTTAATTTCGATTTGATCTTCACCATAGACGTCCAGATCGATCTGGTTGATTGAGTCTAAATCGATGGTCTTATGGAAGATGTCGGCGGGGTCCTGTGCAAAGGAAGCTACGCCTATGGCCATACAGGCCACGATGAGAAGTACACGCATGTTAACTAGATTCGAAACGCTATTGAGTAAAGGGCTTAGGACAGCGGGACAGATGAGACTAAAACGCCGGTGCAACGACGCTTAGTGCTGTCTACTTCAAAGATACTATACGCGAATGACTTTGCTATCCTTCTTTCTTGAACTCGGGCTTTAGCCGGTCGGCGAATACCTTCATTACTTTTTCAATCTTGGGGCGGCTGACGTTCTGAACGTAACTCTGGTTGGGGTTAGAGGGGTCCTCGTAGTAATCTTGGTGGTAGGATTCCGCTACCCAAAAGTGAATCGGGTCTTCGATGGTCGTGGCGATCGGCTGATCGAATTGACCACTACTTGCCAGGGCTTCGATCTTGGCTTCCGCCTGCTTACGTTGCCGATCGTTGAGGGGGAAGATGCTGCTGCGGTACTGCGGCCCCTTATCCGGCCCCTGGCGGTTCAGCTGAGTGGGGTCGTGGGCGACGAAGAATACGTCCAGAATTTCGTCGTAGGTAATCACTTCCGGGTCGTAATAAACGACGATGGCTTCGGCGTGGCCCGTTGCGCCGGAGGCTACCTGGCGGTAGGTAGGATCGTCTTCCTTACCACCGGCGTAGCCGGACCAAACGTCTTGTACGCCTATGATCCGGTCGAGGGAAGCTTCCGTACACCAGAAGCAGCCACCGGCGAGGTAAGCTTTCTCCGCCCCCGGGTAGCGGGCATCCAGTTCTTCAATCGTGATTTCACCGGCGAGCGCGGGCTCGGCGGCGCGGTCGGCGGAGGTAGTGGTAGTCTCCGTCGTAGCCGCTGCCCTTTGGGCGTCGCAGCCAGTCAAGAGCATAAGCAGGCTGAGAAATAGGAAAGGCGGGGCGTAGAATTTCATAGGGAAAGACGCTTGGTTCGTGCCCGATAACGCAAAACCGCGACCGCGGGTTACGTCAGCTTCGGGATAAGCCGGGTTTGTCACTTACCGACAGGCCTCCTAGAGGCTCTTGCGTACGCCCAACTGTAGCCCCGCCAGCCAGTACTTTTCCTGAATCGGCGCCGAAGGGGCAGTGAAGGAACCGGGGTAGTGTTTGAAGAAGGGCTCGAGGACCAGCACGAAGGGATCCCGATTGCCGATCACGTAACTGGTGGTAAGAGAAGCCATATAGCCGACGCCGGTATAGTTTCGAAATTTACCGTCCCTACGCAAATCGCGCAATTCCGGATCGGCGGGGTCGAGGTAGTTACCCTGGGCGGCGGTGACGAGGTTGAAGACGGGCCCGGCATTCAGCGTAACGCTTAATCGTTTGCCCGGAATGCTCAGACCGGCTAAGACCGGTACCTCGAGCATGCGGATGTGGTTATTGCGGCGTACGAGCGTCAAGCGGTTATCGACCACTTCTTCGTAGTCGAACTGGTTGCGTAGGTCGACGTAAGTGAAGCCGGCGCGGAGGGTCATCCTATCCGTTATGCGGTACGTTTGTCGGAGGGTTATCTGGAAACTTAGCTCGGGGAACTCCGAGTTTTCCCGCGCCGCCAGCAGGCTACGATTTTGGGTACCACCCGCCGAAAGCATCTGATTGGCGTAGGCGGCACCGAAGAGCATCTCCGTCTGCGAACGGTGCCGGGGGGCACGGCGGAAGGTCGCCGTGGCGGGGCCGCTGCGGATTGCCGGTAAGTCCGATATAACTTCTTTCACTTCCGGCAAGGAAGAAACGACAGCGGCGATCGGGATGATCGGTAAGGCGCTCGTAGCTAGCCCGGTTTTAGTAGTGGGCAGTAAATCGGTAGGTACTTCCTCTGAGGATAGGTCTGCCTCGGTCGTCGGTACCTCGGGGGGCAGGAGATTGGCGATCGAGGCTGTTTGTGAGGGAGCTGTAGTAGCCACCCTAGACGTAATGGCCTCTTCCGAGGTTTCATGAGTCACCGGAGCCGTGCGGGTGGTTTCACCGGGGGCGGCGGCAACGCCCGCGTCAATTGGTTCCTCGATTGTAGGTGCGGGGGTCGGCGTAGCACCCCGGGTACCCCACTGCCACCAGGCAAAACCGAGTAGCAGTAACAGCAATGCAGCAGCGCCTAAGTAGTAAGCTCGGTTGCGCGTGGCGGCACGAGCGGCGGCGATGCGACCCCACATGCCGATGGGTACGGGGGCTTCACGATCACCCAGGCCATCGGCAAACTGGCGGTCGAGGGCTTCCCCGCTGGGGATTAGTGGCCCGCTTGCCTGAATTTTGCTCCACATATCGGCGGGGACTTCGCCTTTCCGGCCACTCAGGCCATCCCGAAACAAATCGTCGAGGTGCTTCATATGGCGATTTTGTGGCGGCGTTCGATCTGCGCTTGCAGCGTCTTGCGGGCCTTGAGTAACTGACTGCGGGAGCTGGCTTCCTGTATGCCGAGCATCTCACCGATTTCTTTGTGGCTGTAGCCTTCGATGGCGTACAGGTTGAATACGACGCGGTAGCCATCCGGTAAGTTCTGCACGAGATCGAGGAGTTCTTGCTCACCTAGGTCGGCGTAGGCAGTAGGGGCGCCGCCCCTTTCGGGGAGGTTCTCCAGCCCGGATTGCTCCATCTGGAAGCGCTTACGTTGGTAAGTCTTCAGGGCCACGTTCACCGTGAGGCGGCGGGCCCACCCGGCGAAACTCCCCTGGAAGCCGTACTTAGGCAGCTTCTCGAAGAGGCGAATGAAGGCGTCCTGTAAGACGTCTTCCGCTTCCGCCTGGGTGCGGCAGTAGCGCTGGCAAACACCCATCAGGGTAGGGGCATACCGCTCAAAGAGCAGGCGGCTCGCCCGTTCTTCACCGCGTAAGGCTCCTTCAATGAGCTGTTTTTCTTTCATGCTTAGCATGCGTCGTCGTGCCGTTGTGCTTTGAGGTGATACCCCTTGCCCGTCGGTACGTGGCCTTTAGTAAAGGTAAATTTAGTCGGGGAGACGGCCAGCGGCCCGGTAGGCCGTCCGTTCATCCCAATACCAGAACCAACGTACGAACACCCAACCCTAGGGTGAGCAGTAGGACAAAACCACCGGCGATGTTCGCAGCCCTGGAGTTGACGTGCCTGCCGAGTAGGTTGCGGGAGTTACAAATCCACATCAGGTAGCCGGCTATAAAGGGCAGCAACAGCGCATTGGTAATTTGGGCGAACTTGATGACGAGTATCCGTTCTACGTCAGTCACCGCCACGGCGATACCTATTAATAGGACCGTCAGCCACACGGCTCGGAAGCGCGGGTCGCGGTCGTCCGCCGGCCAGGCGAAGAGGCCCCGGGCAGCGTACGCCGCGGCTAAAGGGGCCGTAAGGGCGCTACTCACTCCGGCGGCCAACAAGCCGATACCCATCAGGTAGCGGGCCGTCGCGCCGAACACCGGTTCTAATTGCACGGCCATATCTACCGCGGAGCGGACTTCAGTCACCGCCCCCCCGGCACCCGCCGCCGTAATGATGATTAGCAGACTCACCGTCCCACCGAGAAGTATCGATACGGCATTCTCAACTCGCAGGTCTTTTAGGGAGTCGGTCGGCGAGTACTTCTTCGATACGGTAGAAGCGTGCAGGAACAGGTTGTACGGGACGACGGTCGTACCCACGATCGCCGCGGCCAGCAAAAAATTGGCAGAGGATAGATCGCCGGGAACCAGACCCGCCAGCAAAGCGGACACATCCGGGCGCGTTAGTACCGCCGTTAGCAAAAAGCAAGCGCTCATCAGCAAGACGAGGCCGATAAGTGACCGCTCTACCCACCGGTAACCGCCGAAATAGAGGAGCATAGCGCACAGGCCGCCCAGAAGGACGGGCCAAAGATTAGAGTTACCCACTAATACTTCTGCCCCCAGTACGCCCCCTGCGATGTTTCCCGCCTCGTAGGCTGCGTTGCCGACAAGGATCGCCCCGATCGCCAGGAAAAACACGACTAAACGTGCCAGACCGGTTGGGAACTGCTTATTCAACGCTTCCCCCAGGCCACTACCCGTAGCGAAACCCAGGCGAGCCGCCATTTCCTGTAAAATTATGGTGGCGACGATGCCCAACACCATCACCCATAATAAGGTGTAGCCCGCCTGCACCCCGGCCAGCGTGCAAGTGGTCAAGGTGCCGGGCCCAATGAAGGCCGCCGCCACGAGCGTCGAAGGGCCAAAGAATTTTTGTAGTCGTTCCACCAGGGTGAAGATAGTCGCGACGCACTTTGTGAAAAATGACTGCCGCAAACATAGGCTTCCCTCCCCCCCGGGGGCAACAAAAGCCGCCAAAGTCAACTTATCCACTCATCCGCTAACCCACTCATCCACTTACCAATAATGAAACGCCGCAACTTTCTCCGCACCGTCCCACCCCTCCTGATTAGCCCCGGGCTCGTCGCCTGCGCCGGCGGCAATCCTTCCCCTACTTCCCCCGGGTCCGCATCCCAAGAAAGTGCGGGACTAGATGAAAGCAAGCCTGCGGACTCGCCCTCAGGTCGAAAAACGAAATTGGGTATCGCACTTCTCGGATTGGGGGGGTACGCCGACGGACAAATCGCCCCGGCGCTGCAAATGACGGAGCACTGCGAGTTACGCGGGCTCATCACCGGCAGCCCCGACAAGCTCCCGAAGTGGCAAAAAAAGTATGGCGTCAAAGAAGAGCACTGCTACACCTACGATAATATGCAGCAGATCGCCGATAACGATGAGATCGACGTCGTGTACATCATCACGCCGACGGCGACGCATAAAGACTTCAGCCTCCGCGCCGCCGCTGCGGGCAAACACGTCTGGTGCGAAAAACCAATGGCCATGGACGTTGAGGAATGCCGGGCGATCATCGATGCCTGTACTGCTAACGACGTTCGTCTGGCAATCGGGTACCGTATGTTGCACGAGCCGAACACGCGTAAGTTGATCCAGCTAACCAAAGAAAATGCCTACGGCGCTATCCAATCCGCGCGATCTTACGCCGGCTACGGCGGGAGCCCGCCACCTACGGATTATTGGCGCGGGCAACGCGACATGGGTGGCGGGGCGTTGTACGATATGGGAGTATACACGATCAACGGACTACGCTACGGTACGCAAGCGGCCCCGGAAGCCGTCGTTCGGGCCTCACAGGAGCGACAGGGCCACAACAATGCCATCGACCTGACCACCACCTACACGCTCCGCTACCCCGGCGGTATGCTGGCGGAGGGGAAAACCAGCGTCGTCGAGAAGTATAACGAGTTGCACATCGAGGCGGAAGATGGCTGGTACGAGATGCAGCCGATGCAACCCTACCAGGGCGTAAAGGGCTCGACGAGTGACGGAAAGGTGCTCGGCCCACCGATCAAAAATCAGCAATCCCTTCAAATGGATAACGATGCGCTAGCAATCATGAACGCAACGCCGTTCGCCGCGCCCGGGGAAATGGGCTTGCGGGACGTGGCGGTCATCCGCGCCATCATCGAAAGCGCGCAGACGGGGGGTGAAGTCGCGATCCTCAATCAGTAAGGTAAGCGTTGGGCAAGGGCGGCGTAGAATTCACGGCGCTGCTTCCGGTAAGTCTCCTGAAGGGTCATCTCCGCCGCCTCCACGGCTTCGAACAGCAGTTGAATGGCCTCGGGTACGTAGGCGTCATGAACGAAAAGCTTGCGTTTTTCGCGTAGGTACTGCTCGAGTTTATCCTTCTCGGCGGGGGTGGCCGACGTGGAATAGGTGGCATCAGTCAGCATCCCCAGCGCGGTTTCCCGAAAGCCGTCGATCGCCGTACCGTACTGCACGAGGTGTTCGTTGATCTCTTCTATTGGCAGATTATACTGTATAAAGTAGCTGCCATTTCTTATCGCCATGATCCGCTCGGCGTACTGGTCGGACGTGGTTTCCATCTCGAAATATCGGTCTAAGGTGGCTGTAAAAGATTCGAAAGCACCTACCCGCTCGGCATCGGCAAGCGCTGCTGCGAGTATCGCACGATCGTAGCCCTCGATGCGCGCCTGTAGCTCTTCTCGTTCCCGTTGTAATTGCTGGATCAGTGTAGCGGCTTTTGCCTTGCGGTACTTCTCGCCGGCGTAGTCAAAGGTCTTGACGGTACTATCGGGTGCGGCGATTTGCTCGAGGAGGGAGAGGTCGTGCTTAACCACTAAATACCGGTCTAAATCAGCCACGCATTCATCCGTAAAAAGATCTTTTTGGGGTGAGTGCGCAGGCGGGCCATTATCTGGCCCCGCGCTTGGTCGGGGCGCAATGCTGCGGGATAGTGGAGCGAGGTT
>OY764559.1:0-22640 GCA_963668285.1 uncultured Lewinella sp. | reverse complement strand
TTAGCGGAGAGAAACTCTACGCGGCGGTTGACGACCGTACTATTCACCGGAACCAGCGGCTCCTGCTCTCCACGGTATTGAAGAATGAAGCGATCGCGGCTGACGCCGTGCTGGTTAACTAGGTGGTCGATGACGTTCTGGGCGCGTTGGTAAGAGAGCTTCTCGTTGTACGCGTCACTACCAGTTTTATCGGTGTAGCCACGGACTACAAGACGCATATCCGGGGTACCGCTCATCACGCGAGCCACGCTGGAAAGCGTGCCGTAATCGCCATACTTGACGGTAGACTGATTGAGCGGGAAGTAGATGATCGGAGGTACATCTCACCAACCTTGGTGGAAAGATCGTTGAAGCGCACGTCCATGTCGGAACGGAGCTGGTCGATGGAGGCATCGATCATTTCCTGCACGCGGTCTTCGGTAATAGGTGCGTCGATACGATTGATAACTACGCCGTTCTCGTCGACTTCTTCGCCCGGGCGGGGTGGGAAGAAGGGTTCGAGGTCTTTGTAGTCGGCCACGCCGTCGCCGTCGGAGTCGAGCAGGACGCCTTTGCTGTCTACGGGTGCGCCCATCGGGGTGTTGGCCTCCTGGTCGATGGCGTCGACTATACCGTCACCGTCGGCGTCGGAGGTAGCGGCGTTGACTTTTTGCTCGAGGCCCATCATGTCCCGCTTGACCATATCGAACGGGTTTTTCCCAGTAACGGGGGCTCCAGTTGGGTGGTAGGGTTGCCCAGGTTGAAGTTCAGCGATACGGAGGCGGCGTTCATCACGTCGCGGAAGTTGCCGTCGCCGTAGCCATCGATCAGATCGGAGCGATTGCCGAGCGGGATGATGGCCTGGTATTCCGCGCCGACGTTGAAGCGCGGGCTGAGGCGGAAGTTGATACCGGTGCCTACGGCAAAGTGCGTACCGAACTCACGGTCACGCGTGGGGTTTCGCCCGTCGAAGGTGTCATCCTCATCGAAGTTGGCGTCATCGGCCGCTTGATAGGCCGTACGAAAGGTGTTAGCACCACCACCGGCCATCACGTGGATGTTGGTGTTGCGGGTCCCCCCTTCGTACTTGAGGTTATTGAGGGTCATGACCCCGAAGACGGTACCGCTGGACCAGCGGTTCTCGAAGCGGCGGTTACCGGCTTCTCCGGTTCTGTCATCACCACTAGTGGCCGCGTAGAGGCCGTCGAGGCGGACGGAGAAGATGTGGTCGAAGGCTTTGCGAAGGTGGATGCCGAGGCCGTAGCCACCGGTTGCGTCTACGTCGCTGGAAGCCCAGGCGTAGGTGGGTCGAAGGCCGATCTCGAACATCGAGCCCGTTTTTTTATCCGCCATCATGGGGTCCTGCGACAGGTCGCCGGCGGTCATTGTGGTGGTTTCCATATCGGAATCGTCCGTTTCGGGGACGGGAGTTCCCTGGGCTTGCAGACCGAAGGAAAGAGGTAGTAGAACGGCAAAGCCGAGCAAGCGCGATATTTTCATAGTCGTGATGTAAGTATAAAGTGGGTTTGACGTGGGGCTGGGCGGTGCGTACTGCGAAGCCCCAGGTTACTGTTGGTTAAATCCGGTCCCGAACGGTACCGGTAGTTCACATGATGGAGAGACGGTGGATTGATTTATCTAATGTAGTCGTTGATTGTCTAATGAATAAACTATGGCTCCGAATTTTCTAAAACTTAGCGGGCCAGGCCTGGAGTAGTTTTCGAATTGCCCCCCGTATGGGTACCTTGCGGCAACTCATATAATATGTACGGTAATTGGTTGAAGCCAGCCCCAAAACCCGACGACTCGTTTCCAGACTATTGCCTGGGTCGTCGTTTGCAGCGAGACCCGCGAACGTGTAGTATCGGGATCATCGGATTCGATGGGGCTATTGCGGACAGAACTCGTCAGTACCTGTATGCCGCGGCGTGGGATTTCGATCAGCTTTCGGTCGCCGACCTCGGCAACTTGCGAAAAGTAACGACGGAGTTCGCGATACCGCTGCTTCGAGAACTCCACACATCGAATATAACTCCGATTCTACTGGGAGGTTCGCAGGGCTTATTTGCTTCCCAGTACCTCGCGCTGAATGAGGTTAACCGCCAGGTTAGTGTCCTTAACATAGATAGTCAGGTGGAGCTGACGGCCGATGATGACCGGGGGATGAGCCTCGATCGACTGGTGCACCGCAAGCAGGGCAAAGAATTTCACCTAACGCACATCGGTAGCCAGCAACACCTGGTAGACCCCGCCCTGTGGCGCGTGTTCGACGCCCGCAACTACGAATACATCCGGCTGGGGATCGCCCGCGAGGCGGTAAGTGAAATGGAACCACAGGTGCGCGACGCGGATGTACTGGGCTACAACATCCGGGCCCTGAACCACCATGACGCCCCCGCCAGAAATACCATCCAACCCAGTGGTTTTGATCTACAGGAAGCCTGCCAACTAACCTATTACGCCGGCAACAGCGATAAACTGAGCAGCTTTGGTCTCTACGGGCTGGACCTGAAAGACCCGAACGAGCTCAACGTCGAACTCACCGCGGCAACCTACGCGCAGTTGATCTGGTATTTCTTGCAGGGCTACTCCCGCAGGATGGGTGACTTTCCGGTCAGTACGGACGAGATGCAGGAATACGTCGTCGATATGGACGGGGCGACCCGCCTCACCTTTTATCGGTCGCCGAAGACGGAACGCTGGTGGTGCGCCGTACCGCAGAACACCGAGGAACCCGCCGAAGAGCGCCACAGCCTGGTGGCGTGTTCCTACCAAGACTACCTTACGGCCAGCCAGGAACAACTACTTCCGGATCGTCTGCTCTGCGCCTTCCGGCGTTTCGCTTAAGGCCGCCACGGCAACTATTTACTCGACCGGGTCGTCCAGGCGGGCGTAACGGTAATGACCGCGGGTGTCTCTCCGTCGGCATCACGGATGTCCACTTCGATGGTCACCTCCCCCTTCGGCTCCGTGCGGATGCGGTGAAGCTGTTCGTCGGTGAGCCGGGCGATGGCGCGGATGGTTCCGTTGGACCGGCGGACGAAAGCGGCGTTCACGCTTTTCACCAAGGGGAGGCGGTTCGGAGGCAGACTCATCGCCATCATCGTGACGGCTACGGATTCGGCCAGCGTCATCATCGCGCCGGCGTGTACCTGTTGTAGGTGATTACGGACGTCCGGCTCGTTCGGCACGTGGGCGATCCACTCCCGGTCGGTAACCACTTCGTAATGGACCCGGCTCGTTTTTACGAAGGGGACCGCGGCGTGAAAGGCCGTATTCGTGGCGGCTTCGCGTACCTCCTCGGGTAGCTGGGCGATTTGCGCCAGGGCGTCGGCGATCAGGTTCGGCATGGTAAGGTTGTTGGTATGTTGATCCGTTATTGGTTTAGAACCATCCTGTCTTCCTGCGGCTACGGGTAGAGCGGATGCCCAGCACGCCCAGCAGGCCACGGGTCAGTTCCCTGGCTACCGTACGACCGATCTGGCGGCCAGTGGTGGAGTCCATCATGCGTTCGAAGGTCGACTGATCTTCCTTTGAGGAGCGGCGGCGGCCGGTGGTCTTGCGCGCTTTGGCTTTCTGCTTTTCCAATTCTTCGCGGTGTTCCTTTTCGTTGGCGGCCTCCATTTTTGCTTCCAGCATCTCGTAAGCGCTCTCGCGGTCGACGACTTCGTTGTACTTCTTGACTAGCGGGCTGCGGCTGACGATCCCTTCGATCTCGGCCGGCTCGAGCACGTCCATCCGGCTCTCCGGGGCGCGAAGCAGGGTACGGGCCAGTTCCGTCGGGCGGCCTTTTCGATCGAGGGCGGTCACGAGCGCCTCTCCCGTTCCTAGCTCCGTGAGTTCCCGATCGATGTCGTAGAAGTCGGAGATCGGGTAATTCTCACTGGCGAGCTTGATGGCCTTTCGGTCTTTAGCGGTGAAAGCACGAAGGGCGTGCTGCACCTTTAGGCCCAGTTGGCCCAGGATGTCGCTGGGGATGTCGGCGGGGTTCTGAGTAACGAATACGAGGCCGACGCCCTTAGAGCGGATCAGCTTCACGATGGCTTCCAGTTGATCGAGTAGCGCGTCGGTCGCCTCGTTGAAGATCAGGTGGGCCTCGTCGATGAAGAGTACCAACTTCGGGCGGTCCAGGTCGCCTTCTTCGGGGAAGGTGGCGTAGATCTCGGCCAGCAACTGCAGCATGAAGGTGCTGAATAGCTTGGGCCGGTCCTGAACGTCCGTCAGGCGGAGGATGGAAACGATGCCGCGGCCCAGTTCGTCCAGGCGGGTGAGGTCATTTACGTCAAAGCTGGTCTCCCCGAAGAAGGCTTCGGCACCCTGGGTCTCCAACTCTACGATGCGGCGCATGATGGCCCCGGTGCTGGCCGTGGAGAGGCGGCCGTATTCGGCGGTCACTTCTTCCTTTCCGTCACCCGTCATGTACTGCAGAATCTTGCGGAAGTCTTTCAGGTCGAGCAAGGGAAGCTTGTTGGCCTCGGCGTACCGAAAGGCTACGGCTACGATGCCGGATTGCGTGTCGTTGAGCGCAAGCATCTTCGAGAAGAGCACCGGGCCGAACTCAACGACGGTCGCGCGGAGGCGGGCGCCGGGCTCGTCGCTCAGGGAAAGAAACTCCACCGGGCTGGCGGCGGCGGTGAAGGGGGTACCGATCGCCGCGTGGCGCTCGTCGATCTTCGGGTGCCCGGGGCTGGGGGCGGCAATACCCGACAGATCGCCCTTTACGTCCATCAATAGGCTGGGCACGCCCTGCCGGCTAAGCTGTTCGGCAATGATCTGTAGCGTTTTCGTTTTACCGGTTCCGGTAGCCCCGGCAATCAGACCGTGGCGGTTCAGAGTACCGAGGGGCAGGCGTACGTGCGCACCCGTAAGCGTTTCTTCACCCAACATGGCAGCCCCCAATACGAAGCTCGGGCCCTCGAAAGTATAAGCGGCCTCGATGCGTTGCCGCAAGTCATCCTTAGTAGCCATTGTTCCACTCATTTACGCGTTTGTCGAATTTGCCGGCACTGGTGGGCCAACTGTCTTTGTTGAGCGCCGCCTCGATTTGTGTTTCTTCGGCGGGGGGCATGAGTTCGGAGTAGAAATCCAGGTCCGTGATGGCCTCGACTTCATCGACGCTCATGGCGAAATGCTCCAGGGGGGCGGCGCTCGGCTTATTGGGGATGACGAAGCCGATCGCCTTACGGTCGGGAGCCTCCAGGTCTAACAATACCTTAAAGAACGACTGCGGGACGGACACTTTCGTATCCCGGCCGATCACTCCCAATGCCTGCAGGGTGATGATGGGGCCGGTAACGACGTACAGCCTGCCGGCATCTTTGGCCCAGTCGCGCGTGAGCTCCTCCAACTCCCGCCAGATGCCCCGGTTGAAGGCGGGGACCTGGGGGCTTACGTTGCTGAGGTAAAAGGTTTCTTTGGCCTGCTCGGCATCCCAGGCAAAGTCGGCGAAGGGAGCCAGGTGGCCGCGATCGTAGCCACTCCCCCGGTAGTCGAAGTCTTCGGCCGTGCTGGTACGCACCTTCGGGTCGACGATGAACTCGCCCTGGCGCTTCGTCCATTGCTTACGCAGGTTGTCTCCCTCCAGTATGTAAGTGACCCATTCGGCCTGCTCCCATTGTTCGTTGTAGGACAGGGTGTAGCCTTTGTGGTGAACGACCTGCCCGGAGGTACCGGCCGGAAGGAAGAAGTCTACCCCGCTGTAATCGATCTTTTTTATCGGTTGGTGGACGAGCGTCCCGCCGGTATAGTCGAAAATCAGGTAGATGATCCCGGCCAGAATGGCACCGAAGATTACGATTCGGAACAGTGCGTCACGTGAGGCCGGTTGCCCCTTCGCACTTCCGTGGTTCTGTCGAAATTTTGCCATTCGGTGTTGTCTTGACTCGGGGCGGGTCGGTTGTGTTTGCTATTTACTTCATTCCCCCCGCACCTGCGTCCTCGCCATAAATAAGTACGCGAATATACTTTTATGTGAGGGTACTACAAGCGGCGCATGCGTAGGACGAGTGTATACCCCTCCCGGTCGTCGATCGTCAACTCACCGCCGAGGCGCCCGGCGCGCATGCGCATATTGTCTTTACCCTGGCCGGTTTTTTCGCGGCGGACGCGGTGCGTGGCGCGCGCCTTGACGTCGGCGGCCCCTCCCCCCTGTTCGATGATGTCGACCTCCTTGTAGCCGTTGTCACGGATGAAGAGCTCGAATACCTGGCCGGACTGCGTCAGCTCGATATCCACCTTGGTAGCATTGCTGTGGCGGGCGATGTTGTTGATGGCCTCCTTATAAATGAAGTACAGATCCTGCCGGATGTTACCCGATAGTTGCCGCTTCGCATCGACGCCCTTATCCGTAAAATCGTAGCGGATGTCGATCGGTAAAAGTACCTCATCGGCGTGCTCCTGCATCCGCTGGAGCAAATTCCCGATGGTATCGCGCCGCGAGTCGATGCTCCAGATGACGTCGCTCATTTTAGACATGGCCGCACGGCCCGCCTCCCCCACCCGATCGAGTTTGGACTGCATGGTCGCATCATCCGTCCTTCCCTTCAGCAGCTCGGCCTGTAGCGTAATGCCGGCCAGCAGCCCGGAGACTTCGTCGTGGATGTCGCTGCTCAGCTGCGTCCGGAGTTTTTCGTTGCGCAAGCGTTCGTGTAGTTTCGATTGGAAGATCCAGATGATCATGCCCGCGAAAGCCAGGATTATGAGGATCTGGAACCAAAGGTGCTCGTAGATATACTGGCGGACGTTGATCGTCAGTTGCCGCTCTTCGTGGCCAAAATTACCGTTGGCGCCCGCACCCTGGATGTGTAAGAGATAGTCGCCGGACGCCAGGTTATTGAAGCGGACGGTACGCTCGTTCGTCAGCGGGATCCACTCATCGTTGAACCCGTCCAGGCGATAACGAAACTGCGTCGCGCTGGGCAGGTGGCCGACCGGTAAGGCGAAACTGATGGCCACCGATTTCTCGGAGGCGGAGACGGTCACCTGTTTGAGATCCTCCAGGTCGGTGTTGATCGACCGGCTTTCGTTACGGCCGTACACGGTCACGTCCGTCAGCAGCACCTCGGCGCCGGATGCATTCACGGCAAAGTCGCCCTCCTGGAAGGCGGTAAGGCCGTTGACCCCGCCGAAGTAGAAGCGGCCCTCGCGATCGACGTAGGCGCTCAAGGGGGTAAATTCGTCGTTGGCCAGGCCGTCTTCCCGGTAATACCTCCTGAAGTTGTCCGGCTGGTAACCGGGCGGCAGATAGGTGAGGCCGTCGTTACTGCTTACCCAAAGGCCCTGGGAGGGGTCGGCAACGATCCCGTATATAACGTTGCTACTCAGCCCGTCACCCCGCGTGAATTGGGTAATTGGCTCGGCGGGTTCTTTGGGTACTCGGCTCAGGCCCTGCTCCGTTCCGAGCCAGTACGCGTCTTCTCCTTCGTACACGCTGTAGGCCTCTTCGCCGACCGAGGGCACCTCTTCTTCTTCGCCGTCGACCGTCAGGTACTGTACGCGTTGGGTGCTCGGCGTCACCTTGATCAAGCCCTTGGTATCCGTGGTCAGAAGTAAGGACCCGTCCGAGGCGGGGACGATGGCGTTGATCCGGAAACCCGACAAGGTACTGACGGGAAATAGCCCGACGCGCACGGGGACGAAGCGTCGCTCGGGTTCGCTGAATTCCAGCAGCAAACCCTTCTGGCGGGCATCCGCACCCGCCACGTACGTACGCCCGCGGCCGTCCTGGCCGATCGCCCCGAGGGCGTAACGGCTATAGTACACCCGGGCGAGCCGGGTATCGAGGTCGTACTGGATCAACATACCGCCCTTAGCGCGATCCGGCAGTTGGGCGGTGGCCCACAGCGCGTTGTACTCCCTGTCGTAGATCAGGCCGGCCCCCGCCCTGAAGGCGACCTCCTGCGTACTGTCCAGGGCCGACCGCAGCGGCACGGGCGTGGGCGCTTCCGCCCCGGGGGGGAGGACGTAGATCTGCCCGTCCTCTTCGATCACGTAAACGTTACCCTCGCTGTCCTGGCAGATACCGCGCAGGACGTTACGCTCCAATTTGTTTTCTTCGGGTGCGGTCAGGTAGGTCTGGACGGAATTGGTATAGCGTTCGATAACGCCTAAACCTTCACGTAAGCCCAGGTAAGTCGTTTCGTTGAAATCCAGGGCGATAGCCGCAGTGACCGCCCTGGCCGTCGGTAGTCGCTTTTCGAACAACTGGAAGCGGCCCGTGACGTCAACGAGGTAGTATTCGGCCGGGAAGGCGTCCCCCAAAAAGTCTTCCGTAGCCTGCAATAGTAGCTGCCCTTTCCCGTCACGGTGGATGCGTGGATAGCGCAAGTCGTAGTCCGACTTGGCAACGGGGGTGGCGGGGCTGTTCGGCCCGGGCTCCCAGCGGTAAAGCGGGATGCCGTTGCGGAAACTAAAGTAGACGGAGCCATCCGGCGCCTCGGCAAAGGTGTAGGGGCGGCGGTTGATGGCGGTCTTCTGAAAGGGCGTGCTCAGCAATTTGCCAGTGGCGCTCAGGTGGCGAAAGCCGTGCTCGTCGTCGTACAACAGCAACTGGCCATTGGAGAGCGGCAGGAGATCGACGCGGGGCGTCCAGCTCTTCCAGGCACCGTCCGTATCGTGGTAAATAGCCGTGAACTGTTGCTGCTCGTCGCCCTGGTTCGGGGTGTACTCGTAGATGAACGTACCCTCGCTGCCGACCGTGACTACGAACGTCCGCCCGTAAGCATCCGTCGCGATCGCCCGCGGGAAGCCCACTACGCCGGCACTGGGTACGAGTTCCACCTGCTCGACCTCCTTGGTGACCGGGTCGAAGCGATCGAAGTAGCCGAAGAAGTCACGGAAAGTCAGAATGAACTGCCCTTCGTTATCTACCGCGATGCGCTCGACGGAGCTGTTGCTAAGATTCTCTTTCGTCTTAACCGATAGCCCGAAGCGCGTAAATGCCTGACCGTCAAACCTATTGAGTCCGTCAGCTGTGCCTACCCACAGGAAGCCGTCGTCGCCGAGGTGGAAGTCGTTGATCTCGCGGGCGCTCAGGCCGTCGTTTACCGTATAGTACTCAATACGCAGGCGCTGCTGTCCGACCATTTTGGCGAGGACGCAGGTGCAAATCAAAGTGGTAAAGAGCAGGCGAAACACTATGCGGAGCATTGAGGGCTATTCGCGGGGGGGGAAGTGGTAAGGGTGGTACGGATCAGATTTCTCCTTTCAGCTTTTTGTGTACGACTTCCATTTTGGAATTGACCCGGAGTTTGCGGTAAATATTTTTGATGTGGTCACGGACGGTTTCGATACTGATCTCCAGTCGCTCCCCGATCTCCCGGTAAGAGAGGTTGTCGACCAGACCCTGCACGATATCTAGCTGGCGCGGGGTAAGCCTGTCGGCGGGGTCGATGCTCACGGACGCCTTGCGTTGTTGCCCGTGAAAGGCAACTACCTGCCGGGCGATGCGGGGGCTCATGTAAGAGCCGCCGCGGTGCACGGTATATACGGCATCCTGAATGATGCTCGGGTTCATTCTTTTCTTGGAGATGTAGCCGACGGCCCCCGCCTGGAGGGCTTTGAAGATGTTATCGGAATCGTCCGAATTCGTGAGCATAATGATGTCCAGCTCGGGGAAGCGCTGTAGCAGGCGCGGTATACCCGCTATACCGGTCATCCCCGGCAGCATGATGTCCAACAGCATCGTGGTCAGGTGCGCGCCCGACGGTAGGCCGGCTAAGAAGTCTTCTACGCTGGTAGCGGCCAGGACGACCTCGACGTCGCGGCTCGCCTCGAAGCACTCCTCGACGCTGGCCAGCATAATGGGCTCGTCCTCAATTATTCCCAGGTAGATCATCGTACGGCGGTTGGTTTAGCTTCTTGGTACTGCTTGGCAGTCATTAAGGCCAACAAGGTACGCACCCGTGCGGGTTTTCGCTCCAGGCTGATAAGCCTTACTATATTTACGGCAAACCACTCATTTATGTACGTCGTTACCGGTGCGGCCGGCTTCATCGGCAGTGCGCTCGTCGCCTACCTCAACGAACAAGGTATTACGGACCTCCTGCTGGTCGACGACTTCATCCGTTACCACGATAAGCAACCTAACCTGCTCGGCAAGCAGTTTCGCAAACGCATCGAACGCGACCGGTTCTTCCAACGGTGGGACGCGGAGGACTGGCAGGTCGAAGGTGTATTTCACCTCGGTGCCAGAACGGATACCGCCGAGACGGACACCCAACTATTCGACCGGCTCAACCGAGCGTACTCCAAAGAGATCTGGCGGCGCTGCGCCGAACGGGGCATCCCGTTACTCTACGCCTCCTCCGGGGCTACCTACGGCCTGGGGGAGCACGGCTTCGAGGACAGCCACGCGTTGGTCGACCGACTCGAGCCCCTCAACGAATACGGCCGCAGCAAAAACGACGTCGACGCCTGGGCCCTCGGGCAACCCTCCGCCCCACCCTCCTGGTACGGATTGAAGTTCTTCAACGTCTACGGGCCCAACGAATACCATAAAGGGCGCATGGCCAGCGTCATTTGGCATACCTTCCGGCAGGTTCGGGGCACGGGCGGCATGAAGTTGTTTCGTTCGCACCGCGCCGATATCGCCGATGGCTACCAGCGCCGGGATTTCATCTACGTAAAGGATGTATGCGACGTACTCTGGTGGCTGATGAAAGAGCGCCCCGGCGAAAATGGCCTGTATAACTTGGGTACCGGGCAAGCACGCACCTTTCTGGAGCTGGCCGGCAATACCTTCGGGGCGATGAACATTGAGCCGAACATCAGCTACATCGATACCCCGGCCGACATCCGCGATAAGTACCAATATTTTACCGAAGCCGATATGGGCAAACTGCGGCGGGCGGGCTATACCCGGCCGTTCACTACGCTGGAAGACGGTATCGGGGCCTACGTAAGCGGTTATCTCCTCCCCGAAAAGTATTATTAGCTAATCGATCTCCTCATTCGCACGCTAAGAAAAACGCACAATCGATATGCCCAGTAACATTACCCTTGGTGAATTCCTACTCAGCCGCCCGGGGGATTTCGAACACGAGAACGCCGAACTCGGTCGCCTGCTCAACGCCATCCGCCTGGCCGGCAAAGTCGTCAGCCACGAGATCCGACGCGCCGGCCTCGTAGACATCACCGGCACGATCGGCACGACCAACGTTCAGGGCGAAGAACAAAAGAAACTGGATGTTTTCGCCAACGAGGCGTTCATCAATACCCTGACTAACCGGAACATCGTCTGTGGTATCGTCTCCGAAGAAAATGAGGAAGCCATCGCCATCCGCGGTCTCGATAACCGCAACCGCAACAAGTACGTCGTGGTCATGGACCCGCTGGACGGCAGCTCGAACATCGACGTCAACATCACCGTAGGTACCATCTTCGGCATCTACCACAGGGTCTCTCCGGTCGGGACCCCGGTAACCGCCGATGATTTTCTGCAAGCGGGTAACCTACAGGTGGCCGCGGGCTTCATCGCCTACGGTACCTCCACGATCATGGTGTATACGACGGGTAACGGCGTCAACGGCTTTACCCTCAACCCCGCCATCGGCACCTACTACCTCAGCCACCCCGACGTCCAGCTACCCGCTACGGGTGACATCTACAGCGTGAACGAGGGCGGTTACGTTCACTTCCCCCGCGGTGTAAAGAACTACATCAAGTACTGCCAGGCCGAAGAGGGCGACCGCCCCTACGCGGCCCGCTACGTAGGCTCGATGGTCGCGGACGTTTGGCGTACGATGCTCCAGGGAGGTATCTACTTCTACCCGCCGAGCACCGGCAAACCCCGGGGTAAGCTGCGGTTACTTTACGAGTGTAATCCTTTCGCTTTCCTGATCGAGCAGGCCGGCGGCAGCGCCACGAACGGACGCGAACGCATTCTGGATATTAAGCCGGAGGATATTCACCAGCGAATGCCGTTCTTTGGTGGCTGCCGGGATATGGTGGATAAGGCGATGAGCTTTATTGCGGCGGAAGGGTAAGGCTGTTAGTAGCTCCGGTACGGCTGTACTTACTACCTAACGGACCAAAGCCGCCTACCCGTTGATCGCCCGAAGACCTCTGGTCAACTCCCGAATCACCCCCCGCTCCCCCGGGTCGTAGATCCAGTTCGTATCGAAGCGCCCCAACAGCTCCGCGTTAGCCTCCCGGCTCAGGGCCAGACTGTGAAACTCGGTGTTCTTATTCTGTTGGAAAAACTTCACTTCGTTGAGGATGTCGTCGTCGATCTTGTACATCACGAAGTCGGAGATCATTAGCACGTCGGCATCTTCGTAGTCGTGAGATTTTAGCTGGCGGAGGGCTTCGTAGAGCGCCAGGGTAGCATCCGTACCACCGTAGAACGACATACGGAGGAAGGCCGCCAGCTCGTCGATACTATTAGCGATGTCGTACAGGTCGATCGTTTTGATTCCGGTACTGAAGTTGATCAGGTAGGCCCTACGGTTGCTGTTGACGGCCATCTTCAGGATGCCCAGGGTAAGTACTTTGGCGATCTCCTCCGGCCGGCCCATCATCGACTGGCTGGTGTCGACGCAGACGATAAATGGCCCCTTTTCACGCTGTTTGATGCGTTGGTTGACCTCCATGACCTGATCTTCGCTGCGCACCAGCCGGCGGTCTTCGTAGCGCAGGGTCATCAGGTTGGCGTCGGCGTAGCGCTTGAGAAAGGCCGTCTCGGTCGTCGCATCGCTGAGCAGGCCGGCTTCCGAACTGATGAGGTGGCTCAGGTCGTTGGACTCGTGTACCCCGACGATCTCCGCCCGCGATTGCTCATCGACGATCCATTCCTGACGGACGATGGTGCGCTCAAAGGTTTCCTCCTCGATTTCGATCTCGGCTTCCCTCATTTTACCGAGCAGATCGGCCAGGCGGCGTAGGCTATCCTCGTCCTTGAGTAGGTCGTCGTATCGTTGCAGCGCGTCGAAGCTGGTCGACTGCCAGAGGTCTCGGCTCATATCCCAACCGAGGTAGTCGGTGAAGGGGTTGATGATGGATTGCAACCGCCGGTACTCCGTGACCTTGTTACCCAATAGCTCGACGAAGTTCTCCTTGGCTTCACTCAGCTTCCGTAGCTGGTAAGCGAGGATTTTGGCTTGCAGCAGCGCATCCCACTGTCGCAACAAATCCGTCAGGATGGCCTCAAAGTCAGCGCGGTCCTGGTCGGTCCAGAGGCTTACGTCCTTTTCGAAGAAGCGGCTCAGGCGGTTACGGTAGAAAGACGCGTCGAGTTCCTCCCGGGTGTAGATGGAGGTCAGGTGCTGGATAAGGTATGGGTAGCGCTGGCCGAATGCTTTGATCGGGGTCACGCTCCAACCCGCAAGCAGGTCGGCTTCCTTAGCATAGGGATGGCTGCGCTCGACCTTGGCGAATGTCTTTTTGATCCAGTACAGGGTATCGAGGACGATCCGCTGAGTAATACTCTCGTTGTTGCGGCAGACGAAGAGGAGCTGATCTACCTCAAATACCTCATCGAGTGCTTCCATGAAGTAGCGGGCGTAGGTATCGTCGAGTTCCTCCCCCTCGTACGTACGTCCGCTTAGCTTCGATCGTAAGTATTCGACCAGGTAACGGCGGGTACGCCGGTCCAGCAACTGCCCGAATTCGATAAACCGCTGGTATTCCTGTTCTAGCACGTCCATAGTCGGAATGGGAAGGCACTACCGGCCCTGAGGTTCAAAACGCACGACCGCGGAACTAAAAAGACCCTATTCCCACGTTTGGGAAAAGGGCCTCAATAAACCACTTAGAGAATTCTTTAGCGCATCATCGGGGGTGCTGAGCGTCGGTTGATAACCGTTAGTGACGGTAAAGCCGTTCCAGGCCGAAGCGCTCCACTACGTCCATCACTTTGTTGGCGAGCTCGGCGTCACCGCTATAATCCGTTTGTACGAGGGCGGCCAACCACTGCTGGTAGTTGACGGATTCTCCGGCGAGTTGCGGGTAGCGCTCGTCGATGAGCCGACTGTGGCTGCGCCAGTTACTCCAGGCATTTTCGTAATGGGTGTTTTTCGTGACGGGGAAGAAGTGGTTGTTCTTCTGCTTGGCGGCGGTACTGAGGCCGGCATTGCTGTGGATGATGGCTAGGGCCATGTTCGCCGGGGCCGGGATGCTGTACCTGCCTTCTTCGGCCAGCGCCACCTTTTCGAAACGGCGTATGTAGGCTTCCACCGCGGCGCCTTCTAAATCTTCCACCGCCCATGCCTTTGGCTGCTTGGCGGCCTTACTACCGAAGCTGATGGTAGGCAGCATACTCATGACGGCGGCACCGGCACTATTCTGGTCGCCCCCCTGCGGCGTAGCCTCACTCATTAATCGCCCCTCCGCGGCGCCGACCGCGAAGCCCTCCTTACCGACACTGACCGTAAAGTCGATCTGCTTCTGGGTGAAAACGAAGACGGCGATCCCCATCAGGCCGAGTCGGAACCAAGTTAGGCGAAAGCGGCCGAGCCAGTTCGGGGGGGTATATTCCGTGCGGGAGGCCGTGTACTTGGCCGAAGACAATGCTTGGCGACTGCGCACTTTGGCGCGGCGAAATAGCAAAGACCAATCAATGACGAGAATACGATCGTTGCCAGTGCCGGGCACTGGAGTGGTAGGGGAAGAAAACATTTTGTTTGAATTTTTTGCAACCTGGTGGGCCGCACTATGCTTGCGATCCCGTGATGGTCCAAAAGTAGAACCATTTGTGGTTTTATGCAATAGTTATTCAAACTTTTTGTTGAAAATGTTTTAACCGACCGGTCGCTGGGAGATGCGGTCGGGGTCCTTGGGTATCGAACCGGCGCCCTGCTTTTCACTGCCGTCATCGTGCAGTTCCACCTCCTCTACCCTGATGCGTACCGCGTGTGCGTTCGGCGTGATGGGGTTGCCCGAGCGCCTGGCCCAGGTTGCCGTGAACTCCGCGCCTAGGAACAGGATCTGGCTGTTGTAATACGTCCACACCAGTAGCGTGATCAGCGCGCCCGCCGCTCCGTAAGTGCTGCTGAAGTCGCTGTTGCCGATGTAAAACCCGATGAGAATACGGCCCAGGCCGAATAGGATCGCCGTGAAAAGCGCGCCTACCCAAATATCCCGCCAGCGCGCCCGCGCGTCCGGTAGAAAACGAAACATCACGGCAAAGATCACGGCGGTAACCGCGGTAGTCAGCACCCAACTCGTCACGGCGAGCACTAGCGGGCCGAGCGCCGGCACCAACTCGGCAATTTTATCCATGAAGCCCATCACCAGGGCATTCAGCACCAAAGTGATCATCAGTAAGAAGCCGAGGCCGACCACGAACCCGAAGCTTAACAGACGGGTCCCCAAAAAGGAAAGGATCCCGTTGGAGGGTACCGGCTTGATCTCCCAGATCTTGTTGAGGCTGATCTGTAAGTTGGCGAATACCCCGGTCGCGGCGAACACCAGCGTACCTACGCTCAGTATGGTCGCCCAAAACGAATCCCCCGAAGAATAAGCATTCGATACGATCTCGAGAATGCTCTGCGCCGCATCCGGGCCCAGCAGATCGGTGAGCTCGTCATTCAGCCTGCCCGAGATGTCGTCCTTGCCCACGAAATAGCCCGCCACCGTGGTGGCAACCACTATCAGCGGCGCGAAACTGAATACCGTATAGTAGGCCAGCGCCGCCCCCAGGTTAAAGGCGTCGTCCGCCAAGTAACGGGTAACTAACTCCTTGGTAAAGGACCAAGCCCGCTGAAATATGTTTTGCTTTTCCAATGCACCGTCGTTTGCAGTGCAACGGACCCGTAAATAGCAGGTTCGTTTTCGCGGGTGCTACACCGCCGTTACTTCCTCGTTCAACCGGCCGCCGCAGTATTTACAGAAAATCGCATCGTCCTCGTGGCCACTACGCGAGCAGTACCGGCAAACTTGCGTATTGAGGTGCGTTCGCTTCTTCCCCTCGTTGAGCATCTCGTTGGTTACGATCCCGGTCGGCACGGCGATGATGGCGTAGCCGATGATCATGACCAGCGCGCTCAGGAACTGCCCGATACCCGATCTCGGGGTTATGTCGCCGTACCCCACCGTGGTCAGCGTCACTATGGCCCAGTACACGGCGCGCGGGATGGAGCTGAAACCCTCATTCTCCCCCCCTTCGATCAGGTACATGATCGACCCGATGATGATCACCAAAAGGGAAACGGCGAAAAGAAAGACCGTAATTTTGTTCCGGCTGGCAATCAGGGCGCTCCGCAGCTGATTGCCCTCCCCCAAAAATTTACCGAGCTTGAATATCCTGAAAATGCGCAGTAGGCGCAGGATGCGGATGATCACGAACGCTTCCCCCCCGAAGCCAGCCAGGAAAAGCCCCAAGTAACTGGGAAGAATAGCCAGAAGATCGATGATGCCGTAGAAGCTCGTCGCGTACAGGTACGGCTTGCGCGTAATCCACAGCCGCGTAATGTATTCTATGGTAAAGACCACCGTAAAGATCCACTCCAGCACGTAAAATAGCTGCCCGTAACTGGCCACCCACTGGTCGGAGCTCTCCAGCATTACCGTAATAACGCTGATGACGATCAGGATCAGTAAGATGACGTCGAACGCTTTGCCAGTCGAGGTATCCGCCTCGAAGACGATCTCGTGCACCCGATCCCTCAACTTATGATTCGCCATAAAGCCCTGCTTGTTGCCGCGCTAAAGTAGTTTGATTTTAATGGCGAGCACGCAGGTGCGGGGAATTGAAGTAAAGAGAAAGCCGAAAAACCAGGCCCGGCGGCATCCACGGCACGGCGCCACAAACTGGGATGTCCCCCCCCCCCCGGGGGGCTACGAAATCACCATCCCGGCGGCTACGGTTTCGTTGGTGCCTTCGTCGACCAGGATGATGGAGCCGGTGATGCGATTCTTGCGGTAAGGATCGATAAAGAGCGGAGCGGTCGTCCGCAGTAGTACGCGGCAGATGTCGTTCATCGCTACGGCTTTGTTTTCCTCGTCTCGGTGAAGGCTATTGATGTCCAGGCGGTAGCGCACTTCCTTGATCATACACCGCACCTCTTTGGTGGTGTGCATCAGGGTGTATTTCCCGCGCGGTTGCAGCGGGCGCTCGTTGAACCAACAGAGCATCACCTCCAGATCCTGCGTATTACTAGGTTGGTTGTTTTCCCGCACGATCATATCGCCCCGGCTGATGTCGATGTCATCCTCGAGTAGTAAAGTGACCGACATGGGCGGATACGCTTCTTCCAACTCCCCGTCGAAGGTGTCGATCTTCGCGATGGTGGAAGTAAACCCGCTGGGTAGTACCGCGACCTTATCCCCCTTTTTCCACACGCCCCCGGCGATCCGCCCGGCGTAACCACGGTAGTCGTGGTAGTCGTCACTGTAGGGCCGAATGACCGTCTGCACGGGGAAGCGGCAATCGATGAAATTGTTGTCCGACCCGATGTGAACGTTCTCCAGCGTGTAGAGCAGCGTCGGGCCGTCGTACCAGTCCATATTCTTGCTCCGGTCCACCACGTTATCGCCCATTAGGGCCGACATGGGGATGAACTCAACGTCCTTCACGTCCAGGCGGTGGCTGAACCGGCCGAAGTCTTCCTTGATCTTATCGAAGGCTTCTTCGCCGTAGTCGACCAGGTCCATCTTGTTGATGCAAACGATCAGGTGAGGGATCTGTAAAAGGCTGGCGATGAAGCTGTGGCGGCGGGTTTGCTCGACCACTCCGTTGCGCGCATCCACTAGGATAAGGGCAACGTTGGCCGTAGAGGCCCCGGTCACCATGTTACGGGTATACTGGATGTGACCCGGCGTGTCGGCAATGATGAACTTCCGCTTCGGAGTGGCGAAATACCGGTAGGCTACGTCGATGGTGATGCCCTGCTCCCGCTCCGCTTTCAGCCCGTCGGTCAACAGCGCCAGGTTGACGCTCTCTTCCCCCCGCTTCTCGCTCGTTTTGGTGATGGCCTCGTACTGATCCTCGAAGATCGATTTACTATCGTACAGCAGCCGCCCGATGAGGGTGGACTTCCCGTCGTCGACGGAGCCCGCGGTGGTGAATCGAAGCAGTTCGGTATGGTCGGTAGTAGCAGTCATTGTTGGAGTCTAAAAGTCTGGAAGTCTGAAAGTCTATTAAAATTGAATGAACTCACTGCGGTACGTGCGGTAGCAAATCAACAATCGCAGATCAAAAGTACCCTTGCTTCTTACGGTCTTCCATGGCGGTTTCCGAGCGCTTGTCGTCGGCGCGGCCACCGCGTTCGGTCTGGCGGGCCACGGAGACTTCGGCGATGATGTCCTCCAGGTTTTTGGCTTCGGACCGCCATACGCCGGTAGTGGTGATGTCGCCGATCGTGCGGCAGCGGACCATCAGCTTTTCTACTTTTTCTTCCGGGCGGAGGGGGATCAGATCGCCTTCCGTAGCCAGCAGCATGCCGTCCCGGTGGAGCACTTCGCGTTCGTGGGCAAAATAGAGGCTGGGTAGCTCGACCTGCTCGACGGCCAGGTACTGCCATACGTCCAGTTCCGTCCAGTTGGAGATGGGGAAGATGCGGAAGTGCTCGCCGTACTGTTTGCGCCCGTTGAACAGGTTCCAGAGTTCGGGGCGCTGGTTTTTTCGGGTCCCACTGACCGAACTCGTCGCGGTGGCTAAAAAAGCGTTCTTTGGCGCGGGCCTTTTCCTCGTCGCGGCGCCCGCCCCCGAGGGCGGCGTCGTATTTGCCTTTTTCCAGCTCATCGAGCAGTACGGCGGTTTGCAGGTAGTTGCGGGTGGCGTTGAAGCCGGTCTCTTCACGCACCATGCCGGTGTCGATCGCCTCCTGTACCGATCCGACGACCAGGTTCGCGCCGATTCGTTGCACGAGGGCGTCGCGGTAATCGAGCGCTTCCTGGAAGTTATGCCCCGTGTCGACGTGCAGCAGGGTGAACGGAATGCGGGCCGGGTGGAAGGCTTTGACGGCGAGGTGGACCATCAGGATCGAGTCCTTACCGCCACTGAATAGCAGCACGGGGTTTTCGAATTGTGCGGCGACCTCTCGCAGCACGAAGATGGATTCGGATTCCAGTTCGCGCAGGTGGTTCAGCTGGTAGTTACTTGCCATGGTGGTTGGTTACTTAAGTCGCGGCGGTAACGGCCGTTTGCCGGCGTATGGCCGTTACGAGTTGCCCGGCGGCTTCCTCGACGGTCAGGTTTTCGGTCCGCAAATCTAGGAAAGGATTCGTCGGGGGTTCGTAAGGGCTATCGATACCGGTAAAGCCCTTGATCTCCCCCTTGCGTGCTTTTGCATAAAGGCCCTTAACGTCTCGCTGCTCGCAAACCTCCAGGGGGGTATTTACGAACACCTCCGAAAAGTCGGGCTCGCCGATGATCTCCCGCGCGCGCCGGCGTATTGCCGTGGTCGGGCTGACGAAGGAGCAGAGGACGATCGCACCGTTCTCCACGAAAAGCTTGGCCACTTCGGCGATGCGGCGAATGTTTTCCGCCCGATCGATCAAGCTAAAGCCCAGGTTTTGGTTGATGCCGCTGCGGATGTTATCCCCGTCCAGCAACTTTACTAGATAGCCCTCCCGAAAGAGGATTTGCTCGGCGGCAACGGCAATGGTACTCTTACCGCTACCCGAAAGCCCGGTGAGCCAGAAGACACTGCCGCAGTGGCCATTCCGCCCCTCCCACTCCCCACGGGTAACCATACGGTCGAATACGGGGTGAATGTTATCAGCCATGCTGAGGTACTTAGTGTAAAAGAAACGCGAAGATAAGTTTACACTTCGGTAGACCTAAAGTTTTTGCCACTTTTACCGGTCGGCCCGCTATTCAGAGACCTCAAAAACAAACGGTAAAATCTCGGCAGACGAACTACCAGCACCTAATTTGAGGGCAATACGTTAAATTGAAGCGGCGGGTATTTTCCACAGCTTGTTTATAAAAAGCGGTACGGGAAAGCACTACTGACTACCGAAGGCCGCCTTCCACCGCGTAAGTTTGCCCAAAGTCCGATCCCCCATGAAATTCAGCGTTTCTTCCTCCGACCTACAAAAAAAGCTCACCCTCGCGGGGGGCGCGATCAGTTCCAATCCGGTACTCCCCATCTTGGAAGACTTTCTATTTCGTATTCAGGATGGCGAACTGACGATTGCCGCCACCGATCTCGAAACGAGCGTGATCACCACCATGCCGGTAAACGCCGATACCGATGGGACCGTGGCCGTTCCCGCCCGCATCCTCATCGACACCCTCAAAGCTCTACCCCAGCAACCCATAACCTTTAGCGTCAGCGATGAGAACTTCGGCATCGAGATCACCAGCGCTTACGGCAAGTACAAGCTCGCCGGTGAGAACGGTGAAGACTACCCCGATATCCCCGAGCCGAGTGAGGCCGATGAGGTATCCGTCTCGGCACTAGGTCTGCTGGAAGGCATCAATCGCACCCTCTTCGCTACGAGCACCGACGAATTGCGCCCCGCCATGACGGGTGTTTTCTTTCAGGTAGACTTCTCCAACCTCATCATGGTCGCTACCGACGCGCACAAGCTCGTGAAGTACTCGCTGAACGACATCTCCGGTGAGGTAACCAGCCAGTTCATCATCCCCAAAAAAGCACTCAACCTTCTCAAAGGCGCCCTGCCCTCCACCGACGAGCAGGTGCAGGTTAGCTTCGATAAATCCAACGCCTTCTTCAGCTTCGGCGACACCAAGATGGCCTGCCGCCTGATCGACGCCCGTTACCCCGACTACAACGCGGTGATCCCCGTAGATAACCCCAATGAATTGCTCATCAGCCGCGGTGACCTACAACAGAGCCTGAAGCGGATCGTCATCTACGCGAATAAGACCACCAACCAGGTCATCCTAAGTATCGCGGAGGGCAGCCTTACCGTTTCCGCCCAGGATCTTGACTTCAGCAACGAAGCCACCGAGCAACTCGCCTGTACCTACGCCGGTGATCCCATTACTATCGGCTTTAACGCCAAGTTCCTCGTCGAAATGCTAGGCGTACTGGAAGGCGAAGAAGTAAAGCTCTCCATGAGCACACCGACGCGCGCCGGCATCCTCGTGCCCTCCGAGCAGTCCGCCGGGCAGGACATCATGATGTTAGTCATGCCGGTCATGCTCTCGAATTAAGGTAAAGTCAAACCTCAAAACGGCACATGCTCCAGTAGCGTCCAGGGGCCGTAGTCGTAACGGTAAAAACTCAACCCTTTTACGCGAATGGTGCAGGGTCGGAAGCGGGAAGAGAGGTGGCGGGTCAGCCGTTTGGCGGTTGCGCCGTCTACCTTATTCTGAACCGTAACGTGGGGGCGTTTCCAGGGGCGGGCATCCTGTTCGGTCAGCTCATCCCGGAAGGTTTCGGAGAAGGGCCGCCGCAGTTGCGCTAACGGCTCGAGCTCTAAGCGGTAAGCCGTGCCTTTGCCCATCTGAAATACCCCCTGCACGCCTACTTCCAGCTCCCCGGCGGGGGTCAGATTCAGCTCGGAAGGCCAGTCCCGCTCTCTCGCTAGCCCGATGGCCCGGTCACGCACGCCCGGTCGCAAGTGGTGGAACAGCGTCACGTGGGCGCTCAGGAAGTTGCGGTGGCCCGGAAAGAAGCGTTGCCGCATTCGGTGGAAAGGGTACATATCCGCTTCCCTCACCCAGGCGGTGAGGATCGTAGCACGCTGCTCGATGGGCTTGCGATTCTTCATCGCAACCATTAATAACGTACGCCACTAATCGTTCAGCGGGCCGATAAGACTCATCAGGTATACCGCACTGATGAACTCCCGATTAGTTCCCTCGATCTCACTCTGGCCGCCGGTGCGTTTGAAGAGCTCCCGCAGGTGGCGGAGGCAGCCTTCGAGATAAAATAGCGTCCGGAATACTACGTTGAGGTGGGCATAGCGCGTCAACTCCGTGCTTTGCCAGGCGGCGATATCCGGGTCGCGGAGGGGGTAGCCATTGATGAAGTGGTCGTAAAGGTCGAAGAACTGAAGGGAGGTAAGCGACTGCAGGTCCTTTACCCTGCGTAGCGCCACTTTGGCGGCCTCTTCCGGCCCGTACACGACCTCCCCGGGCCGGGCACCCTCGAAATACCGGCTGATTTCTTCGCCCAGTCGCTCGCGCTTCACGGCATCGTCCGCTTTCGGCAGTAAGAGGAATTCGAGTAGTTGGTGTGATAGGTCCCTGGCCCTTCCGTCGGGGGTCATCACGCTCTCGGGGGCGGCGAATGCTTCGCGCACCACATCCTGCATGGTGAGCAGTTCCGACCGTCTCGGTTGGTGCAGTTGGTCCATGTACTTACGCTCGATCCGTTGGGGGGCATAGTCGTACTCGACCACGTCGATGCGCGACCAGAAGTCGGCGGTAAAGGCCTCGTCCTCCAGGCGGTACATGGCACCGAGGTTGGCCGCGGCGCAGAGCAGCAGGTTATCGCCGATTCGGTACTGGGTGCCGTCGGGCGCAATGAATAGCTTACTGCCGGCAAAAAAGGGGTTGAGGGATTTGCGAAGTGCCTCCGGCCATTCCTTGATCTCTTCAATATTGACCAGGCTATGGGCGGTCGTGATGGCCCGGGTGAAGCCGGCCGGCGTGGTGTAGGGGCCGGCCTCCCCGAAGCGGACGGCGGTGACCAGGCTATTTTTGGTCTGCCACTTATCGGAGGCGTGCTCGAAGTATTCCCGGTTCATCAGGGCGCTGGCAAACTTCAGGAAGGCGGACTTCCCCGTACTCGGCGGGCCGGAAA
>OY764558.1:0-3280 GCA_963668285.1 uncultured Lewinella sp. | reverse complement strand
TGAGCAGCTTGCGGGCTTCTTTGGGTTTCTTTTGGTGGCCAGATAAAATGTCGGCCATTTCGATGACGTAGCTCGGGTCATTGGGCTTTTCTTCCCACCGCTTAGTGATCATTTTTCTAGCCTTCTCGTCCTCGCCGCGCTCGTTGATCAGATTGAGCCGTTTTTGCCAGGTGAATTGAGTATCTCCGTACTTATCTACCATTTGGTCGAGGTACTTTTCCATCTCTTTCCAGTCTTCGTCCGCTTCGGCTTGTTCGAGCAGCATACCCAGTACGACGGCATTGGTGGCCGGCATCAACTTGATTTCTTCCTGGAGGGCGCTACTACCGGTTTCATCTTCCAGTTGACTGAGCACCGCCGACATGCTTTTGGTAAGCGCGGCGTTTTTGGGGTAACGCTCGAGTGCGCTGAGTAGTACGGCACGTGCCTCCTCCCTGAAAGTCATTGGCCATTGTAGTACTGAATGAGGGTACTGTACTCGATGTAGTTGGCCGTGCCGGCGGTGACCTTACCCCGAAGCGTTTCAATACTGGGGTTAGGGGACCACCCGGATAGGGGGCTTCGGTCGCTTTGGGGTAGGCCCGGTAACTTTGCTCGAAGACAAAATCCGGGAAGGCGTTACCGGCCGGGTCGGTTACCCGGAGGAGCATATTCGATCCATTCCAGTCCGTTGATCCATTCTGCACGAGGATGCGGTTGTCGCCTTTTTTCAGGTCGGCGATGAAGTGGTAAGTATCCACGTAGTTATCCCGTTCTTCCTCTTCGGAGAACACAAGGGCATCGTTCACCCCATACCTTGATCGATCCACTGTTACCAAGGTGGAAGTGGACCTCCCGGTCGCCGGGGGGCGTTGACGAACGACTGCGCGAAGACGACGCTTGTTGCTCGTCTCGAGGTGCTGGTTGAAGTAGAGCCAGCCTTTCGGGGTTGTAACGGTCGACTGGGAACCAACTCACCTTCGTACCGTCTTTGGTGGTGAATTCCGCGTCGTTCTTCGGGCTTCGCGATCGGGGGCGTGGGATTTGTTGAAGCCGCTCTCGGAAACGTTCTCGAACGGACCGGTCAGCTGCCATTTATCGACGATGCCCAGAGATTTTATTAGTTCGGGCCGCCCGCTGCGGCTCTTTTAAAGCGATGTAGTGGTGGGCTAACTCGTATCTGGCCAGGGCACCGAGCCGCCCGTAGGGGTTTTCTTTGAGTGCCTCGATCAATCGAAATTCGTCGCTCGCTGAGTTCCCGCATTTTCGGGGTCCAGATCGCATCGAAGAGCACGTCGCGTTGCTCGGTATCCTTGTAGGAAAAGTAGGAGGTTGACGAAATTGTGTACGAGCTCTTTCCCTACCGGTTTCGGAGTTGGCGTAGCTCAGCCCGTAGTAGGCTTCCCCGGCGTAAGGGCCTTTCGAGGTGCTGGCGGAAAAAGTTTTCTGCTTCTAAGGCTTGGCTCCGCCCCATCAGGTCATAGCCTTCTTGGAGGGGGGGATTGGGCTTGGACGAAAAAGGAAGTGAAGGCAAGACAAGCCAGGGCTAATAAGCGGGGCATAACGTAAGGTTGTTAGAAATAGGGTAGGCGAAAAGGACGACTCTCTACGCAGGGGGTTTGACGTAAAATTTCCGCCAAAGATACTATCGGGCGTGTTTTTTTACCGTCGGGGCAAAGTATAATGCTTCGTAAGGGTGGGCGGAAGTAGGATTCGATCAACGTATGCGGGTAAGCGACGCCGAGTAACAGGTGGTAGCCGTAAAAGCTACGGGGGGATAAATAGTGCCGGCGTGGCGAATTCGGCACCCTACCTCCGTAGTGACGGCGAAATCCTCGCCGATGGGTACGTAGAGGCCAGGGTACTCATCACGGTAAACTGGTTTACGCTATTGGTTACGACCGTACCGAAGGTGAACAGCGGGCGCACCGCACCTTTGGGATATAAGTACTCTACCGCCCGCGGAAAAGCGGGAAAGTTGTTGCGCCCGGCCTCGAAGGGTACGGTTTCACCGGCGTAGCCAATATCGTCGAAATAGTACCGCACGCCGAGGCGCAGGTACAGGTTATTAGGGCCCGCGCTCCTGTCGGAATCGTAAGTAGTAAGCCGGCGGCCGGGCTGGCTTTTAGGTACGCTAATTCCGTTCGGGTAACTGGTCGCCCCCGTCGCGCAGGAAGGGTGACGATCGAATTTACCTGTAGCTGCCAATTGCCAACCGGCTTGCGCGGCAAGGTAGGTCGGGGCACAGACCAAGATCGGGGCAGGCTACATCGTAATAGTGCTCCGCCAACTTAAGTAGGTTACGGTAATCGGGCTTTCTCAGATCGGCGATTCTGCCGTTCCAAACCGGGCACTTCGCGTAGGTAGTAACTGAGAATGTTCTTGTGACGCCCGGCCTCGACGAACGTAATTGCCTATCCCCCTGGCGTACCTCTTCCTGAAAGGTCGGTAGGAAAGCCAGGCCGTCGTCGCCCCGTTCGAGATAATAGACATTTTTGCTTCCATTTGCCCCCGAGTACAAGCTCACCGGCCCACTGGCGAACACTTCCACAAACTGCCCCGCCTGGCCGGTGACCGCTTTAACTGAGGTAATAAGCACCATCGGTAAAACGGTAGCCCCTTAGGTTATCGGGTAGATAGGTAGTTGCCTCCCCGCCCCGGCGAAACGTGACGGAATGACCCCGCACGTGCCCGCCCCGGGCGTCCAGCTCACCCCAGTAAGGTATCCCCGGCTTCGGTGATGACCAGGCCGGGCCGGAAGTCGGATTGACTGATTAGAGGGAAGCCGACCGACAGGAGGCACGCCGAGGATCACTTGCCTTTTAAAGTCAATCATATAGCTGTTTGCTTGCAGGTGTAAGGTAGGTAAAGAACGGCGGCAGCCGGCCGGTGCCTAGCGTGTGGCAACAACAAAATATAGGCCAGTGTAGGCAGGTGCTATAAATTGTAGTAAAACCTAAGTAGTTTTGTAGCCGTTGAGAAAAAGCTCTGCTCCTCAACCATCCCTTCGGCTAGAAGCTACCCACCCCGCGCGATGCCCCAACCCCTTGCTCCTTCCTTGCCCAATACTGCACCTGCGTCCTCGCAAAAAAATGCTCAAGAACTGCCGCACACCGAGCGCTACCTCAGCGTTACCGGCGCCAAGGAGCATAACCTGAAAGACATCAGCGTCGACCTGCCGCGTAACGAGCTCGTCGTCATCACCGGCCTGAGCGGCTCCGGAAAATCGAGCCTGGCTTTCGATACGATCTACGCCGAGGGGCAGCGGCGGTACATGGAAACGTTCACGAGCTACGCCCGG
>OY764557.1:0-2603 GCA_963668285.1 uncultured Lewinella sp. | reverse complement strand
GACCCCACTATCGGATCTACTATATTAGACAACGATACGCGCCCCATACTTTTTGACGAACAGGGCTACTTTTCAGATTTCGACGATGGCGTTAACGTCGGTTCGCAAATTGACCGCAACGGCCGGGTAGAGCGTAGCGGCAGCATGAATGAATTTGCCCTGGCAATGGGAGGGAATTTCAAGAACAAGGTGCTGTGGGGTCTTGGTATCGGCATTCCCTTCGTCAACTTCGAGGAAACGAAGATTTACAATGAAGCAGATGCCCGCGATGAAGTAACCAGCTTCGAGAATGCTTCTTTCAACGAGACCTTGATCATGGAAGGCAGTGGCGCTAACTTCAAGTTTGGTGTCATCGTTCTTCCGACCCCCCAGGCTCGGATAAGCGTTAGCCTCCAGTCTCCCACCTTCTGGTCGATGGACGAGAATTTCTTCACCGATCTGACCTACAACTATTCCGTCGATGGAGAGGCACTCGGAGGAAACGCCCAAAGCCCTGTATTCAATGGCCCCTTTAACCTCCGCACCCCCTGGCGGTACAATCTCGGCGCCGGCTACTTACTGGGTAAAACCGGCTTCCTGACGGCGGACGTTAATTACGTTAACTACGGCGCCTCCGAGTTCAGCTTCGACGACTTCGCTACCCTCGACGAAGGCACCAATTCCGACGTAGAAGCCACCCTAAAAGGCAGTATCGATGCACGTATCGGCGGGGAAATCAACATCGACCCCATCCAGGTTCGTGCCGGGGTAGGCTACCGCACCCTAGCTACGGTAGACGCACGCTTCGGAGAGGACGAAAGTTTCCTGAGCTACTCCGCCGGCTTAGGCTACAATGCCGGTAAGTTTTTCGTCGACGTTGCGGCTCGCTACGAGGCAAATAGTAGCTTCTACGCGCCCTACCGCACCTTTGGCTTCGATCCGAACGTGGTGGATGTTGACCGGAGCAGGATCACGGCGGTGTTGACGGTGGGGTACCGTGGATTTGGGAGGTAAGAGAAGTGTGAACAGTTAACTTAGCTATCTAATACTCCTTCATCGCCCGATCCAGTTGCCGTTTGGCGTCCTTTTGCTTCAGGCTCTGGCGTTTGTCGTAGTTCTTCTTACCCTGCACCAGCACGATCTCCAGCTTGCAGATGCCGCGTTCGTTGAGGTACATGCGGTAGGGGATGATGGTGAAGCCTTTCTCTTTGGTCTTCTTTAGCCACTTATTGAGTTCCTGGCGCTTTAACAGCAGCTTACGGGCGCGCCGCTCTTCGTGGTTGAACTGGTTACCTTGCTTGTACTCGCCGATGAAAATGGAGCGGACGTACATTTCCTCATCCTGAAAGACGCAGTAAGCATCACGTAGATTGACCAAGCCGTCACGGATGCTTTTGATCTCCGTACCGGTAAGTTTGATGCCGGCTTCTACCTTTTCCAGGAAGTGGTATTCGTACTTGGCCTTGCGGTTGACGTACTCTATTTTTTGCTTCTGTGACATGGGGGGAGTGTGGGAGTGTGTTAGTCTATTAGTTCCTTTAGTACTGACATACTAATAGACTACTATACTAAGGGGAAGCGCAGCAACCGCCTAATAATCTTTCCACTCCTTCAAGTTGATGGTGGCAGTGGCGGGGCCGGAGTTGGGGATGTTGCTGGCGACTTCGGCGAACTCGGGGGCGCGCCATTTCGTGGGGGGTGTTTCGGTGAAGCCGTAGGGCTCGGTAGGGATGCCGAGGAAGTTTTTATCCAACTTACCGTTATCGTTGAGATCTTGGAAGGCGGCAAAGACGTAGTTGCCGGCGGCGGGCAGGTCGAGGTCGAAGCTGACGGAGCCGTCGAGGGGTTTGACGACGCCGGTCATTTGGCGGTCGTCGGCAAAATCTTTGGGGCTATTGAATACAGCCAGGCGCAGAGGGGCGGCTTGCGTGCTGGTAGTGGTGACCTCGATGGTAACGGTAGCCATCTCCACGGGAAAAGTAAGGAGACCAAAAAGGAATAGCAAGAGCGTCATGGAACTGCGGTTGGGGAACGCTCAGGAAACGCCGGGGCCGCGGTTTTGTGCTCCTGCTATTCCTAAAGGCTTCTTAAAGGCGGCCGTTAGCAGTACCGGTCGTAGGCCATCTTGAGGTTCTCGGCGATGATTTCGGCGGAGCGGCCTTCGATGTGGTGGCGTTCGAGGAAGTGAACGAGTTTACCGTCTTTGAATAGGGCGATGGCGGGGCTGCTCGGAGGGTACGGGAGCAGGAAGTCACGGGCGGTAGCGGTAGCTTCTCTATCCACGCCGGCAAAGACGGTATAGAGGTTATCCGGGGCCTTTTCGTTTTGCAAGGACACTTTCGCACCGGGGCGGGCCATGCCGGCGGCGCAGCCGCAGACGGAGTTGACCACTAAGAGCGCCGTGCCTTCGGTATCTTTAAGGGCTTCGGTGACTTCTTCGCTGCTAGTAAGGCCTTTAAAGCCGAAGGCCGTGAGGTCTTTAGCCATCGGGATAGTGAGTTCGACCGGATACATAGGAGAAATTTTTATTGTGGTTTTGTGATGGTATGTCAGCAGGCAACACCGTGGAGTATGAATATCCGCCGATAATAAACGAACTTTACCCCCGGAAGCCTTTCGTAGGT
>OY764556.1:0-5213 GCA_963668285.1 uncultured Lewinella sp. | reverse complement strand
GCAACGGCGCCCTGGAACTACGGCCTCATCGACGCCCGCCTACGCAACCCGGCCGAAGACATTACGGTGGAAGAAGTGGAGTGGGACGGCCGCTACCCCTGGAACCTGGACGCCGCGCCGATACGGTTGTCTACCACTGCCGTCCGTATACCCGAGTGGGAAGCCGCCAATGGGGTGCCGCACCTGCCCGGCTTCCACGGTAGCTACGGGAAATACACCGAGGAAGACCTGGAAGAGATAACGCTGGTGCCCTACGGCTGTACAACCCTAAGGATTTCTACCTTCCCCGTCTACAATCTGCGTTAGCCGGGCGGAGAATTTAGCACGCGCTCAATCTCCTTACACCTCGGCCGCTTTCTCCACGGCACGCCAGACGCGGAGCACGTTACCCGAGCACATTTTCTCGATGTCTCCGTCCGAGTACCCCCGCTTCAGGAGGGTATAGATAAGGGTGGGGTAGTCGGAGACGTCCTTGAGCCCAGTGGGCAGCGAATCCCCCACCCCATCGAAGTCGGAGCCGAAGCCTACGTGGTCCACCCCAGCTAGTCTGACCACCCGGTCGATGTGATTGGCAACCATATCAAGGTCGGAATAGAGCGTGGGGAACTCTTCGTTGAAGGCCTCCTCCAATTCCTCGGTGCCCTCGTCGCCATAGTTCTCGATGCCGGCGCCGGCCATACGCTCCATGAAAACGCCCCGGAGGCTATCGCGGCGGTCCTGCAAGGCGCCATCCAGTAAGGTAGAGCCGAAGTTGATCTGGATGACCCCGCCCTCCTCACCGAGGCGCTCGATCATCTCGTCGTTCATGTTACGCTCGAAGCCCGGCGTGAAGTGCCGTACCGAAGAGTGGCTGGCGATCATCGGTACGTCGGTCATTTCCGCCACTTGCCAGAAGGTAGAGTCGCTCACGTGGCTAATGTCGACCATGATGCCTACGCGGTTCATCTCGCGTACCACTTCGCGGCCGAAGTCGCTCAGGCCACCGTGCGTACCGGTGGTGTCGTAGCTGCTGTCGCAGATCAGGTTGTCCTTGGAGTGCGTAAGGGTGATGTAGCTAATGCCCTTGTCCTTGTATTCCTTGACGCGGCTCAGGTCGTCCTCGATCGGCGAGCCATTTTCCATGCCCATCGGCAGGCTCATGACGCCTTCCTTGAAGTTAGCGACCATTTCTTCCGGCCCGTAGCAGATGCGGAAGTTGCCCGGGTGGGCCGCGGCGATACCTTTGACCATGGTGATGAGGCTATCGGCGAGCTTGGGGCTTTCCCCCGGTTCTTGCTAAAGGTTCGCCGGGATATAGATGGACATGAACGGCGCGTCCAACCCACCCTCAACGGCGCGAACGTGGTCAAAATCCCCCTCGTCGGTCTCAATGGGGATGCCCAGGTATTCCTTGTCCAGGCGGAAATTCTTCACCTTCAGGCGGTACGGCAAGTCCACGTGCCCATCAGTGATCAGGAATTTTTCGGCCAGCTCCCGCGCGTGGGCCCGAAGCTCCTCATCGGTGCGTTCGCTACTCTCGGCGGGTTGGTCACCACAAGCAAACAGACACATAAGTAGTATAAGACTGAGCAGACGAAGCATAGATGGAAGTATTGGCGCGGACGCAGGTGCAATGAATGGGGGGAAGCAACGCAAAGATATATAGCAAAGCCCGACCGCGGAGCAGCACACTCTCCTAGTCTAGGCCAAGCGGACGCGCGGAGCAACAAAACACCGCTACCCACCCCCTCACCCAGCATCCCGCGGCAGCGCCCAAACCAGATGTGACACCAGCAGACAATTAGCCCGCTGATGAGTAGGCCCCTATCCGAAATACCGCCGTAGTTTGCGGCCAGCAAACGACTACGACCATGCAATACCGCCCCTTAGGCTCCACCGGCTATACCACCTCCGAAATCGGTCTGGGCACCTGGCAACTCGGCGCCGACTGGGGTGACCGGCCCGACGAAAAAAAGGCTTTCGCCATCTTGGAAACCGCCGTAGAAAGCGGCGTCAACCTCTTCGATACGGCTGACGTGTATGGCGACGGCCGCAGCGAGCAACTGATCGGGAAGTACCTCAAAGAGACCGGTCACGACGTCTTCGTAGCCACGAAATTCGGCCGCGGGGGCGGGGTGTACCCCAACGGGTATAGCCTCGAATCAATGCGTAACGCGGTCACCGACTCCCTGCAACGCCTCGGTCGCGAGCGTCTAGACTTGCTACAACTGCACTGTATCCCCACCGAATGGATGCAAGGTGGTGAGGTCTGGGATTGGCTGCGCGAACTACAGTCTCAGGGCCTCATCCACCACTTCGGGGCCAGCGTGGAAAGCGTGGAAGAGGGCCTACTGTGCATGGAGCGGGCGGGCTGCGCGACGTTGCAAGTCATCCTGAACGCCTTCACCCAGCGCCCCGCCCGCGACCTCCTGCCCCGGGCCGCGGCGGAGGGCGTCGGCGTCCTGGTACGCGTCCCGCTAGCCAGCGGCTTGCTCACCGGCAAGTTTACCAAGGACACCATCTTCGCTAAGGAGGACCACCGGAATTACAACCGCGACGGGGCGGCCTTTCACGTCGGCGAAACCTTCTCCGGCCTCCCCTTCGAGCGGGGCGTCGACCTAGCCGATCGGGTTGAGAATGAGCTGTTGCCCGAGGGTTACACGATGCCCCAGCTGGCTTTGCGTTGGGTGCTGGACCAGGAGGGCGTCAGCACGGTCATCCCCGGCGCTTCGCGGCCCGAGCAGGTGCGTAGTAATGCGGCGGTGAGTGACTTGGCTCCGTTACCAAAGCCCGTGCACGCTGGCTTGCGGGAGTTTTACGAGGGTGCCGTCGCCGAGCATGTGCGGGGGCACGGGTAGACAAACCTATTCTTCGCTGCTGGACTATGATAGTCTCATCGCATCCGATGAATCATATTGATACCGATTCTTCCCGAGCTGTACTCGGTGCGTAGCCAGTACGTGCCGCCGGGTGTCAGGTTGGCGGGAATGGCAGACTTATTCACGTGACGTAAGTCAGGCGCCCAAAGCAAAAATCAGATCTAGGGGTACCCACTTAACCCCTTGAGGGGCAAACGGTAGACGTTGCTGATACTTGTCCATCAAAGCCTCCCATTCTCTAACTTTGGGGTTGCCCGCATCGGCGGCGGCCTTCGTCACCGGGTCGAACGAAGCATCGGTTTCCATCACCATGAAAAGCCGGTTGCCGGCCCGGTAGATACGCATATCGGTGATGCCCGCGTCGCGGATACTTTTGGTGATCTCCGGCCAGGCGTTGCCCGGGGCGTGATGCCTTTCGTACTCCGCGATGAGGGCCGGGTCGTCTTTCAGGTCGCAGGCTAGGTAATGGGTCATTTGATGATAGCTTGGGGCGTGGGGTCTTCGACCCGGTATTTGCGGTGCACCTGGTAACCGTATAGCCCGACTACCACGAAACAAATCAGGGGGAGGATGAAACTGAAGTTAACTTCCGGTACGCCAAGTACCGTGGTATCTACGTAACCGGGGCCACCGAGATCCAAGATCTTACCCTGCATGACGGGCATCAGCGCTCCACCCACGATGGCCATTACCAGGAAGGCCGCACCGAACTTGGCGTCTTCCCGCTGCCCTTCCAACGCAATACCGTAGATGGTAGGAAACATGATGGACATGAAAAAACTAATTAGCACCAACGAATAAAGCCCGACCATGCCCACTACAAACATGGCACCCAGGGTAGCCAAGCCGGCACCGACGCAGAACAGCATCAATAGTTTGCCGGACGAGAAGTAGCTGAGCAGGGCCGTACCGGCGAAGCGGCCGATGAGGAAGATGACCAATGCGGCAACCGCGTAATAAACCGCCGAGGCGTTGTCGACCCCCAAGCTTTCGGCGTACTGGTAAACGTAGGTCCAGCACATGATCTGCGCACCGACGTAGAAGGCTTGCGCGATGACGCCACCGGCGAAGCGGGGTTGGGCCCAAAGGCGTTTGATGGCCGGCAGCACCGGCGCGGCGCGGTTCTCCGCGGCTCCCGGCATGTTGATGACCAGGAAGAGGACGATCATTAGCACCAGGAAGAGGCCAAGGGCGATGTACGGGCCGCTGATCACGCCCAGGTCGGCGGTACGGATGGTCGCCTTACCGGCCGCGTCCATCTGGGCGTAGGCGCCCGCGCCAATATCGTCGGACTGCAAGGCTTCGAGGATGAACGTCTTGGCTACGATGAGCCCCGTCAGGGCCCCGATCGGGTTGAATGCCTGGGCGAGGTTCAGGCGTTGAACGGCCGTCTTCTCATCACCGAGCGTTAGCACGTAGGGGCTGGCGGTAGTTTCCAGGAAGGCTAAGCCGAAGGTGAGGATGTACAGGGCAGCCAGGAAGAAGGCGTAATTTTCGTTGGCGGCGGCGGGGTAAAACAAGAGGGCACCGACGGCATATAGGGCCAACCCTACCACAATAGCCTTACGATAAGAGTACCGCTGGGCAAAGATGGCCGCTGGGAGCGCCATGGTGAAATAGCCAAAATAGAAGGCGAACTGCACGTAACTGGCCTGGGTATTATCGAGCTCCAGGACCTTTTTAAAAGCCGAAACCATCGGGTTGGTCAGGTCGTTAGCGAAACCCCACAGGGCGAAGAGTGAGGTGACAAGCGCGAAGGGCAGTAGGACCGACCGGGCAACAATAGGAGACTTCGAACTGAGCATGAGTATTTTTGGGAGGTGGCACCCTGCAAATTGGGCGATAGGACCTTGCGACTACTGATTAAGCAGGCTGCGGTCGAGGTGAACGTAGCCGCCATCCACGAACACGTGCTGGCCCGTTGTGTGGCTACTGGCATCGGAGATGAGGAAAAGGGCCGTGCGGGCAATTTCCTCCGGCGTGGTCATGCGGTTACCGAGGGGGATCTTTTCGGTTATCGCCCGTAGCTTTTCCGCCCCGTTCTCCAGGCCGTTGATCCAGGTTTCGTAGGCGGGCGTGTAGCTCTCGGCGATGATGATGGCGTTAGACCGCATCCCGTGGGGAAGAAAGTCGATCGCCCACTCCCGGGTCAGGGCCAGCACCCCACCTTTGGCCGCGGCGTAACCGGAGGTATTCCCCTGGCCGGTATAGCCCACTTTGCTGCCGATGTTGAGGACGTTGCCTTTAGACTTTTTCAGGTGGGGGAAGCAATATTTGGCTAGTAAAAAATAGCTCACCACGTTCAGTTTGAGGCTGTACATGAAGTCGTGGACGTCGCCCTCCAGCCCTACACCG
>OY764555.1:0-16235 GCA_963668285.1 uncultured Lewinella sp. | reverse complement strand
AAATTGCCTTCCTTTTTAAATTATTGATACTAGTTTCAAACTGTTTTGAAAAATTATCAGGATTGCTTATAGAAGTTTCTTCGCAATAAGTTTCAATACTTGTCCAAATGGCATCTTTCTCTGCACAATCGGAGAATTCAATTACATTATCTAGGAATAGAGTTTCTGAACCGCATGAAGGATTTAATCTTAATGTGGTAAAGTTTTTATTACTGATATTTTCTTCAATGATTACATCATCGAAAATTTCTCCTACTAAAACAAACAATAATTCTCCAAGTTCTTCAATCTCTAATCTAACTTCACTGATAATAGTATTCCGTTCAGAATTGCTATCCCCAGAAAGTATCTTATATGGAGAAATCATTCTCAGTTGGCCAACTATGAAGCAATCATCTGTTTTGACCTCTCTAGATTTGAGCAATTTACATGCCAAATACTTATTACTTTTTTTGGTTTTTATACTTTCCCTGAAAATAAATGAATTATTGAATACGACGTACAAATCTCCGGTTTCTGGAATGTATTCACCATCCAACCAATCAGTAAATTCTGTACTTTCAGTTATCCTTTTAAGCTCTGAAAGAATATGGTTCTTAACTTCTCTATTTTTAGTCATTGTCTATTAGAATTTATAGCTAATAATAGCCATTTTTTGTGTCGCCCAACTGGTAGATTAATGCAACTACCTGAAGTTGCGCTAGCTCGAACGATCACTGCAGCTGCGACGCCAGTCGCATTTGCAGTGATGGCGAGATATGCGCTGCGGCTTTCAACGGATAAATCATTTCTCGAAGCACCTATTCAATCCTTTGCGCCCAACTCAGAGATTAATGCAACTATTCGAAGTTGTGCTAGCTCGAACGATCAATGCAGCTGCGACCTCAGTCGCATTTGCAGTGATGACGAGATATGCGCTGCGGCTTTCAACGGAAAATTCATTTCTCGAAGCACCTATTTCAATCCCTTGCGCCCAACGCTTATACTAACGCCGTGGCGGCATCGCCGACATGGCCGGTAGTATAATGTTGGGCGCGTAATTTTATGAAACCCGTCTCTATATAGACGTATGGTCGATGTAAACTACATCAATTAAATCCTTGTCTAATGTCAAATAATCTTTGTCAGTCGTGATAAGATTTAAATTGAATGCCTTGGCTGTTGCTGCAATCCAGAGATCGTTCTTCCCCATATTCTTAGCTGAAAACCTACCTTGATTCACTTCAATCGGAATTTTTCCGGAGCTGTAAGCATCAATGTCACCGTAGGCCTCAATCAATTCATCATAGTGAATTCCTATTATCGTCAATTGATCAATCAAAGACTGCATTTTCGCTCTTCTCCGTTCCCCGAGATTCATTTTCTTAACAAATGCGTCAATCTCTCCTAAAGTGACAATTGATATATAGAGTCGATTTTGCCCCGAAAATATGTTGTACTTGAGCTCAATGCGCTCCGCATCTTCTCTATTTCTTCCATATATTACTATTATACTGGTATCCAATAAGATATCCATTTACTCTTCAGTTTATCGCGGATAAAAGTTCGTCCGTGGAATACCCCCAATCATCAGTAGACTTCGGAATATTCTCATAAAGGACAGGTTTAGAGCCCTGTTCTGCATATAGGCTTTCTATACTTGGTAAAGATTTTAACTCAATAGCTTCTGGCGTTCGCAACGCCTTATGTCGTCTCAAGTCAACTATATTTACAAGCTGCGCAATGTTTTCAAGCTTCTCAAAATCATCTAGTTCTGAAATAGCTCTAATAAGTTGAATCCGAATAGTATCTATCTGTCTAGTCATTTTAGTCCTATTGATAACTTCAGTAAGGTACGGAAATTCCTTGATCTGCTTTGATCTGCTTTGATCTGCTTTGATCTGCTTTGATCTCCTTTGATCTGCTTTGATCTGAAATTGATTCACGAGTCTCATCACACCAAATGGCTAACCAACTAAATTTCACTAAAGTCTCTCATATATTTAACTGCAAATCTTTTTCTGCTGATGATTTAAAGTGTGATCACTACCCTACCCTTTTATAGCTTGAAATGCCTATCTACCGTTGCGCTAGCTCGATCGATCACTGCAGATGCGCACGCATTTGTAGTGATGACGAGATATGCGCTGCGACTTTCAACGGAAAATTCATTTCTCGAAGCACCTATTCAATCCCTTGCGCCCAACGTAAGCAGCAACGCAGCCCGCCATCACCAAGAACTCTCTATAAAGATACAAACTTCAACCACTTAACGAACTGAATGTAACAGCAAAAGCGATATCGGCGGGTTGACGGTGCTGCATTGTTGAACTAAGCCGCTTCGCGCCAACCTTAGCCTTAAGCAAATATTTCCGATCTTGCCTAAACGGTAAACTACTGCCCAGGTCGTTTACTGCCCTGGAATCAACGGATTTTAGGCGAAAATTTTTCACAAGCTGACGCAAGGATGATGCACAAAATTTGTCAGATATCCAGTATTTATTGGCTTTCAAGGTCTTGTTCGATTGAAACCCCATAGAGAATGCGCCGAAAATTCGCTTTCACAATTCGGGAGTCACCATAAAGCTGGTTCGGAGGGTTCCAGGACCCTGGATTTAGTGGGGAACACGGGTTAGTTCAACGGCGGGTCGACGTCAGGTCCTCCTACGGTCGGACTGCCTTCGACTCTTAATTGTTAGGCGCTTTTACTCTCGATAATTAAGCTCATTTGGATTCATCGCAACTATCGTCTTATAACCTGAAATTGCTACAAGGTCATTGAAAAGCTTTTGATCTTCGGTAAGTGCCATTTTTCTATCACTTACTAACACAGTGATTATATGAGCGTGATCTTCCTTGTTACAAGTTAATTTTTTAAGTCTTTTCTTGGTCAGAATCTTAGGAGCTAATGCTTTAAGACTTGCATTGTCCACCTTTATTATACGTTGCTCTTTAGTAAGCTTGGCAATTATATTCGGCATACTACTACTTGAGGTTGCTCCTCTACACGAACGATTATATTCCACAAGAAGTTTTTGTGAAACAACCAAATACGCATTATCATCGCTATCCTTTTCATATTCGATTAACCACCTGATTAAATCTTTATACTGCTCTTGGACAGGATTAGAAAAATGCTTTGAAGCGCAATCATTATCTATAAATATATCTTTATAACTCATGATTGAAGTGTAATTTCCATTACGTCCATCATATAGGTTTCAAAGAAATCTTGTGGGGCGCCTTCAATACCACCATTCTTCAACAGTTTTATATCAAATATTTCACTACTAGTTCCATTGTTTTTGATATAGTATAATTTGACATCAGACTCTGTTAGGGTTTCAGACACAATCATAAGCCTCAACCTATTGATTAAATACTCGCTATGGGTTTCAACCATATATCTTTTGAGAGGATTATGGGTAACAGATTTAGCAAGGTAGTCACCAAAATTTGCCTGAATACTTGGATGGAGATGAATTTCAGGTTGTGCTACAAATAAAGTTCCTTTACTTTTCATTTGTAAATCAGCAACAAGAATAGGGAGAAACTGACTGACACCAAAACCTACATCATTGATAGATGATTGTATGCCATCCTTTTTATTTATTACTTGTAATTCAAACCTGGCTCCGTCGAGGCTGTTCGAATTAACTCTATGTACTAGTTTCAATGATTGCAAATTATCGTTTAATTCTTCATAAAGATGATCTCTATTACTTTCCCATAATAATATTTGATCAACATAATTGTCTCCAGATCTACTAACTTTAAGATTAGTTTTACTTGTTTCATAATAAGTTCTTTCTGGAAATGACCTAAATGAAGATATAAAGTTAATATCCTGCTCAAATTCGTTAAATACCGACAAGAGTTTATTATAAAACTGAAAACTGATAAAGTCACCGTTAAACTTTAAACTGTTATCTATCTGGCCCAGATCATCAACTTTGAACGATATTCTTTCCTTTACGCTACTGAAGTCATTTAAATGTTTCTGTACATCTTTATCACTAAATATATTATCCTTCTCATCTTTAAATATATCTGACAAGCTATTGACCAAACTACTAAAAATCTTTTCGTCGTGATTTAATGCAGACTTTTCATTTTCTATAGGATTATAGGTATATGTAAAAGTATACTTACGTTTACCCTTTCCCTTACTTATAGAAATAGTCTTATCATCATCAGAAAATGATAGATCTCGAAGTTTTGGTAAATTCCGCTCATTATTAATGCTCCATTTGGAGTCAAATCTGTAAATTATGTCTTTACTTTTCTTAGGTGATTTTATATCAAATCCAATTTCAATCCATTTTTTCTTGTCATGAGAATGCACAATGTCAGTATAGTCTCCCATATTGATAAATTTCCCATTAGGACTAAAATTGAAAGGAAATTCATTTGATTGAATTGCACCTAGAATTGAATAGAGTAACGAGCTTTTTCCACTACTATTCTCACCTGTTATTAAGGTGATTTTTGATAGGTCAACACTGGCTTCCTCAAAGCACTTAAAGTTTTTAAGTCTAATATTATCAACTTGCATAGTATGATTTTGTGTAAATGTACTGTTATTTTTTTGTAGCGCCTAACGCTTATGCTGGCGACGTGGCGGCATAGCCGACATGGTCGCTAGCATAATGTTGGGTCGCATAATGATAGTAATAATAACAATCATTTATAATTTCCAGACTTAGTTCACTGCCCTTGGCATATCTTTGGTGAATGACGATTAATTATTGACTTAGCGTTGCGCACATTATTATCTTGATAATGTTCAGTCTAATTCTGGATTCCTTAAAGTAAAATATACAGTATCGTTTTTCTGTACTAATAAAATATCCGTTCCGATTTTATTTTTTATTAACTTATCATCTTTCATGATATAAATAGATATAGACTTGTTTTCTGCATTCTCAGAAGGAGGCAATAAAAACTTTCCTTCACCACTCCATATATACACATATCCTGTATTAATAAAATACGTATCAATATCTATCTCCATGATTGAATCTAAGCCTATTAAATCAAATGTATCTGTCCATAACTTTAACCCTAATTGACTTACTGAGAATAAGAAAACAAATGAAATCAATAAAACCGCAGTGAACTTACTTTTGTGGGTCATAATATTTTAGTTTAAACTCATACTATAATTTAATCATTCACCTTTCGCCAAATTGGATGCATTACAGAATCAAACTTTTTCATAGATTTAGTTGGCGTTGTTGCATGAATCGAGCCTGAGGACACTCAAATCGTACTAGAATAAATTTGGGCTGGAGCCCATATCTTTGGTTTACCACAACTAAATCAACAGATCTCCAGCCCATGCCAAAGATACAGAAGGACGAGCGATTCGAAGCCAAAGAGAAGCAGAAGTACACTGTCACCAATTGGTCTACTTACAACAAGGCTTTAGAAAACCGAGGTGATATAACCTTCCTGATCAGTGAAGAAGTAATCGCCAAATGGTACAGCGATGAGCCGCTTCAGCGAGGTGCTCAGGAGAAGTATAGCGACACCTGCATTGAAGCGATCATGATGTTCAAAACAGTCTTCCGTCTCGCCTACCGCCAAGCAAGAGGCTTTACCTTAGGAATATTAAAACTTATGAAGTTAGAGCACCTCGACGTACCAAGCTTTACCCAAGTAAACCGCCCCTTTCGCGCGATGGATATTCTCCCATTTGATATTCCCAAATCGGGTTCGATAACGATAGCGATAGATTCTACCGGAGTTAAAGTCTATGGCGAAGGCGAGTGGAAGTGCCGCAAACACGGCTGGAGTAGGCGGCGCACCTGGAGGAAACTTCATTTAGGCGTTGATCCAAATACTGGGTTCATCCATTGTCACACTACGACAACCAATTCCGAAAGTGATGAGTCGCAAGTAGACGACTTACTGGACCAAGTGGAAGCCAAGATTGACGAAGTATATCTGGACGGTGCTTACGATGCCCAAACGTGTTATGACGGACTGCTGGAACGAGACATCTACCCAATTATCCCTCCACCAAGAAACGCAATAAATTGGTATTGGGAAGAGCCCGGAGACGCCAACGATTATCCAAGGAACCAATTCATTGATCGCATTGAAGAAATCGGCCGGGCGGAATGGAAAAAGGAAATTGGCTATCATCGACGAAGCTTATCAGAGACAGCCATGTTCCGATATAAGAGCAGCTTCGGAAGCCAGCATTATTCCCGATCACTAGCAACTCAGACCCAAGAAAACAAAATGAAAATAAAAGCACTCAATCGAATGACAGCCCATGGCATGCCAATCTCTCAACCGAAAGCCGCGTAATTAAATAGGATATTAGCGTAAGCTTTACTCGAAATCTTCATGCAACAACGCCGATTTAGTACACCAATTAATTAAGGGCAATCTTTCATTTTCTCTCCACGGATTAGAATTACCAGTTATTCCTAAACATGATTTTTCAAACTTTATTCTTGAGACTTTCTTGTTTTCTATACATTTCCATTCGATTTTACCTAACGAAATTTTTCATCTATTTCGTGCTTGTATTCTGACGGATGTAGCCACGCAGTCGCCCTTAGACGATTGTCGTAACTACTTGGATATGTTTAGTCTTTCATGTTTTCTGGTGCTGGATTGTCCATGAGGCCAACAACTTTAGTAACCCTATATTCGGCTACTCTTCTCGCGCCTTCACACGCGAAACCTTGCATTCCTTCTACAATTCTTTGTTGATGATAATATCTCATGTTCTCATTTATTATCCACAACTGAGCCATTCCAATATTAGGAACTGGACTGTGTCTTTGTATAACTACATCTCCCTTTTCATCGAGGAATTCAGGCCAAACCATAAACAAGTAATTACCTTCTATATCTAAAACTTTATACCAAAGATCCCACCGAATTCCTTGATAGACAGGTGATATTCGTCCTCCTTCAGCTTCGGTCAATATCCTATAGTTAACCAAAAAGTCCGGTGGATGACCGAATCTAACTATATATGGGTGGTGATTTTCCATAGCTAAAGGTATGCCGATATTAGCAATTGTGGTGTTCTACCTATATCCAACTCACGAAAATTTAGAAACGCTGCACATTCGAAAATTGCTTCAAGTAGTTCTGGATTGCTTTCTTTAAGTTTTTTGCTGTTATCAATGTGCAGAAGGGTAGGTTGATTTACCAAATCACCCATACAATCTATCCAAGCGTTCATATTTTCTCCATAATAATCTGGAAAGTCAAGACGCTTTCTAAATTCTGAATGGAACGACTTCCAATCTCTCAATTGTGATCCGTCAATTTTGTAAACTACCATTTCTATTGATTAAACACAACGCTTATGCTGGCGACGTGGCAGCACAGCCGACATTGCCACTAGCATAATATTGGGACGCATCATGCTTTGACATAAATTTGGGTTACAACATTTAATTAATTACCATTTCAAAAAGGGTTCAGACTGCTATTGATTCATAATAAGGTAACTTTGGGAAGAAGTTTCTGTCGACTATCTCTAAATGTATGACCCGTCTTCTCTTTAGTGAACTCTTATCTGTTCTTCTGCTACTTGTAATAACAACGGGCTAAACACCGATACGCCCCCAGATGTTACGTCAATTATCGCATACGAATCAAAAGAAATTTTACTGGAAATTTCATTGGCTCTAACAATGCCTAGCTTGTGCGATGCTGGAATTACTCTAAGTGCACCATTATCCTCGGTAGCCGTATCTAAATGAACTCTTACGGTAAGTACTTTTACAAGATGATCCTGACTAACCTGTGCAACAACACGATCTTTGATGGATCGTTGCCTAAATATTACGTTATGTTACACTGTTCGTTTAAGATTAACGGTTAAGCCTTGACGCCAACCGACCAACCAATTCAATTTTGGAGGTTTATCAAAGTAAATCGATCTGATTATTATTGGATCGGAAATATGACGGTTAATAATTCCTTTAAATAATGGATTGGTAATTATTACATCTAGCAGTTCTAAATTATTGGTTCCAAAATCTTGTTTACCCAAAGCAGTATTGCCGAGATTTTTTGACAAACCCTTTTTTAAATGATTAATCTCAGAATCAAGTAGGATATTATCCTCCACGTACCATCCACAATCGTTTAGTGTGTCAATTTGATTAATCATGTTCATTTCGTAATCTGTAAACCGTGGTCTGTGGTCTGTGGTCTGTGGTCTGTGGTCTGTGGTCTGTGGTCTGTGGTCTGTGGTCTGTGGTCTGTGGTCTGTGGTCTGTGGTCTGTGGTCTGTGGTCTGTGGTCTGTGGTCTGAATTTAATTTTTGTATTTCCGTAGGTCAAATCAATTCCCGACTAAATTTCTAGTGATGACTAATACGTCTCTTTTCAAAATAGTTTATTACTTCCGCTGAATCTCGATGCCCCTACCCTTCCATAACTTGAAAAAACTATTTATCGTTGCGCTAGCTCGATCGATCACTGCAGATGCGCACGTATTTGCAGTGATGACGAGATATGCGCTGCGACTTTCAACGGAAAATTCATCTCTCGAAGCACCTATTCAATCCCTTGCGCCCAACGCTTATGCTGGCGACGTGGCGGCATAGCCGACATGGCCGCTAGCATAATGTTGGGTCGCATAATAATAACAATCGTTTATAATCTCCAGACTTAGTTCATTGCCCTTGGCGATTCGTTGAACTAAGCCGCTTCGCGCCAACCTTAGCCTTAAGCAAATATTTCCGATCTTGCCTAAACGGTAAACTACTGCCCAGGTCGTTTACTGCCCTGGAATCAACGGATTTTAGGCGAAAATTTTTCACAAGCTGACGCAAGGATGATGCACAAAATTTGTCAGATATCCAGTATTTATTGGCTTTCAAGGTCTTGTTCGATTGAAACCCCATAGAGAATGCGCCGAAAGTTCGCTTTCACAATTCGGGAGTCACCATAAAGCTGGTTCGGAGGGTTCCAGGACCCTGGATTTAGTGGGGAACACGGGTTAGTTCAACGGCGGGTCGACGTCAGGTCCTCCTACGGTCGGACTGCCTTCGACCCTTAATTGTTGGGTGAATATTTATTTTTCAAGAAATAAAAAGTCTTTTCCATCAGCAGGAACAAGCACTCTATCAATTCCTTCTGGAATAAGATTTAATGGATAAAATGCTCTGACATACAAAGACATATAAGTTATTGACAAGCCAGTTTTCCCTTCTCTGATCAGTAAAGTTATTTCTCTTGTTACTATTTCATCCATCCTTTGGTCTAATTCGTTTTCACTCGTTTTAGACAACCTTAGTTTCATTTCTTGGTCATTAATATCACAATCAAGGATATGTTTTAGGAATGATGTAGTTACCTCATAGCTCATATTCTTTGAATCTATGTAAAGTTTATTATTTAACTTGACTAATTCCTTAATATCTATTCTAAGTCCTAGCTTCCTTAATAAAAAATGAATATTACATTCATTGAAAATATAACTATACAAGAATTTATTTCCTAAGAAGACTCCGATAAATACATGAAGCATTAAATTAAATTGCTCAATTTCTATATCAAATTTGGAATCATCACTATTATATTTTTTCCCTTTTACAAACTTATAACTAAACTTGTATAACCCTTCTCTCATAGATTTATAACCGTTAATTAACGCAGCAGTTGCGGGTCTTTTGCTAAGTACTATGTTTTCTGATTTGAAAATATCTCTTGGGTTAGAAATAGACTTTGGAAAACCAGCAATTTTGTCTCTCAACAGTATGCCTGTTATCGGATAAATATAATAACCTTCAGAAAATAGTGAATGTACAATGAAATGAATAGCAACATCTAGATAAGACAGCAACTGCGTACTTAAAATTTTAACTTCTGCAACAACATTTACATACTTATCATCTTGAATAAGATAGATTTTATCATCATTTATTATAATTCCATTATGGCTGTTACCATTCCTGATCGCTGATAACAACTTTATATCAACTTGAAAAAATCCACAATTATTTAAAGTCTTCAATATCCATTTAATTCCAGATAATTTAGTGCCATCAAACAACCAATAGTTAGATTTTGATCCTACACCTTTTGCTTTCTTTATGAGATGCCAATTTTCATACACATTATTTTCAATGTCATTCTCTTTTGCGTTCAGTAATCCAATGATACCAAAATAATGGTAAATAAATTCATAGGTGTTTTGAATAAATTTGACATGTTTTTCCGATGACCATTCATCAGAACTATCCATCTTCATTTTTGGCCAATCATTACCTATTTTAGCAATAAAGTGTCCAGTAATTAATTGAGATAAATAAATTGATAGCTTTATAGGTTGAGAATCTCTAAGCGAGCATAATCCTATTTTCCATCTTTCTAAAACCTCTTCGTATTTTGTTTCTAAATTCTCATCTCTGAATTTCCACCTTTTCTTAGACCAAATAGCACTATTTAAATCTTTACTGGTTTTTTCAAATAGTTCAATAATATCCTTTTCATCCATATCTTTTTCTTTTATTTTGCCCAACGCTTGAGCTACTGTAGTGGCGGCAGAGCCGACATTGGCAGTAGCTCAATATTGTGCTGCATGTAATTGCTTGCCTTCAAAATTTCGCTTGAAGCAGTTGATGTCCAGTTGTGCGAATAAATCAATCATTAAAGTTGATCTGACTATGATGAACATACTGGAAGTCTTTGATAGCTCAACCTTACCAGTCACTCTCTTTCTTTCTTTCTTTCTTTCTTTCTTTCTTTCTTTCTTTCTTTTATTAGACTAACGTTGGTATATAGTTCGTTGATTCAGCCTTTTTTTACGTCGTGCCTGCTCCGCAACCTCCTTTTGGTAAACTATTTGGCGACGAGCGTCAGTCTTCGGTAGATAACGACTACTGACTATTGATCCGGTCAAACTTGCTGCTCTTGCCAAACAGTCGTCTGATGCATTCTGGACTACTGTGAAATCAATATCCTTCAATATTGCTTTGTCCCAGATTGCATTATTAGTAAAAAATAGTAGAGCGGTAGAGTCAATGTCCTTGTCATGGGATGTATTACCATAAATGCGTGCGTTTCTACGCATAGTATACATGTCTTGTAGTGTAGATGGATTTACGCTCGATAATGGTTTTCCTTCTCCAAGGTCATCAGGCATTTCGCCTAGCGAAGCATTATTAAAGACGCTTCTCGAAAGATCAGCTAAATAAAAATTGGATGAGTACAGTAGTGAATTACTAAAGGAAACATCAATTAACTTTGCGAGCTCAAAATTGCACCACAATAAATCTGAACCCGAAAAACTTGATCCAGCCAAGTTTGCTCTATTGAGATTAGCGCCAACAATCTTCTGGTTAATTAATAGACTTTTAGTAAAATTTGGATTGGGCGTCAGAGGAAAGGCTACTCTCAAATTAATTAGTGCGGATAATAGTTGTCCCCGTTCTCTACTATAAAATCCTTTTTCGATTTGATAAGTGTCAGAATGACTGACTACACTTCGAGAAATCGTGTACGCCACAGTATCATAAGGTTCAAGAGCCTGCGCGACTACAGCGACTCGATTAGCTAGTGTAGCAGGAATGTGCCATAAGCTGTCACGAGATAGCTGTAGTGATTTTCTTTCTTCGTACAGATCACCAATTAGATCTGAAACCATTTGACTATTCGTAGTAATAACCTGCTGAAGAGTTTGTTCCCTAAATAAATCATTCTGTTCGGCTACTATATCATTCTGATTCTTGAACTCACACAATGTTAGTATTGCGATTACCGCACCAAATATCCCGCTCAAGGAAATAACAACGAGCCCTGCAGTTCGATTAAAGAGCCACGAGCTAATAACTGCGGTTGCGGCTGCTGTGGTGGTATCCCAAGATGCTTGGCTTCCATTATGTTCAGCTAAAGCTTGAAATAGATTTTTAAAGCTTGAGTATCTACGGTGCTCTTGCGCTATCAATTTATTATTAATTTTTCTTATATCTTCTCGAATAGACTCCAAGCTATCATTGCCGTGCTCCATATATTTTAATTATGTCGTTTTCAATAATTTAATAAAATATATCCTTGATTAGACTATAGATTAGCTCCCTCTCGCATACATAGTAAAATTTTTCAAAATCAATTACCAGAGCATCTCTAAAATTTTAAATAAGTACTATAAGCTTTGATCTGCTTTGATCTGCTTTGATCTGCTTTGATCTGCTTTGATCTGCTTTGATCTGCTTTGATCTGCTTTGATCTGAAACTAATTGGTCGTCCGCGTCTAAACAACTATTATTACACCGATAATTAAATAATATTTGAAAATTCTACATTTCATATTCAGTCACCGACTTAACGGCGGTCGATTCTCTTACCAATTTTTCGAAAATTGAAACACCTATCTATCGTTGCGCTAGCTCGATCGATCACTGCAGATGCGAACGCATTTGCAGTGATGACGAGATATGCGCTACGGCTTTCAACGAACAATTCATCTCTCGAAGCACCTATTCAATCCCTTGCGCCCAACGCTTATGCTGGCGACGTGACGGCAAAGCCGACATGGCCGCTAGCATAATGTTGGGTCGCATAATGATAACAATCGTTTATAATTTCCAGACTTAGTTCACTGCCCTTGGCGTTTCGTTGAACTAAGCCGCTTCGCGCCAACCTTAGCCTTAAGCAAATATTTCCGATCTTGCCTAAATGGTAAACTACTGCCCAGGTTGTTTACTGCCCTGGAATTAACGGATTTTAGGCGAAAATTTTTCACAAGCTGACGCAAGGATGATGCACAAAATTTGTCAGATATCCAGTATTTATTGGCTTTCAAGGTCTTGTTCGATTGAAACCCCATAGAGAATGCGCCGAAAATTCGCTTTCACAATTCGGGAGTCACCATAAAGCTGGTTCGGAGGGTTCCAGGACCCTAGATTTAGTGGGGAACACGGGTTAGTTCAACGGCGGGTCGACGTCAGGTCCTCCTACGGTCGGACTGCCTTCGACTCTTAATTGTTGTGTGCATATATCTACTCTAAATTTTCGTTCCGTCTAGATTCTGATAATTTATTGACCAGCTTCTCACATATTTTAGCACATTGGTCTGCCATGCTTCCATTTAAATCATAACTTATTCCTCCGACCTTGCGAGTAACGTCAAATTGGGAAGGGCTGGTGTCAGAAAACCAAATTGGAATTACAGCCTTCTCTCCGAATCTATGCTTAAATTTATCTGACTCAAAATTTGTCCATACTCGTTTCGGGTATTCTGAACTTATGAGAGCGATCACAAATTTTGCCTCAGATTCGTAAATTGGTCCTAAATACTCTTCAATATTCTCTGCCAATATTCTATGCGATTCATTGTCATCGTAAAATACCTGTATTTCACTTTCAGTTAAGCACTCAAATATACTTTCTGCTATAGCTCTATCCCTTCCAGCAAATGAAAGTGCGAAGTCATATCTAGTACTGAACCTATCACCATAAAATCCAATTTTCTTTGAAAATCTGTTCCAATGAATATTTCTTATATAAAATAGAAATTTAGGATCTTCTATGGACAGAATTTTAGATTTAGAATCGTAATGAACAACTCGCTGAATGTTAGAATTGCCATCTATTAGATTTATTAAGTAACCCTTCTCGACTACTTGGGAAATACTACCTCTTATTTCAGGATACTTTACCATAATATTATCCATTTGAACTGTCCAATCTTCACTTTCTGATAGCCATTTAAGCATATTTAGATATGGCGCTCTACCTTCTCTTCTTAACTTAGTACCTGTACTAAAATTTTTGGCTGGAGTGTAAAATGTGCGGTCTAGTTCAGTTAACACTACATCTTTAACTACATCTAGACTCACAGATACAATGGAAGGATCTATTGAGCGATCTAGAATATCACTATACAGACAAGCCTCTTTACATAGCATCTGAGTTATATGAAAGCTTCCACGAGCTTCAGTTACTATATCTTTCTTTGCTTCGATTTGTACGTTCAAAGCGTTTTCTCCTTTTGATATTAACTCTGTAATTTTATCATCTGGGTTTAGTTCAAACTTTACTGTATCGATTCTATTATTTAAATCTTCTGAAAAGCTAACAAGAGTGTTGCCTGCTTTATTAATACCTATTAATATTACTTTAGCATCTTCTCTTTCTTCGTCAGCTAAAACCTTCATGAAGTCTGCAAGTGACTTTTTGGCTTTTTCAGTTAGCCGATGAAAATCATCAATGATGACAATTCCCAAGTCTTGCCCTAATTCTGGAAGTGCTTCGATATATTGGAGATCATCAACTTTCCTCGCCGATAATAGTAACACAGCCTTTTGTTGTTCAGCTAGCTCTTCTATAGCCTTGGCGATACATGTGGTTTTGCCAATACCCGATGGCCCCTCTACAACCAAACCTCTACCCTTCGTGCGAAGCGCTACAATTAACTTGTTGTATTCAGGAGGCTTTACAAAAGTATGGGTGGGAATTCCCGAGGTTTTGAACACATCTTCAAGGTATACGGTCATAGTCTCATTTTTTAGTTAATCCAATATAAGTCACTTTTGTCGTAAGCTCGTAGCAACCATTGTACTAACTTCAATTTGTGCTCCTAAAAGTAAGGCTACTACACAGATATTTTACCCCCTGTGGGCGATAAAGGGAGCACGGGTACTTTATGCTATTGATTGTTTGTGATTTATATTAGTTGCGCCCGACTCAAAGATTAATGCAACTACCTGAAGTTGCGCTAGCTCGAACGATCACTGCAGCTGCGACGCCAGTTGCATTTGCAGTGATGACGAGATATGCGCTGCGGCTTTCAACGATCAATTCATCTCTCGAAGCACCAATCCAATCCCTTGCGCCCAACGCTTATGCTGGCGACGTGGCGGCATAGCCGACATGGCCGCTAGCATAATGTTGGGCAGCATAATAATCGATCAATCTATTGTTAACGCTGTTCTTTATTTTGTAATTGAATTTGAGCTTCATTCTCTGTGGATAAATTGAAACAAATACCTTAGTACTAAATTTAAATCATCTAAAACAACATTGTACCTCTGGTCATAAAATTCGAGGATACGCTCCGCGTTATTGTTGCCCTGGTCGAAGAATAAAAATCCAAGACTTAAATCGTTATCTTTTTCTACTTCTGCTTCCAAAGCGTCGTACCAATCGCCAGCTACAGTTAATAATTGTCCATCATGAAGTTGTAATGAAACTAAGGATTTCGAGAATTCAACTAACTTTACACCAGTAACTTCTAGCGAAACTAATTTATTACCTTTAAGAAATAGAGGAACTGAAGTGAACAAGATAATTATTCCAACAACGAAAGATCCAAAAAGAAATAGTAAGATGCCTAATATTGATAGTAGTATCCCTCCATTTTTGTATGGCTTCGTTTTTGAAGACCTAAGCTCACCTTTCGCAATAGTTATTCTTTCAGGCCATACTTCCACAGAATAATTATGTCGATTTAGAATAGACTTAAATATTATATCCGAAACTTGAAAATCCATATCCTGTCAGTTTATGTGATTTGTAATTATCAATAACGTTTTCTAAACTTCATAAGGAGTTATCACGAAAATACTGTGTTACTCGAAACTTTTAATTATTCGTTGCGTCGTTGACAGATGATCAATATACATCGAAAAATAAAATATAAGCTGTGCTTTGGCATCATCAGATGATTGTGATAAATTTTTCTCAATATAATTATATGGACTTAATGCAAACTGTATCTCTAGATGAAAATGTAGCCAAGTTTCAAAGGTAGTGATATCAGCTCCTCCTATGCTTCTAATACCACACTCATATCCTTTAAGGAAGTTTGCAAAGCTCTTGTAATTACAGTTGCTGCCCAAAATCATCTCTGGTCGGCTACATAACAAAATTTGAGCTTTTCTAAACTCGTCCTTTAGTGTATTCATTCTTTATAAAATCTGTCGTTCAATTAAAAAACAGCTGTACGATAAATAAACTGGGTCGAAGGGAACAAGTAGCTCTGTTTTCCGGTCAGATATGATAAAACTCTATTCATTAATGACTTTACACACTATCTGAGTAGCACTAGCTCAATCCATTTATGTAGTCGATATGTAAATTGAGATTGTCATTGAAGACGAGATATGCGCTGCGACTTTCAACGGGAAATCTATCTATCGAAGCTCATATTTATCACGTTGCGTCCAACTCAAAAATTTATGCAAATATTTGAAGTTGCGCTAGCTCGATCGATCACTGCAGATGCGAACGCATTTGAAGTGATGACGAGATATGTTCTGCGACTTTCAA
>OY764554.1:0-13743 GCA_963668285.1 uncultured Lewinella sp. | reverse complement strand
TATCGGAATGGGCATCCAGGGCTTTAGCGACATTAGTGCGGCGCTCCGGAACTCTGGCGTGGAGTTGCTTGCCGTCTGTGACCTATACACCGGTCGCCTACAACGGGCGAAGGAGGTATACGGTAACGAACTGTTTACTACCCGCGACTATCGCGAGATTCTCGGCCGAACGGACATCGATGCGGTCATCATCGCTACGCCCGATCACTGGCACGACACGATTGCCATCGAGGCCCTCGACGCCGGCAAGCACGTCTACTGCGAAAAGCCGTTGGTGCAGCGGCTCGAGGAGGGCCACCCCGTACTGGAAGCGGAGAAGCGTAACCCTGGGGTACTGATCGTCGGCAGTCAGCAGGTCAGCTCTGTCCTCACCGAGCGGGCGCGGGAGATATTCAGGACGGGGGACTTGGGGCGGCTCGTGATGGTGGAGACCTATAACGATCGCTTCGGGGCACTGGGTGCCTGGCAGTATTCCCTACCCCGCGATGCCTCGCCGACTACGGTAGACTGGGATACCTTCCTTAAAGACACCGGCGATCGACCCTTCGACGCCAAGCGCTTCTTCCGCTGGCGCAATTACCGGGATTACGGGACGGGGGTAGCCGGCGATTTGTTCGTTCACCTTTTCAGCGGGGCCCACCGCATCCTGGACTCCACGGGGCCGGAGCGCGTATTCGCTACCGGAGGGCTGCGTTACTGGGAGGACGGGCGGGACGTTCCCGACGTCTTCATCGCCAGCTGTGACTACGGGGAGCAAGCCGGCCACCCGGCCTTCAATATGCAGTTGCGCGTCAACTTCGTCGACGGCGGCGGCGGTGGGTCACGGACGCGCTTTGTCGGTACCGAAGGCAGCCTGGAGATCGACGGCCGTAGCATCACCCTAAGGCGCAAGCGCTTACCCGACGCCCCCGGCTACGGGGGCTGGGATGCATACGAGACGTTCTCCGAGCAGGGGCAAAAGGAGTTTGCAGCCTGGTATAAAGCGGAGTACCCCCCGGCGGTGCCGGAGGTAGTGGAGCCCGCGGAGTTTACCTACCGTACCCCCGAAGGCTACTCCGCCCACGCCCACCACTTCGCCAATTGGTTCAAGGCGATCCGGGAAGGCGGTGAAGTAGTGGAGGACGGAGCATTCGGTTTTCGGGCGGCGGCGCCTTCCCTGCTGGCGAACCAAAGCTACTTCGAGCGAAGGGCAATTAGCTGGGACCCGACCGGTATGGTAGCCAGCTAATCAACCTCATATACGTACCAGTACCGAGGGTTACGCAGCAAGCCCCAGGCATCGAAGCTATTCAGGAAAAACGGGGCCCTGGTGTATACTAGTTTTGCGCCTTCCGGTGGGTTGGGGTCGTTCGTCTCCACCGAGTAAAGGCACGTGGCTGTCGGGCACGGCCGGGCCAGCGGTTGCCCGTCACCGCTATTGACGATGGTTAGCCCTTCGCGGCGGTAAAAGCGATGGACGAGGCCCGAATGGTTGTAGATGCTTTTACCGTTCGCCAGCAGAGTGACCGGCTCCTGGTAGTTATTGTAAACGAAGCGGGTAGCAGGGAGGTTACTATTCATCGGGCGAATCATGACCCACGCCAGTAATACGCAGCTAATGACAATCAATGTTCTGAAGGCCATCCTCCGCCAACCCCGACGGAGGAAGTCTTTGCCGTAGCGTAAGCGGAGATCGCGGTAAAGCACGGCTACCGCAAGGGGTAGAAACGGCAGCATCGGGAAAAGGAAGCGAATGTCCTTCCTGCTGAGTATGCTGTGTACTACAAAGAACAGGAGGAACGACCAAGTAACCGGATCCCACCGGTATCGGTAGCAGAAGTAGCCGATGGCCGCCAGATACACGAGGCTGAGGGGGGGCACCCCACGCTCGAAGATGTACTCGACGTAGCCGTACCAAGGCTTGGTACCGAAGGTGGCCGCTTTACCCTGAATCAGGTTTTGCTCCAGGTACTTCCAGGGGGCGAATACCCATTCATCGTAGAGCCAGGCGTCCGTCAGCGTTCCGATCCCTACGGCAAGCAGGCCGCCGGCTACCGTGGCCGCAAGGTGCTTCCAATTGACCTTCGTGGCGATCAATAGCCAGAGTATGAACCCTACCACGGCGATGGCGAGCTGGTAGCGGAATTCGAAACTCAAACCGAAAAGCCCCCCGGCCAAGAAAGCCTTGCTCATTAGGTTCCGGGGCGGGGTATGGCCCGCCCCGCCCCCGCACCTGCGTCCTCGCCAAAATAAACTCCGGGTAATTACGCTCGACTTCATCTCCGGATCGCCCAATTCCGGGAGGGGGTACAGGAGTAGGCCGAACGCGAAGCAAGCCCCCGACCAGCTTTCGCTCGCAAAGCGTACCCCCGCGTATACGTTGCACCAGCTAAAGAGCAGTAACAATGCGAACCAGCGCAAAGCACTCTTCCCCGGGAAGGCCGAGCGATAACGATTATAGACCGTGACGGCAACGCCCAGGAATAACGCCGCGGAAAAGAAGCGCAGCAAACCGGCCATGAAGAAGGGGTCCACCTCTCCGAAAAGGCCCAGCACTCGGTAGAGGCAGTAGGCCAAGTAAGGTTGAAGGCCGGGGCGCATTTGCTCGTGGTATTCCCAGGCGAGTTCCGCTCCTTCCACGCCGGCACGGTGTATGGCGAATTCCAAAATTTGGAAGTGCTCGTCTCCCTGATGAAAGCCGATGGCGTTCCAAACCGTGCACAGGAGTACGATGGCACTTAGATAAAGGTACTTTGAGGGCATATTGGGTCAGGTCGCAACAAAGCTAAGGACAAATCAGGGGCGAAGGGGCAAGTCGAATGCTTACGTTAGCTTTGGTCGGTCGCTACCACCCGCCCCGCCCTATGAGAACCCTATATATCTTGCTATTGCTATCGGTCAGTTTGTCCGGTTACGCGCAGGACTCGCTCCGGCAAGAGCGGGCGTTGCAAGTACTCGACGAGGTTCACCACGCCATCGTAAGCTGGCACCCGGTCGGGCAACTACACACCGGGCAGGTGGCCCTGGCCGAAGCCTACGTCCTGGCCGAAAGGGAGTTGCAAAGCCACGTGGATGCCCCCGGGGATAGCGTGGCCATTCAGGACTTCATCGCCGCCGCCGGGAAGCTACAGGAGGCGACCGGCTGCGGGCATCTACAGCTTACGCCGCAGCGCGGTAAGCAGTGGATTGGCCAGCGCAAGGGCAGGCAGCTTTTCGGGGTGATCCGGGTAGCCGACGGCAGTTTTGTCACGCGGGGGAAGGTGGGGCTCACCGGTGGAGATTCACTTGCGGTCGGTACCCCACTCTTGCAGCTTGACGGCCGGCCGGTAGAGCAGCTCGTCAGCTACCTGGCTATCTTCCAAGGCATCAACGATGCGGGTTCGAACGTCGGCCCGCGCTACCGGGCGGCGCGCTATCTCTCCGGCCTGTACGATGCCCGCTACGGCGCGAAGGATAGCCTATTGGTTACCTACCTGGCGGAAGGGTCGCCGGAGCCGAAGGAAGGATACGCCGCAATGTTACCGGCTAAGGGAGACGCGAAGCTACCGGCCGACCACGGAAAGAAAAAGCGAAGCAGGGAGGAGCGGCGGGAGGACCAGCTAAAAAAATTCAGCTACGAGCTATCTGAGGACGGGTCGGTGTGGGTAATGACCATTCGAAGCTTTAGCGATAGCGCCTACCCCTTCCGTGGGTTTCGGCGGTCCGTGCGGGATGCATTCGAGGAAATCAACGCGAGCGGCGTGGATAAGCTGGTCGTAGATCTACGGCTTAACGGTGGCGGGGACGTTACAAACGCGCGCTACTTATGTAGCTACCTGGCCAAAGCCTCCTTCTCAATCGCCGACGAAATTTACTCGACCACCCCGGGCGCCAACGGTAAGGGGCTGTTCAATAAGATGGGCATGTACGTCGTGGCGGGTGTGCGCAAAAAACACGGTGTATGGCGGATGGATGGGAAAACCAAACTGACCCAGCCTCATAAAGATGCGTTCTCGGGGGAAGTGATCGCGCTTATTCACGAGCTCTCTTTTTCCGCTACCGCCCTGACGGCGAATGTGTTGCAACAGACGCAGTCCGCCCTGCTCCTGGGTGGCCCGACGGGCGGCGGCCGGGCGAGGACCTACGGCGGTAACATTCGCGAGCTCGTCATCGGTGACCGGAAGGGCGTTCGGTTCGAGCTGAACATGCCAAATTGGGTATTCGTGCCCTACCGGGCCGGGGAGGGGACGGTGATGCCCGACGAGATCGTACCGATCACCCGCCAGGATATTATTGACGACCGCGACGTTCACCTAGAAACCGCGCTCCAAAGACTGAACGGTAAGTAGGTAGAAGTATACCTTCGCCGATATGCACGAAAGGCATCGCAACCGCAGGCAGTATTTTGAGGAGCAGGCGTTGACAACCCGCAAGTTTGTCATCCCGTATATCCAACGCACGATGGAGGTCGATGCGGAAACGCGGGTATTCGAAATCGGCTGTGGGGAAGGCGGTAATCTCGTACCATTTTTGGAGATGGGCTGTGCGTGCGTCGGGGTCGACTTGCTCACCAGTAAAGTAGAATTAGGCAAAGCCTACCTAGCCGAATCCGTACCCGGTGCAAAGGTCGAGCTACTCATACAGGACATCTACGATGCGAGCGCCGAGCGCCTGGGCCGTTTCGACCTGATCGTGCTGCGGGACGTCATCGAGCACATCCACGATCAGGAGCGCTTTCTGAAAATGGTACACCGATTCTTAAACCCCGGCGGGCGCATCTTTTTTGGCTTTCCGCCCTGGCGGATGCCTTTCGGCGGCCACCAGCAGGTTTGCCAAAATAAAGTGTTGAGTAAACTGCCGTGGTTCCACCTATTGCCGACCCCGGCGTACCGTAAGGTGCTGGAGCTGGCCGGCGAAACGGGTAAGCAGATCGACGACCTGATCGAGATCAAAGAAACGGGCATCAGCCTATCCCGCTTCAACGAGTTGATCGAGCGGGCAGGCTTCGTATTCGAGCAGCGTGACCTTTGGCTGATCAACCCGAACTACGAAGTAAAATTCGGGCTACGGCCGAGGAGCCTGCCCGGCCCCTTGGGCAAGCTGCCATGGGTAAAGGACTTCTACGTGACCTGCTGCTATGCACTCGTGCGCGCCGTGTAAGTGCACACTGACTGAAAATTTGTCGGACAAATTGACACCTTGGCCGTTGGCACGACCTTCGCACGGACTGGGGCGGACCGGTAGTGGGACAGCTTGTCGTACGCCGGACCGCCAGAGATACCCATTTAATCATCAAAAACCATCAAGTATGAAGCCGATCAACGATCGCGTAGTGGTAAAAGCCGCCCCCGCCGAAGAAAAAACCAGTGGCGGAATCATCATCCCGGACACCGCAAAAGAGAAGCCCCAACGCGGTGAGGTAGTCGCCGTAGGCCCCGGTAAAGACGGCAATGCCATGACCGTTTCCGTTGGCGACATCGTCCTCTACGGTAAGTATTCCGGCCAGGAAGTAAACCTGGAGGGTCAGGATTACCTGATTATGCGGGAGGACGACATCCTAGTGATCGTCTAAAGCCGCCGGAGGCTCCCCCCCCCCAACAATTATTCCCCACACAAACAAAACTATATACTACTATGGCTAAGGAAATTAGCTTTGATAGAACCGCGCGCGAAAAATTGCACGCCGGTGTAGACGCCCTGGCAAACGCCGTAAAGGTCACGCTAGGCCCTAAAGGACGCAACGTCGTCATTCAAAAATCATTCGGTGCCCCACAGATCACGAAAGACGGGGTAACGGTCGCAAAAGAGATCGAACTCGAGGACCCCGTCGCCAACATGGGCGCTCAGATGGTTAAGGAGGTCGCATCCAAGACCGCCGACATCGCCGGTGACGGTACGACGACCGCCACCGTACTGGCCCAGGCCATGATCAAGGCCGGTTTGAAGAACGTAACCGCCGGTGCCAACCCGATGGACCTCAAGCGCGGGATCGACAAGGCCACCAAAGCAGTCATTCAGAACCTCAGCGAACAGAGCGAGGTCGTCGGTAACGACTTCAGCAAGATCGAGCAGGTAGCCGCCATCTCGGCCAACAACGATAGCGAAATCGGTAGCCTGATCGCCGATGCGATGAAGCGCGTCTCTAAGGACGGCGTAATCACCGTCGAGGAAGCCAAGGGAACCGACACTTACGTCGAGGAGGTAATGGGTATGCAGTTCGACCGCGGCTACCTGAGCCCATATTTCGTGACCGACGCCGAGAGTATGGTAACGGAGTACGAGAACCCGTACATCCTTATCCACGATAAGAAGATCAGTAACATGCAGGACATCCTGCCGGTACTGGAGCAAGTCATCCAGAGCGGCCGCCCGCTGTTGATCATCGCCGAAGACATCGAGTCGCAGGCACTTGGCGTTTTGGTAGTTAACCGCCTACGCGCTCAGCTCAAAGTCGTCGCCGTCAAAGCCCCCGGCTTCGGTGACCGCCGTAAAGCCATGCTGGAAGACATCGCCATCCTCACCGGTGGTACCGTCATCAGCGAGGAGAAAGGCTACAAGCTCGACCAGACGACCATGGACCTGCTCGGTACCGCCGAAAAGATCTCCGTCGACAAGGACAACACCACCATCGTAAACGGTGCGGGTGCCGAGGAGCAGATCAAGGGCCGGATCGGTCAGATCAAGCAGCAGATCGAAACCACTACTTCCGACTACGACCGCGAGAAGCTCCAAGAGCGTCTGGCCAAACTGGCCGGTGGCGTCGCCGTGCTCTACGTAGGTGCGGCCACCGAGGTGGAAATGAAGGAGAAGAAGGACCGCGTCGATGACGCGCTCCACGCTACCCGAGCCGCCGTCGAGGAAGGCATCGTCGCCGGCGGTGGCGTAGCCCTGATTCGTTCTATCGCCGCACTGGAAGGCCTGAGTGGTGAGAATGAAGACCAGAACATCGGTATTCAGATCGTCCGTAAGTCACTCGAAGCGCCACTCCGTACGATCGCCGATAACGCCGGCGTCGAAGGCAGTGTCGTACTGCAGGGCGTCCGCACGGCCGAGGGTAGCTACGGCTACAACGCCCGCACCGATAAGTACGAAGACCTGAAAGCGGCCGGTGTGATCGACCCCACCAAGGTCACGCGCATCGCCCTGGAGAACGCCGCATCGATTGCCGGTATGGTACTGACCACCGAGGTCGTCGTGAACGACAAGCCGGAGCCGGAAAGCGCCATGGGCGGCGGTGGCCACAGCCACGGTATGCCCGGCGGAATGGGAGGTATGATGTAAGCCATCTTCTTTCGCAACCGCGAAAAACTAAGACCCATCCGGCCTGGCCGGGTGGGTCTTTTTATTTGGGGTTCACCCCGAGTTCATAAACGCTTGCGACCTTGTGCGGATGAAGTACCTCCTGCTATTTAGTGCGTTCTGTTGGTCCGCCTTACTTCACGCACAGACCGAGGGGCTGAGGATCGAACCGCTCGACGGGCCGACCCCGTGGACCAGCCTGGAGATCGAAGCGCCGGAAGACCAGTTCCAGTTCGCCATCGTGACGGACCGTACCGGGGGGGCGCGGCCGGGGGTGTTCAGCGAAGCCGTCGATAAGCTCAACCTACTGCGCCCGCCATTCGTGATGAGCGTCGGTGATTTGATCAACGGCTACACCCGCTACCTTCCCGAGCTAAACCGGCAATGGGATCAGTTCGATGGCATGGTGGACCGCTTGGAAATGCCCTTCTTCTACCTGCCCGGCAACCACGACATTACCAACGACGTAATGGACGGGCTGTGGCGCGAACGGTACGGGCCCAGCTATTACCACTTCGTGTACAAGGACGTGCTGTTCCTCTGTATGAACAGTGAAGACGGCGCGCCGGGGGCGGGTAAGGGCCGGATCCTGGACGAGCAGTTCGAGTACTTCGAGCGGGTGCTGAGTGATAACGCGGAGGCCCGCTGGACGTTGGTATTCATCCACCAGCCGCTGTGGGACCAGGAGGCGCCGACGGGGCGGTGGGCGGAGATAGAAACCCTGCTACAGGAGCGGGAGCACACCGTCTACGCCGGCCACGTGCACCGCTACCAGAAGTTCCAGCGCAACAACGGACGCTACTTTACCCTCGCTACGACCGGCGGGGGAAGCAGACTGCGCGGACCGCAACTCGGGGAGTTCGACCACGTCAGTTGGGTTACGATGACCGATGACGGACCGATCATGGCCAATATCGCGCTAGACGGCATCCACGACGACAGCCTCCGTACCACCGAGGACGCTGCTTTCGTATCCGACCTGATCGCCAGCCAGCCCGTGCAGTTCGGCATTCCGGAGGCAACCGCTGACGGCACGGGGTATACGGTGCCCATGCAACTTCACAATCCGACCGACCTGCTACTGCACGTAGAAGTGGACCCCGCCTTTAGCTGGGGCTACTCCGTGGTGCAGCCCATCGATACGGTTACGGTCCACCCCAACACCGTAGAAGACTATACCCTACGGTTGCTGCCAAAAGGAGACGTTACCGCGGGCGCGACCCAGCGATTGGACGTCGATCTGCGCTTTCAGTACGTCGGCCGTGACGTAAGCATACCGTTCACCTATTTATTGAACCCGGCCGAGGGTACCAGGCAGATCGGTAAGGATGTAGGCCGTACCTCCGTAGATGGAGACCTCGGTGACTGGGAGGCGCTGGACCAAACCATCCGGTCGCAGGATGCGGGTGACCTGAGCATCCGCTGGGGCATCGTGGCGGACGATGAATTTGTGTACTTCGGCGCCGAGGTAACGGATGACCACGTCTCCGTCGAAGCGGGCCGGGCGCCCGGCAAACAGGACTTTGTAGGTTTGGTAGTGAATGCCGACCCGCTGGCCGGCAGCCTCCTCGACGGTGGTGAGGCCAGGTACGAACGGTCTTTCTACCTACTCGTATCGCCGCCGGCCTCCCCCGGTGGGGAGCCCGTAGTCAAGATCAATAGTGAACGCTACCCATTCGACGTGCCGCTGGCTTCGAAGATTACGGCGGAAGGTTATACCATCGAGTTGGCGCTGCCGCTGGAGTACGTAAGAGATCGACAGGGTACGGATTGGAGGCACCTGAGAGTGAACGTGATCGCACAGGATGACGACCCGGAGGACGCCGAGCGGTACAAAGCATTCTGGCGGCCGGAATGGCGGGGGCCCGGGAACGTGGTAGGGAGCGGACTCTTCCTTCGGTAGACCCCGCAGGGGCGGTCTTGCGGGTAGCAAGTTCTTCCGGTGCGACTAAACCCATTCCCTGTTTTCGGACTTTAGTCAGTCAATGCAGCTAGAAGAAGGAAAACAGCGATTCATCGAGGCCTGGGGGGCGCTCGGCAGCAGTTGGGGGGTAACGCGGACGATGGCGCAGATCCACGCGCTTTTGCTCGTCAGCCGCGAACCGAAAAGCTCGGATGACGTGATGGCGGAACTGAAGATCAGCCGGGGAAACGTGAATACCAATATGCGGATGCTGGTCGATTGGGGCCTGGCCTACAAGAAGCTCATACCCGGTGAACGGAAAGAATATTTCGTAGCGGAGAAAGACATGTCCGTAGTAGTGAAGTCCATCGTCATCGCCCGGAAGAAGCGGGAGCTCGAACCCATGCTCCGCCTGCTCGACGAACTCACCGGCGTGGAGGGGCAGACGGCGGAGGCCGATGAGTTTCGCGACGTGATCAAAGACCTCAAGTTGTATTCTCACAAGGCGGATTCGGCGCTGGATACCCTCGTAAAGATGGACAGCAACTGGTTTTTCTCGACCTTTCTGTCCATGATCAAGTAGCTGTAAAAGCCAGGTAAACAACAATAGCTTAGACAAAATCTAAACAAACCGGGCCACGCGGCCCCGGGGAAACCGTGCCCTTATATACGACCTTTAATAGGTAGTTTTGCGCAGTTAGCCAAACTACCCCCTTATGACTACATGGATCGCCCGCTTTTTTACGTCCAGTATCGGCAAGAAGGTAATCATGTCACTGACCGGCCTATTCCTCATCACGTTTCTCGCCGTGCATTTGGCGGGTAACCTGCAGTTGATAGCCGGTGACACGACCGGTCAGGCCTTTAACGAGTATGCGTATTTTATGACGCATAACCCGATCATCAAATTTACGAGCTACGGCCTGTACGCCTTTATCCTGCTGCACGCCGTCCAGGGCATCCTGTTGTGGTTACAGAACAAGAAGGCGCGCGGTGGCCAGGGTTACGCCGTAAAGAACGATCGGGTGGCTTCCGCCACGAAAAGCTCGATCTACATGGGCAGCCTCGGTATCGTCATACTAGCTTTCATCATCATTCATATGGTGCAGTTTTGGGCGCAGATGAAGTTCACCGGCAACGTGACCGACGTTACTTACGCCGGCGCCGAATACCCGGTCAAAGATCTCTACACACTGGTCTCCGGGGCCTTTACGAATATCTGGTTCGTGATCTTCTACGTGGCCAGCATGGTATTCATCGCCTTTCACCTGGCGCATGGTTTCGAATCGGCCTTCCAGACGCTCGGATTGAACCACCCCAAATGGAGCCCCATCATCCGTACGATCGGCCGCGCCTACGCCGTGTTGGTACCCCTCGGGTTTGCCATCATCCCGATCATTATGTACGTTCAAAACATACAAGCTAAGTAGCCGGAGCTACCCCGCCTACCCGCCCCGTTACATCCAAGATAAATCATCCGACCATGCCCTTCAAGTCAAACGTACCCCCCGGCGAACTTTCCGATAAGTGGACCAAGTACCGCTCTTCGATGCCCCTCGTAGCGCCTAATAATAAGCGCCGCATCGAGGTCATCGTAGTAGGGACCGGGCTGGCCGGAGGCGCCGCCGCCGCCACCCTCGGCGAACTCGGCTACAAGGTCAAGGTATTTACCTTCCACGATAGCCCGCGCCGCGCGCATTCCATCGCCGCCCAGGGAGGCATTAACGCCGCAAAGAACTACCAGAACGACGGCGACTCCGTCTACCGACTGTTCTACGACACTATCAAGGGTGGTGACTACCGTAGCCGGGAAAGCAACGTACACCGCCTGGCGGAGGTAAGCGTCAACATCATCGACCAGGCGGTCGCCCAGGGTGTCCCCTTCGCCCGCGAATACGGCGGCCTTCTCGCCAACCGCTCCTTCGGTGGCGTGCAGGTCAGCCGGACGTTCTACGCGCGGGGGCAGACCGGCCAACAATTACTACTCGGTGCCTATCAGTCGCTCAGCCGGCAAATCAGCCTCGGTAACGTCGAGCTGTTCAACCGCCACGAAATGGTGGACGTGGTGACCATCGACGGCAAAGCCCGTGGCATCATCGCCCGTAACCTGCTGACCGGCAAACTCGAGCGCCACGCCTCCCACGCCGTCGTGCTCGGTTCGGGTGGCTACGGTAACGTCTTTTACCTCTCCACCAACGCCATGAACTCCAATGGTTCGGCGGCCTGGCGGGCGGTCAAGCGGGGTGCCTACATGGCCAACCCCTGCTTTACGCAAATTCACCCGACGTGCATCCCCGTTTCCGGTGAGTACCAATCCAAACTGACCCTGATGTCGGAATCCCTGCGCAACGACGGTCGCGTGTGGGTACCTAAGTCGCAGGACGATGCCCGCGCCATCCGCGACGGTGAGAAGACCGGCGTCGACATCGAGGAAGCGAACCGCGACTACTATCTGGAGCGTCGCTACCCCGCCTTCGGCAACCTCGTCCCGCGCGACGTGGCCTCCCGCGCCGCCAAAACGGCCTGCGACGAAGGCCTCGGCGTAAGCCCCACCGGCCTGGCCGTCTTCCTGGATTTTGCCGATGCCATTCAGCGCTACGGTAAATCCCGCGCTACCACGCTCAACGAGTACAACGCCTCGGCCGCACGCATCAAGGAGCTCGGTACGGCCGTCGTGGCCGAGAAGTACGGCAACCTCTTCGAGATGTACGAGAAGATCACCGGGGAGAACCCGTACGTCGTGCCGATGAAGATCTACCCCGCCGTGCACTACACCATGGGTGGCCTGTGGGTGGATTATAACCTACAGACCAACATCCCCGGCCTTTTCGCCGCCGGTGAGGCCAACTTCTCCGACCACGGTGCCAATCGCCTCGGCGCTTCCGCCCTTATGCAGGGTTTGGCGGACGGCTATTTCGTACTTCCCTACACCATCGGTACCTTTTTGGCCGAAGAAATCCGTACGCCCTTCATCGACCCGGACGCACCGGAGTTCCACGCCGCCGAAAAATCCGTGCAGGACCGCGTAGATCGCGTGATGCAAGTCGGTGGAAATCAATCCGTAGAGAGCTTCCACCGCCGGCTAGGTAAGATCATGTGGGAATACTGCGGCATGGCGCGTAACGCCGAAGGCCTGACCAAAGGCCGCCGGATGATCCGTGAGCTTCGCGATGAGTTCTACGGCGACGTGTTCGTACCCGGCAGTGCCAACGAATACAATCCGGAACTGGAAAAAGCATTGCGCGTAGCTGACTTCATGGAGCTCGGCGAGCTAATGATGCTCGACGCGCTCGACCGCCAGGAAAGCTGTGGCGGTCACTTCCGCGAAGAGTACCAAACCGAGGAAGGCGAGGCGCTACGTCGGGATGACGAGTTCGCCTACGTATCCGCCTGGGAGTGGGACGATCAGGATCCCATCCTCCACAAGGAAGAATTGATCTTCGAGAACGTCGAACTCAAAACGCGCTCTTACAAGTAACCCCCCCCTACCCTCCTAACCGATCAATACGCCCAACATGAGCGCTGACAACATGACCCTGACCCTTAAGATCTGGCGGCAGCAGAATACGACCGCTAAGGGTACATTCGAAACACATACCATCGAGGGAGTCACCTCCCACATGTCCTTCCTGGAGATGCTGGACGTACTCAACGAGCAGATCATCGCCGGTAAGGGCGAGCCCGTCGCTTTCGAGCACGACTGCCGCGAAGGCATCTGCGGTACCTGTAGCTTGGTGATCAACGGTTACCCCCACGGCCCCCAGCAGTACACGACGACTTGCCAGCTACACATGCGCCACTTCAAGCACGGGGATACGATCACCATCGAACCCTGGCGCTCCTCGGCCTTCCCCATCGTGAAGGACCTGGTCGTCAACCGCGATAGCTTCGACCGGATCATCCAGGCCGGCGGCTACATCTCCGTCAACACGGGGCAGGCGCAGGACGGTAACGCCGTCACCATCGAAAAAGACCAGGCCAACCACGCCATGGATGCCGCCACTTGTATCGGTTGCGGTGCCTGCGTAGCGGCCTGCCCGAATGCTTCGGCGATGTTGTTCACGGGGGCGAAGGTCTCTCACCTGGCGCAGATGCCTCAGGGTCAAGTGGAAGCCAGCCAGCGGGCCATCCGGATGATCGAGCAGCACGATGCGGAAGGTTTCGGCCGCTGCTCTAACATCACGGCCTGCGAGGCGGAGTGCCCCAAGGGTATCTCGGTGGAACACATCGCTCGTTTGAACCGGGAGTATATCGCTGCTTCGGTGGGGTCGACGAAGTAACCTATCCCGGCAAGTTGTTTGCCCCTATAAGTTTCGTACGGAGATAGACGGAGGGGCGGAGGAAAACGGAGTCACTTCTTCGTCTATCTCCGCTCCTCCGTCTTGCTCCGTACGAAAAACAATAAATTTAGTACTGCCCCGAGGCCAACATAACCAAAGTACACCCCGCTACCACCTCGATCCCCCGCTCCCGCGCTAGGCGCATCAAACTCCGGATTTTCCGTGCCCGGGTTGAAGATGATCCGCCGCGGCTGCAGGTTGAACAGCCATTCGTAGTACGGGGGCTGACGCGCCGGGCCGACG
>OY764553.1:0-14955 GCA_963668285.1 uncultured Lewinella sp. | reverse complement strand
CAGGGTTGAGGTGAGTACTCACATTCTCCGGTCCTGTAATTACAGTTGTAATTCTGTATACAGACCACACCGCAGCACGGACTCGGATTCAGCGTACAATAAGGGATAGGATCCTTTTTGCACTTTTTGAAGGCTTTATGGACTTTCCATGGGAGTAAGACGCACGATACATAGTTCTGTGCGGCGCAGCTAAGCGTAGACCAAGCAACGCTAAATATAGCTAGGGCGCATCTATCCGTCCCCTCCTGAATTAAGGTCGCGTCTAGGATATCAATACCAAATGTTTTAGCTATGTATATAATGACATATAGTATGTCAACGTCTTTATTCAAATTACTACCCTTTGGAAAGGGACGGTCCGCATGTATTGCCTTCAGCAATACCCCGTGAAAGCTAATTTCATACAGTAGCGCACTATACTCTTCGCTAGTTAGCCTGCCTTTCTTTTGGATTGTTTCCCTTTCGATTTGTCGTTTTACGTTTTGCAGACTAGCATACCTCGCTTCGGGGGAGGCTGAAGAAGTAGCAATCTTATCGATCTCTTCGGCGGCGCCGTTCAACCAACGATCGCGATTCGTTGAACCGATTACGGTAGCCTCGCTCGAATAGACTGAAAACTTCCGGTTTAGCGCTACCCGAATCGGGAAAGTCGCCGTATCCGCTTTCTCTAAGCTTAATTAGAAAATCGCTAAATGACTCGGGGGTCCTCGTCAAAGTCATCGATGGCGGCAGCTACTGCGTTCAACTGCGCAATAACAGCCGATTCAGAAGTATTTCGGAAATCGACCGCGGCAGCTTTAAGCAGTTTAGGGTCCATAGATTTCTCTATGTCTCTAGCGGTATCGTCCGCGGGGACGGGGATAAGACCATCTTGGTCTTCCAGGCAGGCAGTGAAAAACACTGCAAGGCAGGCGAATAAGGCCGTAGCCAGGCTACGACGATTAACTACAAACATCATTTTACTTGATTGTTAAGTAATGGAAAAAGGTGACTAAAGCATACCGGTAGCTTTCGCAGGCCCCAACTAGGACTAGATGGAAAGGTTTCCACATACGTAATGTTTTTTCGAAAAAAGAGGATAAACCGCCATATTTGGTGGTTAACAATATGCGCACTAATAGATAAACTATCTATTCTTCAGTTTTCCAATCGTCGATAGTGGTGGAAGCGCTTCATAATGAGTACTGCGGTAAGATGAAATTTACGCGTGGATCAGATCAATTGCCGCAAAGGATACTTTTGATAAAAAGAATCTGGTGTGTTATTATGACCTTTTATGACATCACCCCCCGCAACACCCGCCAATAATTCCCGTGCTCCAACCGCAACACCCGCTCCGCAATCTGCTCCGCCGAGTCATCCGGGTCTAGGCGCACGGCCGCTTGAAAGATTACGTTCCCCTCGTCGTACCGCTCGTTGACGTAATGAATGGTAATCCCACTTTCTACCTCCCCATTGGCCTTTACCGCACGGTGTACGTGCTTGCCATACATCCCCTTCCCCCCGTATTTCGGCAATAGCGCCGGGTGAATATTCGTAATACGGTCGGGAAAAGCCCGCACCAGATAAGTAGGTACCAGCCACAAAAAACCGGCCAGCGCGATAAATTCTACCTCAAATTCCGCCAATTGCTGGAGCAACTCCTCCGTTTCGTAGAAGGCTGCTCTGTCCAGGACGAGGGTAGGCACGTCGCGTTCCGCCGCCATCATCAGCGCCGGGGCCTTGGGTTTATTACTTACCAGGAGTGCGATTTCAACGCCATCTTCCGGGTGAGACTGGAAGCGGTCTATGATAAGGCGGGCGTTGGAGCCGCCGCCAGAGACGAAAAGAGCTAAGCGCATGGTAGTTTAGCGTCTGAGATTTTGGGATGTTTAATATAAGAGACTAATAATGGCGAGTACGCAGGTGCAGATTCCAGGTAGTTAAGAGCAGGGTTTTGTTAGTACCTACCTAGGCAACGGCGTGAACCCGCCGGGCAGCGAACACGGCCACCACGCTCATGATCATCGTAAAGTAACCAAGTATCGAATAGCCTTCCAGTGTACCGGATTCCGTTTCGGTGATGATGAAGCCGGCAACTACCGTACTCAAAAACAACGCCGCCTCGTTAACCGATTGGCGGATGGACATGAAACTCCCCCTGTTTTCCGGGCGGACGACGGAAGTGATCATCGTAGTCGCCGGCACGCTGCGACCGCTGGCCACCACAAAGAAGGAAGAGGTGACCAATAACCCCACCCAAACGGAATCCGTCCGCAAGTTGGTCAGAAAGTAAATGCTGAAAAGAGCGAAGACGGAAGCAAGGGTAAAGATCAGTAGCCGACCGTAACGATCCGCCAGCTTTCCGAAAAGGGGGAGCAGGACTACGGTGAGGGTGCCGCCAATGAAGTAGACCAGGCTTACCTGATCGTCGGTGAAGCCAACGTTGATCTGCATATAGGGCGCAATAAAGGGGATGATCGTGAAGTGACCGAGCATCAACGCCAGGGTAAAGAGGAGGGCGGCGCGCTGGTTGGCGTCGGCGAAAATCTTTACAAAGGGGTCGAAGATTTTGCGCAGCGTATAAGTAGGCGTCAGCACCTCCCCAACGGGCGGGAGGTTCGCCTTCTCCTTTATAATGACGTCACTACTCACCTCCGTCGCAGCTAAATGGCCACGCATGGACGGGATAAAAAAGTAGGCGAGGGACCAAAAGAGGGCCGCGATACCCGCCGTTGCCAGAAAAGGTGCATTCCAGCCGTAGCGACTGGCAATCCATATACCCGACGGGACGCCGATCACGCTCGCCGCGCTAAAGGCCGTCATTACCCAGCCCATGGCGGAGGCGCGCCGTTCGAGCGGGATGACGTCCCCCACTATGGCCAAGACCAAGGCACCCAGCGTGCCGCCGAAGACGCCGGTCGCCGCACGGAAGACCAACAACCACCCATAGCTCGGCGGGAAGGCACAGGCGAGCGTACCTACCGTAAAACCGGCAAAGAGAAAAAGCAGGGCTACCCGTCGGTCGAATCGGTCGATGATGGCCGTACTGATGATGTTACCCATGAATGCCGCCCCGGCGTAGGCCGATACTACCCAGGCGAACTGCCCGGGGGTGATGGCGAACTCCCGCATGATCGTCTTACCCAGCGGCATGACGATCATAAAATCGATGATGTGGGAGAACTGAACCGCGGCCAGAATAAAGAGTAACCGCTTTTCGGAGGTCATAGGCGCTTACGAAGGATGCCGAACAGCTCACGCCCCGCTCTTGGTTGTATGGAATTGTGCGCCGTCTGAAAGGCGAGTACTTCGAAGAGCGGGTTGAAGTAACTTAAATACTCGCTGCGGGAGCCACCGAAGGGGGGGCGTTCTTTTTGGTCGATGGGGAAGTCGAAGAATAACCCTACCAATTTACCGCCGGGGACGAGCAGATCGTGCATTTTTTGCGCGTAGGCACTTCGGTTTTCCGCCGTAGGGGGGAAGGAGCAAAAGAACGTCTGCTCTATAATGAGGTCATACGCTCCTTCGTGGGCGAAGAAATCCTCCTCTACGATATTAGCTTCGGGGAAGTCAGGCACTCGCTGGCGGAGGTTCTGTAAGGGCTCCGGTGCAATATCCAGAACGGTAAGCTGACGAAAACCCTGCCGCCAGGCGTACTCGGCTTCGTGGGCGTGGCCGGCACCGGGAAGGAGGATCCGGAGGTCGCGATCCGTTAGTTGGTCCAGATAGGCTTTGATGGGGGTGCTTATACTGCCCGCGTCCCAGCCGGTTGCCCCCGTTTTGTAGCGATCCGACCAGTAGGCGGCGTTTGACTTAGGCGGGATCGACTGGCAGATCTCTACCAATATGCCACCCGTACTGCGGGGGTGCAGGAAGCAGATCAGTTTATTGTCAGCCCCGCGGGTCGGGCTGGCCTGCAACAATTCGAAGCCATCGGTAGCCAGGCGCTGCATTTCAACCTCGATGTCGTCTACCTCGAAAGCCAGGTGATGGATGCCCGGGCCACGCTTATCGAGGAACTTCCTCAGGTTACTGTCTCCACCCAATGGTGCCACCAGCTCGACCTTACTATCCGCGGCACCAGCTTTGAAAAAGGATGTGGTGACTTGCTGGCCCGCCACGGTTTCGCGCTTATAATTCGACTGTCCGAGAAGCCGGCGGAAGAGCGGTTCTGATTCGGAGAGATCGTTAACGGCGATGCCGATGTGGTCGAGGCGCATACGGAGTTTGGGAGTCTGGGGTATTATTCTAACCCATGATAACAACCCCTGTTTGTACCACCCTTGTCAAAATTTTTAAACGTAAGGCTAAAACGGAGAACCACTTTTTATACCGGCTGTTAGTTTTCCATGCTAGGATCATATCCCGCAAAAGTATTGTTATTTGGAGAGCACACAGTCCTGCGCGGCGGCAACGGGCTTGCTGTTCCCTACGGTCGCCTGTCAGTGCACTGGACAAAATCGCGCCCGGATGAAACGCTCCTGAGGTTCTGCGACTACCTGAAAGTCGAGGTTAGTGCCGCGCTTCTGGACACCAACTCGCTGGAAGATCATCTTTTAGAGGACTGGCGCCTGGACGGTAACATTCCGGTGGGCTATGGCTTAGGAAGTAGCGGCGCAGTCTGCGCGGCAGTCTTCGACCGCTTCGCAACCAATGAGGGAAAGCGACTTGACAAACAGGGCTTACGGCAACTGTTCGCTAAAATGGAAAGCTACTTTCACGGGAGTAGCTCGGGGACGGATCCTTTGATCTGCTATCTACAACAAGCCATGCTGCTCTCCGGAAACTATCCACCCCACGAGGCGAAACTGCCGGAAGGTTGGAACCGCCGCTTCTTTTTGGTGGATACGGGGCGGACGCGGAAGGCCTCCACCCTCATCCGTAAATTTACCCAGGCTTTCGATCGTGACGCCGATTTCGCGACGAAGGTCAATAAGCAATGGAAGCCGCAGGCTAACCGGGCGATTGAAGCTCTGACGGCGGGTGACAAACGAGATCTCGACACTGCGTTCGCACAGATCAGTGAGTTCCAGCTCGATACCCTGCGTACTTTCATCCCCAAGCCAATACGGAAGTTTTGGTCGGGGAGTAATTACCGATTGAAGATATGCGGAGCCGGGGGCGGGGGCATGCTGCTCGGTCTTGCAGACCGCCCCCGCGCGCGGATCACTGGCCTAGGTGAAGTCTATTGGCTGAACGAAGCGGAAGTAGGCTCCTCCGCCCGTACCCCCTCCCCTACTCCTGGTTAGCGACGAGTTCTATTTCAAGGCCGATCTCATCACTGATGATGTTGTCCTTGACCTTTTCGGTAATGCTATTGCCGTAGGAGACACCCCAGTCGTTGCGGTCGATGGTGAACTTAGGCGTTTTGGCGGTAAGCTTACCACCATCGATGGTGACGTTGGCGGGGAGGGTGACGGATCGCTCTTTCCCCTTCATTTTAAGGTTACCCGTTAGCTCGTGGGAGTAGTCCTTCCCCTGAGCCTCTTCGATACGCTTCAGGTCGAAGTTGATCATCGGGTACTGAGCTACGTCAAAGAAATCCGGGGATTGTAGGTGGCCCAGAAGTTTCTTGGCATCTTCTTCCGGCAGGTCCGTATTGGTCATGTTGCGGAGGTCGAGGGCGAATTGGCCGGCCACCAGTTTGTTATCCCCATCGGTGACGATGAGTTGGCCGTTCTCTACCGGGATGGTGCCGGTGTGCCCACCACCGACGACTTTGGTGCCTTCCCAGACTACGGTGCTCGCAGCGGGGTCGACTAGGTATTGGGTGGAAGGTTTGTTTTGGACGTTGCCAGCTTCGTCGGCGGTAATGGCGTCGCCGGCGCTAACTTCTTGGCCTTCGGACCCGCCACAGGCACTGAAAACCAGCCCGAGGCTGAGGAGGGAAAACAGATACAGATGTTTCATCGGTTGTATTGATTATGATTACGGATGTTGATGTTTTATAATCGGCTACTCCGTCACGCCCCACTCCGTGTGAAAGATGCCGGCTTGATCGATGCGCTCGTAGGTATGGGAGCCAAAGTAATCTCGCTGTGCTTGTACCATATTAAGCGGCAGGCGCTCCGAGCGGAAAGATTCGTAGTAGTTGAAGGCGGATGAGAAGCACAGCGTAGGAATCCCCTGCTGCATGGCGGCCTGAAGTACGTCGACCGTGCAATCGCGGCACTCGAAGAGCTCATCACGGAACTCCTTGGTAGCCATCATATTTTTGAGACCGTCGCGCTTGGCGTAGGCCTGGCGGATCTTCTCCAGCAGCGTCGCGCGAATGATGCAGCCGCCGCGCCAGATCCGGGCGATACCTTCCAGGTCGAGCTGGTAACCCAGCTCTTCGCTTGCCTCGGCCAGGAGGTGCATGCCCTGCGCGTAAGTGATGATGAAGGCGGAATAAAGCGCCTTCTCTACGGATTCCGCCAGGGCGGCTTTATTGAGATTTTCTTGCTCCGCGTGGACGTGCTCGAACATCTTGGAGACGTCCTGACGGTATTCTTTAAAGGCCGAGATACCGCGCATGGTGACGGCCGAATCGATGGTAGGGACGGGTACGCCGAGGTCCATGGCCGTCTGACTGGTCCATTTGCCGGTACCCTTTTGTTTGGCCTTATCGAGTATGAGGTCGAGCAGGTGGGTATCCATCTTCTCGTCTCGGTGGCGAAGGATGTTGGCGGAGATTTCGATCAGGAAGCTGTTGAGCCGGCCGTCGTTCCACCGGGCGAAGAGCTCTCCCATCTCGTCGTTGCCCATGCCACCGGCGCGTTTGAGGATGTCGTAAGCTTCGGCGATGAGTTGCATCAGGCCGTACTCGATGCCATTGTGAACCATCTTCACGTAATGGCCGGAGCTGAATTCGCCGATGTAGGTCACGCAGGGTTCGCCGTTTACTTTGGCGGCTACCGTTTCGAGGATGGATTTAACTTCTTCCCAGGCCGAACGATCGCCGCCGGGCATGATACTGGGGCCGCGGCGGGCGCCTTCCGCGCCTCCGGAAACGCCGGTGCCCAGGAAGCGGATGCTTTTAGATTTCAGGTATTCATACCGGCGGTTGGTGTCGTCGTAGTGGCTATTACCGCCGTCGATGATGATGTCGCCATCGTCGAGCATCGGGAGTAGCCCTTCGATGACCTTATCTACGATCGGGCCGGCGGGGACGAGCAGCATGATCTTCCTAGGCTTACCGAGCAGACTCACGAACTCTTCCTGGGTCCCTACGCCCTTGACGTTCATGCCTTCGCCTTCCTGATTGAGTGCGTCAACCGATTCGCTATTGATGTCGGTGCCCAAGGCGGCAAAGCCATCGTCGGCGACGTTTAGGAGGAAATTGCGCCCCATTACGCCAAGGCCGATCATGCCGAAATCGTATTGCTGGTGAGTCATAGTTGGTCTTTTGGTCTAAAGGTCTGTTGGTCTAAAGGTATTAGGGCGGGCTGGGTTCGGACCTAGGAAGAGGTTTGTTAGCGGTACCACATCAGTATGCCGCCAAATGCGGTAATCAGGGCCATCAGGACCGTCGTCATTTGGATGCTGTGACGCAGATAGCGACTGAAATCCCGAATACTCCCCGCCTGATCTGGATATTTGGGGATGATCTCATCTTCGACGCGTAGGGTACTGAAGATCTGCCCGGGCGTGAAGTCGACCCGGTTCCGCACGAGGACGCGGTAGGCGCGCAGGACCTTGGCGCGAAAGTATAGATTTACCCCCAACATGGCTACGAATAAGATAATGACGACGATCAGCAACACATCTTGCATGGGCTTAGGGCTTGATGAACCTGGCTGACGCCCGGCCGGCCGGAGTGGCGTAAACAACGTAATAGACCCCCGAAGAGAAGTTAACTATCGGTAGTCGATAACCGGTGTTCGAACCCGCCCGAGCGGTGGTCGACCACACTACCCGGCCCAGGCCGTCACTCACAAAAATACGCCCGGCGGGTAAGGGTAACCGGCTATTCAACTGAATTTGGGCATAGGCCCCCCGGACGGGATTTGGGTAAACGTTCAATGATACGTCTTGCCGCGCGAAAATATCCGCCGGCGTACTGACTGTAATAGAGGTGTCCTTTACGACGGTTATGAAGTTATCGCTAAGTTGGAAGCAACCGGCGAGGTCACTCAGCAACGCCCCCGGTTGTGGAGAGTTTGGTGCTACAAAACTTTGCCCGTATACTCTGCATGCACCTGCGTCCTCGCCGAAAAAATCAATATCCAGACCTTCCCGCACCGCGCGTACAACCCCGTTGGTATCCGTCACGATCAAGCGATAATTAGCCGTGGAAGCGGAGGTCGTAGCAAAAGTAAGCCGATGCTGCGCGCCCTCCTGCCTGACGAATACAGTATCGGTAGCTTCACCGGCCGGGATGCTGAGGTTACCGCCCTCGGGGGCGACGACCTTGAGCAGCAAAGACCTGGGGGTTAGGGCGAAGCAGCCCGAGCTGGTCACTTCCCCGACGGTCGTGCCGTCCGCTACTTCGGCCAACTCCCCGTCGTAGGAGATGCCATAGACGCGATACGTCCCTTCCGCAAGTTCGAGCAGGGAGAAGCGACCGTACGGTGACGGGCTGCCGATGAGAACGTCCGTCGTATCCGTCAATATGTAGGCGTAAGTACTGCCCGTGCCGCCGGTGTGCATCACCATTTGCCCCGGCGTCACGGTGTCGAGCGCGCATACTTCGAGGGTATCGGTATCCGTATCGATGAAGGTAAGCTCACCCGATTCGAGTGCGCCTCCGTATTTGACCGGCAGCGTATCGGTCGTTACCGCGTAACACACGTCGGCGTAACTCACGGTGTCGGCCAGGGCACCGACGGTAGCGGTCAGGGCACCGGAATAACTGACACCGAGCAACTTATAGTCACCGGCGGTGAGTAGGTCCAGTGGCACCGAAGTAGGGTCCTCGTCGGCAATAAGGGCGATCCGGCCGTCGGCATCAACTACGATGACCGCGTAGGCGCCTATCCCTGCACCGGCTATGGTTACCGGTAATTGTGAGGCGCAGGTATTTTCCCGATCGCCATCGTTTGCGAAGTCTAGTTCCCCGGCGTTTGGCGTGCCGTTGAAGATGGTGATGAAGTTGCGGGTTAGTTCGTAACACCGAGTAGCCGGCGGCAGTAGCGTAATCGGGAAGCCGGGCTCTACCAGTAGATCGCCCGTATAACTCAGGGCGTAAACGCGGACCTGCTCCAGTGGGACGGCCCCGAAATCGAAGGCCGGCTCGTCCAGCACGAAGATTACCACCGGCTCGTCCGTCGCCGTAGTGATCAGGTACCGATAGCTTTCGGCGGCGCGGGTGCTGGTGGTGGAGAAGGAGACCAACCCATCTTCCGGGTCATTGGCACACAGAAACAGGCTATCGCGGCCGTGGGCCAGTATTCGGCCGCCGTCGACCGCGTCACTGGCCTGCTCGATGGTGACGAAGTTGCTCGTTCGCTCGGTGCTCCCGTCCGTAAAGTCGATGTCGTCGAGGTCCGTACCTTCCTCGAACGGGGAATCTTCGCCGTAAAACCCACCGTATATGCGGTAGATCCCGGCCGCACGCAGGGCGAAACTGAGGGTTTCGGCCTCAGCTACGGCGATGATCACGTTCGACGTATCGGTAAGCAATATGAGCTGCCGGAGCTCCGGGGCATCGGCGATCGACAATCGGACCGATTGGTGCCCGTCATCGCAAATGACGGTGGTGAGCCGTCCGTCGTCCGTAGCGATTGTACTGCTGTTGGGGAGCGACATTACGACCGTGATGAAGTTGGAAGACAAGCTGGCGCAGCCGCCGAACCGATCCACCTCCACGTTCATGCCGGGGGTGGGAAGGAGGTTCTCTTCGAACCCGACGCCGTAGATTCGGAAGCGGCCGTTGGGGAAGTTCGTAAAGTCGGCGTAGTCCTCCACCAGGGTTTGGACCAACAGACCTTCCCCATCCGTAATTAAGTAGGCGAAGTTCGCCAGCGTGGTACCGGTAGAATCCAACTTAAGCCTGCGTAACGTCTGGCCTATCGCACGGATGGTCACTTCCGTCGCGCCGGATTCGGTGGCGACCGGCCCGGTTCGTGCGATGCGCCGTTTTACGGGAATGAAGTTGGTAGAGACCTCGGTCGTGTTGCCGCCCGCCCTCAGGCTATCGATATCGGCCCCCACCGCGGGCGGGGGGCCAACTAATGCGTATACGCGACATCGTTCGGGCCATTCTGCCTCGAAGTCGACGGTGCCCGTCTCGCTGAGCCCCGCTACTTGCCCGGAGGTATCGGTGATTGCGTAAGTGGCACCAGAGAAGTTTGCGGAGAAGCGGATGGAATCCTCGAAGCCATCTCCGGCGCAAACGTGAAAGGAATCCTGACCGGCGGTGATGACCAGATCCACGATTTGAGCGGGGGGGTACGGGGGAGCATAGGTAGAAAGACCCCGTAAGCAACCAGCATACAGACCGAAACACATAAATAGTACCGCGATGCGTAATTGAGGCATAAGTGAGGACGGAGCCAATAGATAACAACACGTTTGCTCCGTAGTTCGTATGGCCGCTGGGTAGGGTAAAGTATCAGACAAAAGTAGGTTAGGCGACTTATGCATAGTACGGAGCCACCGGATGGGTGAATCGCCTGAACGCTGGCCGTCCGCCATTCGCATATTTTGGCGACCTTCGCCGTTCTTATCCGGTCCTGGACCCCCTCACCCATCCGCTTTGATGCGAGTTCCCTTGCTTTGCTGGTGCTTACTATGCCTGGTGCCCCTTTCCGCGCAGGGGTTGGAGGTAGACGATACTTACGAGGTGGAGCGCCTGGTGAAGGACATCTTCGCTTCGGGGCAGTGCGAGACCATCACCAACGTCCAACGCATCGGCAATAACCCGGAGTCGGTTGCCTTCTTCGAGGGCGGCGGCGAAGGGGTGGGCTTCGATCGGGGCATTATCCTTTCCACCGGCAGGGCGGTAGATGCAGAGGGGCCTAATAGTGGTACTACGACGGGGGAGCGCTTCGACCCCAATTTGACTTCCGACCCCGATCTGGACGGCACGTCGACCGGTACGGTGTTCGACCGGGCGGGTATCGAGTTCGATTTCGTCCCTCTATCGCCTATCATCACCTTTCGCTACGTCTTTGCTTCCGAAGAGTACTGCGAGTTCGTCGGCGCCGAGTTCAACGATATATTCGGCTTTTTCGTGAGCGGGCCGGGCATCCGGGGGCCATTCAGCCGACGGGGCGTCAACATCGCTCAGGTGCCGGGCACGGAGGAGTCCGTCTCCATCAACAACGTCAATTACCGGCGCAACCGGCGGTACTTTCTTGATAATGAGTTCCCGTCCGTCCGGCAAATCTCGGGTTGCGGGGGAAGTGACGAACCGGGCCCACGCTTTCAACACATTGAATACGATGGGCAGACCGTCATCCTTACCGCGACGATCGAATTGATACCTTGCCGGACGTACCACCTACGCTTGGTCGTTGCCGACGTATCCGATAATAAACTGGACAGTGCCGTCTTTCTCGAAGCGGGAAGCTTTAACCTGGGCGGCAGCGTCTCGTTGGAGCGCGAGGATGGCAGCGACGAGCCCACTACCGTCTTCGAGGGTTGTACGCCGACCGACTTTCGGGTACAGCGGGGCGCGGACAGCGACCCCCGGTTCCCGCAAACGGTGGCCTACCGCGTCGGACGCAACTCACAGGCCCGGGAAGGAAGTGACTTCTCGGCCGGCTCCGGTACGGTAACCATCCCACCGGGGGAAGACTTCGCGCCCATCTCCGTTACGGCTTTTGCGGACGGGGTGGACGAGGGGCCGGAGAGCGCTTGGCTGTACCTCGACATCCCTTGCGCGTGCTACTCCGACTCGCTGGAGTTGATCATCAGTGAGCCCGAACCCTTCGAGGTAGGGCTCGAGCAGGCCTTTTTCTGCCCCGGGGAGGAGGTGCGCCTGGATGCGGCCGCCAGCGGTGGCGTCGAACCCTACCGCTATCAGTGGAGCTTCGGCTCGGTGGATTCCGTCCCCACCCTTCCGCTCCCGTTGCCGAACGATATTCAGGTAACGGTGACGGATGCGTGCGGGCAGTCCGCCACGAAACAAGTCCCGGCCACACCGACGACCCCGCCGCGCCTGACATCCACTCCGCAGGATCTGCGCGCCTGCCGTGGTGACTCGCTCGCGGTGGAGCTGGGCCTGCGCGGTCAAGCGCCCTTCGTGCTCACCTACACGGTCAATGACGGGGAAGAGCGCGAGTATACTTTCAGCGAGGGTGGCCTGCAACGGTGGTTGCTGGACGAGGGCGGTACTTATCGTCTGCGGTCGATCCGGGATCAGGGTTGTGCGGCACCACTGGACACTACGTTCAGGGCGAACTTCATCGTACCCTTCGTGAACCCCACCGCCACCGACCCTAGCTGCGCGGGTTACGCGGACGGAAGCATCGTAGTGGACTTCCTGCCGACGCTGCCCCCGTATACCCTGGAGTATACCGGCCTAGTGGGTGAAGGGCCCGCGTTCACCGACCTGAACGCCGGCACCTACGGCGTAAAGATTACCGATAGCCTGGGGTGTACGGATGAGCGGGAGGTGATTTTGCGCGACCCCGACGCGATCGTCCCCCCGGTGATCGACTGCGAAGCGCTCCGGCGGCCACCGCTGCGCCCCCGTGCTACGGGCGGCGTGCCCCCCTACGAATACAGCGTCGACGGGGTGAGTTACTTCCAACCCGAAGGTTTTGCCGGCCTCGAGCCGGGCGAGCTGTACCAGCTTCGCGTGCGGGACGCTGCCGGGTGCGTCGTGGAAGCCCCCGACTTTTTTTGGCCCCAGGCTAATCAGCGTATGGCGCTGTTGCCGAACTTCATCCCGCAAGAGCTGGCCGGATCGGCGGAGGTTGAGGTGACGTACCGGGTACCGCCGGAGCAGATCGCCTTTTACCAGTGGTTGCCCCAGGAGTATTTCGATTGCCCGACCTGCCCCCAAACTCGGGTGAGCGCGCCGGGTAGCGGGCCGATCAGTCTGGTGCTCGAGGACGTGTACGGATGCCGGGATAGCCTTGTGACGCAGGTGACCCTCGACGATCGGGTACCGGTTTACGTACCGAATGCGTTTTCCCCCGACGGGGACGGCACGAATGACTTCGTCGCGCTATTCGCCGATGCCCGCCAGGTAGTGCGCGTCCTCAATTTTCAGGTTTATAGCCGCTGGGGGGCGCTGGTGTGGGAAGGTGAGGATTATGCGCCTAACAACGCCGGCAGAGGGTGGGACGGGCTCATTCAGCAACGCCCGGCGAGCGTAGGTACTTACGTCTGGACGGCGGAAGTATTACTGACGAACGGGGAGAGGCAGCGGCAGAACGGTACGGTGACCCTAACGCGGTAGTAATCGGAGCCGGGCGCTCCCGCTTTAGGCGTGGGTGTATACCTTTAAGCCCCCGGCATGGAGTACTTACGCGAGTTGGAATACACGATTGGGCTTTTCACCTTTAGTGCCTTTGAGGTACTACTGATCATTCTGACGGCGGTCGTGCTTTACGTGGCGGATTACGTGCTCAATCGGAAGCTGTTTCGTTGGTACTACAATCTGGAGTCGACCTCCAATCAGAATAAGAGCCGGACGAAGCGGGTCGTTCGTTTTGTAGCCATCAGCGTATTCGTAATTGCCGCGCTGCGCATTCTGGATATCGACTATACTTTTTACGACGAGAATATTCAGCGAGACGCCGAGGGTGATGGCCCCCCGGTTTCACTGGTTATTCGGATTTCGACTTTCGTGAAGGCGCTGGCCGCTTTCGTAATCGCCAACGTGCTGGACCTGCTTTTGGAGGAGTTACTCGTGCAGTGGTACTTCACCAAAACGACCCGGCGGGAGGGGGCTGCCGACAAAGCGGAGGACGAGGAGGCAATTGACGGATTTGCCTCCCTTCGGCCGCTATTGTATACCCTGGCCTGCTTGTACGTGGCTACGGATATCGGCCTGGCGGATTTCTCCCTGTATAACTTTAGTGACGCAAGGGGTAACGTCACGGGGCAAATCACCCTGGGCCGGGTATTACAGGCCGCCGGGATTTTCTTCGCCATTCGGTTGGCTTTAAAGGTGATGACCGGTTTCATCCTGCGCGGCTACTATTCGCGTAGCCAGTTGGATACCGGCAGCCAGTTCGCCATCAATCGGCTCCTTACCTACTTCGTGTACTTCATCGGCGTACTGCTCGTCGTTCAGGCCATGGGCTTCGACCTGCTGGTGATTTGGACGGGGGCGGCCGCCCTGTTGGTAGGTATTGGTATCGGTTTGCAACAGACCTTTAACGACCTGATCTGCGGGGTAATCATTCTCTTCGAGCGTTCCGTAAAGGTGGGTGACGTGGTCGAGCTCTCCAGCCACCAGGTCGGGACGGTGCGCAAGGTGGGTGCCCGCACGAGCATAGTCGAGACCCGCGATGACATTATCGTCTTCGTCCCCAACTCCAAACTCATCGGCGAAAATGTCACGAATTGGAGTCAGGTAGCGAGAATAGCCCGCTTCCACGTGCAAGTCGGCGTGGCGTACGGCTCCGATACGGAATTGGTGAAGAAGATACTACTGGAGGTGGCCGCCGCCCACGTCAAAGTACTCAAGCAACCGGCACCCATCGTTCGCTTCGTCAATTTTGGAGATAGTTCGCTCGACTTCGTCCTTAGCTTCCATTCCCGCGATTTCCTCCGCATAGAAATCGTGAAAAGCGACCTCCGCTTCGAAATTGACCGGATGTTCCGAGAGCGTGGAGTAGAGATTCCTTTTCCTCAGCGGGATGTTTGGTTTCGGCAGGAGGACTAAACGCCGTAGGCCGTCTCCCAGACTAAAATGCGCTGCGCGCTTTTTACCAAGGATCCAACATCTCCCGGTAAGTATGCACCATGGCGTCCTGGCGAGCCCCGGCTCGGTACATGCGGAACACTTTCAGGTTAGCCAGTTGAACGCGAAGCCAACCGTTGACGCGGTATTTGCGGGCGCTGACCACGATGTTGCGGGGGATCACGCGA
>OY764552.1:2500-4735 GCA_963668285.1 uncultured Lewinella sp. | reverse complement strand
CTCGCCGCTGTCGAAGATGGTGTATTGATCGCCGGCGTCTCTATCCCCGTGTTCACGTCCACCTCTTACGCCATAGCCGTAGCGAAGTACGCTTCCGACGGCATGCTCCGCTGGCAACAACGCTACGGCGACGCTCTCCCTGCAGGGACGCGCCTGGAACCGGTGGCCCTCTGCAGTGACGGCACAGGGGGCGTCTATGTCCTCATAGAGCGCGATCTCCCCGGAGGCAACCCAGATTACACGCTCCTTCGGTACGACGCGGCGGGCACCCTACTCTGGGAGAGAGAGGAAGACGGGGCGTCCGACTTTGCGACGTCCCCAAAGGCCCTCGTTTTGACCGACGAGGGCATTGTGGTAGTTAGCACTGACGAGGTCTCGGCGGATGCAACATTCATCCTAAGCGTACTCTACGACGTCGACGGAAACGAGCAAGCTCGGCAGCGGCTCGGCAGCCCTAACGAACGGAACAGTGCGCTCACGGCACTCGCCGCAGAAGATGGAGGGGTCTATATCGTTGGCTCAGGACGACTCGATGGAGACCTGGCCGATGGCTTACTTGTCATAAAATACGGTACTGGGGGACAACTGGAATGGTCACGCACCTTGGGAGATCGAGCAGCGGCCACAGCAGCACTCGCCCCCGACGGACTCATCGTGGTGAACCAGGGTTTTAGATCGATCGTTACCCGTCTGAACGGCGGGGGGGAGACCGAATGGTCCTACACCCTCCAAAGCTCCAGGTCCACAGTCGATGTCGTTGCTACCGATGACGGGCGTACGCTCGTCACTTACCAGATCGTGAGGGAAGAACGCCCGATAGTCTTTGTTGACCTCATCGCTGACGGGGCACTGCAGCATGAGTATCAGTTTCCGAGCGTCGACCCTTTCTTGACGCTCGTTCCGCCGTCTTCTCTGCTCGCATTCGACTCCAACGGAGCTGCGTACTTGGGGGTTACGAGGTACCCCTACGGATATAGTGGATACATTCCATCACCTGGCCCAAGCGTCGACCCGTTCCCCACCCCATACAGTGCTATTGTTGGTCGCCGACTTGACCTACCACCGCCGGCAAGCCAGGGGAGCATAGTGGAAGCTGAAGTTTCCGGCACCGAGGGCCAGACCATTCTTTCCATACCATCTCCCAACCCGTTTCAGTCGCAGACCAAGCTTCGCCTGTCTGCCGCTGACGCGCAAACAGTCACCGTCGAAGTGTTCGATATGCTCGGTCGGCGGGTCGCGCTATTGTTTGAGGGCGAAGTCGCCCCCGATGAGCAGCGCGCCCTCACCCTCGATGGCGACTCGCTCCCGTCCGGCGTCTACATAGTCCGCGCGACAGGCGAGACGTTTGCCCAGAGCCACCGCATTACGCTCGTGCGCTAAGCACACCCGCCTTAGCGCAAGTCACAGATGAGAGACGAAGCTACCCCTCTTCACCTGTCTCGCTCGCTTCTTCGCGGAATTGGTCACGCTCCTCTTCCTGCCCGCCGGACTCCTCGCCGGTTTCCTCCGACGGCTGCGGCGTGATCTCATCCAGCGGGTCCGAGTAGATGCGCACCTCGGTGCCGCGCCGCACGTCGCCCCCCGACGCTGGATCCTGTCGCGTGACCGTCCCACCGACCGAGCGCGTGGGGTCCACCCACACGCCCGCCTCAGTCAGCTCACGCCGGGCATCAACGGGAGCCAGACCACGCACGTCCGGCACGGTCACCTCGCCACTGCCCAGGCCCGGACTCACCCAGAGCGTGACGGGCGCCTCGACCTTCGCAGTTTTGCCCGGCTCCGGATCCTGCCGCGTGATGGTGCCCTCGTAGGGCGAATGGGTCTCGTCCTCTTCCACCTCAATGTTCGTCAGCCCAGCTTCCGCCATGCGCGAGCGCGCTAGGTTCTGCGAGAGCGTCAAAACGTCCGGGACGGTCGCCACGCGCTGCTCGGTGCTGTTGACGTAGAGATAGATGCGCCGCCCCGGTTTCACCGAAGCACTCGGCGAGGGGTTCTGATCGATCACCACATCGCGCGGAAGGCTCGGGTTGAACGGTTGCTCACGCCGCTCCGGCTTCAGGTCCCGGTCCTCAACCAAGTTGCGCGCCTGTTCGAATGGAAGCTGCCGCACTTCCGGCACCGTCACCGCCGTTCCCTGCCGTGTATAGATCGGCATCACAACGTAGTTCATCAGCAAGAACAGGCCGATGAGCGCCCCTACGACCGCCAGCATCCCGAGCCAGAGGTAGCGGCTCG
>OY764551.1:0-1709 GCA_963668285.1 uncultured Lewinella sp. | reverse complement strand
TAACGTTGTCGTGCTTCAGGGCGGGCCGGACGAGGGCGGTCTCGGCGTCTGATTTAGCATGGACCATACAGGGGAACGGGTCGCAAGTATTGCAGGCAATGCAGGGTCGGCGCCAGGGTTCGTCTATATCCCGGTTAAGGGCCAGGTTGGAGTGGTGGGGGTTTAGGCCGGCTTTCGCCAGGTCCGCGGCCACCTCGGCAATTCGCCCCTCGTGGGGAAATGCCTTGAAGGGGAAGGGGCCGGAAGCGTGGCCTTCCGTGGGGTCTTCCCCCCGGTTGCCGTGGATCTTCATGACGTGCTCGGCCATCATGTAGTAGGGCTCGAATTCGTCGTAGCCGACGCACCAGGCCGGGCTAAGACCGCCTTCGTGTTGCTGCGCCTCAAAGTCTTCCGGCCGCTGCCGATGCAACAGGGCGCCGTACATCTTCGTGTTGCCACCCACGCGGTGATAAACGATGGGTTTGACGATCTCCTGGCCGCCGTCCGGGCCCTGCCAGGTAACGTCGGCTTTGTAGCCGTCTTTTCCGAAGATAAAATGGGGGTCCCAGTTTCGCTTCTCCCGGGGTAGGAACGTCCCTTGTTCGAGTATGAGTATGCGTTTGCCGGTATCGGCGAGGGTATAGGCGATCGTTCCGCCGCCCGCTCCGGAGCCGATGATGATCACGTCGTAGTCGTTTGCCATGTGGTAAGTTTATTCAGGGGAGTATAAGTGCCCCGCGCCGTTTTGGTTCTATCCTAAGCGTTAGATGCGCCCCTTAGTTGACCGTCGCCCTTCCGCGAACGGCACGATCGTACCCACCGACTTCGCACCCGCGCCCGCGCAAAATAATTTGGCGCTCACGTAGATGCAGCGGGGGAGGGTAGGGGGATCAGACGTAAACGTCGAGGATACACAAAGCGCCGAATACGACACTTGCCACCCCGTTGGTGGTGAAAAAAGCCAGGTTGATCCGACTAAGGTCGTCTTTTCGGACGAGGGTATGCTGGTAGACCAGCGCCGCCAGAAATATACCCGCCGCCAGCCAGGTCAGCCACTTTGCCTCGGGGTAGAGGGATACTTGCATAAATACCGCTAGCGAGAGGACGACCGCGCATACCACGTGTAGTACGCGGCCAAGCAGCAGGGCCCGCCCCCGCCCCAGCCGGACCGGGATGGAGTTTAGTTGCTGGCCCCGGTCAAAGTCCTCGTCCTGCAGGGAATACATAATGTCGAAGCCCGCCACCCACAACAACACGACGATGCCGTACATCACCGGCAGCCAGGCAAATTCCGCCGTGACGGCAAGGTAAGCGCCAACCGGCGCCAGGGCCAGGCCGAGACCCAGGACGAAGTGGCAAAGCGAGGTAAATTCCTTTGTATAACTATAGCCCAAAATGACGGCCAGCGCCACCGGAGACAGGTAGAGGCAAAGTGGGTTAAGCAACCAGGCGCAGAAAACGAACGCCACGCAATTGGCGATGACGAAAAACAAAGCCGCCCGGCTGGAGATAACGCCGGCCGGGATTTCCCGAACGGCCGTCCGCGGGTTCGCGCCGTCGATGTGCCGGTCGCGCCACCGATTGAACGCCATGGCGGAGGATCGGGCGAATACCATGCAAAGAACGACTAACAATAAGGTGCGCCAACTCAGGCGCCCATCGTCGAGCACCGCGATGAAGAAACCCAGCAACGCAAAGGGAAGGGCGAAGATCGTGTGAGAGAACTTGAC
>OY764550.1:0-2641 GCA_963668285.1 uncultured Lewinella sp. | reverse complement strand
GTTTTATTATTATCAAGCGTCTTCACAGGATGCGGAAATAGAGCTACACTTGAAAACTTAAAGTTGAACCAAGGATCATATTACATTGATGATAATTTATTTACAGGCGTTGCCACGACCTTTTTTCCTTCAGGGGAAATAGAGGGGGAATATGTATTCAGAGCTGGAGTCTTGAAGAGTACTACTGCTTATGGCTACGAAGGCGAGGTAATATCTGTTAGTGAATATCGAGTGTTGCCCTCGTTGGATGTGGCTGGCTTCGAGACTGTTAGGTTTGTTGAAGTAGAATTAAATGAAGGAGACTTCTTTCGAAAGTCCTTAAAAATTATAGTTGATGATCAATATAACCCTAATGATTGTGACAGATTAATAAATAAAGTTAGTACCCTCCTTGAAAGCGGAGGCTATTCAGATGTTTGCGTACGGCCTTGTAGGATTACTATCACTAGGGGAGAAATTGAAAATCTAATGTGCAGTGGACAGCTATAGTCTTAGCACTAGTATTCAACTGATAACCATTAAGTTTTGTCTCGTAGATTGGTACATGGTAGTACATAAACTATAGGTAGTCCCCGCCTGCTCCACCCTCGGCAAAGACTGTGCCCCCACCTCCGCCTTCAACTCCGAGAAAACGGAAAAAGAAGATTACACCACTACCAGTAGCACCATCACCTAAGACATCAACAAATCCACCACATTCAAAACCGGCAGCTGAACAGTTTACTACCACTGAATTGAATCTGCAGTCCGTTGAGTTTGATAGTGCAGAAGCCGAGTTTGACCGGGCGGGATCATTAGACTTGTTCTGCTTTAACTTGTTGATAATCAGTAGTCGATTATCTTTAGTCCAAAAGACTACTGAAATGGCAATTTCCTTTGGAGATATAAGAACGAAACGCCAATGGAAAGCGGCTACAGGCGTTAGTGCCAAACAGTTTAAGCATTTAACCGGTCTATTCGGGGAAGCTTACGAGGACCTTTTTGGCGAGTCTTTAAGTGAACGCCGAGAGCGATCATCCCAAGACGCAACCTTTAACAATTACTCTGATCTACTCTTCTTCGGACTCTACAGTATTAAGAGCGGTCTCACATATGATTTAATTGGTTTGAGTTTCAATATGAGTCCATCAAATGCTCATGCCAATCAGTCCACGGTCCTTACGGTTTTACAGTTGGCCTTGGAGAAAGGCGGATGGATGCCCTCACGAGAATACGCTACGGATGAAGAGTTCATTGCAGATTGGAAGGAAGAGTCAGAAGTCATTGTGGATGCAACGGAACAAAGACGACAACGTCCTGGTAATCAGGATGATCAGAAAGCTGCATACAGTGGTAAAAAAAAAGCGCACACATTCAAAATGATGGTGCTTTCTACACCGGATAGGCGCATCAAATACCTAAGCTATTGTTATCAAGGCTCCACACACGATTTCACGTTACTCAAGGAAGAGTTACCACCAGATAAGGGCGACTGGTTTAAGGGAAACAACGTTCATGTAGACCTCGGATATCAAGGCATCACAAAGAAGTATAAATGCGCAAAGCTGTTCATCCCTTTAAAGAAGCCGCGCGGTGGAGAACTAACTAAAGAGCAAAAGAAGAAAAACAGAAAAAAGAGCCAGCGTCGTATTGTAGTAGAAAACGCAATTGGTGGGATGAAACGATATCGCTTTTTATCTGATCGAGCGAGATGCCATTCCGTCAGATTGTACAACAAGGTCGCAGGAATCGCTGCTGGGCTATGGAATTACAATATCGTAATCAACTGATTATCATACCAGAACAAGTCTGTTAAACACGAATATGCTGGCCGTTCCCTCGCGCTTATATTCGTAGTCGACACGTTTAGGATGGTTCCTTGTAGCCTTGATTTTCTTACGAGTTTCACTCAAGAGTTGTATCGGCTGTTCATCCATGCAGAGCACCGGATGCGTTGGATCATAAGGGCGCTGATATACATCAAGGACCTCTTCCATACTGGCTACGAATTCCGCATTAGCTTCCGGTGGAATAACCCAGTACTGAATTTTCTGAGCCGTACTCATGCCGCTTTTTTTAAAATAGTACGGCACGTTTCATGACTGATAGCTTCGGTAATGCCCCATTCAACTACTCGCTCGGCCAGCAAGCGAAGAGACCATGAGCCAAAGCCTGTAGGGGGCTCTCCCAAGCGAGCGGCAATAAGTTGTGCTTCCCCAACTCCATCCAAAATGCGAGGGCGTGAAGGTTTCCTTTGATCCAGGCCGTTAAGCGCAATCTCGAAACTATGTTCGATGAACCGTTTGCGGACATTGGCTTACCGTTCGGGTACGGCAATGGTAGGCTTTGGCAATCAACTCGTCCGTCCATCCGGAACCGTCGACGTCGCATTGACGTAATATGTGTGCGCGGCGAACCTTCTGCGAATTAGCACTCAATCGGTTGATAACATCGTTGCAAATGGTACGCTCTTCGTCCGTGAGTTTAACGATATAGAGCTTAGGCATACTTCGTATTTTTACGAAAAATACGAAAGCAACTGCACTACCTGAAAAAGTCAGCTTGACGGACCACTAGAGAACAACTGGAAGAAAATTTTGGCAGGTTTGAAGTCTTTGATTTGAAAGAGTAGTTGATATTACCCTATCCGTAAATAATTATA
>OY764549.1:0-1465 GCA_963668285.1 uncultured Lewinella sp. | reverse complement strand
TAGGCCTGAGTTACGTTAGTAAGCTCGCTCCCGTTAAACTTGTCGGCTTGATGTTCGGTATTTGGTTCATCGCCAACTTCATCGCCAATCTTAGCGCTGGTATAACCGGTAGTTACATCGACCCTATCGTGGAGAGTCAGGGCATGGCTTTCTTCTTCCTAATCTTTACCATCATACCGCTCGCCGCTGCGCTGATACTGGTCATTATTAACGGTTGGATGAAAAAGATGATGCATGGCATCGAGTAAGCCCGGACCTGAAGGTGATTCAAATCGTATTCTACGGTTTACTCACCGGGCAACTCCTGTTCGCCCTAGCCACGGTATTGTGGATCGGGCGAGCAACCATGAATACTCTCTATATCTTCGGGCCCCGCGAGGATGTCTACGCCCTCATTATCTACGCCATCGTCATGATCGGCATGGCAAGGTTCATGGATAAGACCCGCGCCCGCAGCGCCCGCCAACCTTCGCCGCTTGGGCGGCGCCGGCGCGCATGGGCATTACCGGACGACCGTGATCGTCCGCCTGGCCTTACTGACCGGCGCGGCGTTCATGGCCCTAACGGTAATTTTACTTACCGGCAACCACTACCTCTATCTCGTCTTGCTTCCGCTACTCGGCGCTTTCTGGTTGGCGCGGCCCGGCTGGATGCGGAATTTGTGGGTCGGTATGGTGGAGACCCCGCTAAATGGTAAGAAGGGCTCGATCGCGGGGGAGGGCTATTTTTCCATCTTGGTAACGTAGGCTTTGTAGTTATCGGCGATGCCCTGCCAGCCCTGGGCTTGCTTTTCAGAGGATTGGGATGATTCCGGGTCGAAGGAGATGATCACCTCGGTTTCGTTGCCGGAGCCTTTAAAATCCACACTCACCTTTGCGTTTGTCGGTCAGGGTGTAGGCGAGGCGCCGGGGGGCGTCCACCTTGTCATAGGTGCCTTCCATGTCGAAGCTCATCGAGCCGTCTTTCGCGGCCATGGTAATGACGAATTCGCCACCTTCTCTGAGGTCGTTCACGGCCTTGGGGCAGTGCCAATCCTCGGAAGCGAAATTCCAGTTGATGACGTGCTCAGCCTCGGTGTAGTAATGCCACGCTTCTTTCGGGGAGGCGGGGACGGTCGTTTTGGCGGTAAGTTGGGTATTGCTCATGGGTGTGATGGTTTACAAACTCGGCATTAAACCGGGTTATGGCGTGCTGGTAAAAGGTAGGGGCGGGGGCATAAGTTCGTGCGCGGTGCGCCTTCGGTAGCGACTATAATACCAAGAATCTCTACACGTTAGCCGCCTGTAGCGCCACCAACTTACTGTAAGCGCCGCCTCCCTCCAGCAACTCCACGTGCGTACCGCGCTCCACGATCCTTCCGCGGTCAAGGACGATGATCTCATCAGCGTTCTGGATGGTGGAGAGGCGGTGGGCGATGATGAGGGCCGTCCGCCCCGCCATTAACTTCTGCAGCGCGTCCTGTACC
>OY764548.1:0-1791 GCA_963668285.1 uncultured Lewinella sp. | reverse complement strand
TTAGAAGAGATCGTCGTCCGCGAGGTAGACGTCACCCAGGAGGCTCAGCGCGCCCACTACCGTTCCGAATGGGAGTCCGCCCACCAGAATATGCTCGGCCGCATCCAGGAACTTAAGCTCGAAAATAACAACCCCCTGCGCCGCTACGCCGACCGCGTTCACGGCGTACGCAACGATATGGAGGAGCTACTCGACCAGCTGGCCAAACTTTCACCGGTTAGCGATGAAGACCTGGAAGCCAATGACTACGCCCTGATTTTTACCCAGCTAAAGGCGCCGGAAGCGCACGCCGCCTACAAGGCCCATCGCTCGGAAGTGCTGAGCGCGTTACCGGGTATCGCGCGCCTTTCCATGGGCGCTGCCGCGGGTGCAAAGCAAGTAGGTGGGGCGGACCTACCAGAGAATGAGTCGCCTTTAAACAAGGTGAACCCCGACACCGAAGGGCAGGCTTCACGGAAAAACACGGAGTCAGACAAAGCCGCCGTAGCCTACGACCTCGACGCCGACGCACAGGCTGAAATCTGGATCTCCCGCGCCTGGGATCTCTACGAAAAAGGCGAAGCCGAAGCCGGCCTCGAGCTCCTCGCCACCGGCCGCGAAAGCCTCCCCGATCATCCCAACGTTGCCTACAACTACGTCCTTATGCTGGCCATGGATACGGAATCGCCCGAAATCGCGATGGTGGAGCTCGACAAGATGTTGGAGGATTTTCACGACCACGCCGGCGCCCTGTTCCTGAGTGGTGAGTTATCACTGCTCGCCGGCAATTTCGAGGGCGCTTACCTGGATTGGATCCAGCTCCGTGACGTCGACCCGCTTTACCCTAACCTCAACTACCGCCTGGGTTGCCTCATCAGCGACCGCTTCGAGAATCGCAATTCGGAAGCCCTTACTTATCTGCGCCGCGCGGCTAGGGACGAGCCCGAGTCCGGCGATGCCCGCTACCGCTACGGTATGATGCTTTACACCCATCAAGGCACGACCAAGAAGGCCATCAAGTGGCTGAAGCGGGCCATCGACGCTTCCCCCGGCCACGCCGCGGCCCACTACGCATTAGCCGTCCTGATGCACCGGCGGGGGAAGCTGACCGCGGCGCGCAATTATTACCGGACGGCCGTCCACCTCGAGCCCGCTTACGATACGGTTGTTAACCAGGAAGCCTTTGCGCAAAAGTTGCGGTTCAAGTCCGACTCCTCCAACCGGGGGGAAAAAGCGCTTCGGCGAATGCGGGCGCGGATCCAGGAATTGGAGTCCGCCTTGTTGCAGTCGGGTAGGGACGTCCCCTCCGCCTCCCACCCCGCACCCGCGTCAGCGCCCAAAAAACCCGGAGCGGGGAAGATTGCCTTCATTTCCGGCGCCACCTCGGGGATTGGCCGCGCCACGGCCACGGCGCTCGCGAAAGATGGTTACGCACTGATCCTCCTGGGCCGACGGACCGAGCGGCTGCAGAGATCTAGCCGCCGAATTGGCGAACGCCTTCGACACAAACACCAAACTCATCACGGCCGACGTACGCGACCGCGCCGCCATCCGGACCGCCGTAGCCGACCTTTCGGAATCTTGGAAAGGCATTGACGTCTTGGTCAACAACGCCGGGAAAGCAAAGGGCTTCGACCCCATCCACGAAGGCAATTATGAGCATTGGGACGAGATGATCGATGTCAATCTCAAGGGGTTGCTGACGCTGACCCGCGAAGTCACGCCGCTGATGGTCGCGCGGCGGGCCGGCACCGTGATCAACGTGTGCAGCACGGCCGGCAAGGAGGTCTACGCGAATGGCAACGTCTACTG
>OY764547.1:0-5419 GCA_963668285.1 uncultured Lewinella sp. | reverse complement strand
CCCGGTCGAGCCATACGCTCCGCTGGTGCGCCAGCATCCGGGGTTCTTGCTGGATTGCCGGCATGTTCTCCGGCGTCGGTTCCAGGTCGATGCGTAGTTCGTCGAGCAGGTCCGCGGTGATGGCCGCCCAGCCGCCCTTGCCGTAGTACCAGGGGGAGAGGTCTTCGTCGATGGCCGCTTCGAATACCTGTTTTTCGTAGTCGGGGGGAGTTACCCGGGTGGGAAAGTACTACTTGCTTCAGGGCCGTAAAACCCAGTTCGCGGATAGCGGCGAATTCCTTCCTGGCTTCCTCGAGGCCTTCGTCGCGCTGTTGGTAGTACACTACGCCTACCGGCAGAGGCCGTATGCGGCGCAGCCGCCGTTGCATCGGGCTGTCGTTGAGCTCCCAGTATAGCTTGGTGAGGTAGGGGTCCTGACCCTGCCTGAGTTGGGTACCCGTGATGCGGTAGCGCTCCGCAACTTGCGTATCGGTTTGTGCGAAGGAGGTAGTCAGTGAAAGTAGGAAACACAGTAAGAACGTACAACGGATCATTGGTAGGATTAACTGGAGCGGTAGTGAGTGAAGATAGGGTATGGTTGCTCCGCGACGAATGCTTTGACCGGCGCGCCATTGTAAAAAGGTAGCCTACGCATCTTCCCCATCAACTCATCTCGTAGCCTAAAACCGCCGCTGCCCCGAGTACTCCATCGTTTCCCCCTTCCCGAAGCCATAACTGAAACCCATCGTCACGAACCGCCCCCGAAAATTCCGGCTGTACTGTTGAAAGGCATCCGTCACTACGGTACCCTCCTGGATGCGGCTGACGAATAGATCGCGCACGCTCAGGTTCACCGCCCCCCGGCCCTTGAACAGCCGTTTACGTAGGCCCAGATCCAGCCAGGCCATATCCTGCTGCTCACCCTGCACGGTCTGGAAGCTGGAACGGTACTGCCCCGTAACCTCAAAATCGAGCTCGGCGGGCAAATCGAATTTACTGGTGACGCGGGTGTTGTACCGGTCGGCGCTGAAGTCGAAGCTCGTCCCTTCCAGCTCGCCCTCGCGGGAAAAGGTATTGTAGTTGAAATCGCCGGTGAGCGTCCACCAATTGAGGGGGGTCACCTTGGCGTTGAGCTCCAGGCCCGTAGATCGGTTCGTGCCGATATTTAATGGTTGGGTGATGGCTACTTCCCCCTCGAAGCGGGTGATGCGCTCGACCACGTCGGTGGTGTAGCGATGGTAGACGCCCGCATTCAGCGAGGCTACTCCGGCAATCCAGATACCGGTCACTTCGTAGGAGTCGGTAAATTCCGGTTGCAGGTCCGGATTACCGGCGCGGATGTTGAAGGCATTGCGGGGGTTGAAAAAGGGGTTAAGGTCCCACAGCCGTGGCCGAAAGATGCGCCGTGAGTAGCCCCCCTGTACGGAGACGGCCTCGGATATCTTGTAGCTCGTATGGCCGCTGGGGAAGAGGTTGGTATACGTCCGTTCGTCACGCTGTTCGGTGGTTTCCAGCAGGGTGACGACGTTCGTATTTTCCAGGCGCAGGCCTAGTTTTACCCCCCAATCCCCCGGTTCGTAGGCCCAGGTGCCGTAGGCGGCCGTGACCCGCTGCGTCCAGTTGAATACGTTCGTAAGGTTCTGGTCGACCAGGAAATCTCCGTTCACGAAGTCGCTTACCGAGAAGTCGTTACTAACGTCGTTGCTCACGAACTGCGCCCCGGCCTCCAGGGTATTCTTCTCGTTGACCGGGCGGATGTAGTCCAGCTTCAGGGTATTGTCGGTTTGCCCGAAGTCGGTGCGGGTGCGCTGGCGGCCGTCGCGGTCAGCTGCCTTCCAGGGTGGTATTCACGAATTCGCTCGATTGGTCCTTTTGAAACAAACTACCGATGGCGCTGAAGAGCAGGTCGTGGTCCTTATGGTCCTTAAAGTCGCGTTGGTACTGCAGCTCGAACTGATACTTGGGGTTGGTGGCTTCCGTGACTTCCTCCCGTTCCCAGCGGGAGAGCAGGTCGCCGCCCCCGGAGCGCTGCTCGAAGGTGAAGGCGCTGGGTTGGTCCTCGATCTCGTAGGCGAAATTGCCGGATAGCGTTACGACATTGCGCTCGTCGATGTGGTAATCAGTGCCGAGGACGACGTTGTAGAATTGCTCGTTACGAAATTCCGTGCCGTCGCTGAAGATGCCAATACCGGTGGTCCGATTGATATTTCGGGCCGTCTCCTTATTGGGCAGCTCCCGGTAGCCGACGCCGAGTTGGCTGAAGAGGTTCCACTTTTCGCTGCGGCGGTTCAGGCTCAGGCCCACGTTATAATTCTCCGGCGTACCGGCGTTGACGGAGACCGCGCCGTTCAGCCCCTTCTTCTCTTCCTTTTTCAGGACGATATTGATGATACCGCTCGTCCCCTCCGCGTCGTATTTCGCCGAGGGGTTCGTGATGACCTCCACGCTTTCGATCATGTCGGCCGTTATGGTACCCAACAGATTCCCCTGATCGCTGGCGATGACGGAGGGTTTCCCGTCGATCAGGATCTGCACGCCGCCACTCCCCCGCAGCTGCACCTGCCCCTCGATCGTGACGTTGACGGAAGGCACGTTGGAGAGCACTTCCAGCGCCCCGGCCCCGGTGCTGCTCAAGTCCTTACCGACGTTGAACACCCGCTTATCGAGCCGGAATTCCGTCTGGCTCTTTTCGGCGCGGACGGTCACCTCGTCCAGCTGCTGGGCGGTGCCGGCGAGGCCGATCGTCCCTAAGTCCGCGCGGCCGGCGTTGACCTCTACGGCGTCGATCCGCAGGGTTTGGAAGCCTATAAAACTGACCTCAACGTAGATCTGCTCGGCGGTGATCTCCGCCGTGAAGTTGCCGTTCGGATCGGTGGTGGTGCCTACGGCTCCGGCGGCGTCTTCGTTGGGGCTGATGAGTACGGTGGCAAATTCAATGGCTTGCCCACTCGCTTCGTCGACGACCGTTCCGCTTACGGTTATTACGCTACGCGCGATCGCTTCGCTCGGAGTTTGGGCGAGTACGCAGGTGCAGAGCAACGGAAGGAGGAGCAGGGTGTAGAGTGCACGCATAGACGGGGAGTTCACCTCCACAACGGGGAAATGGCCATTAGGGTCAGTATATCGATCGTGAAGTGAGCAACCGGCCTAATCGTTACCGTGAAGGCATCCGAAGATAGTCCATCAGCCCGGGTAGCGGTTCAATCCTTGCTCTTCTCCTACGATCTCCGCACCTGCGTCCTCGCCAATATTAAACAAAGCGAAAATCCGGAGACATTCAGTTTTCACTTGTCGCGAGAATATACTCCTGCATGGCCGGGGTGGCACAGTTGACCCGGCGGCATACCTTTGATCTTATGCAGTTTCCGCCGCCGACCCAACGACTTATTTTCCGCAGTTGGCGGGATGATGACCTCCCGCTCTTCGCCGCCATGAACGCCGACCCGGACGTTCGCCGCTATTTCCCTTCCGTACAAAGCCGGGAAGAATCGGACGCGAGCGTCGGCCGCTTCGTCGATCAGCAGAAGAAACACGGCCATACCTTTTGGGCGACGGAGCTACGGAACACGGGGGAATTTATCGGCTTCGTCGGCCTGGTAGTTCCTGACCAAGAAATCGGTATGCCCGCGGACTGCCTGGAGGCCGGCTGGCGACTTGCCAAAGCGCACTGGGGCCAGGGGCTGGCGACCGAAGCAGCCCGGGCTTGCGTTGACTACGCATTCAGCACTTTGGGCGCTCCGGCCGTAGGGGCCATAACGACGGTAGCCAACCAAGCCTCCATCAAGGTGATGAAAAAGGTCGGTATGCGATTCGTACGTGCGTTTGTGCACCCAAAGATCGATCCCGAAGATCCAATAGCACCACACGTACTCTACGTAATCGAAAATGCAAAATAGTTACGTATTTAATAAATGAAATCAAATTAGTGCGAACGAAAGGGTGGTAGTTTACGCTATACTAAGTAGTATATAATTTATAAAAATCCCCACAAATGACTACCCCCAACACCCAGAAAGTATGGTTTATAACCGGCGCCAGTAGCGGCTTCGGCGAAGAACAAACCAAATTATTATTAGAACGCGGCTACCGCGTAGTAGCTACCGCCCGCAACCGGGACGATGTAGCGAAATTCGAAACCGAACACCCGGAAAAAGCGCTCGCGCTATCCTTGGATGTACTCAAGGAAGAACAGATCGTCAGCGCCGTCAAAGCCGCTAAAGACAAGTTCGGTCGCATTGACGTATTACACAACAACGCCGGTTTCGGCAGTTTCGGCGCACTGGAAGAGTTCAGCCGTGATGAGGTGATGAATCAGTTCGATGTCAATCTGTTCGGGCTGATTCGCTTGACGCAGGAAGTTTTACCGATCATGCGCGAGCAGCAAAGCGGTACGATACTAAATATGTCATCCGTAGCCGGTCGTATTTCCTTTCCCGGATTCAGCATGTACGCCGCCACCAAGCACGCTTTGGAAGGCCTGAGTAAAGGCTTGGCCCAGGAGGTAAAAGCGCACGGTATTAACGTGGTGTTGATCGAACCGGGCATCTTTCGCACGGATTTCGGTGGTCGTTCCCTCAAGGAAACGGATAAGCAACTGGAAGCCTACGCCGCACCCAAGAAGCAGGTGATGGATAACATCGGTGCCGCCTACGATAACTTCGATGAAGTACAGGGCGACCCCGCCCGCGCCGCCCAGGCCATGCTGAAAGTAGCTGAAATGCCGGAACCCCCGATCTTCCTCGCCCTTGGCATTGATGCTTACGAGAATATCAGCAAGCAGCTCGATAAGCAACGTAAGTTGCTCGATAAGTACGAAGACCTCACGAAAGCGACCGCCTATAAAAGTTCGGTCCAAATACTAGAAGAGGAAGCCGTACCGGCCTAAATTTTTAACAACCGTCTCAGCGAGAAAAGCCCCCTATGAGTACATACTTGTAGGGGGCTTTTCCTTTTGGGGTTATCTGGCGAGGAAAGCTTTACGGAATACTTCGAATTCTACCCATTCTCGAATTACAAATCGTTCAAATAGGCGGTCCCCCACTTGCGATTGCAAGGCTGAGATACCGACATCAATAAGTCTCAGTCCCGTTTCGGTTAGGAAGATGTTATCGTAGCGCATACCTGGCATATTACTTGGCCGGCATAGATCCCGGTGCACGAAGCCGGCTTGGTGGAGGCTGCGCAATTCGTCTTCAAATACATCTAACCACAGTAGCCGCCGTTGATTCTCGTAGGCTCGGAAGTCCATCGGGTACAGTCTTTCCATGACGAGCATGTCCGTATCCAATTCGTCGTTCACGTCCAAACGGACAAATTTGACGACTAGGTCGTTTATCCCATTGGCGAAGCGAAGTTTTTCGGCTTCCGAGCCGATGTCCGAGCGGGTGTCTCCACTGAATAGCTTACCGACTTCTGACTTCGAGAGGGCGATTACGGTGTT
>OY764546.1:0-4991 GCA_963668285.1 uncultured Lewinella sp. | reverse complement strand
GGGAGGTGGCGATGCCAGCCCGCTCGCCGGGCAAACGGTCACCATCCAGGGTGTGGTTGTCGGCGACTACCAGGGCGGTAACGGGGAGGGGCTTGGCGGTTTCTTCGTGCAGGAGGAGGACGTGGATGCGGATGCCGACCCCCTTACGTCCGAAGGCATCTGGGTGTTTGAAAACGGTACGGTAGACGTTGCGCAAGGCGATTTGGTAACCGTTACCGGTGAAGTGGAAGAGTTTCGCGGATTGACGGAGATCGTAGCAAGCGGGGCGGGCGCTTCCGTTACCGTGGACGCAACCGGCACTACCCTACCCGCAGCCGTAGCGCTCGACCTGCCGTTCGCCGCGCAGTCGACCTACGAACGGTTCGAGGGTATGCGCGTCCGGTTGGTCGCTGAGGCAGTCGTCACCAACACGAATGACCTGGAGCGCTTCGGTTCTTACGACGTTTCGATCGGCGAGCGGCTCGCTCAGTTTACCGAGTGCAACGAACCCGATGCGGATGCACTGCCGCCGTTCACCGAGCGGCAGATCGCAGCAACCTTAACCGTCGACGATGGCCGGAGCGGCAATTTCCTCACGCCCATCCCCCTGCCGGATGGCCAGGAGTTATCGGCCACCAACAGCCTGCGCGCCGGTACCCGCATCACCGATCTGACGGGCATTCTGGACGAGCGCTTCACCGGTTATCGCCTGCAACCCCTCACGGGCGCGAGCCTCTCGAACGGTGACCGGCCGGGCGTACCGGAAGTCGGCGGTGATCTACGGGTCGTAGGCATGAACGTGCTGAACTACTTCACCACCCTCGACGACCGGGGCGCGGAAACCGCCGAAGAACTCGATCGCCAGGAAGCGAAGATCGTTGCCGCCGTGTGCGAACTGGACGCCGACGTCCTGGGCCTTGTAGAGATAGAGGATAACGGAACCGGGCCGGGCAGCGCCATCGATCGGTTACTGGTTGCCATTCAGGCCGCTTGTGGTACCCGGTATGCCGCCGTGGTCAGCCCAGAAGCGGAAAGCGATAACATCAAAGTTCAACTGATCTATAAGGTCAGTACGGTAGCGCCATCCGGGGCCGCCGCGGCTTTAGTGATGCCGGGTGACCTTGGCCGCCGCAACCGGAACCCGGTCGCCCAGACTTTCGAGGTGATCGAAGCGGATAACCCGGGCTTCGGCGGGCGGGTGACCGTGGTCGTCAACCACTTCAAAAGCAAAGGCAGTGACTGCGGGGCGGGAGACGACGACCCCGCCGGCGGGGCCGGCAACTGCGACGGTACCCGCACGCGCGCCGCCCGGGTGCTGCTGGACTGGCTGGCGACCGACCCGACCGGTAGCGGCGTAGCCGAACAGCTCATCATCGGCGATCTCAACTCCTACCGTATGGAAGCACCGATCGCTACGCTGCTCGACGGTGGCTTCGTCAACCTCGTAGAACAGGAAGCATCGGCTACCGACTTCCCCTGCGGCGCTCCCCCCAGCTACGTGTTTCGCGGGCGGTGGGGCAGCCTCGATTACGCCCTCGGCTCCGCTAGCCTCGCCCCGCTGGTGACCGGCGCGGCACCCTGGAACGTCAACGCCGCCGAGCCGACCGCCCTGGCCTACAACGCGCAACTTACCGACTCCGGCCTCTTCGCACCAACTCCGTTCCGCTTTAGCGATCACGATCCGATCGTCGTCGGAATTGCTTTTTCGAACGGTGACCCCGCGCGGGTGAGCGACTTTGCGGCGGCCGAGCGGGAGGGGGAGGTCGACCTCACTTGGCGCACGACCTTCGAGCGCGGCACCGACCGCTTCGAGATCGAACGGCTGGACGCCGACGGCAACTACGGTACGATCGCGAGCGTACCGGCAGCTGGCAATTCCAGCAGCGGCGTCGACTACCAAAGCATCGATCGGGAGCCTCTCGAAGGGGATAACCGCTACCGCCTCCTGGTAATCTCCGACGGCGACAACAGCTTCGTGGCGGATTCGGCTACGGTGTTCGTCGAGGGAACCAATAGCGTTGCCGTCGTCCGCACCGGGCCTATGGGTTACCGCTTGCGGGATGCACCCGTCGGGACTTTTTACGTGCTGACCGACTCCGCGGGCGCTACCCTCCGCGGTGGAAGGGTGACTTACGAAACAACCGATATCGACGGGGCCGGCCTACCCGCCGGCGTGTACTTTTTGGCCTTACAGCTGCCACGCGGCACTACGCGCGTGTTCAAGCTGGTCTTTGATCGGTAATTAGGTTTTGCCGGGCGGCGAAAGTCATTACCTTGGCCGCCGATGCCCATACTAATTACTTTTCTGGCCGTACTGTTGTTACTTGGCCTCATCGTCGGCCTTAAGTGGCACCCCTTCATCGCCTTAGTGCTGGTAGCCATTTTTGCCGGCCTTGCTTTGGGCATGGGGCCGGCGGCTACGCTGGCCTCGGTACAATCCGGGGTCGGGGGCACGCTGGGGGGGCTGGCGCTTATCCTCGGCCTGGGGGCGGCGCTGGGCGGGGTCATCTCGGAGACCGGGGCGGCGCACGTGATTACGGAACGGCTGGTGGCGGGGCGGAGTGGTTCGGCGGTGCTGTGGGCGCTTTGCCTGGTGGGGTTTCTGATCGGTATCCCGCTGTTTTATTCGGTGGCCTTCGTCATGATGGCGCCGATCATCTTCGGGGCGGCGGAGCGAACGAAGCTGCCCTTGGCCATGGTTGCCGTAGCGGCGGTTGCCTCCTTGTCGGTCACGCATGGCTTCCTGCCACCCCACCCCGCCCCGGTGTTGATCTCGAACACCTACGGTGCCGACATCGGCCTGGTGTTGATCTACGGTACCATACTGGCCATTCCGTCGGTGATCGTCGCGGGGCCGCTTTTCGCGCGGACGCTGAAGGGGATGGAACGCACCAAGGGGGCAATAGAAACGGACGCACTGGCCTTACCGGAGCGACTTACCCAGCTTCGGTAGCGCGGTCTTCTGTGCATTGTTGCCCGTGTTATTATTGGGCGCGGGCGCGCTGGTGCAGGGTTCGTTGGGAGGAGCGGACATCGGTGGCTCGGAGACGGCTGCGGAAGCATCGTGGCTCCTCGAAAGCGTGGGGTTGATCAGCGACGCGACGGTAGCACTGCTAGTCGGCGTCGTCGCCGCGATCTTCATACTGGGGAGGCAGACCGGGCAGAGCTTCCGGGTATTGATGGGAAGGGTCGGCGTACAGCTGGCACCCCTGGCGGTCGTATTGTTGATCATTGCCGCCGGCGGGGCCTTCAAGGAGGTACTGGTCGATAGTGGCACGAGCGACTACATCGTCGAGGTACTGCGGGAGTTCAACGCCCACCCAATATTCATTGCCTGGCTGATTGCCGCGGCCTTACGAATAACGTTAGGCTCGGCTACGGTGGCGGCCATCACGGCGGCGGGGATCGTGTTGCCGCTGGCGCAAAGCGGGGCGGCGAGCCCCGAGCTACTCGTGTTAGCCACCGGGGCGGGGAGCCTGACGTGCAGCCACGTGAACGATACCGGCTTCTGGCTATTCAAGGAATACTTCGGGCTCACCGTGACCCAGACGCTACGCAGCTGGACGGTGATGGAAACCCTCGTCAGCATCATCGGACTCGCCGGCTGTTTTCTACTCGACCTTTTTATTTAAGCTACAATGGCGCGACGACCCTTTCGCATCCTGCTGGTGGCGGCAACGCCCATCGAGCTCGACTTGACCGTGACGTGGTTGCGGGAGCGCGCTACGAGCAGCCGGGGCAGTATTCTCTGCTTCGAGGCCACGGAAGTAGAGGTACTGTTCACCGGAATCGGCTTAGCGGCGGCGAGCTATACGCTGGGGTTGCGCTTCGGGAGCGGGGAGCAGCGCCCGGATTACGCACTGCAGGCCGGCCTGGCCGGTGCCATCGACCGAAAGATAGCCATCGGATCCGTCGTACAGGTGGTTAGCGAAAGCCTCGGTGACACGGGGGCTACGGAGCCCGACGGCACCTGGCTATCGCTGACCGATATGGGCCTGCCCCCGGGGGAGCCCTTCGGGGAAATGGAAGTGGCCTACGTTCCGCCCTCCGGCATTGCTACTCCGTTTCCGATCGTGCACGGGGTGACCGTCGCCCAGACCACCGGCTCGGCGGAGCGGTTACGCCAACTCAGGGTACGGTGGCCGGAAGCGCAAGTCGAGACCATGGAAGGGGCGGCGTTTTTCCGGGCTTGCCTCGATGCGGGTTTGGAACCGGTACAGTTGCGCGCGATCAGTAACTACGTCGAGCCGCGGGACCGCGCTAAGTGGCAGTTAAGCGAAGCTATCTTTTCACTCGATGCTGCGCTACAGGACTTGTTGGGAAGCTTTTTGGGAGGGTTCGACGTTGGAGTTGAATAACGTTTTTCCGCCCGGTCCCCTTTGTTTGCTCCTTTTCAACTCAATTTTGCACCTGCGGCCTCGCCCGTTTAAAACGTCTTTTGGTTACATTTGCCTTGGCCCGTATTGCCGGTGTTAGTGCGCTGACGCTTCGCAATACGATCTCTCGGCGGGCGTTTTGAACCTTTGCGACGATCTTTCATCTTACTGCATGCATCCACTTCGACCTATCATTTGCTGGTTGCTCCTTTCGGCGTCGGTCGGCTGCTGCGCCCAGCAGCTTTCACTCTTTACGCAGTACCGCGAAAGCGCGACGCTCCTTAACCCCGCCGCGCTGGAATCCGACTACCTCGCCTTCGGCTACAACCTCGGTTTCGGGGCGAACTACCGCAAACAGTGGGCGGGCCTGACCGGCGCGCCCGAAACGCAGACCGTTCGCGTCAGCTACGTCAACCCCGGCTCGGGCACCGTGAACTGGACGGCGGGCGGTTACCTCCTCAACGACCAGACCGGACCGACCGGCTACTCGGGGGCGTACGGACGCATCGGCGCCGTGATCGGCCGTGACCCGCAGGAGGCGGGTATCAGCGTCGGCCTCACCGCCGGCTACGTCGGCTACCGCGTGGACGTCAGCGACCTGAACGTGCGCGATGACAACGACATCCTGCTCGGGGC